>DASZMV010000046.1:0-51627 GCA_035551675.1 Caulobacteraceae bacterium | reverse complement strand
GAGGTCGACATGATGTCAAACTTCAGTCCCTGCTTGCGACAGACGCCGAGCGCCTTGGGCACGTTGGGCGTCTCCATGAAGCCGTAGGCGATGGTGATCTTGCGGAAGTCCGCGTTGATCGTGTCCATGGTCACCCGCTCGTTTTCCGCCACCCGCGGCCGATCCAGTGTCTTCACGGTCAGGAGGACGTTCTTCTCGTGCAGCACCTTGTTGTGCTTGAGGTTGTGCATCAGTGCGACCGGCGCAACGTCGGGGTCCGAGGTCAGGAAGATCGCCGTTCCGGGCGCGCGGTTCGGCGGCCGGGCTTTCAGCATCTCCGTCAGGTCGTTGATCGGGATCGAGTCTCGGCGCGTCTTGTCGGTCAGGATCCGCGCGCCGCGCGTCCAGGTCCACATGACCAGGAACAGCACGATCGCGACGCCCAGCGGCAGCCAGCCGCCGTGGGCGATCTTCAGTGCGTTCGAAGTCAGGAAGACCATGTCCAGCGTGATGAACGGCAGGATGAAGGCCGCTGCGGCGAGGAGCGACCACTTCCACAGACGCCGCACGACGATGAACGAAAGCGAGGTGGTCACCACCATGGTCCCGGTCACCGCCAGGCCGTAGGCGTTGGACAAGGCGTCGGAGGTGCGGAACAGCACCACCACCGCCAGCACGCCGAGCATCAGCATGGTGTTGATCTGCGGCACGAAGATCTGGCCGGCGAGCGTCTCGCTGGTGCGCTTGATGTCGATGCGCGGCAGAAGGCCGAGCTGCACCGCCTGCTGCGTCAGCGAATAGGCGCCGGTGATCACCGCCTGGCTCGCGATCACCGAGGCGACGAGCGCGAACACCAGGAAGTACGGACGCAACGCATCGGGCGCCATGGTGAAGAACCAGTTCACGTCCTCAATGGCGTGATGGTGCAGGCGCGCGGAGTCGACCGCGTCGATGGCCATCGCGCCCTGGCCGAAGTAGTTCAGCATCAGCGCCGGCAGGGCGAAGAACAACCAGGCGAACTGAATCGGCCAGCGGCCGAAGTGACCCATGTCGGCGTAGAGCGCCTCGGCGCCGGTCACGGTCAGGAACACTGCACCGAGCACCAGGAACGCGATGAAACCGTGGTCACCCAGGAACTTGACGCCGAACCAGGGGTTCAGCGCGGCGAACACGCCGGGGTGCAGCGCCATGTGCCACACGCCGAGCCCCCCGATCACGATGAACCACAAACACATGATCGGCCCGAAGGCGTTCGCCACGCGCTGAGTGCCGCGCGACTGGACCATGAAGAGGCCGAAAAGGATCACCATCGTCGCGAGCATGGTTACGCGCGTGTTCACCAGATGATGCACCGCATGAATGGTCTTCAGGCCTTCGACCGCCGACAGCACGGTGATCGCCGGCGTGATGATCGAGTCGCCGTAGAATAGCGCGGCGCCGAGCACGCCGAAGATGAAGATCAGCAGCGTTCGACGGCCCAGCGCGTGCTGCGTCAGCGCCATCAGCGACAGCACGCCGCCCTCGCCGTTGTTGTCCGCACGCATCAGGAACAGCACGTACTTGACGGTCACGACCAGGATCAGCGCCCACACCATCAGCGACAGCACGCCCAGCACGTCGTAGCGCGACACGCCGCCGCCGGCCGCGGCCTGGGCGAGCGCGTCGTGGAAGGCGTAGAGCGGGCTCGTGCCGATATCGCCGAACACCACGCCAAGCGCCCCCACCGAGAGCGCGAGCGTGCGCGCTTTCTTGGCCCCGGGACCGTGGGCGGCCGGAGCGGCGGGGAGAAAGGGCGACGGTGGCGCGACGGGCTCCGACGATGGCGCGAGGCTCGGGGAGGCGGCCTCGGCGCCGGGGGTCGACCCAGCCATTCAAATCCTCCGGCGGCGCGAACAGCGCGACGCCTCGATAAACGGCCGCGGCCATACGCCCTTTCCAGCCGCGGTTCAATCGCGCATCACCCGGCGTCAGCTTGGTGCAAGCTTCACAGAAGCGTCGGGGCTTTGATCCGGAGCCGCAGCGCCCTACCTTACAGCCCCGATCGGCGAGCCAGATGTCAGACAGCCAAAGATTCCCCGTCGCGGTCCACGCCCTGGTCTACCTGGCCCACAAGGGCGCGACCTCGCCCGAGGGGGCGGTGTCGTCGGCGGCGCTCGCGGCGTCGGTGCCGACCAATCCGGTGGTGGTGCGCCGGGTCACCGCCATGCTGGCCAAGGCCGGGCTGATCGAAACCCGCGCCGGCGCGGGCGGCGGGGCCTGGCTGGCCAAGCCGCCGGCCGCCATCAGCCTGGATCGGGTGCTGAAAGCCGTGAACGGCTGCGCCCACCTGGGCTGCCCGCCGCCGGGGGCGGAGGGGTGTCCGGTGAGCCGGAGCATCCCCCGCGCCGTCTCCACCGCCTTAAAGGCCGCCGAGATCGCCGCCGCCGAGCGGCTGTCCAAGATCACCGTCGCGGACCTCCTGAGCGAAGTCGAAGAGGCGGCGGCCGCCTGATGCTGGAGACTTTGCGTGGCTGACCGACGCCTCTGCCTGATCACCGGAGCCTCGGCCGGCATCGGCGCGGCCCTGGCCCGCGTCTATGCTTCGCACGGCTGGGACGTCGCGCTGACGGCGCGTCGGGCCGACCGGCTGGCGGCTTTGGCCGATGAGATCCGGCTGCGCTACGGGGTCGAGACCCTGGCGCTGCCCGCCGACCTTGCCGATCCGGCGGCCCCCGAAAAACTGCTGGCCGACGTCGAGGGCCACGGCCGGGTGGTCGATGCGCTGGTCAACAACGCGGGCTACAGCCTCCCGTCCGGGTTCGGACCGAACCTGTGGCGCGATCATCGCGACTTTCTGCAGGTGATGCTGATCGCGCCGACGGAGCTGTCGCATCGCGCGCTGCCGTCGATGCTCGATCGCCGCTTCGGCCGCATCGTCAATGTTTGCTCCGTGGCCGGACTATTGCCGTCGACGGCGGGCGACACGCTGTACGGACCGGTGAAAAGCTATCTGATCAAGTTCTCCCAGGGCCTGCATCTGGAGCTGCGCGAAAAGGGCGTGCACGTCTCGGCGCTCTGTCCCGGCTACACCTATTCCGAATTCCACGACGTGAACGGCAGCCGCGAACGCATCAGCCAGGCGTTTCCCGACTGGATCTGGATGGGTGCGGACGAAGTGGCGGAGACCGGCTACGAAGCGGCCGAAGCCAACCGCGCGGTCAGCGTGCCCGGCGCGCCGAACAAGGCGATCGCGGCGCTCTTGAAGGTCGTGCCCGACGACTGGACCCTGCAGCTCGCGGCTCGCCACGCTGGACGCCTAGGCCGGCTCTGACGCCGCCTTGGACGCCGCCGAGCGTCTGACCGCATAGAGCGCCACGATCGCGGTGAGCAGGCCCGCGGCCGCGCCCACAACCAGCGCCCAGCGCGGTCCGAAGCTGTCGGCGATGCGGCCGACGATCGGCGCGCCGATCGGCGTGGCGCCGAGCGCGACGGCGATGCGCAAAGCCATCACGCGTCCGCGCATCGCGGGTTCGGTCGAGATCTGCATCAAGGCGTTGGTGGCGTTGAGGAAGGCCATGCAGGACAGCCCGATGACGATCAGCGCGCCTGCGAAACTCCAGTAGCCGGGCGCCAGGGCCGCGGCGATGAAGCCGACGCCGAGCAGGGCTGAACTCCACAACAGGGTGCGCAAGGAGGGTCGATCGGCCCGCGCGCTCAACAGGACCCCGATCAGCGTCCCGGCCGCCAGGATCGACGACAGGATCGCGAAGCCGCGCGCGTCGGCGTGGAACGCGCGCACCGCCATGGTCGAGATGAAGATCGGATAGTTCAGCGCAAAGGTGCCGGTCAATAACAGCATGACAAGGATGGCGATCAGGTCGCCGCGCTTCTGCACATAGCGCAGGCCCTGCAAGAAGGCGCCCGGCGTGCGCCGTCCACGCGTCCACGGATAAAGTTCGTGCTTGCGCAGAAAGAACAGCGAGGCCAGCACCGCGAGGAACGACAGGCCGTTCAGCAGGAACGACCAACCGGCGCCGACCGCCGCGATCAACAGGCCCGACACCGCCGGCCCGACCAGGCTGCCGATATTGAACGACATGGTGTTCAAGGTGACCGCGTTGTGCAGGTCCTCCTCGCCCACGAGCTGCGAGACGAAGATCTGCCGCACCGGCGCATCGAACGCGGCCGCGCAGCCGAACAGGAAGGCGAAAACGTAGACATGCCACAGCTGCACGACGCCGCTGACCGTCAGCAGGCCGAGCAGCAGCGCTAGGGCGCCCATCGTCCCTTGCGTGAGCATCAGCATCTTGCGCTGGTCGGCGTGGTCGGCGGTCGAGCCGGTCCACGGCAACAGCAACAGCTGCGGCCCGAACTGCAGCGCCATGACGATGCCGACGGCCGACGCGCTCTTGTGCGTCAACACGGTCAGCACCAGCCAGTCCTGGGCCACGCGCTGCACCGAGGTCCCGACGTTAGAGACGAGCGCCCCGCCCGCCCAGAGGCGGTAGTTGTGACGCTTCAGCGAACGGAACGTCCCCTTGCGAGGCGCGCTCACGCCAGGTCCGGACCCCGGCCGCCATTGAGGCTGGAAAAATGCGATGCCGTGAGAAGGCCGATCAGGAACATGCCGAGGCCGAGCGCGCCGACGTGCTCCCAATTCCTGACATCGAAATCACCGACGTGGGCGACCAGCAAATAGCCGACGATCAGGTTGGCGAAGCCCCAGAAGAAATTGGTCAGGGCGGAGGACTGGCCCTTGCCCGGCGGTTTGGCGAAGGGGCTGGGAAAGCGCCGGCCCATCACGCCGCTGACCAGGTGCGGGAGGGTGTTCATCAGGAAGGCGCCGCCGAAAAAGTACGCGACGAGGGGAAGGTAGTTGAGCGCCATGGGGTCCTACTCGCTGACGAGGCGTTGCAGCAGCGGCAGGGCCGCCGCCAGTTGATCCTGTTCCTGGCGTGTCAGCCGCGCCTCGAGCGTGCGGGTGAGCCAGTCCTGTCGCGCCGCGCGACCTTGCTCGAACCATTGGCGGCAGGACTCGGTCAACGACAGCAGCGTCTGGCGGCCGTCTTCCGGGTCGGGGGCGCCGGCGACAAGGCCCGCCTGTTCCAGCGCCGCGATCACCGCGCCCATGGATTGGGGCCGCATGCCCTCGGCTCGCGCAAGGCCGGAGGTCGTCGAGGGGCCGTCGGTCTCCAGGCGCAACAGCACCGCGGTCTGCGAGGGGGTCAGGTCGCCGGCGTCGGCCTGCTCGCGAAGCACGCGCTTCAGTTGGCGGGCAAAGCCGCGCACGGCCTGCGCCAGCGCGAGGGTCTTTGGATCGGTGGGCATGGCCGAGAGATAGGGCTGCGAAGCTGACCTGTAAAGGCTTCCTTCATATAATCCGACGATCGGCGGCTCGGTCCTATCGAAGCGGCGTCGCGGGCTTGGCGTAGGGCTTGGCGACCGAGTGCTGGATCACGTTGTGGGTGGCGTCGCTGATGCCGACGAGGACGAACTGCACCGCCATGGCGCAGAGGATCAGGCCCAGCACCCGCACCACGATGGCCATGCCGATGCGGCCGAGCAGCTTGGTGATCGCCCCGGTCAGCATGAAGGACAAGAGCGTCGCGATCCCGACCGCGAGGATCGCGCCCGCGCCTATGGCCCAGCCGGTCGGTCCGAGCTTCGACGCCTCGCTGGCCTGGATGATGACGGTGGAGATGGCGCCCGGGCCGATCAAGAGCGGCATGGCGAAGGGCACCACCAGGCGCTCGAACCGTTTGCGGGCGTAGGCGCGCACGTCCTTGATCTCGCCGGTGGTGGCGTCGGCGTCGCCGAAGGAGTTCAAAAAATCGCTGCGGCTCATGTCGAGGCCGAGCAGAAACAGCAGGATTCCGCCGGCGATGCGAAACGCCGACAGCGAGATGCCGAAGAACTGCAGCACCGAAACGCCAGTGAAATAGAACACCAGCAGGAAGCCGACCGCGAACAAGGTGATGTAGACGGCGACCAGGCGGCGCTGCGCCGCCGTCGCGCCCACGGTCGCGGCGGCGAAGATCGGCACATTGCCGATCGGATCGATCAGGGCGAACAGCGCCACGAAGAAGTTGACGCCAAGCTCCAGGAGGTTCATTCGGCCCGCTCAGCCTTCGAATCGATAATTTCACCGGCGCGCCGCAGGGTAGCCTCGCGGCCGCGCGCCGCAACCTGGAGACTGAGATGAGTTCCGATCCCCGCCTGATCGTCGCTTTGGACCTTCCGACCGTGGACGAGGCCCGGGCCGTGACCGAGCGGCTGGGCGACGCGGTCAGCTTCTACAAGGTCGGCCTGCAGCTCCTGGCCACCAACGGCATGACCTTGGCGCGCGACCTGAAGGCCGGCGGCAAACAGGTGTTCCTCGACTGGAAGCTCCACGACATCGGCGCGACCGTGGAAAAGGCGGCGGCGGCCCTGGCCGGCGCGGGCGGCGATTTTCTGACCGTACACGGAGAACCCCAGGTCATGCGCGCCGCCGTGCGCGGTCGCGGTTCTGCCGAGCTGAAGATTCTCGCGGTAACCGTGCTCACAAGCCTCAGCGATCACGACCTTGCCGACATCGGCTATGTCGACACAGCCGCGGACCTCGTCGCGCGTCGGGTGCGCCAGGCGATCGCGTGCGGCTGCGACGGCGTGATCTCGTCGCCGAACGAAGCGTCGCGCGCGCGTTCAATCGCGCGTGCTGAAGGACGCGAGGATTTCCTGGTGGTGACGCCGGGCATCCGTCCCGCCGGCGCCGCACTCGACGACCAGGCGCGCGCCGCGACGCCTGGCTCCGCCTTGCAGGCCGGCGCGACGCATCTGGTGGTGGGACGCCCGATTACCGGCGCGAGCGATCCGCGCGCGGCGGCGCTCGAAATTGTGCGCGAGATGGGCGAGGCGTCAGCGCCGGTGACCGCCGGCGTGTGAACGGCCGCCTGCGCGGACGTGTGCGGAAGCGAAAGCTGAAGCCGACGCGCTCGCCTGCGCGAAACCGCCGCCGCCGACCCTTGGGCTGAACGCCGGATCGGCGCCGACTCCGCCGCCGCCGATCTGGAAGTCCGTATCCAGATGAATGTCGCCGTCGACGTCCTGTTCGTCGCGATGCGACCCTTGCAGGCGGCGTTCGAGGCGCGTCTCCGAGCGCTCGACGCTCACCGCATCGGTCTCGACGCTGCGCGCTTCGGTACGTTGCTCGCCGGAAGAGGGGGCGGCCGGAGCGGCAGTCGCCGAAACCCCCGAGACGGCGACGCTCCCCAAGGCGAGGAGGCTGACGGCCACGACAGCGGCTAGGGCTCGCGTCACGATCCGTCCTTTATGCAGCGACCGCTCCGGCCGACGCGCGAACCTCGCCCCATCTCCACCCTAGGTTCAAGCACGTGCGCGCGGCCCGCGAATCCCGACTCGCCTGGGAGGGCGCGCAGTACCCTTAGAAGTCGACGGCGAGACCCTTGCGCTCCCAGTCGCCGTAGCGGGTGGGCTCGGGGCCGGCAGGACCGCCTTCCTCGGGCGGCGCGGGCGTTTCGCTCGCCTGGGCGCGGCGGTCGGCGGCTTCGGTGAGGGCGCGTTTGGCCGCTTCGGGGAGCGGCTTGCCGGGGGCGGCGCCGGGAATGTCGGTGGTGTCGGTCATGGTCCCTGTCAGGCGAGCTTTGTGTCAGGCGAGCTTGGCCCCGGTCCTATAGACCAGGGCGGTCAATTCCGCGGCGCCCTTGCTGTCGAGGTGGTCGCGCAGCAGGGGAAAGATTACGTCCTCCTCCTCGGCGATGATGCGCTCAGACGCGCGGCGCAGGGTTTCGACCCGCTTGCACCAGAGCGGGTCGTCCGGCGGCGTCCGGTCCAGGGTGTAGAGCTGAAACTTGATCTCGGCCTGGCGCACGATCAACCCACTGACCGCGTCCTCGGCCCCGGCGGCGCGGGCCGCGGGATAGACCACGGTCTCCTCCTGAAAGGCGTGCTTCTCGATGGCCGCGCGCAGGCGCTGGGCAAGCTTGCGACGCCGCGAGGGCGCTGCGCTCTTCGCCGCCTCGATCAGGTCGAAGGCCTCAATGATTTCCAGGTGCTCGGCGGTCAGGCCGTCCATCCAGTCGCCCGCCAGGGCGTCGGCGGCTTCGACCGCGACGCGCTTGCTCGAGGCGACCGCGACCCCCGCCACGAGCCCCGCCACCGCGGCGCCCGCGGCGACCAGCATCCTGTCACGCCCGTCGCGGGCCTTGGCCATCAGTTCCTCTCAGTCCGGGAGCCTCCTAATTCATATGGGACCTCCGAGTTCCCCAAGCCAGACGGGTGATCGAAGCTTGTCCGCGCGGAGCGTTCGGCGCAGAGAGCGCCGGTGAACGACCAGACCGCGCCACAAAGCCCCGATTCCGGCCTCCTCGCCCGCACCGCCGCCCTCGCCCTGATCAGCGCCGCGCTCGAGCGCCGCAGCGGTCTCGACGAGGCCCTGAACGATCCGCGCTTTACCCGGCTGAGCACCCAGGACCGCGCCTTCGCGCGCGCCGTCGCGATGGCCGCGCTGCGCAACCTCGGCCGCATCGACCGCATGCTCGACGCGCGCCTGCACAAGCCGCCGCCGGACGCGGTGATCGAGCTGCTGCGTCTGGGCCTGGCGCAGATGCTCGCCCTCGACGTGCCCGACTTCGCGGCGGTGGCGACGACGGTGACCATGGCGGAACGCAACGAGGCGACGCGGCCGTTCAAGGGTCTGATCAATGCGGTGCTGCGCGGCATCGCGCGCGAGCGACCGCAGACGCCGCCGGAGGCGAACCTGCCGGACTGGCTGTGGCAGCGCTGGCGCGGCTTCTACGGCGACGACACGGCGCGCGCGATCGCGAACGCCGCGACCGACGAACCGCCGACCGATCTTACGCCGCGCGACGACGCGTCCGACGAACTCGTCGCATCGCTCGACGCGGAGCGGCTTGCGGGTGGAAGCCTGCGCACGCGTCGTCACGGGGAACTCCCGGCATGGCCTGGGTTTGCCGAGGGCGACTGGTGGGTCCAGGACGCCGCCGCCGCAATTCCCGCGCGCCTGCTGAACGTGGGCGAAAGCGAAACCGCGTGCGACCTCTGCGCGGCGCCCGGCGGCAAGACGCTGCAGCTGGCCAGCGCCGGCGCCAACGTCGTCGCGGTGGATCGCTCGGCGCAGCGCCTGAAACGTCTGCACGAGAACCTGCAGCGCACCCGTCTCGCCGCAGACGTCGTCGTCGCTGATGCTGAATCATGGAACGACGCGCGCACGTTCGACGCGGTCCTGCTCGATGCGCCGTGTACGTCGACGGGCACCTTTCGGCGCAATCCGGAAACGCTGTGGTCGACGCGTCCCGCCGACATCGCCAAGCTCGCCGACGTGCAGCACCGCCTGCTCGACGCATCGGCGAAGCGCGTGAAGCCGGGCGGGCGCCTCGTCTACTGCGTCTGTTCGCTCGAACGCGAAGAAGGCGAAGCCCAGGCCGTCGCCTTCCTGCGTCGCCATCCTGAGTTCGAAACCCTGCCCGCCGAGCCCGGCGAAGCCGGCGCCCCGGAAGCGGCGGCGACGCCCGAAGGATGGCTCCGCATCCTGCCCTCCCAGTGGCCCGAAATCGGTGGACTGGATGGGTTTTTCGCCGCCCGGTTCAGCCGCCGGGGCTAGGCATTTCGCACGGCTCAACGTAAGTCCGGAGCATGGCTTCCGGTCCCCTGATCTGCCCCTCGATCCTCGCCAGCGACTTCGCGCGCCTGGGCGAGGAGGTGCGGGCCATGGAGGCCGCCGGCGCCGACTGGGTCCACATCGACGTGATGGACAACCACTTCGTCCCCGCCCTGACCATCGGGCCCGGCGTGGTGAAGGCGATCCGTCCGCACTCGAAACTACCGTTCGACGTGCACCTGATGGTCTCGCCGGTGGACAGCCTGCTCGACGGCTTCCGCGAGGCGGGGGCCGACCTGATGAGCGTGCATCCGGAATCCGGGCCGCACCTGCATCGCACCCTGCGCCGCATCCGCGAGCTCGGCGCCCGGCCGGGGGTGGTGCTCAATCCCGCCACGCCGCTGCAGGCGATCGAATGGGTGATGGACGAGATCGATCTGCTGTTGATCATGTCGGTCAACCCGGGCTTCGGCGGCCAGAGCTTCATCGGATCGCAGCTCGCCAAGATCGAGCGTGCGCGCAAGCTGATCGACGCCACCGGGCGTGACATCGTCCTGCAGGTCGACGGCGGCGTCACCGCCGAGACCGCGCGTCAGTGCGTCGACGCCGGCGCGACCGCGCTCGTCGCCGGCACCGCCGCATTCAAGGGCGGCGCCTCTGCCTACGCCGCCAACATCAAAGCCATCCGCGGAGGCTGACCCGCCGTCCATGGCCGCGCCCGCTGCGCCCCCCGCTGCGACTCCGCCCCGGAAGCCCGCCGCACCGTGGCCCGAAGCCGTGGGCCGCGCGGTGGTCCGTCAGATCGCCACCGAGGCCTATGGCGCGCCGGGCTACGCCCTGACCCTCGCCTATCCGAAGGCCGGCGATTTCGCGGCCACGCCTCGGGATTTCCGGCCCACCGACCCGGGCCTGGGCCGCGCCGCCGCCGCCGGACGGTTCTATTTCGCCGGTGAGTTGCTCGACGCCGTCGCGCCTGCCGATCCCTGGGGCGCCACCCCCAGCCGCGCCTTCGCCGTCGAGCTGCATCGCTTCGCCTGGTTGCCGCATCTGATGGCCTCCGGCGATCTCGGTGTGAAGGAGGCGCTGCGCCTGGTCGGGGCTTGGCGGCGCGTTTACACGAACTGGTCGCCGTTCGCCTGGGGCCGCGAGGTGCTGGCGCGGCGCGTCATCAATCTCGCTTGTGCGGTGCGCAGGCTGGCGCAGGCGGGCGGCGGAGCGGCGACGCCGATGCTGGCGGATCTGCTCGCGCGCCAGGCGCGACACCTTTCGCGCATCGCGGCCGAACCGGCGAGCGGATCGGCCGAGGCAGGCGCCGCGGTCGCCATCGCGGGCTGCGCGCTCGCGGGCCGCGCGGGCGATCAGTTGATGACCCAGGGGCTCGCGCGCCTGCAGCGTGCGCTGCCGCGCACGCTCTGTCCCGACGGCACGCATGCGAGCCGTTCGCCCGAAGCCGGCCTGGACCTGCTGTTCGACTGCCTGATCCTGGACGACGCGCTGTTGCAGCGCGGCCGCGAGGCGCCCGAAGCCCTCACCCGCGCCATCGACCGGCTGAGCTTGGCGTTGCGCGCCTTCACCCTCGGCGACGGGCGTCTCGCCTGTTTCCAGGGCGGCGAGGCCTCGACCATGGCCCGCGTCGCCGCCGCCGGCGCGCATGAGGATCCCGACGCGGCCATCCCCGAGGTGCTGAGCGACGGCGGCTATCACCGGCTCCAGGGCCAGATGCTGCAGGTGATGGTGGATGCGGGAGCGCCGACGCGCGGCGTGTTCGGCGCCTCGGCCTGCGCTCAGCCGCTGGCGCTCGAAGTCGTCTGCGGCCGCGATCGTTTGATCACCAACTGCGGATGGAGCGCGCGCGAACCGGACCGTCAGGGCTTTCGCCTCACCCCCGCGGGCTCGACGCTCAGCGTCGGCGACGCCTCGGTGCTGCAGCCGCTGGAGGGGCGGCTCGCGGCGATCCTGGGTCCCCGCCTTGAGGGCGGCCCGCTGCACGTGGAGGCGAACCGCCAGGACGGCGAAGGGGCGGTGTTGCTGGAGTTGAAGCACGACGGCTGGATGCGGCGCTTCGGCTTCGTCCACGAGCGCTCGCTCTACGTCGACATCCGCGCCGACGAATTGCGCGGTGAAGACCGTCTTGTCCCGCAGGGTACGCCGCGCGGCCACGGCGCACCGTTTGCGGTGCGGTTTCATCTGCACCCGGACGTTCAGGTGTCGATGGCGCGCGATCGCAGGAGCGTGCTGCTGCGCGGGCCCTCAGGTCGCGGATGGTGGCTGCGCTGCGACGCCAACGACGTGGCGGTCGAGCCCAGCGCCTGGTTCGAGAACGGCGTGCTGCGCAGAGCCTCCCAGATCGCGCTCCGCGGCGTGGCCCGCAACGACACCCCGACGCGGGTGCGCTGGAAGGTCATGCCCGCGGGCGGCGGCGAGTCTCCGCCAGTTTGAGCCCGTCACGTTTGAGCCCTGTCCCGCTTCTGTCGCGCGCCGTCGCGTGGTAGGGCGCAGCCCTCCCCGATTCCATTCCCCCTCCCCGGACACGCCCCATGCCCGCCGCCCCCGCCTTTCCCGCGCCGCCCAACCACATCAAGCCCAAGCGGGCGCTGATCTCGCTCTCCGACAAGACCGGGTTGGAGGAGGTCGCGCGGACCCTGAACAGCATGGGCGTCGAGATCGTCTCCACCGGCGGCACCCGCGCCGCGATCGCCGCCGCCGGCGTACCGGTGATGGACGTGGCGGAGCTGACCGGCTTCCCGGAGATGATGGACGGGCGGGTGAAGACGCTTCACCCCAAGGTGCACGGTGCGCTGCTCGGCGTGCGCGACGCGCGCGAACACGCCCAGGCGATGAGCGACCACGGCATCGAGGGCATCGATCTGGTGTGGATCGACCTCTATCCGTTCGAACAGACCGCGGCGGCGGGCGGAAGCTTCGAGGCCTGTGTCGAGAACATCGACATCGGCGGTCCGGCGATGATCCGCTCGGCGGCCAAGAACCACGGCTACGTCGCGGTATGCACCGAACGCACGGACCTGGGCGAAGTGCTGGCCGCGTTGCAGATCGATGACGGAACGACGCTGGAGCTGCGCCGGCGTCTCGCGGCGGCTGCGTTCGCGCGTACGGCGGCTTACGACGCGGCGGTGTCGGGCTGGTTCGCGGGTCAGGTGGGCGAGGCCTATCCGCAGCGCAAGACGATCACCGGGACCCTGGTTCAGACCATGCGCTATGGCGAAAACCCTGACCAGAGCGCCGCCTTCTACCGCATGGGCTTGCCGCGCGCGGGCGTCACCACCGCGCGCCAGTTGCAGGGCAAGGAGCTCAGCTACAACAACGTCGCCGACACCGACGCGGCCTATGAACTGGTGGCCGAGTTCGATCCGTCCGAAACCGCCGCCTGCGCCATCATCAAGCACGCCAATCCGTGCGGCGTGGCCGTGGGTGTGACGTTGGAGGAAGCCTATCGCCGCGCGCTGGAATGCGATCCGGTGTCGGCGTTCGGCGGCATCGTCGCGGTGAACTGCCGGCTCGACCGCGCCGCCGCGCAAAAGATCGTCGAGATCTTCACCGAGGTGGTCATCGCGCCGGAGGTCGACGA
Organism: Caulobacteraceae bacterium; assembly: GCA_035551675.1. Lineage (GTDB taxonomy): Bacteria > Pseudomonadota > Alphaproteobacteria > Caulobacterales > Caulobacteraceae > JAFECT01. Next base: position 38,464 of record DASZMV010000046.1, on the reverse strand, counting down.
CGACGCGCAAGAGATCTTCGCCGCGAAGAAGAACCTGCGCCTGCTGGTCGCCGGCGGCCTGCCCGATCCGACCGGCGCGGGCGAAACCTTCCGCTCGATGGCCTCGGGATTTTTGGTGCAGTCGCGCGACGTCGCGCGGGTGACGGCGAAGGACCTGAAGATCGTCACCCAGCGCAAGCCGTCCGACGCGGAGGTGCGCGACATGCTGTTCGCCTTCACCGTCGCCAAGCACGTGAAGTCCAACGCCATCGTCTACGCCAAGGACGGCCGCACCGCCGGCATCGGCGCCGGCCAGATGAATCGCCGCGACAGCGCGCGCATCGCGGCGCTGCGGGCGAGTGAAGCGGCCGCCGCGCTGGGCTTGCCGGACTCGTTGGCCAAGGGATCGGCCTGCGCCTCGGACGCCTTCTTTCCGTTCGCGGACGGTTTGTTGGAAGCCGCCGCCGCCGGCGCCACCGCGGTCATCCAGCCGGGCGGCTCGATCCGCGACGAGGACGTGATCGCCGCCGCCGACAAGGCGGGCCTGGCCATGGCCTTCACCGGCGTGCGCGTGTTCCGGCACTAACAATGCCGGTCGTCACCCTCGGGCTCGTCCCGAGGGCCCAGGGTTAGTGTCGAAACTCCGATGGGGCGCTGATTTGAGCGCGTGCCCTTGCACAGCCCGCCGACGCTTCCGGAACGATGGGCCCTCGGGACAAGCCCGAGGGTGACGGAAGTTGGGAGGGGACCCTTGCCTTGAATCCGCCGAACCGGTCTGTTCCAGCACAGCTTGAGGGCTGAAGGAGCGGCGGCTTGGACCGGATGGAGAAGCGCTGGGCGCGGCTGGGGCCGAAGATGGAGGTCTACGGTCCGAAGGACTCGGTCCCCCGACCCGCGGTCGTCCTGTTCCACGGCTGCGGCGGCCTGCGCGACCACATCCGCCACTACGCCGAAGCGGCGGCGTCGCAGGGCTATCGAGCGTTCGTCATTGACAGTTTCGCGCCGCGCGGGTGGACCCGGGCGTTCGGCCTGATGTTCGTCTGCACCGGCCTGCAGTTCCAGGGCGCCGAACGCGCCGGCGATGTGCTGGCCTCCTGCTGGGGGATCGACCGGCGGCCTGACGTCGACTCCTCCAAGATCGTGCTGGCGGGTTGGAGCCATGGCTCCTGGTCGATCATGGACCTGATGACCATGCCGCTGACCGCCTACGGCGAGGCCTATCTGGAGGATCCGAGCCCGGCGCCGCTGGCGGGAGTCCAGGGCCTGTTCCTGAGCTATCCCTATGGCGGCTTCGGCGCGCTCAGCCGCACCCGGCCCTGGGTGCGCTCGCCAAGGACGCTGGGGATCATCGCGCTGCAGGACCACGTCACCGCCGCCGGCGACGCCGACCGCATCTACCAGCCGGCGATCAAGTCGGGCGCCGAGGTGGAGATCTGGCGCGTCCAGGGCACCCACGCCTTCGACGAGGAGCACGCGAGCGCCGGCATCATGCGCTACGACAAGGCGCTGACTGAACAGGCCCACGAGAAGTTCAAGGGCTTCCTCTTGAAGACCCTGGGGCCCGCCGAGACGGCCCAGGCCAAAAGCGCCTGACAAACGCAGGCGCTTGACCACGGCACGCTCCCCGGCCTCCCGTGGACCGATGAATCTGATGACCCTGCCGCTCAAGGGGCTCGTCACGCGCAGCCGCTCGCACAAATGGGTGCGCACGCCCGCCTGTTCGGGATCATTCCGCGCAGCGATCATCTGGCGTCGGTGCGCACGCACATGCGCGCCTATGCGCCACGACGCCGGACTGGCCGTGCAGGCCGCCCAGCGCTTTCGCCGGTTCCTCCTGTCCTGAAGTCCTGGCCTGAACCCTTCGCGCGACTCCGCGTTTTTTCGATATGCCCACGCCCCCCGTCCGCCGGGTCCTGTACGAAGTGAACTCGCGAACCCTCGCAGTCGCCTTCGAAGGGGGTGCGGTTTACCTGTACCGGAGCGTGCCGGAACAGTTGGTCCAGGCGTTCCGGCGGGCGCGGAGGCCCGCCTCGCGTGCGGGCTGACCATGCCGTCCACGGCCATCCGCGCCATCGACTATGACGCGCCGGCGCATGAACTGACCGTCGGCTTCGTCAGCGGCTCGGTCTATGTCTATGAAGATGTGCCGGAGCGGGTCTATCGCGACTTTCGCGCGGCGCCGTCGAAGGGCCGCTTCTTCGCCAGCGAAATCCGGCCGCGCTTTCTTCGCTATCGGAAACTTCGCGACCGCGAGCCGCGACGCTAAGCGCCCGCTTCGTCGTCGGACATGCCCATCATGTGGAAGCCCGCATCCACGTGCACCACTTCGCCGGTGGTCGATCGTCCGAGGTCGGACAGAAGCCACAGCGCGCAGCCCGCGACGCCCTCCATCGAAGTGTCTTCCTTCATCGCCGAGAAAGAGCGGCCTTGCGAGATCATACCGCGACCGCCGGAGATGCCCGCTAGCGACAGGGTGCGCATGGCGCCGGCCGAGATGGCGTTCACCCGAATGCCCTTGGGCCCCAGGTCGCGCGCGATGTAGCGCGTCGCGGCTTCCAGCGCCGCCTTGGCCACGCCCATGGTGTTGTAGTTGGGAATGGTCCGCTCCGACCCGAGATAGGTCATGGTCACCATCGAGCCGCCGTTCGGCATCAGTTTCGCCGCCCGCTTGGCGCAGTCGACGAAGCTGAAGGCGGAGATGTTCATCGCCAGCAGGAAGCCTTCGCGCGTCGTGTTCTCCACGAACGACCCCTTCAGCTCGTTCTTGTCGGCGAAGGCGACGGAGTGAACGAAGAAGTCGATCGCGCCGAAGCGCTTTTCGATCTCGGCGAAGGCCGCATCCATCGAGGCGTCGTCGGTGACGTCGGCCGGGATCAGGAAATCGCAGCCGATGCTCTCGGCCAGCGGCCGCACCCGCCGCTCCAGTCCCTCGCCCAGATAGGTGAAGGCCAGTTCCGCGCCCTGGGCGGCCAACTGGCTCGCGATCCCCCAGGCGATGGAGTTCTGGTTGGCGACGCCCATCACGAGGCCCTTCTTGCCCCGCATCAGCTCGCCCTTGGGCATGGTCCAGCCTTCGTCGGCCATGATCGGTCTCCGCGTTCGGGGGCTGGGTTAGCAGGGTTCAGCGGCGCGGCAAACCGATGAAAAAGGGAGTCCACGGACCCACACGGACACACACGGAAACAGAGAAAGCTGGACCGCAAGTTGGCCTGTTCGGCCTCGCGCCGAAGGCGTCCTCAGATTTGAAGGCGCTGCGCGCCGGTGTTCAGATCAAGAGAGCTACTATCCGTGTGCGTCCGTGTGGGTCCGTGGACTCTCTTCTCTTCAGGTCCCGCCGGTCGCGGGCATGGTCGTAGCAGGAAACGAACGGCGTCAGACGCGGCTCAGGATCATGCAGCCGTTGGTGCCGCCGAAGCCGAAGCTGTTCGACATCACGGTGTCGAGGCTCACGTCCTTGCGCCGGCGCAGGATCGGCAGGTCTTCGAAGGCCGGGTCGAGGTGGTCGATGTGGGCGCTCTCGGCGGCGAAACCGCCCTGCATCATCAGCATGCAATAGATGGCTTCCTGGGCGCCGGCGGCGCCCAGGCTGTGGCCGGTGAGCGACTTGGTCGACGAGATCATCGGCGCGTCCTTGCCGAACACGTGGCGCACCGCCTCCATCTCCTTCACGTCGCCGATGGGCGTGCCGGTGCCGTGCGGATTCAGGTAGTCGATCTTGCGGTTGCCCGCCTGTTCCATCGCCAGCCGCATGCAGCGCGCAGCGCCCTCGCCCGAAGGCGCGACCATGTCGTAGCCGTCGGAGTTGGCGGCATAGCCGGTGATCTCGGCGTAGATCTTGGCGCCGCGCGCCTTCGCGCGGTCGTAGTCTTCCAGCACCACGATCCCCGCGCCGCCGGCGATGACGAAGCCGTCGCGATCCTTGTCATAGGCGCGCGAGGCCACCGCGGGCCGGTCGTTGAAGCCCGACGACATCGCGCCCATGGCGTCGAACATGTCGCTCAGCGTCCAGTCGAGTTCTTCCACGCCGCCGGCGAACATCACGTCCTGTTTGCCGAGCTGAATCTGTTCGGCCGCGGCGCCGATGCAGTGGGTCGAGGTCGCGCAGGCCGAGGAGATCGAATAGTTGATCCCCTTGATCTCGAACCAGGTGGCCAGCACCGCCGAGGGACCCGAACTCATCGCCTTGGGCACGGCGAAGGGTCCGATGCGCTTGGGCCCCTTCTCGCGCGTGGTCTCGGCGGCGTTCACGATGGCGCGGGTGGAGGGACCGCCCGAGCCCACGATCAGGCCGGTGCGCGGGTTGGACACGACCTCCTTCTCGAGGCCGGAATCCGCCAGCGCCTGTTCGAAGGCGATGTGACCGTAGGCCGTGCCGGGGGCCAGAAACCGCGCCGCGCGGCGGTCGACCATCGACTCCCAGTCGATCTCCGGCTTGCCGTGCACCTGACAGCGGAAACCGAGCTCGGCGTATTCGGGCGCGAAGCTGATGCCGGAACGGGCCTCACGAAGCGAGGCGGTGACCTCGTTGGCGTTATTGCCGATCGAGGAGACCACGCCGATTCCGCTGACGACCACACGCCGCATCGAGATTCCTTATTGCTCAGACCAGATCTTTGGGATCGTAGAGGCCGACCTTCAAGTCGGACGCCGTGTAGATAGGGTTGCCGTCCGCCACCAGCGTCCCGTCGGCGATGCCCAGCACCAGCTTGCGCAGGATCACCCGCTTCAGGTCGATCTTGTAGACGACGCGCTTGATTCTGGGGGTGACCTGGCCGCTGAACTTCACCTCTCCGACGCCCAGCGCGCGGCCCTTTCCGGGAGCCCCGGTCCAGCCGAGGAAGAAGCCGACCAGCTGCCACATGGCGTCCAGGCCCAGGCACCCCGGCATCACCGGATCGCCCAGAAAGTGGCAGGCGAAGAACCAGGCGTCGGTCTTTACGTCGAGTTCGGCCTCGACATAGCCCTTGCCGTACTTGCCGCCGTCGCGGGTGATGGCGGTGACGCGGTCCATCATCAGCATCGGGGGCGCCGGCAGTTGGGCGTTGCCGGGTCCGAACATCTCGCCCCGGGCGCAGGCCAACAAGGCTTCGTAATCCAAGGTGTTTTCGACGAGGGCCATGGTCTGGCGGAAACTCCGTCCGGCGGGCGGAGGAACGCGCCCAGTCACAGGCGCGATGGGTTACACGAGGCGCCGCCACGCCTCAACCTCGAGCGTCGGAGCCGTCTTCTGCCAGGGAACCCCGTTATCGGCAGTGCGGCGAATCGCCCGTACCCCAAAGTTCCGATTCGGGGGCCCAGCCCTGGACCCCGTCGGCCTTTACCCGGCACCAGCCGCCCTCGCATTTCTCGAGGCCGGCGATCGAGCGCGGGGAGAGATAGGCCCGGACGCGCGCGTCCGGACGGGGATCGCTGACCAGGGGCAGGCCCTGGGGTTTGGCGCGGAAGACCGTGCGCGCGCCATCGGTGGTGCGGCGATGGATCCAGGCGGACTGGCCGTCGGGGTCGCAGACCTTGCGCCACTCGCGGGTCTCCTCGACCACCTGCACCGGCAGGCCCTTGGAGTTGTAGACCCACACCGTCGGATAGTCGTCGCCGGGGCCCGAGCGGGCGTTCACCTGGCCGAACTTCAAAGACACCCAGCGCGGCACGGGAAAGCTCGAAGGCGTCGGCTTGTTGGGATCGCGCGCCGCCGCGCCGCCTGCCACGGCCAGGGCGATCAGGGCCAGGCCCGGCGCCGCGAGGACCCGGGGCCAGGCGCGGTTGTGCGGCCGCCCCCGGCTGCTACAAGCGCCCGTTCCCGATTTCCTCACGCCAGAACTCCCTGCATGGCCGGCCCCAAGCTCAAAGTCGTGCTCACCCGCAAACTGCCCTCGGACATCGAGACGCGGATGCGCGAGCTGTTCGACTGCGCCGACGGTGGACTGAATGGTGACGACCACGCGTTTACCGTTGGTGAACTACGTTCGGCGCTCGGCCGCGCGGACGTTCTGGTGCCGACCATCACCGACCGGATCGACGCTAAGGTGCTGGAAAGCGCCGGCCCGAACCTGAAGCTGATCGCCAACTTCGGGGCCGGCATCGACCACATCGACGTGGCCGCAGCGGTCGCCAGGGGGATCGTGGTCTCCAACACGCCGGGCGTCCTCACCGAAGACACCGCCGACATCGCCATGGCCCTGATCCTCGCCGTCGCGCGGCGGATCGTGGAGGGGGCCGACCTGGTCCAGCGCGGCGACTTCCGCGGCTGGACGCCGACCTCGATGAGCGGCACGCGGGTGTTCGGCAAGCGGCTCGGCATCGTCGGCATGGGCCGCATCGGCCAGGCCCTGGCGCGCCGCGCCGCCGCGTTCGGCCTGTCGGTGCACTATCATAACCGCAAACCCGTCAGTGTACGGATCGAAGAGGAACTGTCGGCGACCTACTGGGACGATCTCGACCAGATGCTGCCGCGCGTGGACTTCCTGTCGATCAATTGCCCCAAGACCGAGGCGACGCATCGCCTGTTGTCGGCGCAGCGGCTCGCGCTGTTGAAGCCGAGCGCCATTCTGGTGAACACTGCGCGCGGCGAAATCGTCGATGAAGCAGCCTTGGCCGCGATGCTGAAGACCGGCACGCTCGCCGGCGCCGGCCTCGACGTCTATGAGCGCGAGCCGCAGATCAATCCCGCGCTGATGGGCCTACCCAACGTGGTGCTTCTGCCGCATATGGCGTCGGCCAGCCACGAGGCGCGGCTCGACATGGGCGAGCGCGTGATCCTCAACATCAAGACTTTCCAGGACGGACACCGTCCGCCCGATCGCGTGATTCCTGCGATGCTGTAAACGCGCCGGCGTTCAGTAGAAGATCGTGGTATTTGGATTGCGTCCCGCGTTCGCGGCTTTCGTCGAGGTCGCCGCCACGACCTTCTTCGCCGCGGGCTGCAGCGACTTCAGGAACGCGCGCACATCCGACGACGTGCGATCGGGATCTTCTTCCTGAATCACGTGACCGAGCCCCGGGTAGACGATCAGGCGCGAACCCGGAATCGCGGCGGCGAATCTCGAGGCGCTGACCGGCGGGACCAGCTGATCCTTTTCCCCTTCCAGAATAAGGGTGGGGACGTGGATCGCGGCCAGCTTTTCGGGCGTGGCGTAGCCCTCCTTACCCGCGTCCAGGGCGAGGTCGACAATCGCGGCGCGATGGCCCGGCGCGCGGTTCAGCTCGGTGTATTTCATCACCTTTTCTTCGCTGACGAACTTCGGATCGGCGTAGGCCAGTAACAGCGCGTCGTGCACATGCTTGGTCGCGTCGAGATGCGTCGCAAGGAAACGGCCGATGGGCGATTGCAACGCCTTGGTCGCTTGCGCGCGATCGGCCTGCGGTCGCGGATCGGGCCAGCCGGCCGCGTCGACCAAGATCAAGCCGTTCAGGTGTTCCGGATGCGCCGACGCGTAACGCCACGCGATGTCGCCGCCCATGGATGAACCGCCGAGCGTGAACTTGCCGAGATGTTCGGCGGTCGCGAAGTCGTCGAGTGTCTTCACATAGCCCGCAAGCGTCGGATGATAGTCGTCGGGCGCGCGCGTCAGGCCGTGTCCCGGCAGGTCGAGCGTGATGATGCGGTAGTCGTTGCCCAGCCGCTTGGTCCACGGCTTCCAGGTGTCGACGTTGACGAAGAAACCGTGCACCAGAACCACCGTCGGACCCTTCGGATTGCCCTGGTCGCGGTAGTGGACGTGCAGGCCGCCCAGCAGATCGACGTAGTGCGAACTGGCGCCGCCGTATTTCGCCTCAAGCTTGGCGTAGGGGATGTCGCCGCGGCGCATCGCGATCCAGGCGATGATCAGCACAAGGACGATCCCGGCGAGCACCGCGCCGCCGAACGTCAACCAGGTTTTCATCCCGGCCCGAGTCTTACCCCCGGCTTTTGCCATGTGCCCTCCACGCCCGGCGCGCACGCGCATCCGAACGGTCAACCCCGCCAGGAGCCTTGTCGCTCGCCCGCCCCTGGTCAAGGCCCCCGGTCAAGGCCTGCCGCCAGGGCTTGAACCCCTCGCCGCAGACGGCCACTTACGCCGCTTATGACAAACACCGACAATTTTCCCACCAATCCCTTTCCCAATTGGCACGGGACCACGATCCTAGCGGTGCGCCGTGACGGCAAGACCGTGATCGCCGGCGATGGCCAGGTCTCCATGGGCGCCACGGTGGTGAAGGCCCAGGCCAAGAAGGTGCGCACGCTGGCGGGCGGCCGCGTGCTGGCGGGCTTCGCGGGCGCCACCGCCGACGCCTTCACCCTGCTGGAGCGGCTCGAGGTCAAGCTCGAACAGTATCCGGACCAACTCGCCCGCGCCTGCGTCGACCTCGCCAAGGACTGGCGCACCGACCGCTACCTGCGCCGGCTCGAAGCCATGCTGATCGTGGCCGACAAGGCTTCGATCTACACCGTCACCGGCGTCGGCGACGTGCTGGAGCCGGAGGAAGGCGTCGCGGCCATTGGCTCGGGCGGACCCTATGCCCTGTCCGCGGCGCGCGCCCTGGTCGCGGAAACCCCGCTCGACGCCGAACAGGTGGTGCGCAAGGCGATGGCCATCGCGGCGTCGATCTGCGTCTACACCAACGACAACCTCACCATTGAAAGGCTCGGATGACCGATTTCTCTCCGCGCGAGATCGTCTCCGAACTCGATCGCTTCATAGTGGGCCACGACGAGGCCAAACGCGCCGTCGCCATCGCGCTGCGTAACCGCTGGCGCCGCAAGCGCGTGCCGGAAGACCTGCGCGACGAGGTGACGCCCAAGAACATCCTGATGATCGGCCCGACCGGCGTCGGCAAGACCGAGATCGCGCGTCGGCTCGCGCGGCTGGCGCAGGCGCCGTTCCTGAAGGTCGAGGCCACGAAGTTCACCGAGGTCGGCTACGTCGGCCGCGACGTGGACCAAATCATGCGCGACCTGGTCGAAGCCGCCATCGCCATGGTGCGCGAACGTCGGCGCGTGGGCGTGCGCGCCAAGGCTGAAGGCCAGGCGGAGGAGCGCCTGCTCGATGCGCTGGTGGGCGCCGGTTCAGGCGCCGCGACGCGCGACTCCTTCCGCAAAAAGCTGCGCGCTAACGAGCTCGACGACAAGGAAGTCGAGCTGACCGTGGCCGACACCGCGCCGATGCAGATGGACATTCCGGGCCAGGGCGGCGTCGGCGTGCTGAACCTGTCGGAGATGCTGTCCAAGGCCATGGGCGGACGCACCAAGACCGTTCGCCTGACGGTGAAGGACGCGGGGCCGGTGCTGATCAACGAGGAGAGCGAACGCCTGCTCGACCAGGAGGCGTTGATCAAGGAAGCGCTGGCGCTGGCCGAGAGCGACGGCATCGTCTTCGTCGACGAGATCGACAAGGTCGCCTCGCGCCAGGACCGCGCCGGCGCCGACGTCAGCCGCGAAGGCGTGCAGCGCGACCTGCTGCCGCTGATCGAAGGCACGACGGTGGCGACCAAGCACGGCCCGGTGAAGACCGACCACGTGCTGTTCATCGCCTCGGGCGCCTTCCACGTCGCCAAGCCGTCGGACCTTTTGCCGGAGCTGCAGGGTCGTTTGCCGATCCGCGTGGAGTTGAAGGCGCTCACCCGCGACGACCTGCGGCGGATTTTGACCGAGCCGGAAGCGAACCTGGTGCGCCAGACCCAGGCGCTGTTGCAGACCGAGAACGTCACCCTGGCCTTCACCGACGACGCGGTCGATGCGATCGCGGATGCGGCGGTCGAGGTGAACTCCTCGGTGGAGAACATCGGCGCGCGGCGTCTGCAGACGGTGCTGGAGAAGGTGGTGGAAGACATCAGTTTCCGCGCCGCGGACCTCACCGGCCAGACCGTCAACATCGACGGGGCCTATGTGCGCGAACGCGTCGGCGACCTTGCGAAGAATGCGGACCTGTCGCGCTTCATTCTCTGAACTTGCGCGGTCCCCGCCTTGCAAGAGGCGCGGGAAACGCCATGCTGCCCGCATGATCCGACGGCACATCGCCCATGGCTGACGGCGAAGCGAGACATGCGCTGACGCCCCTGATCGCCCGGGCCCGCGCCTGGACCTTCGAGGAGGCCCTGCCGCTCTGGGCCACCATCGGACGGGACGGCCCGGGCCTGGGTTTCGTCGAGCGGCTGGACCGCGACGGCCGACCCGAACCCTTGGATTTCAAGCGTTTTCGGGTCCAGGCCCGGCAGATCTACGTCTTCAGCCAGGCCCATGTGATGGGCTGGGTCGGCGGGCTCGAGGCGGCCCGGGCCGGCTACGATTTCATCCGCGCCCACGCCCGGCTCGAGGGCGGCGGCTGGGCCAAGCTTCTCACCCGCGAGGGCGCGATCACGGATCCGACCTTCGATCTCTACGACCAGGCCTTCGCGCTCTACGCCCTGGCCTGGTTTGCCCGCGCGAGCGGCGAGGACGAACCGCTGGCGCTTGCGGAAGAGACCATGGCCGCCATCGACCGTCGCTTGGCGCGCGGCGACGGACGCGGCTATCGCTCCACCGATCCGGACTCGCCGCCCGGCGGTTTGCAGAACCCGCACATGCATCTGCTCGAAGCCATGCTGGCGCTGCACCAGACCACCGGCGAAGCGAAATGGGCGCAGCGCGCGGTCGATCTCGGCGAACTGTTCACCGCCGCCCTGTTCGACGCCGACACCTCGACGCTGGCGGAAGGCTTCGATGCGAACTGGAAACGCGTGACGCCGATCGTGGTCGAACCCGGTCATCAGTTCGAGTGGACCTGGCTACTCATGCGTCTCGGCGACGTGACAGGGTATTACCACAATATGCTGATGAAGGCGCTTTACGAGTTCGGCGAGAAAAACGGCCTCGACGCGGGCGGCCGCGCCTACGATGAAATCGCCGTCGACGGCGCGGTGGTGAAGCCGACGCATCGGCTGTGGCCGCAAACCGAACTGCTGAAAGCTTCGCTCGCCCGCATCGAGGGCCGCGGCTGCGCCACCCACCCGGCGACGCTCATCCGCACCCTGGGCAATATCCTCGACCTGTACCTGAAACCCGCGCCCCCGGGGTGCTGGCGCGACCAGCTCGACGCCGACGGAAAACCGCTCGACCAGCCGATCCCGGCCTCGACCCTCTACCACCTGTTCCTGGCCTTCGCGGAGCTGTTCCGGCTGCAGCCGCTGATCGAGGCGTCGTCGTGAACGGCGCTAACAAAAAGCCTCGGGCCGCCTTCCTCGACCGCGATGGCGTGCTGATCGTCGACAGCGGCTATCCGCATCGGCCTGAAGATTTGGTCTTCATCCCCGGCGCCGCCTCAGCGATCCGCCGCCTGCGCCACGCCGGCTTCCGCATCGTGGTGATCACCAACCAATCCGGCGTCGCGCGCGGCCTGTTTTCGCTGGCCGAGATGGACGCCTTCCACGCCCTGATGCGCGGAGCCCTCGCCGCCGAAGGCGCCGAGATCGATGCGCTCTACGCCTGCCCCTACCTCCCCGACGCGCCGGTCGCCGAATACAGCCACCCCGACCACCCCGACCGCAAACCCAACCCCGGCATGATCCTGCGCGCGATCGAGGAGCTCGACCTCGACCCCGACCGCTCGATCCTGATCGGCGACAAGGACTCGGACATGGAAGCCGCGCGCCGCGCCGGCGTCACCGGCGCTAAATTCCGCGGCGGCGACCTTTACGCCTTCGTCGCGATGCTGGCGATGTGATCCGCTCTTCGCTTAACGACCGATCGACCTGACCTTAAAATACAATGGGCGTGATGGACGCCGGAACGAGTTCGGGTGGCGGCTCCATCGTCTTGTCGCAGCGTGTTGGATGACGCGCTGCGCGCTCCGCGGTCGACCACGCCAATCGGTAGAGCCGATCGCGTTGCTGCCGCGCGGAAAGAATGTAGCGAACCTTACCGATCACGTGCCCGTCCCGCCGACGAACCGTAAGGTCCGCGACCGTCGCCGCTTCGACGGCAGTCAGAAGTTCAGAATTGAAATCCGAACCCAGGTCGCAACGCGGAGGCGTTCCTCCATCCGTTGCGAAATCGCAGAGCTTCGGAGGCTCGATTTCCGGAATGCCGTCGGGTGACAGCAAGTCTGTAGAAAGCGGCCACGCGCGCACACGATCCAGCGTCAATCGCGCCGTTGGCCTGGGCCGATCCGCCGCCGTCGTAGTGACGGAGGCGGCTTTTCCCAACCCGGTCGCCTCATTGTCGTCATAGCTAATCCAAAAATCCAGCGGCCACTTGCCGCGTAGGCGAACCCGCGGCGTGTATGGGATGATGGTCACGCTAGGCGGCGTCCAGAACGCGGCGCGATCAATCACGGTGCCGTCCGCCTCGACGTACCACATCATGCTGACCTTAGCGCCGTTCGCGCCGTCAGCTTCGCCCTCGCAAATCCATTGTCTCGGCTGTGCCGCCCGACCAGCGCCCGAAATCGACAGCACGAGCGCGCCCGCCAGGATTGCCGCTGGTCTCATCGCCACGCCCCGTTCAGACATCGCACCATTGGGCCCCGAGGCCGGCTCGTCAACGACACTCGGCCGCTGATTGAGAAGGCTGCATAGACATCCGTAGCGCCAATAAGTTAGGTCCGTAGGCGCGCATTTTCTCCCGCTCCCTTTGGGCATTCGGCTGTTCGCCCCTCAGGACTCGTGGGATAGGTCGTCGGTTGCGATTTCTCGTGCGCCCAAAGGAGACGCTCGTGCCGCCCTTTCGACTGATCTTCGCCGCCGGCGCTCTCGCCCTATGCGCCTCCACCGCAAGCTTGGCCTCCGCGCAAGCGACGGCGCCTGCCGCCGAACCGGCGATGCACAGCCTGCCGGCGCTCCGCTATCAGGTGCTGAAATACGGCAACCCCACGGGACCGCATCCGACGCGCAACGACACGGTGCAGGTGAACTACGAGGTGAAGCTGAAGAACGGAACGCCGGTCGAATCCACCTTCACCAAGGGCCAGCCCGCGATTCTCAAACTGCCGGACTTGATCCCCGCGTGGCAGGCTGTGGTGCCCCTCATGCGTCCGGGCGACGAGTGGCGCGTCTATGTTCCGGCTGAATTCGCCTACGGCGACTCGGGCAATGGGCCGGTTCCCGGCGGCGCCGACCTCGAGTTCCGCATCCAGCTCATCGCCATCATGCCGCGCACGCACTGACGTCGCGAACTACGCCTTGTCCGGAACGTTCGCGTTCAACTCATCCAGCCACACCCGCGCATTGCCGTCCGACGGCGCGCGCCAGTCGCCGCGCGGAGAGAGCGATCCGCCGGAGGTGACTTTCGGGGCGTTCGGGATCGCGCTGCGCTTGAATTGCGAGGTCTGGAAGAAGCGTTTCAGGAACACCGACATCCAGTGTTTGATGTCGCCGAGCGCGTACGCATGGCGTGCGTCCTGCGGGAAGTGCGGCGGCCAGGCGCCTGTGTCAGCGCGGCGCCACGCGTGCCACGCAAGGTACGCGATCTTCGAGGGGCGCAGGCCGAAGCGGGTGACGTAGTAGAGGCTGAAGTCCTGCAGTTCGTAGGGACCGACGATCGACTGGGTCGACTGGATGGCGCCGCCGGCGCCGGCGGGGACCAGTTCGGGGGAAATCTCGGTGGCGAGGATCTTGTGCAGGACCTCGCGAGCCTGGGGCTTCACGCCTTCGTTCTCGGAAACCCAGCGAATCAGATGTTGAATCAGGGTCTTGGCGACCGAAGCGTTGACCGCGTAATGGCTCATCTGGTCGCCGACGCCGTAGGTCATCCAGCCCAGGGCGATCTCCGACAGGTCGCCGGTGCCGACCACCAGGGCCGCGCGCTGGTTGGCCAGACGGAACAGATAGTCGGTGCGCAGGCCCGCCTGCACGTTCTCGTAGGTGACGTCGTGGACCGCCTCGCCCTGGCCGGCGGGATGGCCGATCTCCTTCAGCATGGCTGTCGCCGCAGGACGAATGTCGATCTCTTCCGCGGTGACGCCGAGCGCCTGCATCAGCGCGTGCGCATTGGCCTTGGTTTCGTCCGACGTCGCGAAGCCCGGTAGAGTGAAGCCGAGGATGTTGGCGCGCGGCAGGTTTAGCCGATCGAAGGCGCGACAGGCGACGAGCAAGGCGTGGGTGGAATCGAGGCCGCCGGAGACGCCGATGACGACGTGCTCGAGGCCGGTGGATTGCAGCCGCGTCGCCAAGCCCTGCACCTGGATGTTGAACGCTTCGTAGCAGTCGCGGTCGAGGCGCGCGGCGTCGTCGGGCACGAAGGGGAAGCGCGGGACGGGGCGCACCAGCCCGCGGTCGGCGAAGTCCGGTTGCGCGTCGAAGATGACGCGGCGCACGGTCTCTTCCGGATGGCCTTCGGTGATCGCGACGTCGTTGAAGGTGCCCATGCGCTGACGCTCGAGCCGCAGCCGTTCGACGTCGATGTCCGCAACGGTCATCTGGTTGCCAAGGGGGAAGCGATCGCTCTCCGCCAGCCGCTCGCCGTACTCATAGATCAAGGCTTGGCCGTCCCAGGCGAGGTCGGTGGTGGATTCGCCAGGGCCGGAGGCGGCGAACACATAGCCGGAGCAGGCGCGGATCGATTGCGCGGCGCAGAGCAGCGCGCGCTCCTCCGCCTTGGCGATCAGCACGTTCGAGGCGGAGAGGTTGCAGAGGATGAGCGCGCCCGACAACGCGCCGCGCGCCGACGGCGGGATCACGGCCCAGAAATCCTCGCAGATCTCCACGTGAAAGACGAAGTCGCGCAGCTCGGACGCGGCGAACACCAAGTCCGTGCCGAAGGGCGCCGCATGTCCCGCGATGGTAACGTCGAGCAGATCGTCGAGCCCGATCGCCGAGGCGAACCAGCGCTTCTCGTAGTACTCGCGATAGTTCGGCAGGAAGGTCTTTGGAACGACGCCCATGATTTGGCCGCGGTGCACGACGACGGCGCAGTTGTAGAGCCGCCCGTTGCGCCGGATCGGCGCTCCGACGACGAGGACCGGGCGCAGGGTCAGGCTCGCTTCGGCCAGTTCACCGACGGCGGCTTCGACCGCGTCGAGCAGGGCGTCCTGGCCAAACAGGTCGTCGACCGAATAGGCGCTGAGGCCGAGCTCGGGAAACACCATCAGGTCGCATCCCTCGGCGTCGCCTTCGCGGGCCAGGCTCAGGATCTCGGCCAGGTTGGCCTTCGGGTCGCCCAGGTGGACGCGCGGGGTGCACGCGGCCGTGCGCACGAAGCCCTGCTTCTGGTGGGAGAAGAACTGCGAAGTGGTCACGGCTGTCCGGGTCCGCCTTTGCCGCCGCTCATGTACGACTGGAGCGGCTGTTTCGCCAGCACGGCTTACCGCACAGAGGGTTACGTCCGGTTACCAGCCAAGCTATGATCCGTCCCGGTGGTTCCCCCGCAAGGGGGCCAAGAGGGAACGCGGTGCGGGGTTCGCCCCAAAACCGCGGCTGTGCCCGCAACTGTGAGCGGCGAGGTCCGCGTCCGTCCGTCCGGAGCTATCCGGCGGCGCCACTGGGAAACCGGGAAGGCGAGGGCGAGAGCCGAAGACCCGCAAGCCAGGAGACCTGCCGCCGCCGTCGCTCGTCCTGGGTCCGGGAAAAGGCCACAGGCGCGGGATTTCCGTCGCAGCGACAGCCGGTCGGCGTCCTCCGTCTCGTGCGGAGTGACCGGTTGCGCAGCAGGGCCTGATCCGCGCCGGACCGGGCTCGACGGAGACATCGCGTCATGAAACGCGCTCTATTTTCCAGCCTCTCGGCCGGCGCGCTCGCGCTCGCCGCCCTTCCCGCCGCCGCCGACCAGATCGACACCGCGCCGAAAGTGTCCGAAGTGGTGGTCACCGCCACGCGGATACCGACCCCTGAGGACAAGGTCGCCAACGCGATCACGGTGATCACTAAACAGGACATCACTGAGCGTCAGCTCGAAGACCTGCCCGCCGCACTGGCGACCGTGCCGGGCGTGAACGTGGTGCGCAGCGGCGGCCCGGGCCAGGTCACCTCGACCTTCGTGCGCGGGACCAATTCCAACCACGTGCTGGTGCTGATCGACGGCATCGATGTCAGCGATCCCTCGATTCCGAGCGGCTTCGATTTCGGCCAGACCTTGCTGGGCGACGTTTCGCGCATCGAGGTGCTGCGGGGTCCGGGCTCCAGTCTTTACGGTTCGCAGGCGCTGGGCGGGGTGATCAACATCATCACCACCGCGCCCGGCGGGCCGGCCGCGGCAAGCGCGTCCCTGGAAGGGGGGTCGTTCGGGACGTTCAATCAGAGACTCGCGGCGAACGGTGAAGCGGGGCGTCTGGGTTACGCGCTCGACCTCGAACACTATCGCGCCGACGACACGCCGGTGACCCCGCCGGAGCTGTTGCCGCCGGGTCAGAAGGCGATCGGCGACGCCTATGACAACCTGACCGGGTCGGGACGCTTCAGCGTGGCGGTGTCGGACGACGCCAAGCTCGATCTCTCGCTGCGTTACACGCGTGCGATCCTGCGCTTCACCGGCGACAACGAGAACCTGTTTCCGAGCGTCCCGAGCGTAGAGCAAAGCGTGCAGGATCGCCGGGAGCTGTTCACCCGCGCCGACTTGCGCCGGTCGTTGTTCGGCGGCCGTCTGACGAGCGTGCTCGGCGTCGACTACACCCAATACCGCACGCGCGAGCAGGATCCGGACACCGGCTTCGGCGCGCCGGCGGCCAATATCTCCGACGGCGCGCGGCTCGGCGCGGACTGGCAGGGCGATCTTGCCTTGTCGCCGGACTCGAACATGGTTCTGGGCCTGGGGGACAAGGACGACCGGTTGCAGAACGCAGGCTTCCCGGCCCACGACAACGACGGCTGGGGTTTCGCGGAACTGCAGACGACGCCCTTGGCGAACCTGACCCTCGCGGCCAGCGCACGCCTCGACGACTATCAGCGCGAAGGCGATGCGCCGACCTGGCATGTCGGCGCGACCTACACGGTTGCCTCGACCGGGACGAAGGTAAGCGCAACCGCCGGCACGGCGTTCGCGGCGCCGACGCTGTCGGACCTGTTCGTCAGCTTCCCCGCCTTCGACTTTTTCGCCAATCCGAACCTGAAACCCGAACGCAGCTTCGGCTACGATCTTGGAGTCGAACAACCGTTCGGCGGTGATCGCTATCGCGTCGGCGTCACGTGGTATCACAATGACATACGCGACCTGATCGAAGCCACATTCGATCCGGTGACCTTCACCTCCTCGCTCGCCAACGTCGACCGCGCCACGACCTACGGCGTCGAGTCCTTCGTGTCGGCAAAGGTGACGGACCGCTTTGACCTGCGCGCCGACTACACCTGGACGGTCGCCAAGAACACCGACACGGGCCTGGAGTTGCTGCGGCGGCCCAAGCACAAGGTGAGCGGCACGGCGACCTGGCGTCCGACCGAGCGGCTCACGCTATCGGCGACCGCGCTCTACGTCGGCTCGTGGGTGGACGCCAACCGCAGCTTCTCGATCGCACGGCTGAACGCGCCGTCGTTCGCGACGTTGAACGTCGCCGCGCAGTACCGGGTCAACGATCGCACGGTGCTGTTCGGCCGCGTCGATAACCTCTTCGACCGCACGTACCAGGACCCGGTCGGCTTTCTCCAGCCCGGGATCGGCGCGTTTGTCGGCGTGAAGCTCACGTTCGACGGCGCCTAGGCGGCGGCGCGACCTGTCACGCGCGCCCACCGCTGCGGATCCAGCGCGGTCGGGTCGTCGAGCGCGAACTGGGGCCAGTCGAGGCTGGGCTGCGGCTGGGATGCGGCGGCGGCGAGGGCTTTCAGCTCCGCCGCCGACCGTACGTCGATCACCGCGGCGCTGACTTCGGGGCGCGAGCGGGCGTAGGCGAGGGCGGCCTGCATCGGATCGGCGCCGGCCTCGGCCAGCATGCGGCGGATGCGCGACAGGCGCGGTCCTGCGTCGGCCAGAGCCGGCGGCAGATCCTCGCGCGGCATGAACAGCAAGCCGTTCAGGAACACCGAACGCAGCCACAGCTCACAGCCCAGGTCTTCGAAGGCGTGCAGCACGCCGGAGCGGTCGGGCCGCTGGTCGAGGATCGAGCCGTTGATCTGGATCAGGTCGGGACGGAAGCGGCGCGCCAGATGCACCGGCGCGTCCTCCATGGTCATGACCACGCCGACCTTTTGCACCACGCCCTCGGCTTTCAGCGCCTGCAGGCGCGTCCACAGCGCGTGGCCGTCACGGCCGAGCAGGTCGGCGGGATGTTGCACCAGCACCGCGTAACCGCGCGCCAGACCCATGAGGTCGAGCGAACGCCGCGCGCGCGCCTCCACGCGTTCGACGCTTTGACCCTCGAGCGATAGGGTCTTGATCGTTACCTGGAACGGACTGGGGAACGGCCAGCAACAGCCGAGCGTGCGCTCCACGTCGCCGTCACCGGGCTGGGTGTCGATATCGGCGACGCCCGACGCCGCGGCGGCTTCCAGCACCGCCGAAAGGGTCGATTCGCTTGCGCGCGCCGACGCACTGTTCACGCCGTTGCTGTCGAAAATGTCGGTCGAGAGCGCGAGCCGGGTGCTCACGCGGCGACGCTCCGGCGGCGAGCGCGGGCGAAGCCACCGGCCTTGCAGCGCTCGACGATGGCCGGCAGCACGTCGTCATAGGCGGCGAGCAGACGGCTGACGGCGCCTTCGCGGCTGGCGAGCGAGGGCACGTGGGCGCCGAAGCTCAGCACGCCCTCGTGGTAGAGGGCCGAGGCGAGCGCGTCTTCCAACGCCTTGCCGTCGAAGGCGGCGCGCGGACGGGCCGCGACCAGGCTCCAGGTCGGATCGCCGTAGACGCTCAGCCACTCGTCGGCGCCGGTGACGGCGAGGCGCGCTTCCACCTCGGCTTCGATCTCGGCGCCGCGCACGCGCAGCACGTCGGGAACGTCATCGCGGACGACGCGGTCGAGGGTGGCGCAGGTGGCGGCGAGCGCCGCGGCGGTGACGATGTCGCCGGTAGAGGTGAGCGCGGACATGGGCTCGAGCTTGCCGCAGACCGCCGCGATCGGGCGGCCGTTGGCGAGCGACGCGCCGAGCACGGTCATGTCGGGCATCACGCCGGCCAGGGTCTGGGCGCCGCCCAGGTCGACGCGGAAGGCGGTGCGCGACTCGTCGAACACCAGCACCACGCCGGTGCGTTCGGTGAGCGCGCGCGCGCCGAGCAGAAATTCGCGCGACGCGTCCATCGGACGGATGACCAGGGCGGCGACTTCGCCCAGGTGACGGTCGAGCGCGTCGTGCAGGGCGGAGAGGTCGCCGGAGACGGCGGTCTCGTCGTCGCAGAAGAAGGCGCCGTCGCGGCCGGTCACGGTCTTGGCCGCGACCAGGGCGTCCACCAGGGCGGACTCGAGACTGGAGCGGAAACCCACCGCTTCGGCCGACGGGATCAGGTCGCCGACGCGCTCGGCGGCTTCGGCTTCGAGCTTGCCCGAGCAGGTGGCCGGCGTGCGGGCGACGGCGGCTTCGACGCGGGGATCGCCCCAGCCGAGCAACACGCATCCGTCGCCGTTCCTGAAATCGACGCGTTCGAGACCGAGCGCATCGCGCACCAGAGCGCCTTCGACCTTGCGCGCGGTCTGTAGAATGGAGGCATAGGCCGGCGTCGCGACGGTGTGCGACTTCGATGTCCGTTGACGGGACTTCGCGACGAGGCTGCGGACTTGAGCGGCCATAAGTCTTTCTCCGACCTTAGGCCTTCACCATGCGCCGTAAACCTTAAAGAACACCTGAGCCGTTCGTTCAGATTTCAGTCAGAATTGCGAGACGGTTGAACGACTTGCCCAGGACACGGCGCCCTAGGTTTGGGTTGGCTCGGCGTCCGGCTGTTTGTCCGGGTGCGCGGCCTGGAACGCCGGGTGTTCGGCGGCGCGCGCCTCGATGGCGCGGATGCGTTCGAACGGCGCGAGATCCACGTCGAAGCGGCGCGCCGAATAGATCTGCGGCACGAGGCAGCAGTCGGCCAGGCTGGGATGATCGCCGAAGCTCCAATGACCGCCGTGGCGCGCGATCAGGGCTTCCAGCGCGTCGAAGCCGGCCGTGATCCAGCGCGCGGTCCAGGCCGCCTGCTGGGCGTCGTCGGCGCCGAGGTCGTGGCGGATCGACTTCAGCACGCGCAGATTGTTCAGCGGATGGATGTCGCAGGCGACGATCGCCGCCATGGCGCGCACGGCGGCGCGTTCGAACGGGTCGTGGGGGAGCAGCGGCGGCTCGGGATAGCGCTCCTCGAGCCATTCCAGGATGGCCGGCGACTGGATCAGCGCATGGCCGTCGATCTCGAGGGTGGGAACCAGGCCCTGGGGATCGAGCGAGCGATAGGCGGCTTGCTTGTGGTCGCCTGCGCGCAGGTCGACGGCGCGATAGTCGTAGGCGAGGCCCTTCAGCTCCAGCGCGATGCGCGTCCGGTACGACGTGCCCGAGCGCCAGTAGCCGTGCAGGACCGGGACCATCAGGCGCCCATTCTCAGACGACGGTGAAGTCGAGCGGCTCGAGGCCCTCGATCCGGCAGTGGACCTTCTCGCCGCGGTTCAGCGGGCCCACGCCTTCGGGCGTGCCGGTGAAGATCAGGTCGCCGCGCGAGAGCGTCCACAGCTTCGACGCTTCGGCCACGATTTCGTCCGGGCTCCAGATCATGTCGCTGAGGTCGGCGTCTTGGCGGGTGTCGCCGTTGACGGTGAGGGTGATGCGGCCCTTCGGCTGCAACAGGTCGGCGCGGCGAGTGATCGGGCCTAGCGGCGCGGACGCGTCGAAGGCCTTGGCCGTGTCCCAGGGCGCGCCCGCCTTCTTGGCGGCGTTCTGCAGGTCGCGGCGGGTGAGGTCGACGCCCACCGCCCAGCCCCAGATCAGGCGCTCGGCGTCTTGCGGCGTGAGGTCGTGGCCCTCGCCGCCCAGGGCGATGACCAGCTCGACCTCGTGGTGCAACTCGCGGGTCGCGGGCGGATAGGGCACGTCGCCGCCGTCGCGCACGATCGCGTCGGCGGGCTTGGTGAAGAAGATCGGGGTCTCGCGCGCCGCGTCCCCGCCCATCTCCTTCACGTGGGCGGCGTAGTTGCGCCCGACACAGAAGATGCGCCGCACCGGAAAGCGGGCGCTGCCGCCCCGGATGGAGGCAGTCGCCACCGACGGCGGCAGAAAGGCGAAACCGGTCTGCTGGGTGCTCATGGCGCTCCGCATAGCCCGGCGGGAGAGCCTTCGCCAGCCCGTGTGCGGGCGCGGCGGTTCTGATCCGGGAACTGTTCACGAACGCGTGAGTTGTTCCCTCGCTTCCGCCCCGTCTTCCGCCTTCCCGTCGCGATCCGGAGAACCTCGCCATGGCCCGCCTGACCCTCGCCGTTTCCACCGTCCTCGTGTTCAGCGCTGTCCTGGTCACGGGCTGCAACCAGGCCAATCGCGACAAGGCCAAGGACCAAAGCGCGGCCGCGACGACCAAGGTGGAAAACGCCGCCGCCAACGCCGCGGAGGAGACCAAGTCGATGGCCTCCCAGGCCAAGAACGCCATCGAGACCGCCGCCGCCAACCACGGCATCGGTGTCAAGCCGACCGGCGACTTCCTGCGCGACGCGGCGGTCAGCGACATGTTCGAGATCCGCTCCAGCGAGCTGGCGCTGAAGGTCTCCACCGACGCCCAGGTGAAGAAGTTCGCCCACCATATGATCGTCGACCACACCCGGCTGTCCCGCGAGATGAAGGGCGCCGCTTCCCAGGCGGGGCTGGCGGCCGACCTGCCGACCGACCTGGACGGGGCGCACCAGACCATGCTCGGCGACCTGCGCAGCACAAAGCCCGAGGACTTCGACCACAAGTACCTGGAGGACCAGCGCAAGGGTCATGAGGAAGCCGTCGGCATGTTCAAGGCCTACGCCGACAAGGGGTCCGACCCGACGATCAAGGCCGCCGCCGCCGGGGCGCTCCCCGTCATCCAGGGCCACCTGGAAGAGGTGAAGGCCCTGCAGAAGACCGAAGACGACGCCAAGGCCGGGGCGAAAGGGCTCCCGAAGTGATAAGAAGGCTCAACCTTGTTCCCGTAGCTTTCCCATCAAATGAAACTTTGGCGGCAAGCTTGGCGTTGAAGCGTCAGGCCCCGGCCCCATCTAGAACCCGTCCCCTTGAGGAGCCCGTCCATGAACTCCCGCACCGCCGACAAGGCCGAACAGCTCGCCCGCGACGTCCAGGCCAATGGCGCCGCCGAACAGGAGCGCCTGAAGACCTTCGCCAATCGCGCTGAACGCATCGTGCGCGAAGGCGCCGAAGAGCTTCGTGGGCGCGCCGACGAATTCCGCGGCCGCGCCCGCGAATACGCCGATGAGTTCCGCGGCCACGCGCGCGACTATTACGACGAGGCCCAGGACCGCTTCGACGTGGCGCAACGCTATCTGGTCGAGCGCGTGCAGGAGCGTCCGGTCGCCTCCACCCTGGTCGCGGTCGGCGTCGGCGTCGTGCTCGGCATGCTGCTCGCGGGCGGCCGTCGTCGTTGAATCGCGACGGATTGGTTTTTGATTTGGCCGCTTTTGCGGCGCGGAACCCTACGGGTTTCTGACGAAAGATGGCGTCGTTGATCAAGATTGCAGCGGCCGCGGCGATTGTCGCGGCTGTTTGCGTTGCGGTGCTGGGGAGCGGCTATGCGCTGTTCGTCGTCGCCGATGCGCAATGGGGCCAGACCGTCGCCGCCATCATCGTCGCCGTCGGGGCGTTGATCCTCGCGGCGATTGTCGCCCTGGTCTGGCGCGAAGCGGAACGGCGGCGGCGTGAAACGAAAGCAGCCGCCGCCGGGTTGAGCGACTACCTCATCGACTTCGCGATCGAGCGTCCTGTCATCACCGCGCTCGCCGGCTTGGCCGTGGGGTGGATTTGCCTGCGCAATCCCCGGCTTGTCGCCTTGGCCGCCGAGCTTCTGCTTGTCGGGAGGCGCCGCCCGGAGCGATAACCCAGGCCCGCTTTTGGAGTCCCCGATGTTCGCCCTCCCCGACCTCCCCTACGGCTACGACGCGTTGCAACCGACGATGTCCGCCGACACCTTGCACCTGCATCACGACAAGCATCACAAGAAGTACGTCGACACCGCCAACCAGCTGCTGGAGAAATCCGGCCGCCCGGCGACGAGCCTCGAACAGGTGATCCTCGACGCGCATCGCGACGGCGACAAGAAGCTGTTCAACAACGCCGCCCAGGCGTGGAACCACGCCTTTTTCTGGCAGTGCCTGACGCCGCAGAAATCCGAACCCCCGGGCGATCTGCTGAAAGCGATCGAGCGCGACTTCGGCGGCCTGCAAGGCCTGCGCGACCGTTTCCTGAAGGACGGCGAAGGTCAGTTCGGCTCGGGCTGGGTCTGGCTCGTCGACCACAACGGCGAACTGGACGTGATCCCCACGCACGACGCCGACAATACGGTGGTGAAGCCCGGCGTGCGGCCGCTTTTGGTCTGCGACGTGTGGGAGCACGCCTACTATCTCGACACCAAGAACGACCGGAAGGCTTTCCTCGAGGGCTTCTTCGACAAGCTGGCCAACTGGTCCTTCGCCGCCGAACGCCTCGGCTCGAAAGAGGTCTGGACCTATCCGGCGCCGGTGAAGGAAACGGCCTAGTTACCGGTCAAGGAACGCGATTGGCCGCGGGAGCGTTGGACTCCTGCGGCCGCGTTGGCGGCCCCCGCTCGTTGGAGGAACCCGCCATGCTTCGCTGGGCACTGATTTTTCTCGTGGTGGCGTTGATCGCCGCCTTCCTCGGTTTCGGCGGCGTCGCAGCCGGCGCGGCCGACATCGCCAAGATCCTGTTCTACGTCTTCCTGGTCCTGTTCGTGATCTCGCTGATCGCGGGCGCGTTCCGCGGAAGACGCATTTAGCGACGCTGTTTTCGTAGCGTAGAGTCGCTTGGCTTAGAGTCGCTTGGCTTACGGGGCCGCTGTTCGCAGCGGCCCTTTGCTGTTGCGACTCTCATTGGGGTCTCGGTTTGCGCCGTTCGTAACGCCAGGTCTCGCCGGCGACGAAGCGGTCGTCGGTCCAGTTCATCGGCGTGATGCGGATTTCCTCGTCGTCCCAGACAATGCGATTGAAGCCCGCCGGCGAACCGCGCAGGCGCAGCGACAGGGTGCCGGCGCCCACCGCGTGCGAGCGTCGATCGCCGATCGGAATCTCCAGCGCGAACGGCACATGCACGTGACCGGTCACCACCAGATCGACGCCGGCCGCGGCAAAGATCTCCGCCGCCGCGTCGCCGCAGCGCACGTCGCCGGTCATCGGCGTGCCTTGCATCTCGATCAACGGATGATGGCAGGCGATGATGCGCAGCGCGGACGGCGGCGCGTCTTTCAACGCCCCCGCGGCGCGCCGCGTCTGTTCCAGATCGATAGCGCCCTTGGACCAGTTCCAACGCATCTGCGCCGCGCGGGCGGTGTTGAGGCCGCGCACGGCGACCGTATCGGTCTGGAACTGATGGTCGACGGCGGGGTGTTTGATGATGCGCTCGAAGCGCGCCCACGGATTGGCGAAGCGCGCGATCAGGTTCCAATAGGGCGTGTCGTGGTTGCCGGGGATGCAAAACACCGGCTCCGGCATGGCGGCGAGCCACGCGGCGGCGGCTTCGAATTCGCGCCTGCGGCCGCCCTGGGTGATGTCGCCGGAGACCAGCACGAGATCGGGTTTCGCCTCACGCGCAAACGTCAGCGCAGCGGCGACTGCGGGTTTGTTCTCCGCGCCGAAATGGACGTCGGAGAAGTGCAGCACCTCGCCCATCAGGCGGGCTCGCTCGCCGCGGTGAGAATGCGTTTGGGCGCGAGCGCGCGGAACGAGCATGGCTTGAAGCGCGCCTCGGCCACGTGGCCGAGCTCGCACGGTTCGCCGTCGAGAATGGCGGGGATCGGCCGCATGGCGCTGACCAGCACGCGCTGGGCGACGACGGTTTCCACCGTGGAATCGGCGCGCCAGTCAGCGAACAGGGTCTTGGCGGCGAGGCGGAAGGCGTCGCCCGCCGTCTTGAAATCGACCTGCGCCACCTCGAGGCCGGTCGGTTCTTCCATCGCCTTCGAGATCAGCGGGCTGAGGATGGCGACCGCTTCGCCGCGCCGCGACGGCTGGTCGTCAATGCAGTAGCGCAGGGTGCGCGCGAAAGCGCGCCTGGCCGCGCGCCGGGCGTAGAGATAGGCGAGCCGCAGCTTGCCCGAACGCACCGCCTCGCGCGCCGGCGCCCACAGCGCGGGCGATCCCAGGATGGCGGCGACCTGAAACGGCCGCCCGTCGACTTCGCCGCCGGCAATGGGCCGCGCCACGCCTTCCATGAGCGCGATCTCCAGCGCCTTCTTCCAGTCGACCGCGCCGTAGAGGGCGCGCGGCAAGAGGTTCATGGTCCCGCCCGGAAGCGGCGCGATCAGCGGACCCTTGGGACCCGCGAGCGCGGTGGCGGCGCGCGCCGTACCGTCGCCGGCCAGCACCACCAGCACGTCGGGCTTGGACGACAGCGCCTGCTCCAATCCCGCCTCGATGTGACGCGGGTCGATCTCGGTCAGGTTGGCGTCGATGTTCAGGGTTTCGAGCAGGCGCTCGCACTCGCGCGCGGCGCGGGGACCCACGCCGCCGGACAGCGGATTGACGATGATCTCGATACGCCGGGTCGTGGTCTTCGCCGCGGTTGGCTCGGACGCCCGGCGTCGTGGCGGTTCGGGCGGCCGCGCGCCGGCGACGTCAGTCATGCCGAGCTAACGTCAGGGCGCGAAATAGGCTCCGGCGTCGGCGCGCCGGAGGAAATCACTTCGCCGGAGCGGCGGCCGGGGCCGAGTGGCCGCTGACGGAGCCGATCCAACCATCGATGGTCGCGCCGGCCTTGGTGAAGGAAAACGAGTTCATCCCCGCGAGCACGAGCACCAGCACGCCGAACAGGGCGAGCAGGAACATCAGTCCCGTGATCAGGCCGCCCAGGCCGCCGCCGCCCTTGTTGGCTCTGCGGGCCCACACCGGGCTGGCGCTGTCGGACATACGAACAATCTCAGGAAACCGCATGGTTAGCTCCAACCCCGTACTCATCCCCCCGCAGACGGCTTCGCCGACCACGCGCGCGAGTTTAACGCACTGTTAAGGCCAGGAATAGCCGCGAACCGAGGTGCTGAATCCAGCACTCTCCCCTGGAGCGGGAACGGGCCGCCACCAATGTTGGCAAAGAAAAGAAGCGGCCCGTTACCGGACCGCTCCAAGTCGCATCATCGAGAATAAGGTGCGGAGACGGCAAACCGGCATTGCGCCGGTCTCAAGTCGGGGGGGCGTCGCCGTCTCCACACCGCAATAACGGCGGTGCGAGGGGATCGGTTCCTGGAAGGGTGAAGTTTTTTCACCTCCCAGAAAGTCCCTGTCTAAACAATAGCCTAAACCACCGACTGTCCGCGCACCGCCCGGGCGATGAAGCTGAGGACGAGCAGCACCAGGAAGGCCAGGAACAGGATCTTGGCGATGGCGGCGGCGAGGCCTGCGAGGGCGAAGAAGCCGAGCGCCCCGGCGACGATGGCGAGCACGAGGAAGGTGATGGTCCAACCGAGCATGGTCTTCTCCTGAGGGGGCCGCGCCGGGATCCGGAACGGTCTTGCTCGGGGAATGCGGACCGGCGAAGGCGGTTCCGGAACGCGGTTAGGGTTCGTCAGTGGAAATCCCGGCTGCGGACGAGATCCGGGACCGGTTCGGGCAGGGCGGCGCGGACGCTCCGCTGTTCGCGCAGGAGGCCCAGCGCCGGGCTCAGATCCTCGAAGCTCTCGGCCACCAGGTGGACCACCCCGCCCTTGGCGTCCCGCTGGATCTTCCCCCGCACCAAAAGGAAGGCGGAGGTCATGACCAGCTTGCGGTGGGCCTCGAACCGGTCGGGCCAGACCACGACGTTGCAGGGTCCGGTCTCGTCCTCGAGGGTGACGAACACCACGCCCTTGGCCGTGCCCGGCCGCTGGCGGATCAGCACCAGGCCCGCGACGGTGAGCGAGCGGCCCTGGCGGATCTTCTTGTCCTTCAGGGTCGCGGCGGGGACGGCGCCGCGAGCGGCGAGGCTCTTGCGGAAAAAGCGGCAGGGATGCGCCTTCAGGGACAGGCCGTGGGTGCGGTAGTCCTCCGCCACCTCCGAGGGCAGCTTCATGCCCGGGAGGTCGACCTTGGCCTCGACCGGATCGCCCATCAGCGCCAGCAGCGGCGCCGCATTGGATTTCGCCGCCTTGGCCGGCTGGCTGAAGTCCAGGCCCTTCACCGTCCACAAAGCCTCGCGCCGCGAAAGTCCGAGCGAGCGGAAGCCGTCGGCCTGGGCGATCAGCTCGATCGTGCGTCGCGTGACGCCGGCGCGAGCCAGCGCCTCGGGCGTGCGGGCGCCGTTCGCGCGCGCCTCGACCAGCAGACGCGCGTTCTGCTCGTCCATGCCGCGCACCTGGCGAAAGCCCAGACGCACCGCTTTGTAGCGTCCGTACTCCATCATGACGGAGGTCGCGTCGGCGCGTTCGAGCGAACAATCGTAGTCACTCAGTAAAACATCGACGCCGCGGATCTCGACGTCGTGCTCGCGCGCGTCGCGCACCAGTTGCGCCGGCTGATAGAAGCCCATGGGCTGGCTGTTCAGAATGGCGCAGCAGAACACGTCGGGACGCCACTTCTTAATCCAGGACGAGGCATAGACCAGCTTGGCGAAACTGGCCGCGTGGCTCTCGGGAAACCCGTAGGAGCCAAAGCCTTCGATCTGTTTGAAACAACGCTCGGCGAAGTCCAGCTGGTAGCCGCGTCCGACCATGCCGCCGACGAACTTGTCACGATAAACACTGACGTCGCCGTCATGCTTGAAGGTGGCCATGGCGCGGCGCAGGCCGTTGGCCTGGTCGGCGTTGAAACCGGCGGCGGTGATGGCGAGCTTCATCGCCTGCTCCTGGAACAACGGCACGCCGAGGGTGCGACCGAGCACTTCTTTCAACTCGTCCGCCGGTCCATATTCGGGCGACGGATGATCAAAGACGACCGGATCGATGCCGTCGCGGCGGCGCAGATAGGGATGCACCATGTCGCCCTGGATCGGGCCGGGGCGCACGATCGCCACCTCGATGACCAGGTCGTAGAACTCGCGCGGTCGAAGGCGCGGCAGCATCGACATCTGCGCACGGCTTTCGATCTGGAACACGCCGATGGAGTCCGCCTCGCACAGCATGTCGTAGACCTCCGGCTGTTCCGGCGGGATGTCGGCGAGGTCGCCGATGTGCAGCGGGAAATTCTCGTCGGCGTTCAGCATGTCGATGCCGCGCTTCAGGCAGGTGAGCATGCCGAGCGCGAGGATGTCGACCTTCAGCATCTTCAGGTCTTCGATGTCGTCCTTGTCCCACTCCAGAAAGGTGCGGTCGGCCATGGCGGCGTTGCCGATGGGGACGGTCTCGTCCAGCCGCCGCTCGGTCAGGACGAAGCCGCCCACGTGCTGGGACAGGTGACGCGGGAAGCCGAGCAGCTGGGTGGCCAGGTCCGCGGCCCTTAGAATCTCGGGGTTTTCCGGATCGAGCCCGGCCTGGCGGATATGCTCGTCGGGCAGACCGTCGCCCCAGCTGCCCCAGACCGTGTCGGCGAGCCGCGCGGTGATGTCGGTGGAAAGCCCCAGCGCCTTTCCGACGTCGCGAATGGCGCTCCTGGGCCGATAGCGGATCACCGTGGCGCAGATGGCGGCGCGGTCGCGGCCGTAGCGGCGATACATCTCCTGGATCACCTCCTCGCGCCGCTCGTGTTCGAAGTCGACGTCGATGTCGGGCGGCTCGTTGCGCTCTTTCGAGAGAAACCGCGCAAACAGCAGGTTGTGCATCAAGGGATCGATAGCGGTGACGTGCAGGCAGTAACAGACCATGCTGTTCGCCGCCGAACCGCGGCCCTGGCATAAAATCCCCTTGCCGCGCGCGAAATGCACCGCGTCGCGCACCGTCAAAAAGAAGTGCGGATAATCCAGTTCCTCGATCAGGGCGTATTCCTGTTCGAGCAGAGTGATCGCCTTTTCGGGCACGCCATTAGGATAGCGTTGCTTGACGCCTTCGGCGCAGAGGTCGCGCAGATGCTGCATCGCGGTCTTGCCCGGCGGCACCGGCTCGTGCGGATATTCGTAGCGCAGGTCGTCGAGGCGGAAGCGGCAGCGCTCCAGAATCTCCAGCGTGCGGTCGAGCGCGTCGGGGTGGTCGCGGAACAGGCGCGCCATTTCCTGGGGTGATTTCAGATGCCGTTCGGCATTGGCTTCGAGGATCAGGCCCGCCTGTTGGATGGTGGTCTTTTCACGGACGCAGCTCATCACGTCCTGCAGCGGGCGACGTTCCGGCGCGTGGTAGAGCACGTCGTTGGTGGCGACGAGCGGCGCCGATGCCTCGCGCGCGATCTCGGCCAAGCGATGCAGCCGTTGGTGGTCGCGTGCGCCGTAGCCGCGCGATCCGGCGAGATAGACAAAGCCCCGGAAGTCGCTCGCGAGCGCGGTGAGGTCGCGCAGGAAGACGTCGTCGAGGGTCGCCGGCGGGACGACGATCAGCACCTGGCCTTCCGCAAACTCATACAGGTCGCGGCCGGCGATCTCGCAGGCGCTGGTCTTGCGTCCGCGCCGTTCGCGCGTCTTGCCGCGGGTCAATAGCCGGGTGAGCCGGCCGTAGGCTTCGCGGTCGGTCGGATAACAGAGCACGCTCGGATGGCTGTCGATGAAGTCGAGGCGGCAGCCGACGCGCATCTGAAACGCCTCGTGCGACTTCGCTGCGGTCCAAACGCGCACGACGCCGGCCAGGGTGTTGCGATCGGTGACCCCGACGCCGGCGAGGCCGAGGTCGGCGGCTTCGCCGACCAGTTCGTGCGGATGCGACGCGCCGCGCAGGAACGAGAAGTTGGTGGTGAGCTGCAGCTCGGCATAATGCCTCTGGGTGTCGCGGCCTCTCATGCGAACAACCCGTGCAGCCACCAGCGCGGCGTCTTGTCCTCGGCATAGAGGCCGGCTCGGAAGATCCAGAACCGCCGGCCCTCGGCGTCCTCGACCCGGTAGTAGTCGCGCACCTTGTCGACGCCCACGTCATCGCAACGCCACCACTCCTGGGCCAGGCGCTCAGGCCCCTCGGCGCGGCGCACGCGGTGGGTTTGACCGCGCCAACGGAAGGAGACAGGCGGATTGTCGGGCACCTCGGCCAGGGCCTCGATGGGCTCGGGCCGATGGAACAGGCGCACCGGCCGCGGCCGGTCCGCGGGCCAGGCGGTTTGCGGGATAGTCAACGGCGCAACGCGGGCCACGGCGCGTTCCGGGACCCAGGTTTCGCGCGGCGCGGGGCGCCAGACCCCCGCCTCGCCCAGGCGGTTCATCAGCCGGTCGACCAGGGCCTCGACCCCGTCCTCGCCGCCCCGCTCGAAGGTATTGCCATCGAAAGCTTGGCCGTCGTCCGCCACGGCGAAGGCGCCCTGGGGATCGGCGATGCGCTCGACGTGATCGGCCGACAGGGTCACCGCCTCGACGCCGAAGCCGGGGTCGATGGTTTCGAGTTTGGGCGCGAACAGCTTGGCGATGCGTTTGGCGTCGCGGCTGGCGACGGCGGTTCCGACGCGCGCGATCTCCACGCGACCGTCGACGCGGTGGAAGCCGAGTTCGAACCGTTGCGCGCCGCTGAGCGCGCCGCCGAGACGCCGGCTCATCGCCACGCAGACGTCGGCCGTCACCCGCGCGAGATCCTCCGGCGCGCTGATCGGTTCGAAGAAGGCGAGACGTTCGAAAAAGGGCGCCGGAGCGCGGCGATAGGTCAGCGCCTCTTCCGCATCGCCCAACGCCTGATCGAGGCGCAGGCGCACGCCGGGACCGAAACGCCGCGTGAGTTCGGCGCGTGGCAGGTTCAGCAAACCGCCGACGGTGGTCACGCCGAGCGTCACCAGCGTTTCCGCATCACTGTCGTCCAGACGCAGACTCTCGATCGGCAAGGGTTGCAACCACTGACGCTGCGCGCCGCTGGGAACGACGCTGCGTCCGGCGCCGAAGCGCGCCAGCGCCCAGGCGCAGCCGATGGTATCGGCGACGGCGGCGCAGGCGGGAATGCCGGCGCGGGCGAAGCGCAGCACCAGATCGTCGAGCATGGCCTGTTCGCCGCCCCACAGGCCCTCGCCGCCTTCGATGTCGAGGATCAGACCGTCGGGCGCGTCCACCGCGACGGCGGGACTGAAGCGCACGCACCAGTCGGCCAGGGCCTCCAGCGCCGCGAGGTCGGCGACCGGATCGGCGTCCTCGGTCACCAGATCGGGTTCGAGCGCCAGCGCATCGGCGACGGTCTGAAACGGATAGAGTCCGGCCTTCGACGCCGCATCCGACACCGCGGACAGACGGCGCGCATTCTTCACCGTCTCGACGAGTGCGAAAAGATTTGCCGCGAAGAGTGACTCAGCCGGTGCGGCGGAATTCGCGGATGTCGTTGTTGTGTTCGGCGCCGTCGCTTGGCGGCGCCGCCAGGCGGTGATCGGCCAGTTCGGCGACCACACGGAAAGGAGCCGCGCCATCGAAAGAAGCCTCCATGATCCATCCGCCCCCGCGCCCTCCGCGCGCGCGTTCGAGTCTTGCCGCCCAGCGCGGCGGTCCCAGCCCCGGTTCGCCCGGCAGGGTTTCGCTGGGCGACGGTGCGATACGCCAGCGGCTGGCGGCGATGGCCGGCTCGGCCTGTTGGTTGCGGCGGCTCCCGAACAGGCGCCGGTGCAGCAGAAAGCCCGTGCCGCCCCGCCGCTCGCAGGCGAGCTGCAGACGCCGTCCCGCGGTCAGGCCGATGCGCTCCACCTCGCCCACCACAGCCGCGACTCCGCGCGCGGTCAGCGCGTCCTCGAGCGCAGCCAGGGTCTCCGCCTCCGAGGTGGTACGCACCAGCATCAGCCGTCCGGGCGGCAGGCCCAGTTCACTCAATCCTGGCGCATAGAGATCCGAACGCCGAAGCACCCAGACCACCTGACCGGTCTTGGCGAGACCCGCGCACAGCCGCGCCGCGAACCCCGCGGTCAGGGCCGCCGTCTCCAGGTCCGTCTCGGTCCCCGCCAGCTCGTGCCAGCAGCCGAGCGGTAGGCCGCCGCGCGGAAAACAGCCGTCCACCCGCGCGTCGCCGAAGCTCAGCTTGCGCGTCTGGCGCAGGACCGGGTCATAGGCCGCGAGCCGGTCACGCAGGCGCCCCAGGTCCTGGATGCGGTGGATGGGAAGGGCAGAGGGCATGGGGGGGTGTCTTCTCGAGTTCCCATTTTGTTCTCTAAAGGAACCCCGGAGTCAAGCCCTTGTTCCGACTCGTGAAATGCGAGTCGCTTCAACCTCTTATGGGCTTGGCCAAGTCGCCGTAGAGCTCCGGCCGGCGGTCGCGGAAAAAGCCCCAGGCGGCGCGGTGGGTGTCGAGGAAGCCGAGGTCGAAGCTATGCACCAGCACCCCTTCCTCGTCGCGCCCGAAGCTCTCCACCAGGTCGCCGCGCCAGTTGGCGATGAAGGACGAGCCGTAGAAGGTCTGGCCGGCTTGCGTCACCTGCTCATGGCCGGTGCGGTTCGATCCCACCACCGGCACGACGTTGGAGACCGCGTGCCCCTGCATGGCTCTGCGCCACGGCTCGGCCGTGTCGAGCGACGGATCGTGCGGCTCGGAGCCGATGGCGGTCGGATAGAACAGCACCTCGGCGCCCTTCAGCATCATCTCGCGCGCGCACTCGGGGAACCACTGGTCCCAGCAAATGCCGACGCCGATGCGTCCAAAACGCGTGTCCCACACGCGAAAGCCGGTGTCGCCGGGGCGGAAGTAATACTTTTCGTTATAGCCGGGCCCGTCGGGGATGTGGCTCTTGCGATAGACGCCGAGCGCTTCGCCGTCCGCGTCGAGCATCACCAGGCTGTTGTAGTACTGCGGTCCATCGCGCTCGAAGATCGACACCGGAATCGCGACGCCGAGTTCCTTGGCCAGCGGCGCCATGGCGGTAACGCACGGATGCTCCTTCCACGGCTTCGCGGTGGCGAACCAGCGTTCCTCCTGGCTGACACAGAAGTACGGGCCCTGGAACAGTTCCGACGGCAGGATGACCTGCGCGCCCTTCGACGCGGCATCGCGCACCAGATCGATGGTCTTCCGGATGTTGGCCGCTTCGTCTTCGCCATAGGAGGCTTGAAGCGCGGCGACGGTGATGTGGCGGCCGTTCATGCGGGCTCCTGCTGGCTGATGCAATGGAACGAACCGCCGCCGGTGAGGATGGCGGAGGAGGAAAGGCCGATCACCGCGCGGTCGGGGAATTGCGCGCGCAAGACGCGCAGCGCGGCCTCGCCGGCGTCGGCGTTTTCGTAGAGCGGCGCGATCACCGCGCGATTGGCGACCAGGAAGTTCATGTGCGAGGCGGGAACGATCTCGCCGTCCTCGTGCTGCATGCGCCCGGGCGACGGAATGCGCACGACCTCGAGCGGACGATCTTCCGCATCGGCGGATCGCGCGAGAACATCGGCGGCGAGGTCGTAGATCTCCGCGTTCGGATCGTCATCGCCGAAGGCTTCCGGGCACGCAACCACGCCCGTGCGCAGAAACCGCGCGAGGTTGTCGACGTGGCCGTCGGTGTGATCGTTCGCCAGGCCGTCGTCGAGCCAGATGGTCTTCTTCATGCCGAGCGCCCGCCCCAGCACGTCCTCGGCCTGGGTCTCGGTCCAGTTGCGATTGCGGTTCGGGTTCAAGACGCACTGGCGCGTGGTGATCACTGTGCCTGCACCGTCATGCTCGAGGGCGCCGCCTTCCAGCACCACGTCGAAGCGCTCGAGCGAAACCGGCGTGGCGACGGCGATCTGATCGGCGACCTCCTCGTCGTGCGGCAGTTCGTACTTGCCGCCCCAACCGTTGACGGTGAAACCGACCGCGCGCGTTTCGCCGCCGTCGCGCACGAAGATCGGCCCGGTGTCGCGAAACCAGATGTCGCCGAAGCGGCCGGGAACGATCTCGATTCGCGGATCGTCGGCGAAGCGCCGCTTCGCGTCCGCCACCGCCTGGTCGCCGTAGGCCATAAGCCGCACTCGCTCGCCGCCCGGACCGGCCAGGGCGCGGGCCAGGGCCTCGACCTCGGCGCGGGCAGGTTCCAGGTTCTCCAGCCACAGGTCCGCATGGCTCGGAAAGCCCAGCCACATAGCCAAATGCGGCGACCATTCGGCAGGAACGACGCGGTCCATCGAGCTCCTCGGGAGGGTATTCGGAAAGGCGCGCGCAGATAGGCATGTAGGGCCAAGGGGTCAAGCCGAGCGGCCCGTGCGAGACTGCCGGCTCGTCTCCCGCTCAGGCAAGCAGCGTCTTCATCGCGACGTCGACATTCGCCAGTTGCTCGGGGTTCACGTCATGCTGTTTTAAGATCAGCAGCTTGCCCGCCATAAATTCCGCCGGCGCGTTCACCGCTTCGACGGCGAGCATGCGGGCGCCTTTCAGGTGGAAAATCGCGAAATGATTTTCCTCGAGGTTGCCGCGGATCACCAAACGGTCGGGACCCAGGCTCACGCCGGCGATCTGGAGCTTGAGGTCGTACTGGTCCGACCAGAACCACGGCGTCTCCGGCGCCGGGCGCGGCCGGCCGCAGATCGAGGCCGCCGCCTGTTTCGCCTGCTCCAGCGCATTGGGCACGCTCTCGAGCCGTAGACGCGCGCCGTAGATCGGCAGCGGCCGGTTGGTGCAGTCGCCGATCGCATAGACCGACGGGTCGCTGGTGCGCGCGTCCTCGTCGACCACGATGCCGCCGTCACAATGCAAGCCGCTCGCGGAGCCCAGCAAGTCGCAGGCGACAGCGCCTACGCCGACCAGCACCGCGTCGCCCTCGATCACCCGCCCGTCACTGAGCGCCACCGCGTGGCCGGTCGGGTCGATGCTCGTCGCCAACGCATTGACCAGAATCTCGACGCCGCGATCGCGATGATAGCGTTCGAAGAAGGCCGACAGCGGCGCCGACGCCACCCGCGCCAGCACCCGCGCCTCGCGCTCCACCACCACCGCCTCGCAACCGAGCGCGCGGGCCGAGGCCGCAACCTCCAGGCCGATATAGCCGGCGCCGACGACGATCAGCTTTTGCCCGGGCGTCAATGCGGCCTTCAACGCGTCGGCCTCCGCGGCGGTGCGCAGTTCCAGGATCGTGGGATCGTTGGCGCCGGGGATCGGCAGCTTGCGCGCGTTCGAGCCGGTGGCGAGGATCAGAAGATCGTAGGCGACCAGTTCACCGCCGGTGAGCGCGACATGCTTGGCCGTGCGGTCGATGTGGGTGACGCGGGTCGCCAGCCGAAGGTCGATGGACTGTTCCGCATAGAAGCTCTGGGGGCGCAGCAGCAAGGACTCGCCGTCCGCCTCGCCCTTCAGCCACGCCTTCGACAGCGGCGGGCGCTGGTAGGGCGCCAGCGGCTCTTCGCCGACAACGGTGATTTCGCCCTCGAAGCCGAATTGGCGCAGGAAGGCGGCGGCCGAACCGCCGGCATGGCCCGCGCCCACGATCACCACGCGGCTGGTCGTCTCGCCCACTCGGCGTTCCCCTTGCGAAGTCCGCGAGATAGGCGGTTCGGCCGCGCGGGGCCAGCGGGTTCCTCAGAACGCGGGCTTCTTCAGCGCCTCGTCCTCGGCGGTGCAGACCGGATTCGACGCTCCCACGGCGCGGCGGGCGTCGATCTCGGCCTTGGCCGCGCGCAGGTCGGCCTGGAAGTCCGGCGCGTTCTGTTCGGCCGAGAAGACGGCCGCGCCGACGCGGCGGCCGGCCTCCACGTCGGTGACCCAGTGCACGCCGCAGACAACGCGGCTGTCGCCGACCTCGGCTCCGCGGCGCAGGATTTCGCCGGCCCTGTCCGGCTCCATCTCGGCCATGGCCAGCGTCCAGGCCCAGCTGATCGAGGAGTGGCCGGAGGGGTAGGAGAAGCTCTCGGCCAGGTGCTTGTCGCGCGTCACGCAGATCGGCGCGTCGTTGCCGACGATCGGGCGGGGGCGTTTGTAGAATTCCTTGGCCGCGCCATAGCTCGCCGCCACGTCCAGATACATGCGGGTCAGGAGCCGGGTGGTCGCCGGCCCCTGGTGCTCGCCCAGGCGCGCGTGCACGGAACAGTCCCACAGGCGCGCGGCGCTCTTGGGGTCGATGTCGGCGTCGGCCTGAGCCACCAGCCAGCGCGGGCCGTCCTTCAGCTTACGGGTCTGTTCGAACACGGCCTGGTCGGCGGTCTGTTCGGGGGAACCGGCCTGGGGCGGCGGGGGGACGTAGGCCTGACCCGGGGCGAAGCGGCCGGCCAGATAGCCCGTCGGCTTGGCGGCGTCCTCGGCGGCTACCACGGTCGATACCGCCCCGAGGCCCAGCACGCCCGCCAGCGCGAGCGTCTTCCACGAAATTCCCACCAGCATTCTCCCCTTGCGCCTTCTCGGATTTTTCCCGGCGCGCGCGCCAGCTCAAGCGGAAACGGCCGGCGAAGTCTACCTCCGTCTCTTGACGCTCTGAATGTTCTTACGATATATCGTTAGATGCAATCATACGATACAGGAGTAAAACCCGATGCACGGTTGGAAAGACGAAGCGGGCCGGCGGGGCCGCCATCCCCACGATCATCACGATCCCGAGGATCATCACTGCGCCGGACGCGGCGGCTGGGGCCGCGGCGGACGCCATCGCTGGGGCCGGGGCGGCTTCGAGCGCGGTTTCGGCGGGCGGATGTTCGGCCCCGGCGATCTGCGGCTCGTGATCATGGCCCTGATCGAGGAAAAACCGCGTCACGGCTACGATCTGATCAAGGCGGTGGAGCAAGCCTTCGGCGGCGCCTATGCGCCGAGCCCCGGCGCGGTCTACCCGACCCTGGCCCTGCTCGAGGACGAGGGCCTGTTGGTCTCGTCCGCCGACGAGAGCGGCAAGCGGATCTATTCGCTGACCGACGCCGGTAAGAACTGGCTTACGGAAAACCGCGTCGCCGTCGACGGGGTTATGGAGCGCATGCGCATGGCCGGCCGCGCTATGTCGGGCCAGGCGACCCCGGACACGGTCCGCGAAACCCTGCGCACCCTGCAGCAGGCAGTGCAGATGAAGCCCGGCGACTGGTCGCTGGAGGAAGAAGCCCGCGTGGTCGAAATCCTGATGAACGCCGCGCGCGAGATCAGCCGGCAGTCGTAGCCGGTGACGAACGCGCCGCCGTCGCTCATAGTCGTCCCCGTCAAAGCGGGAGAAGCGATATGCGCACGGCGGCGATTGTTGTCCCGCTTGCGGCCCTCGATTTTCGCCGCCGCGCCTGATGGGCGTGCTGGTCGTCGGCAAGGCGTGAACATAAGAGACGACCCCGATGGCCGTACAGACTCCCACCTATGTTCGATTCGTCTGCTATCAGCAGGTCGAATCTCAGCGGCAGCGACTCGGGTTGTTTCAAGCCTTAGATGAAGCGCGAGAGTGTGACTTTGCACCGTCATGGGCGCTGAAGGAAATCGGGGAGCTCTACGGCTGGTTCAAGGAAAACTTGACGGTACCGGCGAAATTCTCGCGCGGCGGTTGGAAGGGGCGCGGCCAGCCTGGCTTGTCCTGGTTCAAGCCCATCGCGAAAGAACACATCCAACAGATGCACCGGTTGAAGTTGGCGTTGGAGGCGTGCGGTGTGCACGTCGACATTCTGACTACGCGTGATCCCGGAGTGATCATCTGGCAGGACCAGCATCAGTTGGTGGCCGAGCCAGGAGCGCGGAAATTCTAGTTGCTCCTTGGGGACAAACAAAAAGCAGGCCGTCATCGAAGGCGGCCGGCTTTTTTATTCTACCTGTCGCTCTCGATCAGTGCGCGAACAGTTCCGCCCAGCGGCGCTTGGTGCGGTTCTTCCAGGCGCCGCGGTGATAGGCGTCGGAGCCGATCAGGGGCACGACGGTCGAAGCTTCGGCGAACACCATCTGTTCGAAGGTCACGTCGACCTTACCCCAGGAGCAGGCTTCCTTCAGCGTCGAGGACGAGCAGGCGCCGTCGCGTACGTCGGCGACGGTGATCTGCACCGCGTACCTGTGCATCTCGACCTCCTCGCCGAGGATTTCCGCACAGACCACGGTGTCCTGGGCGAAGTTCTTCGGCACGCCGCCGCCGACCATGAACAGGCCCGTGGCGCCGGCCTTCATCTTGATCTCGGTCAGTTCACGGAAGTCGGCCACCGCGTCGATCATGACGTAGGGCTTGCCTTGCTTGGAACGCTCGACCTGGTGCTTGACCAGACCGAAGCCAGCCGACGAATCGACAAAGGCCGGACAGAAGATCGGGGCTGCTTCGTGATAGGCGGTCTCGATCAGCGAGCCTGGCTTCTTGGCGTTGCCGGAGGCCAGCCACTTGCCCATCTCGTGGATGAACTCACGCGAGGAATAGGCGCGCGGCTCGAGCGCTTCGCAGATCTGATAGATCGCGTGATCGCAGGCCTGCAGCTCTTCCTCGTCGATGTAGGTGTCGTAGATGCGGTCGATGTACATGGCGCGCAGGTCGCGATCGTCGACGTTCGACTGGGCCTGGTAGTGCTTGAACCCGAGCGCTTCGAAGAAGTCCATGTCGACGATCGAGGCGCCGGTGGCGACCACCACGTCGATCATGCCGAATTTGATCATGTCGCGGTAGACGTGCATGCAGCCGCCGGCCGAGGTCGAGCCCGC
>DASZMV010000045.1:0-48984 GCA_035551675.1 Caulobacteraceae bacterium | reverse complement strand
AAACACATAATCTGATCGTGCGCGGCGGTAGGCACCGGGTGCCGACGCACTTTGAAACGCGTCCTTATGTAAGCAAATCTGATGATCTTTTGTTGCAGACTGGTCTTGAAGACGCCCTGTTGAGGCGCAACAAGTTCGTTGCGGCCGAGGTGGCAATCAATTGCCCATCGCAGGGTTCGGAATGCATTGCGGGCAGATATTGTGACTTCACGCTTGTCATCGGCTTTGTCGCCGTCTGCGCTCAGAAGGGAATTATTTGAACCCGTCGCGACTTCGATCAGTTGGTCGCGAAAATCACTGATTAGCCAGTTGTGATTTAGTTCGCTTTCAAAGTGACGGACGACCAAGTCGAGGGTCTGCACTCGACGGACAAACTGCTGATACTCAGACCACTTTTTTGAACGGACCGGGCCATCAAGCTCAAGAAGGTCTCGCACGAACCTTCTGAACGAAGGGCGCAAGCGCTCCCGCTCGCCCGGCGAGGTGGCGTGCGCTGTTACGAGGGACCAATAGTCGCTGAGCCAATCGTACTCTGGCGAGACGTCCAAATTGGGCATGTACATTCCCATGAGCACTATGTAATGCACAGCACTACATGAGTCAACAGGCGCTTTGAGTCTTTGTGGAGCAGGTAGACCCAGCTAAGGTCTCCCCTAAACCGTATACCATTTCCCGAGGGGAGTTCCTGATGCGCCGTCCTTTGATCGCCGCCCTGTTGTGCGGCTTCGCCCTGACTGCGACCGCGGCCGCGGCGCCCGTTTTCGCCGCCGATGAACCGTCCAAGGCCGATGCCGCCAAGGACGCCAAGGCGGACAAGGACGACGCCAAGGCGACAGTCGCCGAGACCGCGGTCCCCAACCACCGCTCGATCCCCTTCCGCGGCGGGACCCTCGCCTACACGGTCACGCCCGGCACATTGACCATCCGCAACAACGACGGCGAGCCGACCGCCAGCGTCTTCTACGTCGCCTACACCATGGATCGCGGTAAGGACGGCGGCGCGCGACCGGTGACCTTCCTCTACAACGGCGGTCCGGGCTCCTCGACCATGTGGCTGCACATGGGGTCATTCGGGCCATTGAAGGTGAACGCCTCTCCCGAGGGAATTCCCGCCGCGCCGTTCCACCTGGCGCCGAACCCCGACACCCTGTTGGACAAGACCGACCTCGTGTTCATCGACGCGGTGACCACCGGCCTGTCGCGACCTCTGGGCAAGGCGAAGCCGTCGGACTTCTTCGGGGTCGACCAGGATCTCGACGCCTTCACCCGCGCCATCGAGCGCTACCTGACCATCAACGGACGCTGGAACAGCCCCAAGTTCATCATCGGCGAGAGCTACGGCACGCTGCGCACCGCGGGCCTCGCGGAATCGCTGCAGGCGAACGGCGTGGAGATGAACGGCGTCGCCATCATGTCGACGGTGCTCGATATCGGTGAACTGTTCGACCGTCACGACCAGGGTTTCGTCAACGTCGTGCCGACCTATGCGGCGATCGCCTGGTATCACAACCGCTTGCAGAACAAGCCGGCGGATCTGCAGGCCTATCTGCAGGAGGTGCGTGAGTTCGCCGCCGGCCCGTACGCGCTCGCACTCGAGAAAGGCGCGACCATCTCGCCGGCCGAGCGCGATGCGATCGCGCAGAAACTCGGCGCCTATATCGGCATCGCGCCGGAGGTGATCATCCGCAACAACCTGCGCCTGGACGCCGATCGCTTCCGCAAGACCCTCGAACTCGACCAGCGCAAGACCGTGGGCCGGCTCGACGGCCGCTTCGAGGGCGAGGACTTCGACGCCGGCGGCGCGGGCACCGACTACGACCCGACCGACGCGTCCATGTCGGGGGCCTTCATCGGCGCGCTGAACGACTATCTGTTCCGCGATCTCGGCTATCACACCGACCTGACTTACCGGCCCAACAACTACGCCGGCATCGCCGGCGGCTGGGACTGGCGTCACCGGGTGAACGGTCAGCGCCAGATCGCGGCCGACACCTCGTATGACCTGGCCGAAGCCATGCGGCGCGATCCGCACCTGAAGCTGTTGTCGCTGAACGGACTGTACGATCTAGCGACGCCCTTCTTCGGCGCCGAGTACGACATCAAGCACATGTCGCTCGAGCCCGACCGCGAAGCGAACATCACCTACCGCTACTACCCCTCGGGCCACATGATCTACGTCGACCCGGCCTCGGCCGCGAAACTCCACGACGACATCGAGGCGTGGATGGATAGCGCGCGGTAGGAAGACGAGGCCGCGTCGTCGCGCGGCCTCACTTCGCCGAGGGTTCGGGCAAAAGGGCCGGCGTGTCGTCCATGTAGGTTAGCCAGGTTTCCCAAATCGCCTCGGTTCGAGCCTTGGTCGCGCTCAGATAACATGCGTTGAACATCGCGCCGCGGATGGTGCCGTCGCTCCACCAATCGTACGCCGCGCCGCATTCGGCCTTGCGATAGGTCTCCCAGGCCTTTTGCGCAGCGTCGAATTCCGGCAGCGCCGTCTTGGCCGCCTGGCTTTCGGGATTATCCGCGGTATCGTCCAGAAGCCGCTTGCGGCTTGCAGCGACATACCGGGCGAGTTCAAGATCGGCGCGGCGCGAATACTCCGCACCGCATGCGTTGATCGCGGGCGTCGTGCCGTCTTCGCAGGTCGGCGGTTCGTCGGACAAGGACGAGAGCAGCGAGATCTGCTTTTTATAGGCCGCGGTCAGACAGGACGCATCGGCGCAGGCATCGCGCTGTTTCAGCCACGCGCGTTGCCGCGCTCTTACCTCTTCGGGATGGCTCGACCGGTCGAGAGCCCCCTGGTAGGCGGCCCCGATCTGCCCGTCGTAGGCGTTCGCGTCGACGTCGCCGCAGATGAGATGTTCGATGCGGTCCGCGGCCTTCTTACAGTCGAAGCTCGCGGCGTTCGCGCCTGAGACGGCTATGAGCAATATGACGGCGACGCCTAGCGTCCACACCGCGCCCCTCGTCGAGATCGACATGCGTATTGACCTCCCCAATCTCCACGGCCGGATGAAAAAAAGCCGGCGGACGCGTGTGAGTCCGCCGGCGAATTTGCTCACTCGAAGAAAGC
Source organism: Caulobacteraceae bacterium (assembly GCA_035551675.1). Classification (GTDB taxonomy): domain Bacteria; phylum Pseudomonadota; class Alphaproteobacteria; order Caulobacterales; family Caulobacteraceae; genus JAFECT01. Next base: position 45,911 of record DASZMV010000045.1, on the reverse strand, counting down.
GTGATCACCCCGCGGGCTTCAGCTCGATGAGTTGGCCCGTGTCGACGGGGGCGGCGGTGGGGAGGGGTTGGGCGTAGGTGGGTTGCGTATAGGCTTGCGCGGGCGAGGCGGGCTGGGCGCCCTGGCCGTCCTTGCGGCCCTGCAGGCAGCGGCCCTGGAAGTAGGCGCCGACGTCGATCGCCAGTTGCTCGTGCGAGATATCGCCGTCGACATAGGCGGTGGAGATGAGCTTCACCTGCTTGCCGGTGACGCCGCCGACGACGCGACCGCGCACTTCGACATAGTCGGCCATGACATTGCCTTCGACATTGCCGGTCTCGCCGACGGTCAGGCGCGACACCTTCACGTCGCCGCGCACGGTGCCGTCCACGACCAGTTCGCCGGGGCCGACGACATTGCCTTCGAAGGTCAGGTCCGAAGCGAGCGTCGAGACGGCGCGCGCGGGGAGCGGACGCGGCGCCGGCTGGGCGGACGCCATGACGGGGGTCTTGCCGAGATCGGGAAGGTCGCTGGGGACCGGAACGGAGGCCGGCGCGTCCTTCGAGTTGGGCTTGTTAGTTTTGCTGAACATAATCTCCGGCCTTTACGAATCCGATGGGGTTGACGACCCGGCCGTTGATCCAGACCTCGTAGTGCACGTGAGGTCCGGTGGAGCGGCCGGTCGAGCCCATGCCGGCGATGCGTTGCCCAAGGGCGACGTGGTCTCCGACGTGGACGGCGATGGTGGCGAGGTGGGCGTAGCGGGTCTTGAAGCCTCCTCCGTGATCGATCTCCACCACATTGCCGTAGCCCGAACGCGGGCCCGTGAAGGAGACGATTCCCGGCGCGGTGGCGTGGATCGGTGTCAGGAGGGGACCTGCAAAATCCAGGCCCGTATGCAAGGCGGGATGTCCCGTGAAGGGGTCGGCGCGCACGCCGAAGCCCGAGGTCTGGTGAACGTCGCCGGCGGAGGCGGGCCGTCCGAACGGCAGGCGGTTCTCCTCGGTCTGCAGCGCGCGCATGTCGGAGAGGTCGGCGGAGGCGCGCTGGATGCGCGAGGCGAAGGCTTCATCCACGTCCAGGACGGCGGCCAGCGCCTTGGGGTCCTGGGCGTCCACCAGCGGGCCGCCCAGACCAGAGCCGGACTGGCCCGAGCCGGACTGGCCCGAGCCGGTATGGGGCGTGCCGGTCTGGGGCGTGTACGACCCCGGGTTCAGGCCGGCCAGGCGGAAGGCGAGGCGCAGGCGTTCGGCGCGGGTATGGGCGTAGTCCTCGGCCTTGCCGACCATTCGCTCCTGGTCCATGCGCACGGCCAGCACGCGTTCGATCGGCGAACGGGTCTTGGAGTCGAGCGGCGGTTCCGGCGCCAGGGCCTCTTCCGCGCCCGGCACGCCCTTGAAGTCGCCGAGCACCCGGATCAGGGCGGCGTGACGGTGTTCGACGGTGCGGGCCAGTTCATCGACCGATCCGGCGGTGACCGACAGCTTGGCGACGGCGCTGTCGAGGCGGGCGTCGCGGTCGGCCATCAGGCGCTCGTACTTGGCGGTGACCTGGGACACCTCCTGGTCGCCATTGGCGCCCTTGAAAAGGGTGAGCGCGGTCGACGCCGTGGCCAGAATCAGCCAGACTCCGAGGACGGAAGCGATTCCCGCCAGGAAAACCTGCTTTCCGGTGGTGAGGATATAGCCGCGGGTTTCTCCGCCCGAGCGGAGGTAGACGTGCCGTTCCGGGAACAGGCCTTCTATCCAATCACGCATATGCGCCACGCGTCCGCGTGTCATCGCCCCGGCTACCCACCTAGCTTTGGAAGATTTATGCCTTTAACGACCGTTAAGGCGCAAGGGGGCGCGGCCGGCGTTAGCCACGTTCCGGCGGGCATTCAACTCTGGCGATGCTCGGCTGATCCCTATTCGCGTACCAGGGGTATGCGGAAATACGGTTCAGGCTCACCGCCCTAGACTTGCCGCATACTGAACGCGACCAGGGTATACGGTTGCTGAACTGGCTTGTCCCCAGGCGCGGGGGATGACGCGATAGTGATCCCGGCGCCCATCCCCGTGAGATCAGGAACCGATCCGGCCGCGAGACGCTCGCCAAACACGCGACGACGGGTCGCGGGTCAGGTCTTGGGCTTGGCCTTGGTTTCGCCAAGGGCTGCGAGCACTTCATCCACGTGGCCGGGGACGCGGACCTTGCGCCAGACATGACGGATGACGCCGCTCCCGTCGATAAGGAAGGTCGAGCGGTCAATTCCCATATAGGTTCGCCCATACATGCTTTTCTGGACCCAGGCGCCGTACCGCTCCACGACCTTGCCGTCCTCGTCCGACGCCAGGGTGACGTCCAGCTGATGCTTGGTCTTGAACTTGTCGTGGGCTTTGACGCTGTCCTTGGAGACGCCGATCACCACGGCTCCCTTCTTCTTGAAGGCCTTCGCCGCCGCGGTGAAATCGATGGCCTCGCGGGTGCATCCGCTCGTGTCATCCTTGGGGTAGAAGTAGAGAATGACCGCCTGACCCTTCAGGTCGGCGAGTCGGATGTTTCCGCCGCCGTCGGTGGGCAGATCGAAGGCGGGGGCAGGGGAACCGGGTTGCAGGGACGCGCTCATCGTTCTCTCGCAGGTTCTGTCGGCGGCGGAAGATATCCGCTCGGCCAAAAACGTCCATCGCGCCGTCCATGCTGAATTTCCCGTCCGCCCAGAGTTTCCGTCAGGCGCTGCATAACCGGCGTGTCGTCCTGGTCGCCGCCCTGACGGTGCTGCTCGTGGCGGTGATCGGGGTCAGCCTGCGGGTCGCCGCCGGTCCCATGCCCGCGCAATGGCTGCGTCCGGCGGTGGAGAAGGCGTTGGCGAGCCAGGTCGAGGGCGGCAAGGCCCACGTCGACCGCATCAGCCTCGCCTGGTTCCAGCCGGAGACCTCGTTCGGTCTCGAGCTCGACGGAGTCAGTCTCACTGACGGCAAGGGGCGCACCATCCTGCAGGCCAGACATCTCGACGGCGGCTTCGCCTTCGACGGTCTGCTGAGTCTGACGCCGGCCCTCGGCCGCGTAGCCGCCGACGATTTCTTCGCGGCCGTATCGGTGTCGCCGAAGGGCAAGTATGCACTCGGCTACGATGCGGAGGGCGAGGCCCTCGGACCGTCGCACAGTCTGGTGCAGGACCTGAACGACCTCGTCGGCCGTGAGAAGTTCGCTCGTCCCGACAGCTTCCTGCGCCGCATCGACCTCGAGAACGGTCGCATCGCCTTTCACCAGGTGAAGGGTCCGGTCGACTGGGTCGCGCAGGTCAAGACGCTGCGCTGGCAAAAGCTCGACGGCAAGCTGATGACGCGCGCCGACGCGACCGTCACCGACACGCGCACCGCCCGTCAGGCCGTGCTGAACCTGCAAGGCAACGCGCTCGTCGGCCTGCGCGGCGCCACGGCTTCGGGACAGTTGCAGGGCCTGGTGCCCGCCTTGGTGTTTCCGAGCGTCGGTTCGACCGCGAGCCTTTCGACGCTCGACGCTCAGGTCGACGGTCACGGCTCGGTCTCCTACGACCTCGAATCCGGCATCCGCTCGGCAGACTTGACGCTGACGGCGGGCAGGGGCGCGTGGCGCAGCAACGGCCAGGTGCAGGCGTTCAACTCGGCCCAGGCGGTCGCGGCGTACAATCCTTCGAGCGGCGCGCTCGAACTGACTGCGCTGAAGCTCGACGCCCAGTACACCCAGCTCGACCTGACCGGCCGCTTCAAGCTGACGCCCGAGGACAAGCCGCACGAGCACCCCGCACACGTCGATTTCATGATCGACGGTCCGAAGATCTTCGCGACCCTGGCCGACGACGAGGCGCCGCAGCAGGTCAACAATGTGTCGGTGATTGGCCGCTATACGCCCGACGCCCGCAAGCTGGACCTCCAGCGCGTCTACGCGCAGATGGGAACCACGCCGCTGGGCGCCGCGGTGGTGTTCACCGGCGACGATCGCGAGCGCATCGGCGTGAAGCTGACCGCGCGCGTGGGCGGCAGCGTAACGCCGCAACAGGTGCTGGCCTTCTGGCCGCGCAAGGTCGCGGGTCCCGTACGCGAATGGCTGAAGGGTTCGGTGCTGTCGGCGCAGCTGATCAACGCGACCTTCAAGGTCGAGGCCGATCCCGGTGAGTTCTCGCGGCCGAAACTGAACGACGAGGATCTGAACATCGGCTTCGACTTCCGCGACGCGGCGCTGCGTTTCGCGCCGGGGCTGACGCCGATCTCCGCCGGGGTCGGTCACGCGGTGGTCCAGGGCAACCGCTTCGACCTGTCGCTGTCCTCGGGTCGCGTCGACAACGTCGCGCTGAGCGAGGGCACGGTCGAGATACCCCAGTTCAAGCCCGATGGCGGCCTCGGCATCTTCAAGGCTCGCGCGGTGGGCGACGCCCACGAGATCATGGCCTTCCTCGACAAGCCGCCGCTGCATCTGTTCTCACCGAACGGCTTCTCACCCGATCGGGTCAGCGGCCAGGCGGATCTGCATTTCGAAGTCGACCGGCCCATGCTGTTCGAGGTGCCGGCCAAGGACTATCGCGTGAACTACCAGGCCGTGATCCACAACGGCGGCCTCAAGGACGCGGCGCTCGGCTGGGATCTCACCGGCGGCGAGCTGAAGGTCGATGGCGATCAGGACAAGGTCACAGTCGCTGGCGCGGGCCTGGTCGGGCCGTACAAGGGCAAGATCGATTTCGCCACGCGCTATCAGGGACCGCGCCTCGACCATTCGATGACCGTCGATGTGGACGGCCTGTTGCAGGCGAGCATCCTCGGCGGCAAGCGCGGATTGGCGACGCCGCTCGCGGGCAAGTTCCGCATCGAAGGCGCCGACGGCGGCGGCACGGTGCATTCGCCGGTGTTCGACGGACGCGTGGCCTGGAAGGGCGGCAACGGTCCCGATCGCCTGATCGTCGAGGGCAACGGCTCGGGGCCGGCGCTGCGCAAGATCGGCGCGCCATTCGTCTCGAATTCGCCCGATCGCTTCCCCGCATCGCTGCACCTGGCCCGCGCGGGCGACGTGTGGCGCGGGCCGTTCCACGCAGACGTTATTCAGGCCGGCGTGCTGTGGCAGCCGGGCGCGCAGCGTAACCGCCTGGTGGTTCAGGCCGACGTGTCGCCGACGCAAGCGAGGCGCCTCGGCTTCGGCGCTTTCCCGCTTTTCAACCAGACGCGTCAGGTGGTGGTCGACGCCAACTTCGCCGGCGACCAGGGCACCGCTCTGGTGCGCGCGGCGTCGCTAAACGTCGGGGTGGCGTGGAACGACGCGGCGCCGGGCGGACCCGAACGCACTCTGCGCACCAATATGACGGCCGCTGAACTCAGCCTGCTGGGCATCCCGCCGGCGATCGCGCCGCCGGGCAGGCCGCTGGCCGTATCGGCGACCTGGAAGGACACCAACGACGGCATCGCCGGTTCCGCCGATGTCGACGCTATCCCGCTGAAGTTCCAGACCGCCGCCGGCAAGAACAACTCGACCGTCTTCACCGTGCATGCCGATCTCGATCCCGCGTCGCTGCGCCGGCTCGGCGCGCCGGACCTCGTGGACATCACCGGGACCACCGGCTTGAGCGCGCGCTGGGCGACGGTGCAGAAGGCCTCGGCCGGACGCATCGACTTCGACTTCTCGCGCGCGACCCTGGCCATGCCGCACACCGACTGGAGCAAACCGTCCGGCCAGGCCGCCCTGCTGTCGGTGGACTTCGTCGCCAACGGTGAAGGCCCCGTGCGCCTCTCGCGCATCAGCGGCGAGGGCCCGGCGATGGATGTGCAGGGCTCCGGCCAGCTCGCCCCCAACGGGACCATCGCCTCGCTCGACTTCTCGCGCGCGCGCCTGAACGGCCTGATCGACGCGGCGGTGCGCGTGACCCACGACGCCCAGGGCGAGAACCTGGTGGTCAAGGGCAAATGGCTCGACGTGCGCCGCATGATCGCCGACCTCACGGAAAACGCGACGGCCTCGGGCGGAGCGTCGGCGCCGGCCGAAGCCATGCGCATCGAGGCGGACGTCGAGGGTTTGCGGTTCTCCGACGGCCTGCCGTTGAAACAGACCTCGATCCGCGGAGTCTGGGGCGCGCCGGCGCAGCGGCGCCTGGATGTCACCGCGACGCTCGCGGGCGGCGCCAGGCTCTGGGGCCGGCTCTATCCGTCGGACGGGACCACCGCGGTGCTTGCGCAGACCACCAACGCGGGCGAGGCGGCGCAGACCCTGTTCAACATCATGACCCTGCGCGGCGGCACGGCGACTCTGAACGGCAAACTCGTCGACGGCGGCGCCGATCTCAATCTCGTGGTCAAGAACGTGCGCATGGTGAAGGCGCCGACCATGCGTCAGATCCTGACGGAAGCCTCGCTGAAGACGGTCAACGACACGCTGAACAACGAAGGCGTCCTGTTCACCAATGTGGTGGCGCCGGTGAAGCTGCGCGATCACCGCATACTGGTGGGCGAGTCCCGCGCCACCGGACCCTCGCTCGGCGTCACCGCCAAGGGCGTGGCCGACCTGCAGAAAGGCACCTTCGACGTCGAGGGCAACATGGCGCCGGTCTACGGCCTGAACGGCGCCATCGGCCACGTGCCGGTGATCGGCCAGCTGCTCACCTCACGCAAAGGCGAGGGCGTCGTCGGCATCGCCTATCGCGCCAAAGGGCCGTTCGACAAACCGCAGATCAGCGTCAATCCGCTGTCGCTGATGACGCCCGGCATCCTGCGCCGCCTGTTCGAGTCCAACACGCCCTCGCAGGCGCCTGCGCCGCCGCCCCCGAAAGCGAAGAAGCCCACCGCCGAAGCCTCGACGGCGGGAGCGGCCGGCTGACCGTTCGCAGCATCTGCTATTGACCTTAGCAGGTCACATGCTAGGCCGAGGGCATGAGAAATTCCGTCGCCTGCGCCCTCGTCCTGTCCGCATCGCTCGTCACCGTCGCGAGCGCGTCGCCCAATCCTGAATCCCAGCGCACGGTCGAAGGCGTGCGCGCCGTCGAAGCCCACTGGACCCGCGCCTTCCTCGGCGGCGACGAAGCCTATCTCTCTTCGTTGCTCGACCCGGCCTATGTTTCGGTGAACGCCGGCGGTGTCGCACGCTCGAAGGCCGACATCATCGCGCTGGCGAAAAAGATCGCCGCTAGTCCGCCAAGGGGTCCGACACCGACGCCTAACCTAAAGATCGTCATCCACGGCGACGCCGCCATCGCGATCGATTCGAGCGGCGGCGGCCAAGCGTCGTCGGACGTGTTCTATTGGCAAGCCGGCCGTTGGCATGCCTGGTACTCGCAGCACACGACGATCAAGCCGGCAAGTTAGTCGCACCCAACACGCCCGTCATCCCGGGCTTGTCCCGGGACCCGCGGTTCGTGCCGAAGCTCTTCTGTGTGCAGGTTCGCGCAAGCGCTCACACCATCCTAGTTGCGAGCTGATATGCGGGTCCCGGGACAAGCCCGGGATGACGGGGAGAATGGAAGCGTTGAGATCAATCAAATAGGCTTTACCAGCACGATCTTCTTCTTGCCCGCCGCGAGTTTAAGCACGCCGTCGGCGTTCAGGTCCTTCGCCGTCACCAGCTGATTGCCGTCGCTGATCGCGGCGTCGTTCAGGCGCAGGCCGCCACCTTGCGCGAGGCGGCGCGCTTCGCCGCCAGAACTCGCGAGGCCCGCGTCCGCCGTCAGGCGTGCGATCTGAATGCCCGCTTCCAGGTCGGCGCGCGCGACCTCGAACGTCGGCAAATCCTCCGACAGCGTCCCGCGCTCGAATGCGGCTTCGGCGGCTTGACGCGCCTGGCTCGCGGCGTCGCGGCCGTGCAGCATCTGAGTGGCCTGGTCGGCCAGCACCTTTTTAGCCTCGTTGATCTCGGCGCCCTGCAGTTTTTCAAGATGCTCGATTTCCGCGATCGGCAGTGTCGTGAACAGGCGCAGGAACCGGCCCACGTCCGCGTCCTCGGTGTTGCGCCAGTACTGCCAGTAGTCGTACGGGCTCAGCATGTCGGCATTCAGCCACACGGCCCCCGCCGCGGTCTTCCCCATCTTGGCGCCCGACGACGTCGTCAACAGCGGCGTGGTCAGGCCGAACGCTTCCGCCTCGGCCTTGCGGCGGATGATATCCGTGCCGTTGACGATGTTGCCCCACTGGTCCGAGCCGCCGATCTGCAGGATGCATTTCTCGCGGCGGTACAGTTCGAGGAAATCCACCGCCTGCATCAGCATGTAGTTGAACTCGAGGAAGCTCAGCGGCTGCTCGCGATCCAGCCGCGTGCGCACGCTGTCGAAGGTCAGCATGCGGTTGATGGTGAAGTGCGGGCCGAACTCGCGCAGGAACTCGATGTAGCCGTAGGTCGACAGCCACGCATCGTTGTCGAGCATGACCGCGTCGGTCGGCCCGTCGCCGAATTTCAGGAACGGTGCGAAGGCCTGTTTGATGCCCGCCATATTGGCGCCGATCTGCGCGTCGGTGAGCAGTTGGCGCGCCGCATCCTTTCCCGAGGGGTCGCCGACCTTGGTGGTCCCCCCGCCCATCAGCACGATCGGCCGGTGCCCCGTCTGCTGCAGCCAGTGCAGCATCATGATCTGCACCAGCGAGCCCGCGTGCAGGCTGGACGCGGTGGCGTCGAAGCCGATGTAGGCGGTGATCGCCCCGGTCGCGGCCTTGGCGTCCAGGCCGCCGGCGTCGGTGATCTGGTGGATGAAACCGCGCTCCTGCAGGACGCGCAGGAATTCGGAGCGGAACTTGGGGTCGGTCATCGGGGACGCCGGTTTGGGAGGCTTTGCGGGAAGCGGGCGTGTACCACGAGGCCCCCTCCGCGCCAAAAGACTCCGGTCGGCGGTTGTGTTCGGTCTCGCCTGAGTGTCCCCTGGCCCCGGCTTTGGAGGACGCGATGCAGGAATGGCGGGCAGGTCAGGGCCTGCTTGGGCCGCTCAGGCCGCTGATGGGGGCCTGGGTCCATGAATCCCAGGGCGGGACCGGCGCCCAGGCCATGCGCTGCAGCCGGATGTTTCGGCCGTTCGGCAAGGACTGGATCCAACTCGACGCCTGCTGGGATCAGGGGGAGGGCGGCCAGTATCGCGAGACCGCCTTCATCGGCGCGGCTGCGACCGATGCGGACAAGGGGCTTCGGATCTTTTCCTTCACCAACGACGGTAAGAAATCCGAGGGAAGACTCAGCGACGGCGCCGACATCCACCCGGACGCGATCGCCTTCGAGTCCCAGATGCCTGCCGGCCTCGCGCGGGCAATCTACTGGCCGCTGGAGGACGGCGCGCCGGGGTTCTGGTTCGCGGTCGAGAGCCGCAGCCCGGCGGGTTGGAACCGGTTCCTCATCCAGCGATTCACGCCCGATCCCGCGCACGATTGACCGCGACCTTTGCGTGCGCCGCCGTTAGAAGAACGGGGATGCCGCTGCTCCGCCTCGCGCCCCATCCGGACGGACCCCCCACCCCGCTGACCGGGATCGAGGTCGAGGTCGAACGGGTCGGCGCCAGGCTGGAGCTTCATTTTCGCGCTCGCGGACGCATCGAGGACGTCGCCGTGCCGGCGCCGGTCCCGCAGGCGGCCCAGCGCCGGGACGATCTTTGGAAGCACACCTGTTTCGAAGCGTTCCTGGCGGCGGGCGAGGGCGGCTATGTCGAGTTCAACTTGTCGCCGTCCGGTGAATGGGCGGCCTATCAGTTCAACGGCTATCGCGAGGGCGCGACAAACGCTGCGGTCGCGCCGCCCGAGATTCGCGCGAGCGCGCTGGGCGAGCTGATCGAATTGCAGGCCGCGATCGAGCTGCCTGAGGTCATTGCGTCCATGCATCCGCTACGCCTCGGCCTCTCCGCCGTCATCGAGGACGTGCACGGCGGCAGGACCTACTGGGCGCTGGCCCACGCGCCCGGCAAACCCGACTTCCACCACGCCCACGCCTTTGCGAGCGAGCTCCCATGAAATTCGGCATCGACCGTCTCTTGACCGACCCCGATCTGCGCAAACCGCTAGAAGGCAAACGCGTGGCGCTGCTCGCGCACCCGGCCTCGGTCGCGCCTGACCTGTCGCACTCGCTCGACGCGCTGGCGCAGTGCCAGTTGAAGCTGACCGCGGCGTTTGGGCCGCAGCACGGCCTGCGCGGGGACAAGCAGGACAACATGATGGAGAGTTCGGATTTCGAGGATCCGGCGCTCGGCATCCCCGTGTTCAGCCTCTACGGCGAAGTGCGCAAGCCCACCGACGCGTCGATGCAGACCTTCGACGTGCTGCTGGTCGACCTGCAGGACCTCGGCACGCGCATCTACACCTTCATCACCACCCTCATGTACGTCATGCAGGCCGCCGCGGCGCACAAGAAGACGGTGTGGGTGCTCGACCGGCCCAATCCGATCGGCCGTCCCGTCGAGGGCCTGACCCTGCGTCCCGGGTGGGAGAGTTTCGTCGGCGCCGGACCCATGCCCATGCGTCACGGCATGACGCTGGGCGAACTCGGCCATTGGTTCATCAAACTGCACAACCTCGACCTCGACTATAGCGTAATCGAGATGGAGGGCTGGGCGCCGGAGCAGGGCCCCGGCTACGGCTGGCCGCTCGGCGAACGGGCCTGGGTCAACCCCAGCCCGAACGCGCCGAACCTGTCGATGGCGCGCGCCTATCCCGGCACGGTGATGATCGAGGGCGCGACCCTGTCGGAAGGCCGCGGCACCACCCGTCCGCTCGAACTCTTCGGCGCCCCCGACATCGACGCGCGCGCGGTGATCGCGCAGATGCAGGCCCTGGCGCCCAAGTGGGTCGAGGGTTGCCGCCTGCGCGACATCTGGTTCGAACCGACCTTCCACAAGCATGTGCACCAGCTCTGCAACGGCGTGCAGATCCACACCGAAGACGCGGCCTACGATCACAGCCGGTTCAAGCCGTGGCGCATCCAGGCTCTGGGCTTCAAGGCGATCCGAAAGCTGCACCCCGCCTACGACCTTTGGCGCGACTTTCCGTACGAATACGAGTTCGGCAAGCTGCCCATCGACGTGATCAACGGCTCGCCCTTGTTGCGCGAGTGGATCGACGACGCGAACGCAACGCCGGCCGACCTCGACGCGATCACGCTGCCGGATGAAGCGGCGTGGGAAGAGGTACGCCGCGCGCACTTGATCTACTGATCACCACGGCAACGGCTTGAGGTCCGGCTCGACCCATTCGCGCCGCGCTTCGACCGAGAACAGCACCGGTTTTGACCAGAACCACATCGGCCAGTCGGAGCGGCCGAGCATCTCCGCCATCAGGGCGTCGACGACCAGGTGCAGCGGTTCGTCCGCCGGTCGCGACGCCATATGCGCCCGCGCCGCGCGCAGCGATGCCTGGGTGATGGTCTCGTGATAACCGGACGTATCGGTGTTCGGTGTGTTGGTTCTCTCGTTATAGGCGCGGATGATTGCGCCCATGTCGCGCTCGGGAACGATCTCCGCGCGCTCCCTCAGAATCCACAGCGCGACGGCGAAATGCGCCGCGTGAGTCCATTCGATTTTTGGCAGGTCGCAGGCCAGGACGCGGTCCCCCAGTCGGCGGATCGCCTCGTCGTCGGCGTAACAGCGGCTCATCGGTTCAGTCCTTGGGCTGAGCCCGCCGGCAAGAAAAAACCCCGCCGGTCGGGCGGGGTTGGCGTCTGGGGATGGGAAGGGCGTTCAGACCGCTTCCGTCCGCGCGCGCGCCAGCGCCGCCGGGATGGGGCGTTGGCCTTGTTGCTGCGGGCGGCAGGCGCGGATCATGGACGCAAGCTTAGGCGCCTTTGCGGGCGGGTCAACCACATGACCGGAAAGGCTTGAGTTTCCGGCGGCGGCGGGCGACGGTCGCCGGGTCGGGGAGTACCCAGTGTCTGAATCAGAGTCCTCTGCGCCGTTCAATCGGTCGATGCACGCCTTCGGGGCGTTGATGATCACGCTATCGGCGCTGTCGCCGACCATCGGCGTGTTCGTGGTGGGCTCCGACATTCTCCATCAGGCGGGGACGGCGGTCTTTCCCTGTTACGTGCTGGCGGTGCTGGTGGGGATCGCCATCGCCAACGTCTACGGCGAGCTGGGCACGGCCTATCCCGACACCGGCGGCGAATACACCATCCTAGGGCGCGTGCTGAACCCGGCCTGGGGCTTCGCGGTGCTCGGCATCAACATCCTAGGCTTCACCATCGCCAACGCCCTGACCGGGCTCGGCATGGCCAAGTACCTGGGCGTACTTATTCCCGGCATCGAGCCGATCCCGACCGCGATGACCCTGGTCGCCATCGTCACCGTCATGGCCATGCTGAACATCCGGGTGAACGCCTGGATCACCGGCGGCTTTCTCGCGTGCGAGCTGTTGGGCCTGGTGTTGATCGCCTGGCTCGGTTTCACCCACGTGCATCGCAGCTTCGCCGACGCGGCGCTCAGCATGAGCATGCTCGGTGCGCATGGACAGCTCGTGCCCGCGACGCCGGCCATTCTGGGCGTGGCGGGGGTGGCGGCGCTCTACGCGTTCAACGGCTACGGCTCGACCGTTTTTCTCGGCGAGGAGATTCACGAGGCGTCCAAACGTATTGCGCGCGTGGTGTTCTGGGCGCTGGCGCTGGGCGCGGTGACGGAACTTCTTCCCATGCTCGCCGTCCTGATGGGCGCGCCGGACCTGAAGACGGTGATCGCCGCCAAGGACCCGATCGCGGCCTTTGCGCTCGCCACCGGCGGTCCGGTGATGGCCAAGATCGTGAGCCTGGCGGTCGCAGTCGCCATCTTCAACTGCATGATCGTCGTCGCCCTGCTCAGCGGCCGGCAGCTCTATGCGACGGCGCGTGACGGCGCCTGGCCCGGACCGGTCAACCGCGCCCTGTCCAGGATACATCCGCGCTTCAATTCACCGTGGGCGGCGACCCTGGTCGTCGGCGTGATTTCAGGCGTCTCCTGTCTCATGCCCCTGAGCCTGATCGAGATCGTCGTCGCGAGCGGCGTCGCGGCGCTCTATGGCGCGCTCTGCATCGGCGCCATCTGGGGGCGCCGCAACGGCTCTACCGCGCACGCCGGTTATCGCATGCCGCTCGGACTGTTCTTCCCCGTTGTCGGCCTGATCGCCCTGACCGGCGTGGTCATCGCCACCTGGTTCGATCCGCACAACGGCCGCGTCGGCCTGCTCGCCACCATCGTCGCCATTGCGTTTTTCGTCGGCTATTACCTGCTGTTCCTGCGCAAGAGCGGCTGGGCCCATCGCGGCCCGCCGGTCAACGATGCGACGCCGGCGGAATAGGTCGGCGTACGCAGTCGCAGCGCTGATCGCGCTCGGGTTCATCGCCGGCTGCGGCGCCCAACGCGGCCGCGCCTCGGACGGAAGCCGCCTTTCGGTCGGCGCCCAGATCGACGACTTCGCCCAGGCGCTCGCCAACAACCGCGTCGCGACCGACGAACTCGCCGACCGGTTCGACTATTCTCCCGAGGTCAACGCCTGCCGCCGCACACGCCCGAACGGCGCCGAAGCGATCACATGCGCGACCCGCGGAGACTTCGACGTACAGATCATGCGCCAGCGCTGGGGCGCGCTGTCGCTGGATCGTGCGGGTTCAACCGCGACCACGGTACGCCTCTGCGCCGCAAAGCCGATCGCCCAGGCGAAACGGTCAGTGCATCTCTGCGCACGGTTCGCGCCGATAAACCAGTTCATCCCCGACGCCTACGACGACCTCGAAGGCGCCATCCGCCAGGAAGGCGACTCCCAGGACATCCACGAGGTCGAGCTCGAGGCGCGCTAGCCGCCGGTCAGTTTCGCCACCGCTTGGCTTGCACGCCGCACGCGCGCGTCGCCCGCTTTCGCCTCGACGATCCACTTGACGTATTCCGCCTTGTGCGAGGGCGGGAGTTTGTCCCATGCCGCCTGCGCCGCCGGGCGCTGGGCCAGCGCTTTTTTCAGTTCGCCGGGGATGCCGGCTTCGCTCACGCGGGTTCCGCGGCCAGGCGCTTGTCGAGATAGTCGCCGACACGCTTTTCGACTTCCGGGAGATGATCGGTCCAGAAGTGGTTGGCGTTGGGCGCCACCTCGTAGTCGATGGTGATGCCTTTCTGCGTGCGCAGCTTGGCGACCACGCGCTCGACCTCGTTCGCCGGCACGATGGTGTCGGCCGCCGAGTGCAGGATCAGGCCCGACGCGGGGCAGGGCGCCAGGAACGAGAAGTCGTACATATTGGTCGGCGGCGACACCGAGATGAACCCGTCCGTCTCCGGCCGGCGCATCAGAAGCTGCATGCCGATGTAGGCGCCGAACTGATAGCCGGCGACCCAGCACTGCGACGCTTGCGGATTGGTGGACTGAAGCCAGTCCAGCGCAGTGGCCGCGTCGGCCAACTCGCCCATGCCGGAATCGAACTCGCCCTGGCTGCGGCCCACGCCGCGAAAGTTGAACCGCAGGGTCGCGAAGCCGCGCTTCATGAACAGGTGGTAGAGCTGCACCGTCACCGGGTTGTTCATGTGCCCGCCCGCCTTGGGGTGGGGGTGCAGGATCAGCGCGATGGGCGCGGCGTCCTTCTTGCCGGGCGAATAGCGCCCTTCGATGCGGCCCGCGGCCCCGGTCAGGATCACCTCAGGCATGGGATTTTACCCCCCGGAATACTTGACTGCCCAACTTGGTTTTCCTATGTCCGGCCCAGCTTTCGCGGGCGCTGTTACTCCCGGGGAATTCCCACGGGAATCCCAAGTGGGCTTTGGCGTCCGCCCCGCAAGGGGGGCGATGTAGCACAGGCCGGGCCTTTGTCGCGCGGTTTCTGAGAGGGATTGGCGCATGCGCCTCAGCACCAAGGGCCGTTACGCGGTCATGGCCATGGCCGACTTGGCCAAGAACGGGTCGAAGGACGGCTCGGAGAAGGCGGTCTCCCTGGCCGAGATCGCCAGAAGGCAAGAGATTTCGCTGTCTTACCTGGAACAGCTGTTCGGGCGTCTGAGGCGCGCGGGCCTGGTGCGCAGCGTGCGCGGCCCCGGCGGCGGCTATCGCCTGGCGCGGGCCTCGGGCGAGACCTGGATCGCGGAGATCGTGCTGGCCGTGGACGAACCGATCCGCGCCACCCGCTGCGCCGGTAAGGGCTCGCCGCGAGGCTGCATGATCGGCGGCGAGCGTTGCCTGACCCATGACCTGTGGGAGCGGCTGGGCGAGGAGATCCACGCCTATCTGGCCCGGGTGTCGCTCGAGGACGTCATCGAACGGCGCGCGGGCGCCATTCCAAGCAAGGACGGGGAGGCGGTGGCCGCGGCCTGACCTCATGGAGCCTGTGTACCTCGACCATAACGCCAGCAGTCCGATCCGGCCCGAAGCGGCCGAAGCGGTGGCGCGCGCGCTCGCCATCGGCGCCAACCCCTCGTCGGTGCATGCGCGGGGCAGGACGGCGCGTTCGCTGATCGAGACGGCGCGCGGGACGGTGGCGCGGTTCGTGGGCGGCGATCCGCAGGCGCTCGTCTTCACCAGCGGCGGCGCCGAGGCCAATGCGCTGGCCATCGAGAGCGCCATCGCGGCCGGGTTCGCGCCGCTGATCATCGGCGCCGTCGAGCATGAGACAGTGATCGAAACCGCGCACGCCAGCGGCGCCGAAGTTCTTCCCCTGCCTGTGGACAAGTCGGGCCGCGCGGATATCGCTTGGCTGCGCGACACGGTCGCCAGGCTGGACGCAAGGCGCCCGTTCGTGGCGCTGATGCTGGCCAACAACGAGAACGGGGTGATCCAGCCCATCGCCGAAGCGGCCCAGATCGTGCGCGCCGCGAACGGCTGGCTGCACGTGGACGCGGTGCAGGCCGCGGGCAAGATCGCCATCGATATGAACATGCTCGGCGCGGACTCGATGACCCTGTCGGCGCACAAGCTCGGCGGGCCGCAGGGCGTCGGCGCCCTGGTCTGGGGCCCGCGCGCGACCCTCACGCGGCGCTTGCATGGCGGCGGACAGGAGCGCGGCCGGCGCGCGGGCACCGAGAACCTCGCCGGCATCGCGGGCTTTGCGGCCTCTGTGGACGCTTCTGTGCATAAGCCGCCGGTGTCTGTGGACATGACCCGCGCCCGCGACGCCGCAGCCGCCCGCGTGCAAGCCGCCGGCGCCACGGTGATCGGCGAAGGCGCGCCGCGCCTGGACAATACGCTGTGCATGGCGGTGGCCGACTGGCCGTCGGAACTGCAGGTCATCGCACTCGACTTGGACGGCGTGATGGTCTCCGCCGGGGCCGCCTGTTCGTCGGGCAAGGTGAAGGCGTCGCGCATTCTCGAAGCGATGGGACACCGAGACCTGGCGCCCGGCGCGCTCCGCGCCTCGTCCGGCTGGAATTCGCAGCCCGCCGACTGGGAACGGTTCGCCGACGTCTGGACCTCGGCTTACGCGCGCTTCACCGCGCGCAAAGCGAGCGCGGCATGAGTGAAGCGCGCACGGAAATCGACCGCGACACCGTCGCCGCCGTCGAACAGCTGCAGAAGTACAAGCACGGCTTCACCACCGACGTGGAGCAGGAGTTTGCGCCGGTCGGCCTCGACACCGACACCGTGCGCTTTATCTCCGCCAAGAAGGGCGAGCCGCAGTGGATGCTCGACTGGCGCCTGGCCGCGCTCGAGCGCTGGCAGGCGATGGAAGAACCGACCTGGGCCAAGGTGAAGTACACGCCGGTCGACTATCAGTCGCTCCACTATTACGCCGCGCCCAAGACCAAGGCGGGTCCCAAGAGCCTCGACGAGGTCGATCCCGAAATCCTCGCCACCTACGAAAAGCTCGGCATCCCGCTGAAGGAACAGGCGGTGCTGGCCGGCGTCGAGGGCGCGCCGCGTTACGCGGTCGACGCCGTGTTCGACAGCGTCAGCGTCGTCACCACCTTCCGCGAAGAGCTCGCCAAGGCCGGCGTCATCTTCATGCCGATCTCCGAAGCGCTGCGCGAACATCCCGACCTGGTGCGCGAATACCTGGGCTCGGTCGTGCCGGTGTCGGACAACTATTTCGCGGCGCTGAACAGCGCGGTCTTCTCCGACGGATCGTTCGTCTATGTGCCGCCGGGCGTGCGCTGCCCGATGGAGCTGTCGACCTATTTCCGCATGAACGCCCAGAACACCGGTCAGTTCGAGCGCACCCTGATCATCGCCGACAAGGGCGCCTACGTTTCCTACCTCGAAGGCTGCACCGCGCCGATGCGCGACGAGAACCAGCTGCACGCCGCCGTGGTCGAACTGGTCGCGCTCGACGACGCGGAGATCAAATATTCGACGGTGCAGAACTGGTTCCCCGGCGACGCCGAGGGCAAGGGCGGCATCTACAACTTCGTCACCAAGCGCGCCGACTGCCGTGGCGACCGTTCGAAGGTGTCATGGACCCAGGTGGAAACCGGTTCGGCGATCACCTGGAAATATCCGTCGTGCCTGCTGAAGGGCGAAGGCTCTTCCGGCGAGTTCTACTCCATCGCCATCACCAACGGCCGCCAGCAAGCCGACACCGGCACCAAGATGGTCCACCTGGGCGCCAACACCCGCTCGCGCATCATCTCCAAGGGCGTGTCGGCGGGCAAGTCGTCCAACACCTACCGCGGCCTGGTCTCCGCGCACCCGAAAGCCAAGGGCGCGCGCAACTTCACCCAGTGCGACAGCCTGCTGATCGGCAAGGACTGCGCCGCCCACACCGTGCCCTACATCGAAGCCCGCAACGGCCACGCCCAGTTCGAACACGAGGCGACGACCACAAGGCTATCGGAAGACCAACTGTTCTACGCCATGCAACGCGGCCTCTCGGAAGAGGAAGCGGTGGCGCTGTTGGTCAACGGCTTCGTCCGCGACGTGCTGCAGGAACTTCCGATGGAGTTTGCGGTCGAGGCGCAGAAACTGGTGGCGATCTCGCTGGAAGGGAGCGTGGGATGATGCCCTTTACGTTCGTACTCCCTCTTCCTTTTTCCCGTCATCCCGGGCTTGTTCCGGGACCCAGGGTTCGTGCCAAAGCTCTTCTGCCTGCAAGTTCGCGCAAGCGCTCACACCACCCTAAGAGGGCGCGGACACGCAGGTCCCGGAACAAGGCCGGGGTGACGGACAATTATATATGTGCGGATCCACACAATCGGGCTCCCGGTATTGGCTTCGCCGAATCCTACGGGATTCGCCTTGAAAACGAGCGGAGGGTTTAGGGATGCTCTCCGCCATCGACCACGTGCAAATAGCGATACCGGTGGGCGGCGAATACGCCGCACGTCCGTTCTATTGCGACCTGCTCGGCCTGCGTGAGACGCCCAAACCGGCGGACATGGCCGCCCGCGGTGGCGCCTGGTTCGAGCACGGTGATGTGCACGTCCATCTCGGTGTTGAAAAGGACTTTCGCCCCAACGTAAAAGCGCATGTTGCCTTCCGCGTCAGTGACGTGGTGGGTTTGGTCTCTCGCGCGAAAGCCGAGGGTTTCCAGGCGTCGGACGAACCGCTCCTCGACGGCTACGACCAACGTGCTTTCATCTACGATCCTTTCGGCAACCGGCTCGAATTTCTTCGGGTGGCGGCATGACTGAACGAAATGCCCAAGGTCGCGAAATCTGGTTCGCTCGAGTCCTTTGGAGCTACATGCCTTGCACGTGGCAAGGGTTCGCGTTGGTCATCTCGTTCGCCGGAGCTGGCGCCCTAGGCGCCATGTTCGCGCCGGGCGTTATTCGCGCGCTTACCCACGTAGATATTGGTAGTCCCCCCGCAGCGATCGTCCTGATCCCCGCGGTCATCGCGGGCTGGATCGTCGCCGAACGCCATTCGCCATCAAGATAAAGATCATGCTCACCATATCCGATCTCCACGTCTCGGTCGCCGACAAACCTATCCTGAAGGGCCTGTCCCTCGACCTCCCCGCGGGCGAAGTGCATGCGGTGATGGGCCCGAACGGCGCCGGAAAGTCGACGTTGGCCTACGCTCTGGCGGGCCGGCCCGGTTACGAGGCGGCGGAGGGTTCGGTGACCTTCGATGGCGTCGACCTCCTGGCGCTGTCGCCGTCCGAGCGCGCGGCCAAGGGAGTGTTCCTGTCGTTCCAGTATCCGCTGGAGATACCGGGCGTGCCCGCGCTCACCTTCCTGCGCACGGCGCTGAACGCGCAGAAGAAGGCGCGCGGTGAGTCCGAAGTCTCCGCGCCCGATTTTCTCAAGCTGGTGCGCGCCAAGGCCAAGGACCTGCGCATCGACTTCGACATGCTGAAGCGTCCGCTGAACGTCGGCTTCTCCGGTGGGGAAAAGAAGCGGATGGAGGTGCTGCAGATGGCGCTCCTCGAACCGCGCCTGCTGATCCTCGACGAAACCGACAGCGGCCTCGACATCGACGCCCTGCGTATCGTGTCCGAAGGCGTGAACGCCTTGCGGTCGCCGACGCGCTCCATGCTGGTCATCACCCACTACCAGCGCCTCCTCGACTACATCAAACCCGACAAGGTGCACGTGCTCGCCGCCGGCCGCATCGTCGCCTCGGGCGGTCCGGAGCTCGCGCTCGAACTCGAGAAGGCGGGCTACGACAAATATGCTGCGGAGGCGGCGTGAACGCACCTCTTGCCATAGACCTTCGCGACGCCGCGACCTTCCCGACCCGCCGTGTCGAGGACTGGAAGTGGACCGACCTGCGCCGCTGGCTGCGCGAGGCGCCGCAGCCGTCGCCCGCAACCGCCATTGAACCCGGCGGTCCGTTCGCCTTCGCTGGCGGCGATGAGATCGCTTTCGCCAATGGCCGCACCGCGAGCGGCGCGCCGTCCGTGCGCCATGTCGTGCGGGGCGAGCAAACCCTGCGTCTGCGGTTCATTTCCGACGCGTCGCATACGGGACACCAGGCCGAGATCGAGATCGTCGTCGAGCCCGGCGCATCGCTGTTGCTGCTGGAGAGCGCCGAGGGCCAAGGCGAGGCCTATGTCGCCAACGCGGTCCTGCGCATCCAGATCGGCGACGGCGCCCGGGTGACTCGTATCGCCAGTGCTGCCGAGTCGGCTGACGCCATCGCCCTGACCCGCGCCGATGTCACGCTGTCGCCGAACGCGCGATTCGAACAGACGGTGCTCCTGTCCGGCGCCAAGCTGCAGCGCCACGAAACCCACGTTTTGCATGGGGGCGACGGCGCGTCGGTGCGTCTGGACGGCGTTTATGTGCTGGGTGGCGAGCGGCACGCGGACCTGACCACCGTGGTCGAGCATTCCGGGCCCGGCGGTGAGACGCAACAACTGACCAAGGGCGTCGCCGCCGGGCGGGCGCGGGGCGTGTTCCAGGGCCGTATCATCGTTGACCACGGCGCCGACAAGACCGACGCGCGCATGGGCCACCACGCCCTGATCCTCTCCGACCGCGCCGAGGTCGACGCGAAGCCCGAACTCCTGATCTACGCCGACGACGTCGCCTGCGCCCACGGCAACTCCATCGGGACGCTGGACGAGGGTGCGTTGTTCTACGCGATGTCTCGCGGCCTGCCGGAACCCGAGGCGCGCGCGCTGCTTACGGAGGCGTTTCTCGGCGAGGTGGTGGACCGGATCGAGCGCGAAGACATCCGCGACGTTGCGCGTACGTGGCTCGCGAGCCAACTGGAAGCGCTCGCATGACGTTTGACCCTTATTCCGCCCGCGCGCAGTTCCCGATCTTCGAGCGTCAGATCAACGGGCATCCGCTGGTCTATCTCGACTCCGCCGCCTCCGCGCAGAAACCGCAGGTGGTGATCGACACGCTCGCCCAGCGCATGGCGACCTCCTACGCAAACGTCCACCGCGGCCTGCACACGCTGGCCAACGAAACCACCGAAGCGTACGAGGCCGCCCGCAAGACGGTCGCGCGCTATCTGAACGCCGCCAGCGCGGAAGAGATCGTCTTCACCAAGGGCGGCACCGAGGCGATCAACCTGGTCGCCTCCACCCTCGGGCGGTCGTTCGCCGCCGGCGACGAGGTCGTGCTCACCGAGATGGAGCACCACTCCAACATCGTCCCCTGGCACTTCCTGCGCGAGCGCCAGGGCGTGGTGCTGAAATTCGCCCGCGTGGCCGACGACGGCTCGCTCGACCTGGAGCATCTGCGGTCGCTGATCGGCCCGAAGACGCGGCTGGTCTCGCTTACCCACATGTCCAACGTGCTGGGCGTGATCAATCCGATCCAGGCCGTGGTCGAGGCTGCCCACGCCGCCGGCGCGTTGGTGCTGGTCGACGGCTGCCAGGGCGCGGTGCACGCGGCGCCCGACGTGCAGGACCTGGACTGCGACTTCTATGTTTTCACCGGCCACAAGCTCTATGGCCCCACCGGCATCGGCGTCCTCTACGGCAAGGCCGATCGGCTGGCGGCGCTCCCGCCCTACCAGGGCGGCGGCGAGATGATCGAGCAGGTGACCTGCGATCTCGTGACCTACGCCGAGCCGCCCATGCGGTTCGAGGCCGGCACGCCGCCGATCCTGGAGGCGATCGGCCTCGGCGCGGCGATCGAGTGGCTCGGCCAGTTCGACCGTGATGCCATCCACGCCCACGAGCGGGCGCTCTACCGCCGCGTGGTCGACCAGATCAACGGCGCCAACTGGTTCAGGGTGATCGGCGACGCGCCGGAAAAGGGGGCCATCCTGACCTTCACCGTCGAGGGGGCGCACGCCCACGACGTGGCCCAGATCCTCGACCGTTACGGCGTCGCCGTCCGGGCCGGCCAACACTGCGCCGAGCCCCTGATGCGGCGATTTAACGTGACCTCCACCGCCAGGGCGTCATTCGCCCTATATAATACCCAGGAGGACGCCGACGCCCTGGTCGCCGGCCTCCACAAGGTCCGGAGTTTTTTCGGCTGATGAACGCCCGCGTAGACCCCGCTGAGACCGACCCGACGCCCGTGGAAGCGGCGCCGGCCGAACCCGTATCCGCCATTCCCCAGGGGGAGCTCGACGCCCTGACCGACAAGCTGATCGAGGCGTTCAAGACCGTGTTCGACCCGGAGATCCCGGTCGACATCTATGAGCTCGGCCTGATCTACAAGGTCGACGTCAACGACGACCGCGACGTGGTGGTGGACATGACGCTCACCGCGCCGGGCTGTCCGGTGGCCGGCGAAATGCCGGGCTGGGTGAAGGACGCGGTCGACGCCGTCGAAGGCGTCCGCTCCTGCACCGTGAACCTGGTGTTCGATCCGCCGTGGGACCCGTCGAAGATGAGCGACGAAGCCCGCCTTCAGCTCAACATGTTCTGACCATGGATATTCAAACCACCCCCCGCGCGCGTCGTCCTCGGCCAAAGGTCGTCAGCCTCACCGACCGCGCCGCCGAGCGCGTGCGCGAGATCATGGCGCGCGCGGAGAAGCCCTATGCCGGACTTCGCGTCGGCGTGAAGAACGGCGGCTGCGCGGGTCAGGAGTACCAGCTCGAGTACGCGGATGCCGCCAACCCGCTGGACGAGGTGGTCGAGGACAAGGGCGTCACCATCCTGATCGAGCCCAAGGCGGTGCTGTTCCTGATCGGCACCGAGATCGACTACGAGACGACGCCGCTCGCTTCCAAGTTCGTGTTCCGAAACCCCAACGAAACCGACGCCTGCGGCTGCGGCGAAAGCGTGACGATCACGCCGGCGAACGAGGACTGACGTTCGTCAGTAGACGCTCGAGCTGAGCGTTGACGGTTTGCAGGTCGCCGCGTTCCTTTTCTAGCGTTTCCACACGCAGCGCATAGAGGTCGAGCCCGACTTGGCGCGTGCCCCACCCGATCAGGTCGACCTCGTCGGGACGGTAGTTCAGACCTGACGGCTTGGGTCCCAGGACCACGAAGCCGGTCACCGTGTTGCGGGTGACCATGGGCGCGATCAGGCAGTTCGCGAGGGCGCCCTCGTGCGCCTCCACCGCCTTGAGATCGCTGCGCACGGTGAGCAGTCCGGGGATGTTGGGATCGAGGCGCTTGCCGACGCCTTCGACGTCGCCGGCCAGGCGCGCGAACTCACTCGCGCCGGCCAGATAGACCGCGACCTCGGCGCCTTCGGCGTAGTGGGCCAGCGCTTGGACGAGCCCGCGGATCAGGGCGGAGCTGTCGGTGAAATAGGCGGCTTCCTTCACGAACCGGCGGAAGGCGGCGTCGGCCTGTTGCCAGCGGTGGAAGAAGACGCGCTCGACCGCGTGTTCCACCACGTCGCGCAACCGATGGAAGGTGAGATAGATGCAGACAGCGATCAGGGCATCGACGACGACGTTCTTCTCGCGGCCAGCGATTGGGATGAAATGATCTACCGCCCACTCGACCGCGCCGAAGGCCGCCAGAAGGATCGCGCTGACCGCGCCGTAGACCAGGGTGCGGTTCACCGCGAAGCCGAGGTCGAACACCCTGCGTTTCAGAATTGCGTAGGTGAGGAGCGCCGGCGCCACCACGCCCGCCAGCAAGGCGTTCGCCGTAACGAGAATGGGAAATTTGAACTCTGAAATGAACGAATAGAGCGAGTCATAGACCTGAGCGAGACCGATCAGCCCGATGGCCACGAGCATCAGGGCGTAACGTTGCTGAACGCTTGCGGAGCTTCTGCGCCACCCGACCACGAGATAGGCTAACGACAGGGCGAGGCCGACGATGAAGGCGGCCAGTTGGAACACCTGGCCGGCGCCGAAGACCGGCAATGTGCGAACCACCATGAAGCAGTAGCAGGCGAGCGCCAGAACCGGCAGTTCGACAGTTGCGTAGAGCCAGAATCCGATCCGGTGCGCGGGTTTCAACGGTCCGACGTGGTCGCGGTAGAAGCCGAGCGCGAAGCCGAGGAAGAGCACCGGGATCACCGAATAGGCGATGAAGTTCGGGACGAGGAAATACAGGAACGTCCCAGGCCAACTCAGGGTCGCCGGAGGCATGATGTTGGTGCTTCCATAGCAGGTCAACGCAAGGCCCAGGAACAGAGCGGTCGTATTGCGGCCGCGCCAGAGGATGAAGGCGCCGAACAGCGACGCAATTGCATTGGCGGTGAAGGCGTAGAAGAGGGACGCCCAATCGACCTCGGATTTGGATCTCGGTTGAACGACCGCTTCGTGGTGCGTCAGTCGCCCGGCGTGACGGACCGTGAACCCTTCGTGTTCGCCGACGTTCATCGCGCGGCGATAGTCATAGGTCCGATCATACCTCACCTGGTCTCCGCCGACGACGCCGTCCTGGGCCATCGGCGTGTTCGGTTTGACGCCTTTGACGAAGACAAATCCGTCGTCGAAGCGGCCCGTGGAATCCACCACCGCCCCGAGGGTTCCCGGTCCCGGAAGCAGATGAACACGGGTCGACAAGTCGACGATGTTCTGGCCGACGACGTAGGTCGCAAAGATCAGGCAGAGCGCGCGCAGCAGACCGAACAGCCGGTGAGAATGCGGGCCACCGCCCGCATGATGATGTGCCGACTCTGTCTTCATGGCGCTCCCCTCACGGGGATAGTAACGGCGCCCCTCCCGCGATTTCAAACAGTCAGGTCGTCCTGTCCTGCAAGGGCGTTCGCAACATGCCCCTTGTTCGGGACCGCGCCATGCTAAGCTCTTTAGCAGGCAAGCGACACAACCTCGCGCCGCACGGCGCTGACCGCGGCCTTCGGGCTTCTGGGCGGAGCCTAGGGGATGATCACTGCCGGCTTGACCTCGACGTCGCGTTCGCTGGCGCCGCGGCGCAGGTGGACGTGCATGCCGGCGAGTTTGGTGGTGGCGAGGGCGCCGGGCGTCAGGGTATCGGCGGCCGCGCCGTCGATGGTCACGATCTCGTCGCCGGCCCGCAGGCCCGAGGCCGCGGCGCCGCCGCCGGGCTGAACCGCGATGATGCGCATCGAACCGTGGTCGCCGGGCTCGGTCACCATGCCCATCCGCACCATCGGCGGCGGGGGCGGGATCACCGCATCGCCTGTGCGCTCGAAGCGGACCCGCTTGTCCTTCTGGTCGAGGGTGAGCGCGAACTTGGACAACAGCGGCGGTCCCATCATCACGCCGAAGTTCGGAAACCGGATCTCGAGCGGAAAGGACGCCACCATCGGCTGTTTGAAGGTGTAGCCGCCGAAGGCGAAGTCGCCGGACAGGCGCGCGGTCGTGACCTGGACCGCGCCGATGGCCGGGCCGTGGGCGTCGCCGGTGGCGACCGGCTTGGTGGTGAAGGCGACCTTGCGCGCAAACTGCGGCGCCATGGCGATGCCGTCGCCGGACTGGGTGTCGATGAAGCCGGTGAAGCTCTGGCCGCCGACGTTGACCGGCACGCCCCACAGCGGGCCCACCGAGGTCAGGGCCAGCACGTCGCGTCCGTTTGCCGCGGGCAGGGCGCCCTTCTCGAGCTTCACCTGCCGGTTGGGGAAATCGACGGTGAGCAGTAGGTCCGCAAAGGCGGGAAGGCCGAGCTGGCCGTCGGAATCGCCCGGCGCATGCTCCATCACTTCGGCGCGAAAGGTCCCGAATGACGCGGTCCCCATCCGCAGGCCATCGATGGCCACGACGCCTTCCCGGTCGGGGCGCAGGCCCAGATCGTCGACCACCCTGGCGGAGACGGTGTTGAACCAGGCGCCGGTCTCGATCTGGAAGTGGTAGACCCGGCCGTTGATCGAAACCTCGACCGTGGGATGGCTGTCGGCCATCAGCAGCGGCGCGATCGTGCCGCTGTCGGGAAGCGTGACCGACGCTGGCTTCTGGCGCGCGTAGAGATCGTCCTCCCGCGAGCCGGCGAAGGCCGAGCCCGCGGCGATCGCCGACAGGCACAAGGCGGCCGCCAGGCCCAGGCAGAACCGGGTGGAAAAACGCATGACGCCCCCGTTAGGCAATGACATGCGACCCATATTGGTGGATTTCCCAACCTATGACAGGCGACCGACTGTCCCATCCGGCTTGGCCTTACGCGCGACCGTGAAGCTTCGCACGTGTCAGCCTTTCGGTGGCGCTTCAGCCGTCGCCGCGCGGCGCACCTCGTCGGGCGCCGGGACGAGCGTCGCATAGACTGCGGGCTTGCCGGTCGCTTCGGCGACCAGCGCCGCCGTCTTCGTCTCCACCGCGGTTTCCAGCGCCTTGAGGAATTCGTCCTTGCCGAGTCCGTTGGGTATGGGATCGAGAAATTCGATGACCGCGGTTCCGGGGTTCTTGCGGTAGGCCTCCTGCGGCCAGAATAGGCCGAGGTTAGTGGCGAGCGGCACGACCGGCATGTCGAAGTCGCGATACATGTGCCAGATGCCCGCGCGATAGCGGAAGTGTTCACCGATCCTGGAGAGATTGCCTTCGGGATAGATCAGGATGCGCCGGCCGTCGGCCTTGGCCTGGGCGGCGCTTGCGACGAGCGCGCGGCGCGCTTCGGGACCGCCGCAGTTGTCGACCACGATGGCGCCCAGTTTTCGCAGCACCGCGCCCAACAGCGGAAATCGCTCCAGATGATCGCCGGTGACGAAGGCGAGATCCTCGAACTGCGAATAGACGCAGAAGCCGTCGCCCCAGGACTGATGCTTAGCGCCGATGATGAAGGAGCCCTGCGGCAGGCGCTCGCGCCCGCGCACTACCAACTTGATGCCGGCGAAGATCCGCATCGCCTGCACCATGCGGCGCGTATAGCGGCGGATGATCCACCCGGTCGCGCCGCGCCCCGGCGTCAGGGCGGCGAAACCCGCCATCAAGGCGTAGACGATGCTGAGCGCCCAATAGGCCACGGCGAAGGCGAAACTGCGCATGCCGCCAGCTTGGCTTTTCCGTGGGCCGGGAGCAAGCTCGCGCCATGGCGTTGAGCGCGGGTTTCATCGACAGCCTGAAGGACGCCCTGGGCTTTCTCCCCGGGCTCGAGGTCAAGCGCATGTTCGGCGGCGCGGGCGTCTACACCGCAGGCCTGATGTTCGCCCTGGCCGACGACGACCAACTCTGGCTCAAGGCCGACGCCGACAACCTCTCAGCCTTCGAAGCCGAGGGCCTGCCCGAGTTCGTCTAT
The DNA here is from genome assembly GCA_035551675.1 of Caulobacteraceae bacterium. GTDB lineage: Bacteria > Pseudomonadota > Alphaproteobacteria > Caulobacterales > Caulobacteraceae > JAFECT01. Next base: position 19,131 of record DASZMV010000045.1, on the reverse strand, counting down.
GTCACCCGGGACGGCGAGCGCATGAGCATGAGCTACCGCCAGGCGCCCGAGGCGGTGTACGAGGACCGCGACGTCGCGCGCCGCTGGTGCCAGCTCGGCATGGACGCGGCGTTGCGCGCAAAAGCGCGGAAGGGCGCGAAGAAAAAGAAGACGGCGGCGAAGACCAAGCCGGGTTCGCTGCTGATCCCAGGTCCGTGGGACGACGATAAGCGCTAGGTCGCGACGTTGAAGTTCGCGCTAACTACGCGGCTTTATCCAACCGCTCAGCATTCGTCACGCGATTGCGACCGGTGCGCTTGGACGCATACAGCGCCTCGTCGGCGCGCTCCATTAGAGCCGTGACGCTTTCGTCCTTGTGGCGCTGGGCGACGCCGACGGAGATGGTCACCGCGCCCAGGTCTTCGTTGGTCGAGCGGCGTTTCAGGTGACGCGAGGCGATCTCTTCGCGGATCGCGTTCATCGCCGCTTCCACCAAGGTCGCGGACTCGCCGGGGAACAGGATGGAGAACTCTTCGCCGCCGTAGCGCGCGGCCAGGCGCGGCGCGCCGGCCACGCGGGCCATAACGCTGGCGACGTAGCGCAGCACCTGATCGCCCGTTTGGTGACCCCAGGTGTCGTTGAAGCGCTTGAAGTGGTCGATGTCGATCACCGCCAACGTCATCATCCTGCCGTTCTCGTCGGCGTCGGCGACGGCGCGGCCGATGTGTTCGTCGAAGGCCTTGCGATTGGCGAGATTGGTCAGGGCGTCGGTGGAGGCGTCGCGGCGCACCTGTTCGAGGTGTTCGCGCAGCTTGGTGACCTCGAGGGTGGAAACCTGCAGGCGCTTCTCCAGCGTCGCATTGACCTCCTGCACCTTCTGGGTGGCGTCGGTGAGCGTCTCCACCAGCTTCTTCAGCATCGGCGGCTCGTGCGCGTTGGCGTCGAGACCTTCGCTCGCATCGGCCAGGGTCTCGCCATAGGCTTCCTGGGAACGTTGCGCGGTCGAGATGGCGGCCGCGACCTGCATCAGTTCGCGGCTCAACTGGGCGCCGGCGTCGCGAATCTCGTCGGTCAGGCGCATGCGGGTGAGGAAGGTGGTCGCGAGGCTCTCGGACACCTCTTCGGTGATCTGTTCGCCCGATTGGATGAGGCGGCGGATCTCCTGGCCGAGCTGGCCGTCGGGATCGCCCATGTAGTGCAGCCAGAGCTCGAAGTTCAGCGGCGTCGGCCAGACGCCGCAACGCTCCATCTCTTCCAACGCCTTGCGCGCCAGGGCATAGGCCTCGGGACCTCTAAGGGTCAGGTCGATCGCCGCGCTCATACGTCCCCTCCAGGCGCCGCGGTTCCCGACGCGACACGTTGTCGCGAACCTAGGGCCTGAAGCGTAACGTACGGTTAAAGCGCGATTACGAAGGCCTTAGAAATCAGGGGTTTTTCTTGATCGGGGCCGCGCGCAGGAGGAAAGCGGGCGTGTCGGCGCCAAAACCCCGGCTGGGGCCGTCGTCCTTTTCGCGCGAGCCGTAGCGGTCCGACCCCTTCGGCGGCTTGGGCGCTTGCTTGGGCTCCGCGGCCCGAGAGTCGCGCGATCGAGGTTCCGGAGACCGGGGCTCGGCGGACCTGGACTCGGAGGTCCGGGATTCAGAGGTCCGAGACTCAGAGGTCCGAGGCTCCGGCGCGCGAGCCTGCGGCTGAGCTGCGGCGTCTCCGGCATCGCTACGATCCCGACTGCGTCCACGGCCGCCGCGACGGCGTCGGCTGCGGTCGCGCGGCTGGTCCTCGCCGCCTGGCGCTTCATCCGGTTCGGCGCGCACCGCGACCGGTTCGGCCGGAGCTTCGACGGGCGTTTCCATGCGCGCTTCCGACGGCGTCTCCGATCGTTCGGGACGTTCGCGTCCGCGTCCGCCACGCTCGCTGCGACCGCCGCGGGTTGGGCGTTCGCTGCGACCGGACGACCGGCCGCTTTCCGTGCGCAGCGCGCCCCAGTCGAGGTCGAGTTTCACCTCGTCCGGCTCCGCCTTGGTCAGCTTCAGCACCTTTTCGAGCGAGCGACCGTCGGCCGGCGTCACGATCATAAAGGTCTCGCCGGTCTTGCCCGCGCGGCCGGTGCGGCCGATGCGATGGACATAGTCGTCGGCATGGTGAGGGACGTCGTAGTTGAACACATGGCTGACGTCGGGAATGTCGAGGCCGCGCGCGGCCACGTCCGACGCCACCAGGAAGGTCAGTTCGCCCTTGCGGAAGGCTTCGAGCGTCCGCGTCCGCGTCGACTGGTCCAGGTCGCCGTGAATGGGCAGGGCGTCGAACCCGTGCTTCTTCAGGGATTTCGCGACCACGTCGACTTCGGATTTGCGGTTGCAGAAGACGATGCCGTTGCGCACCGTCTCGCGCTGCATCAGCGCGCGCAGGGCGGTGCGCTTGGCCTTGGGATCCGAGCTCGGAATGCGCGCCAGGTGCTGGTGGATGGTCTCCGCCGTCATGGCCGGGCGGGTCGCCTCGATGCGCAGCGGATCGTTGAGAAACTGTTTGGTGAGCCGGGTGATTTCCGGCGGCATGGTGGCCGAGAAGAACAGGGTCTGCTTCTTCGGCGGCGTCAGCTTGAAGATACGCTCGATGTCGGGAATGAAGCCCATGTCGAGCATGCGGTCGGCTTCGTCGACCACCATGATCTGCACGCCGGTCAGGAGCAGCTTGCCGCGCTCGAAATGGTCGAGCAGGCGGCCGGGGGTGGCGATCAGGACGTCGACCCCGCGATCCAGCTTCTTCAGCTGGTCCTCGAACGATACGCCGCCGATCAGCAGCGCCCAGCTCAGCTTGTGATATTTCGCATAGCGTTCGAAGGCGACCGCGACCTGGTCGGCCAGCTCGCGCGTCGGCTCCATGACCAGCGAGCGCGGCATGCGCGCCTTGGCCCGGCCGGCAGCCAGCTTGTCGATCATCGGCAGGGTGAAGGCCGCGGTCTTGCCGGTGCCGGTCTGGGCGATGCCCAGCACGTCGCGCCCGGTCAGGGCCACGGGAATGGCCTGGGCCTGGATCGGAGTGGCCGTTTCATAGCCGGTGTCGGCTACGGCTCTAAGGACTTCGGGGCTCAGCCCCAGCTCTGAAAATTGCGTCATTCGATGGTCTGAGAGGGCCGCGCATTCCGCGGCGCGAATCGGCCGCCGGCGTGATCTGGCCGCGGCGCGTGCGGAACATAGGGCCCAAGCGCGGCAAGTCAATTGAGGCGATTGACGCGCCTGGGGCGGGAATGTTCCCAAATACGCCTGGAACGGTTGTCACGGTCCCGCTCTCTGATGTTCTTGGGCGGCCAAAAACGGGGTCAGGACGGGACGGTCAGGTGTCGATTTCTCTCTACGAAGCGAGTGTGCAGCGCTATCTCCAGACCCTGGAGGCGTTGGGCGGCGTCCTCGAGCGAGGCCGGGCCTACGCCCAAGAACACAAGATAGATCTCAGCCAGAGTCTCCAAGCGCGCTTGTTTCGCGACATGCGGCCCCTGCGCTTCCAGGTCCAGCGCGTTGTTGTGCATTCGGTCGGCGCCATCGACGCGATCACCAGCGGGGCCTTGCGGTTACCGTCCGAGGCGCCCGAGCACGACTATGCCGGCCTGCAGATCCTGGTCGCCGACGCCTGCGAGGCGCTGGCCCGCCTGACCCCGGCGGAAGTTAACGCCCATGCGGGCGGCGAGGTGGTGTTCGAGGTCCCCGGCCGCCCGCGGCGCGTGTTCAGCACCGAGGGCTTCGTGCTGTCCTTCTCGCTTCCCAACTTCTATTTCCACGCAACCACGGCCTACGGCATCCTGCGCAGCCAGGGCGTGCCCCTAAGCAAGCTCGACTTCATGGGCGCGCTGACGCTCAAGGAAGCGGTCGAAGCGAGCTAGCAAGAGAGCGTGGCCAAGGTTCTTCAGTGCGGCTTGCGGCCTTTGCGCTGCAGACGCTTCGCCTCGCGCACGGCGTCCAGTTCCGCGGCCAGCGCCTCGATGCGATAGGGTTTCACCAGCAGGCGCATGCCCTCCGCCGTCGCGGCCGCCGCTGCGTCGCTGAAGCCGGTGGTCAGCACCACGGGCAGGTCGGGCCGCCGACGCCCGATCTCGCGCGCGAGCTCGAGGCCGTTCATGGCGCCCGGCATCACCATGTCGGAGAACACCACCTGCAGCGACTTGTCCTTGTCCTTTTCCAGCGCCTCCAGCGCCGCCGCCGCGGTCGAGGCGCGGGTGGGTTCGTAGCCGAGTTCGGTCACCATCGCGGTCACCAGCGCCGCCACCGTCTCGTCGTCCTCGACCAGCAGGATGCGGCCCTTGGCCTTGCCGCCGGCGCGGCCGCGCGGGGCCGGCTTGGGTTGTTCGACCACCGGCTCGGTCGAGCGCGGGATGTAGAGCGCGATGGTGGTCCCCTTGCCGGGCTCGCTCGAAATGCGCAGGTCGCCGCCGGACGCGCGGGTAAAGCCGTAGACCTGCGACAGGCCCAGGCCCGTGCCGCGTCCCACCTCCTTGGTGGTGAAGAAGGGTTCGATCACGCGCGGGATCAGGTCGTCGGGAATGCCTTCGCCGCTGTCGGTGATGGCGAGGCGCACGAAGTCGCCTTTCAGCTCGCCGTCGTCCATAGCCGGATGGTTCTCGGCTGCGACCACGATGGTCCCCCCGTGGGGCATGGCGTCGCGCGCGTTCACCGCGATATTCACCAGCGCCAGTTCGAGCTGGCTGGAATCGATGCGCACCGGCCAGAGATCGGGCGCCAGCCGCAGCCGCACCTCGATGTCCTCGCGCAACGATCGTTCCAGCAGCACGCGCATGTTCTCGATTCGCTGGGCGAGGTCGACCGTCGCGGGATTGAGCGGCGCGCGCCGCGAGAACGACAACAGTTGCCGCGTCAACGAGGCGCCGCGCTCCAGGGCTTGACGGATGCCGTCGCGCAGCACGCCGCGCCGCACCGGATCGGTCGTGCGATCCATCAGGTCGAGGCCGGAGGAGGCGACCATCAGAAGGTTGTTGAAATCGTGCGCCACGCCGCCGGTCAGCTTGCCGATGGCCTCCATCTTCTGACTTTGCCGCAGCGCCTCTTCCGCCTTCTCGCGCTCGGCCATTTCGACCAGCAGAGACTCGTTGGCGCCCGCCAGTTCGCCGGCGCGCGCCTCCAGTTCGCGATTGGCGCGCGCGAGGCTCGATTGCGCCGCGATCAGCACCGCCACCAGCAGCGCGCCCATCAGGGCCAGCAGACCCACGCCGCTGTATCGCGCGACGCGCCGCGCCAGAGGTTCCGCCTCGGTGCGCAGATAGACGTGTCCGAACACCTGGCCCTTTTCGGCCACGCGCCGGGTCACCTCGATGTGGCCCCCGCTCGCGTGGGCGGGCCGTGAATAGCTCGCGTATAGGCGGTTTGCGGTGTCGTAGACGCGCACATCCTCGATGTCGGGATTGGCCGCCAGCGCCTTGACGTATTCCTGTGCGTCGGCGGGCGTGCCGACGCTGAGCGCCGCGGTCACGCTCGAGGCAAGGATATCGGCCTGCACGCCGACCGCGCGCACGCGCTGCGCCTGTTGCAGCTGCTCGTTATAGGCCGCCATGGCGATGCCCGAGACGATGAGCGCGATGGTCAAGCCTACGATCACGAACAGGTTGCGGCCCGACGCGGCCTTGGTCCAGACGAGACGGGGGCGGGGCAGACGCGTCATCGCCGCGACCTCACCGCATGGGCCAGAACCAGCAGCTTGGCGCTGATCTCCAGGCCGTTCTCGTGGGCCGCCTGGGTGTCGATATCGAAGCGCACGCGTCCTTCGCTGATCACGAAGTGCACGATCCCGCGCGGCGCGTCGGGCCGCTCGCCGTCCGTTACGGTCAAGACGTTGGTCCCACGCACTGCATGCAGCGCGTCGACGATCGACTGCCGTCGCGATCCGCCTGCGTACAGGATATGACAGCCGCTGTCGGGACCGACCGTCTCGATGCGGCGGACCAAGAACGGGTGGCCAGCCACACCCTGTCCGGCGACCGCACGATCGAGCTCGGCGCCGAACGGATCGGCGCCCTGGACGCAGATGATGAATGGACTGCCCGCGCCGCCGAATGCCGACGCGGGCCACGCGACGAAGGGCGCGACCTTGTAGAGATAGGCCGCTTTTACCCGGTATTCGAGCGATACATCCTCGGCGAACGCCTGCGCCGCGGACAAGCTGAAGGCGAGCGCCAGGAGCGCCCAAGCTCCCCGTCGCGTGACCCGGCGCGCCATCTCAGAAACTCTGCTTCAGGCTGATGAAGAAGGTGCGCGGCACGGTGCGCAAGGGCACAGTCGAACTGTCGTTGATCTCCAGATGGTGCGGGTTCAAGAGATTGTGGCCGTTGAGGGCGATCTCGGAGTTGTTGTTGAAGCGATAGGCCAGGCGGGCGTCCATCTCGGTATAGGCGGGCGCGAGAATCAACTGGTTGGTGGCGTTCTTCAATCGATCGACGCGGCGCAGGTCGGCATCGAATTCGAAGCGCGGCGAAAGGTTGAAAGCCGAGCGCAGTTGAAACTGATAGTTCGGGTCGTAACCCGCCGCCTGTTCCAGGGTGATGTCGTTATAGCCGGGCTTCAGCTGCATGTCGCGGTGAAGCGTCGAAAATCCGCCCTTCACCCTCCACCAGGAAGCGATCTCGTACTCGCCCCAGGCGTCCAGGCCATAGACGTTCCCGTGCAGGCCATTACGCAGAACAATCGGCAGTCCGTTGTTGGTCAGGCTGTCGGTTCTCAAGTCGTCGTAATCATTGAAATAGGCGGACAGCGACAAGGTGAGCTTGTGGGTGGGATTACCGCGCCAGCCGGCTTCGTACGCCCACAGTTTTTCCGACGCGAAATCGGGCGAGGGCGCCAGAATCGGCAGCGCCTGCAGTTCGCGTTCGATGCGGTTGGGGGTGCGCACCGCACGCGAAACCGCGACCCACAGCAGGTTCTTGTCGTCGGGCGTCCAGGCCAGGCGCGCATCGGGCAGCCAATCGAAACCCGAGAAGCTGTTGTCTTCCAGCTTTAAGCCCAGCGTGGCCTTCAGGTCGGGAGTGAGGATCATCTCATCCTGGGCGAAGGCGTCGCCGAGCACGATGGTGGCGCGCGGATTAGGGAAGCCGAACCCCGGGCCGGTTTGGAAGTCTTCGCTCCACACCCGCATCTCGCCGCCCCAGACGATCTTGTTGGCGTCGTTGACATTGAAGTTGTGCTGACCCTGGATGTCGTAGGTCTTCAGGATGTCGCTCTCGCCGGAACCGATGCGGTCGGTCTGGTCGTAGTAGACCTGCACCTCGCCCACGGCGCCCGCCCCATAGTCGTGCGTCCAACGTCCGACGATATTGCCGCCGCTGAGATCGGTGACGCCGTTCTCGCCGTCGCCGTCGAGGCTGTTGTGATAGATATCTCCTTGCAGGGTGAAGGCGTCATGACCGCGCGACTCGTCGATGCGGAATCCTCCCTGGGTTCCGGTATAGGCGTCGCTGGTCGCATCGCCCGCGAACTTCGGCAGGCCGTCGCGCTTGAAGGTCATGGCGTAGACGCGGAAGTTGCCGTCGGCGCCGAGCTTGCCGCCGATCTGCGCGTTCACCGCCTGCTGGAAGTCGCCCGCGCCCGCGGTGATCAGCGCGCCTTGAGTCTCAGACGCGCTCTTGGTGATGATGTTGATGACGCCGTTCACGGCGTTGACGCCGTAGAGCGTTCCGCCGGGCCCCGAGATCACCTCGATGCGGTCGATGTCGGCCAGCGGCACATTGACCTGATCCCAATAGACCTGGGAGCCGACCGGCGAATAGAGGCTACGCCCGTCGATGAGCACCAGCAGCTTGTTCGACGCCTCGAGCGAGTTCGAGCCGCGCGCCGAGATGGCGTACTCGCTCGCGTTCACCCGCGCGACTTCGAGGTTGGGCGCCAGCCGCAGCGCTTCGGGGAGACGGGTCACGCCGGCGCGCCGGATGTCGTCGGCGGTGATCACATAGACCGCGGCCGGGGCGTCGAGCAGGGCCTCCGGGCGCTTGGACACCGAAGTGACCTGGACGTCGGCAAGCTGCTCCAGGCTGAGGTTGCGCAGGTCGTCATCCGCGGGGGCGGTCGTTTCCGCGCCGGCCCAGGCAGGCGCCGCCGACAGCGTCAAGCCCAGGACCAACGCGAGGTACGCGCCAGCGAGCGCGTTTAAGCCTAGCGCTTTGAAATAGCTATAGTTTCGTCCGAAGTCGGGACGCAACCCCAGTTCCCCCGCCGCGGGCGACGCGCCCTGGTTGAACGGTAACGCTTGGGGTTCGCCAGTGGTTGCGCTGGTTTACGAGGTTTTTCTGACGCTAGACGTCGAGGTCCTCGGTGGCGAAGGCCGCGTTCTCCTGAATGAATCGGAACCGCAGCTCGGGCTTGCGCCCCATCAGGGTCTCCACCAGGGCTTCGATCTCTTCCTCGCTCTCGGGCAGGGTGATCCGAAGCAGGGTGCGCTTCTTCGGGTCCATGGTGGTTTCCTTGAGCTGGGCCGGCATCATTTCGCCCAGGCCCTTGAAGCGGCTGATCTCGGGCTTCTTGCCCTTGAATACCGAGCCCAGCAGCTCGTCGCGGTGCGCCTCGTCGCGCGCGTACTCGACCTTGGCGCCATGGCTAAGGCGGAACAGCGGCGGCAGCGCCAGATAAACGCGCCCCGCGCGGATCGCGTCCGGCATGGTGCGGTAGAAGAAGGTGATTAGGAGCGATGCGATGTGCGCGCCGTCCACGTCGGCGTCGGTCATGATGACGATGCGCTCGTAACGCAGGTCCTCGAGCCGGAAACGCGGCCCGGGCTGCGCGCCCAGCGCCAGCATCAGGTCCGAGAGCTCCTGGTTCGCGCGCGCTTTCTCGCCCGCCGCCGACGCGACGTTCAGGATCTTGCCGCGCAGCGGCAAGATCGCCTGGCGATTGCGGTCGCGCGCCTGTTTGGCCGAGCCGCCGGCGCTGTCGCCCTCGACGATGAACAGCTCCGCGCCTTCGGCCGATTGCGACGAACAGTCGGCCAGCTTGCCCGGCAGGCGAAGTTTTCGCGTGGCGCTGGCGCGCGCGACCTCCTTGTCCTTCTTCTTGCGCAGCCGCTCTTCGGCGCGGTCGATGACAAAGTTCAAAAGGTTCGACGCATTCTTCGGGCTTTGCGTCAGCCAGTGATCGAACGGGTCGCGCAGCGCGGTTTCCACCAACTTCTGCGCATCGGCCGACGATAGTCGCTCTTTCGTTTGACCCTGGAACTCCGGATTGCGCACGAACACCGAAACCAGTGCTCCAGCGTTGGCGATGACGTCCTCGGCGGTGATCACCCCGCCCCGCTTTTCGCCGACCAGGTCGGCATAGGCCTTCAGCCCCCGCGTCAGCGCTGCGCGAAAGCCCGCCTCGTGGGTGCCGCCTTCGGGCGTGGGCACGGTGTTGCAATAGGACTGGATAAAGCCGTCAGCCTCGCCGAAGCCTTCAGGCGACCAGGTCACCGCCCAGTCGACGGCGCCGCCTTGCTCCTTGCGCTGCACCTTGCCGGCGAAGGGCTCGGGCGTGACGGTTTCCGCATTGCCCACGCGCTCGGCCAGAAAGTCGGCCACGCCGTTTGGGAAGTGGAAGGTCGCCGTCGCCGGCGTCGCGTCGGTGATGCGCTCGGGCGCGCATTTCCATTTGATCTCGACCCCGCCGAACAGATAGGCCTTCGAGCGCGCCATGCGGAACAGGCGCGCGGGCTTGAACGCCGCGCCGACGCCGAAGATCTCCGGATCGGGATGGAAGCGCACGTCGGTGCCGTGCTTCTTCGACGGCGAGCCCTTCCTGATCTTGCCCTTGGCCAGGCCGCGCGAGAACGTCTGGGCCCACTCGAACCCGTCTCGCCATACGGTGACCGTCAGATCGTCGGACAGTGCGTTCACGACGCTCACCCCGACGCCGTGCAGACCGCCCGAGGTCTCATAGACCTTGCCCGAGAACTTGCCGCCGGAGTGGAGCATGGTCATCACCACCTCCAGCGCCGACTTGTCCTTGTATTTGGGGTGCGGGTCGACCGGGATGCCGCGTCCGTCGTCGAACACCGACAGATAGCCGTCGGCCTCGAACTCGACGCTGATCGTGCGCGCGTGACCGGCGACCGCCTCGTCCATGGCGTTGTCGAGCACTTCGGCGAAGAGGTGGTGCAGCGCACGCTCGTCGACGCCCCCGATGTACATGCCCGGCCGCTTGCGGACCGGCTCCAGCCCCTCCAGCACCTCGATATGTTCGGCGGAATAGCCGGGCTGCGCCGACTTGCTGCGCGTGGCCGGAGCGGGCGCGGGTTCGGGCGCGACGCGACGCGGCGCGGGCGCTGAGGCCTTGGCCTTCGGCTTCACCGCGGGCTGGGCGAACAGGTCGTCTTGGTTCGGACTGGATTTGGCCTTGGCCATAAGCGGACTTTGGAACGATTCGGAACCGGGGTTCGGAACCCATCCCTATGGAGTCCGGCTGGTCCCCAGGCAAGCGACCCCAAGCTGAGCTTCGGGCGACCACGGGTCGCGCCACGGTCACGATTCCCCTGTTACCTTTCCCCATGACCCAGACCATCAAGAGCGCCCAGATCGTCTATGAGGGCCGACACGAGGTGCTGCTGGCGACCGTTGTGGACGCACAAGGGGACGCCTTCCGCCGTGAGATCGTGGTGCGCGGCGACGCCGCCTGCGTCCTGCCCTACGACCCCGCCCGCCGTGTGGCCTTGATGGTGCGCCTGCCGCGCACGCCGGCCCAGTTCATCGCCGGCCTCGCCAATGTGCTGGAGGCGCCGGCGGGCGTCATCGAGGAAGGCGAGGCGGCCGAAACCTGCATCCGCCGCGAGGCTATGGAAGAGGCCGGCGTGCGGCTGACGGCGCTGGAGGCGGTCGCCACCGCCTTCGCCAGCCCCGGCTATTCCACCGAGCGCCTGCACCTGTTTCTGGCGCCCTACACCGCGGCGGACCGCACCGCGCACGGCGGCGGCGTCGCGGGCGAACACGAAGACATCGAGGTGCTCGAGATGCGTCTCGCCGAACTCTGGTCCTGGGCCGAGCATGGCGTCATCCAGGACCTCAAGACCCTGACCCTGGTCCTTGCCCTCAAGACCCGGCAGCCGGACCTGTTTGCCTAACGCGATTACCGCGATCAGCGACCGCCCGTCGGCCCAACCAGATCGCTCATCCATTCGCCTTCGCCGATCGGCATGCCGGGCGGGATGGTCGCGGTGTGCGTCGGCTGAGCGAGCACGCGCTCGAGTTCGTGGCGGTCGGTCAGCAGGCGTGCGAGATACTGGCGGTGCGCGCGCTCGGCCGGGTCGGCGCTCTTGTCGTCCTTCAGACGCTGCATGAGGGACGACACCTTCTGATCGATGATCGATGCAACCTCGCGCGAGGTTCCGGACGCGCGTTCGGCTTCGGCGAGCGAGACCAGGGTGCGCGTCTCGATGCGTCGGCGGACTTCGCCCAGGCGTCCTTCGTTAGCGCCGGGCGCCGCCCAGACCTGGCCGATCAGTTTGTCGAGCACCTCTTCGACGCCCGGCTCATTCGGATCGCGGCGATGCTGGTCGGCAAGCCGATCCAGGCGGTCGGGCGCCAGGATCGCGTTCAGCGTCATCGACGCAGCAACGTCGGCGGCGACCAGCGGATCGAACACCGGGCCGCCCTGGGTCGCGAAGACTTCGATGTCGAACTGGCGGTCGTCCGATCCGGAATAGCCTGCCGATAACAGCGGCAGCAGGCGCTCGGGCGTGTCGAGTTCCGCGGGACTGAGCGTCGCGAGCATCGCGTCGAGCGCCCGGCGTTGATCGGACGCCGGCACGAGCGGCGCGGCTTCATGCGCATCGCCGTTGAGCGAATAGACGTAGGCGACGCCGGCCAGCATCTTCGAGGCCGCGTCCACCTGGTAGCGATGCAGCAGATAGACCGGCACATATTTGCGCCGCAGATCCTGCACCGGCTCGCCGGGGTGCAACGCGCGAAGGCCGAAATTGTCGAGCGCGATGCGGCGTACCGACATCATGCGCGTCAACTCCGCCGCCGGATCGGGTCCGTCGTCCCACAGGCTGGCCCACGGCTGCGCCGCGCCCTCGGGCCGCGCGTCGGCGTCGGTGATGAAGCGCATGCCCGAATCCTGTTCGGCCTGGGCCTTGGCGCGCGAGGCGTTGTCGTCGGGTTCGTAGCCGTAGAGCCAGTCGACGCTGAATTCGTCCCACTTGCCGATGCCCACCGCATAGGCGTCCGAGAAGTCGAGCTTGCCGCCGTCGATGCGGATGCGCGGCGGCGGATAGTCCATCACCGAGGTGCGGTCCTGGGTCGAGCCCGCGAAGTTGTGGCCAAAGCCAAGCCCATGGCCCGTCTCGTGCGCGCCGAGCTGGCGGATGCGCATCAGCGCGACGCGCACCGGATCGTCCTGCGCGCCGCTGTTGTCCTTGTCGGCGCCGGCGAGCGCTTCGAAGATCATCACGTCCTGGCGCACGCGCAGCGAGCCCAGCAGCACCGAGCCCTTGATGATCTCGCCGGTGCGCGGATCGACCACGCCCTGGCCGTAGGACCAGCCGCGCGTCGCGCGATCGACCCAGTTGATGAAGTTGTAGCGCACGTCGAGCGGATCCATGCCCTCGGGCGCGACCTCGACCCGGTAAGCGTCGATGTAGCCCGCGTCGGTAAAGGCCTTCGCCCACCAGGACGCGCCTTCGACCAGGGCGCTGCGGATCGGTTCGGGCGCGGCGCGATCGACGTAGAAGACGATCGGCTTTTTCACCCTCGACGGCGCGGGGCCGGGATTGATCTTCTCCAGGCGGAAGCGTTGCGCGACTTCGGTGACGACAGGATCGCCGAGCTTGGCGCCATAGTCGACAATCTCGGTGGCGAAGGCTCCGGTGCGCGGATCGAAGCGGCGCGGGACAAAGCCCGGTTCGGGCAGTTTCACCAGCGACTGGCGCACGACGAAGCTGATCGACTTGGCGTTCGGCGCAATGTTGGCGACCTCGGCGCCGGGGCTGTCGTTCTGGAACGTCTCGCGCGCCTCGAACTCGAGGTTCTCGGGGAACACCTTCACCGCCGAAGGATCGGCGATGGAGAGGTCGGCTGATTGCTTCCATCCCTTCTCGCCTGCGTTGGTGAGCGCGCCGGCGATGTCGACGCTGTCGCGGGTGATGAAGCTGGTGATGTCCACCAGCACGCGCCCGTCTGGCCCTTCGCCCGCCACGTCGCCGGCCCACACGGTCGAATAGGCGAAAGAGTTCTGCGCCGACGCCTGTTCCGCCGCCGGCGCCCCGACCGCGCGGAATTTCTGGTTCTCGAACTCGGCGGTGACCTTCTTGCCGATGCGGCGAAACACGATGATCTCGTCATCGCCCGGCTGCGACCGGTCGAGGCCCAGGGGCGCCGACCCCAGCCCTGTCTTCAACCCGCTGAGATAGATGAACCGGCCGAGCACCCCGTCCGCGTCCGGCGCCGCGAGCGACAGGAAGATCTTGCCCTGCGCCTTGTCGACGAACACCGGCAGCAAGCCGTCCATCCGCGTGAGGCCCGCGGTCGCCTTGGCGTAGGCGCTGGGGGAGGGGGCCGGCGCGGGGTCGCGACCGGCGTGCGCCTTGGCGAGCGCGAGGGACGGCGCCGCGAAAGCGGCCAGACATACCGAAATCAGAACAAGCCCGACGCGCATCGACACCGCTCCCCTAGATCGACTTGGCCCAAGGGTTAGGCTAAGCGTGGCGCCGCGTCCACCGAGCCGCGGCCTTAAGATCACGCCCCGTTAGGCCCGGCGTCTTCCGGGTCTCCCCATGCCGAAGGGCGGCGTCGTGCATGCCTGACGTCTTCGTCTCTTACGCCCGCTCGACCGAGACCAGGGCACGCGAGGTCGCCGACCTCCTGCGCGCGCTCGGTTACGACGTCTGGCGCGACGATCAGTTGCCGGTGCACCGGGAGTTCTCGACGGTGATCGAGGAGCGCCTGCGCGCGTCAAAGGCGGTGCTGGTGCTCTGGTCGGCGGACGCGGCCCGATCGCGTTGGGTCTGCGCCGAGGCCGACGTGGCGCACGAAACCGGTGTTCTGGTTCAGGTCAGCATCGATGGCGTCCTGCCCCCGATGCCGTTCAATCGCATCCAGTGCGCCGACCTCGCCGGATGGAGCGGCGATCCGGACGCGCCGGGCTGGCGAAAGGTTCTGGCCAGCGTCGCCGAACTGGCCGGCGCCGGCAACGCAACATCCGCCCCGCCCGCGAGCCCCAGGCCGACCCTGCCGGCGAAACCGTCGATCGCGGTCCTTCCCTTCGCCAATCTCAGCAATGACCCGGACCAGGACCATTTCGTCGACGGCATGGTCGAGGAAATCGTCGGCTCGCTGTCTCACTTCAAATCGATCTTCGTCATCGCCGCGGCTTCGAGCCTCACCTTCAAAGGCAAGGACATCGGGCCGTCCGACGCCGCGCGACGCCTGGGCGTGCGCTTCGTGCTTGAGGGAAGCGTGCGCAAGTCCGCGGGGCGCGTGCGCATCTCCGTCAACCTGATCGACGCCGCGGACGGCGCGCAGATCTGGTCGCAGCGCTGGGACGACACCCTCGACGACGTGTTCGCCCTGCAAGACAAGGTGGCGCTTTGCGTCGCCGGCGTTATCGAACCGGCGCTCCAGTCGGTGGACATGCAGCGGGCGCAGGCGCGACCGACCGTCAATCTCAGCAGCTACGACCTCTTCCTGCGCGGAACCCGTTTGTTCTGGACGTTCAAGAAGGAAGAGACGCTGCAAGCGATCGACTTGCTGGATCGGGCAGTGGAGATGGTTCCCGACTTCGGCTCGGCGCTGGCCCAGGGCGCCGTCTGTCGCCGCCAAGCCATCGATCATGGCTGGACCGACGAACCCGAGCGCTATCGCCGCGAGGGCCTCGCCTTGGCGGAGCGCGCGCTGATGGTCGGTGCGTCCGACGCGCGCGTGCTGGCGCTGGTGGCGAACAGCCTGCCCGGCCTGGAAGGCAAGCTCGAACGCGCCGTGACCCTGATCGCGCGAGCGGTCGACCTCAACTCGGGATCCGCGTTCGTCTGGTTGATCAGCGGCGTGCTGCAGTTGAGAAACGGCGCGCCCGACCTCGCCGCCGAACACCTCGAAACCGCCATGCGTCTCGATCCGCTGTCGGCGGACAACGGTATTTCGAGCATGTACCTGGCGTTCGCGCGCTTCGCGCAGACGCGGTACGACGAGGCCCTCATCCTGTTCGGAACGACCGCGTTCCGGATTCCCGCGAGCTATGCCGTCCTTGCGGCTCTGCACGGTCATCTCGGCCAGATCGATCTCGCGCGGGAGCAACTCGCCGCGTTTCGCGCCCGCACCGCCAACCAGATCGAGGACGTGGCCGAGGTCTGGTTTCCCCGCCCCGAGCACCGCCGGCTGTTCCTCGACGGTCTGGCGCGGGCGGAAGCGCAGCAGTAGCCGCGGCCGGATGTGAGAGGCTTTGAAGAAGGTAGACATAGATCATCTGTGGCAGTCCTACTTCGCCCCTTCGGGGCTTCGAAGGACACCCTACTTCGACTTTTGCGTGGGGCTTGCCCTACGAAGCCGCGGAGCGGCGAAGTAGGGTGGTGGGCGGCGAGGGGATCGAACCCCCGACCTACTCGGTGTAAACGAGTTGCTCTACCGCTGAGCTAGCCGCCCTCTTTCGGTCGCGGGTCATACTTTTAATTCGCACAAACGAAAAGGGCGCGAGTCGTGCCCGCGCCCTTTCGCTTGCCTTGCAGCGAAAACTTACTTCTTGCCGTTCAGCGCGGACTTCAGGCCTTCGCCGACGCGGAAACGCGCGGTCTTCGAGGCCGGACGCTGGACTTGCTCGCCGGTGCGCGGGTTGCGCGCCATGCCGGCGGCGCGGGCGACGGGAAGGAAGGTGCCGAAGCCGACGAGCCGGACTTCCTCGCCTTTCTTCAGCGCATCGATGACGCTGTCGGTGAACGCGTCCAGGGCGTTCTTGGCGGCTTCCCGGCTCGTATCCGTCTTGTCCGCGATCGCCGCGATCAGATCGGCTTTGGTCATTGCTGTCTCCCCAGCCCTTGGATTTCCAGGACGACGAAGCGTAGGGCCTCCCCCGATTCGCCGCTGCGTCGCTGGCCGGGATAAGAATTCACGAATCCCTTCCCGTCAAAGGGGAAACGCCGCCCGGACAAGGCCCGGGCGGCGTTTTGTGTGAACAAACCGTGATCTGACGGTTTTAGTGCGCGATGGAGACGTCCAAATCCGCGTCCGGGGCAGGGATTGGAAGGGGCTCGTCCTCCTCCCGCCACTCCACGGGTTCCAGTTTCCCGGTCAGGGCGTGGGCCAAGGCTTCGTCGGCGGTGGCGACCGGGATGATCTCCAGCGCGGACTTCACATTGTCCGGAATGTCCGCCAGGTCCTTCACGTTCTCCTGCGGGATCAGAACCGTCTTGATGCCCGAGCGAAGCGCCGCGAGCAGCTTCTCCTTCAGGCCGCCGATGGCGAGCACGCGACCGCGCAGTGTGATCTCGCCGGTCATCGCGACATCCTTGCGGATCGGAATGCCGGTGAGCACCGAGACCATCGCCACGGTCATGGCGACGCCGGCCGAAGGACCGTCCTTGGGCGTGGCGCCCTCGGGCACGTGCACGTGCACGTCGGTCTTTTCGAACAGCGGCGGCTTGATGCCGTAGCGCGTGGCGCGCGAGCGCACGAACGAGGCGGCGGCGGAGATCGACTCCTTCATCACCTCTTTCAGGTTGCCAGTGACGGTCATCCGACCCTTGCCGGGCATGCGCACGGCTTCGATGGTCAGAATGTCGCCGCCGAACTCGGTCCACGCCAGGCCGGTGACGATGCCGACCTGGTCGGTTTCGTCCGTTTCACCGTGGTGGAACCTGCGTACGCCGGCGAATTTGTCGAGCAGCGCCGCGTCGATGGTGATCGACTTCTTCTTCTCGGTTTCAAGTTCGCGCACCGACTTGCGGGCGAGGTTCCCGAGCTCGCGCTCGAGGTTCCGCACGCCGGCTTCGCGCGTGTAATAGCGGATCAGGTCGCGGATGGCTTCGTCCGGTACGATCCACTCTCCGTCCTTCAAGCCGTTGTCCTTCTGCACCTTGGGCAGGAGGTGACGCTTGGCGATCTCGAGCTTTTCGTCCTCGGTGTAGCCGGGGATGCGGATCACCTCCATGCGGTCCAGCAACGGCTGGGGCATGTTCAGGCTGTTCGCCGTGGTGACGAACATGACCTGGCTGAGGTCGTAATCCACTTCGAGATAGTGGTCGCCGAAGGTCGAGTTCTGCGCCGGGTCCAAAACCTCGAGCAGGGCCGAGGAAGGGTCGCCGCGCCAATCGGCGCCCAGCTTGTCGATCTCGTCCAGCAGCATGAAGGCGTTGGTGGTCTTCGCCTTCTTCATCGACTGGATGATCTTGCCGGGCATCGAGCCGATGTAGGTGCGCCGGTGGCCGCGGATCTCGGCCTCGTCACGTACGCCGCCGAGCGACAGACGCACGAACTCGCGTCCCGTAGCCTTGGCGATCGAGCGTCCGAGCGAGGTCTTGCCGACGCCGGGAGGTCCGACGAGGCATAGGATCGGCCCCTTCACCGTGCCGGTGCGCGCCTGCACCGCCAGGTACTCGAGGATGCGTTCCTTCACCTTCTCCAGGCCGTAGTGATCGTCCTCGAGAATCTGCTCGGCCTTCTTCAGGTCGATGGGCTTGGTCTTGGCCTTGCCCCACGGAATGGTCAGCAGCCAGTCGAGGTAGTTGCGCACCACTGTCGATTCCGCGGACATCGGCGACATGTTCTTGAGCTTCTTCAGCTCGCCGTCGGCCTTGGCGCGGGCTTCCTTGGACAGCTTGGTCTTGCGGATGCGCTTTTCGAGCTCGAGGATTTCATCGCGCGCGTCGTCGGTTTCGCCCAGCTCGCGCTGGATCGCCTTCATCTGCTCGTTGAGATAATACTCGCGCTGGGTCTTCTCCATCTGGCGCTTCACGCGCGAGCGGATCTTCTTCTCGACCTGCAGCACCGAGATCTCGCCTTCCATCAGCGCATAGACGCGCTCCAGGCGGCGAGGCACCTCGAAGGTCTGCAACAGGTCCTGCTTGTCGGCGATCTTCACCGACAGGTGCGAGGCGACCTGGTCGGCGAGCTTGGACGGCTCGGTGATCTGCGGAATCGAAGACAGCGCCTCGGGCGGCACTTTCTTGTTCAGCTTCACATAGTTTTCGAAGTGCTCGATGACCGCGCGCGACAGCGCCTCGGCCTCGTTGCTCTCGCCGGCTTCGTCGGCGATCTCGACCACCTCGGCTTCATAGAAGTCGCCCGTGGAGGTGAAGCGGTGGATCGCCGCGCGCGACTTGCCTTCGACCAGCACCTTCACCGTCCCGTCGGGCAGCTTGAGCAGCTGCAGAACGGTGGCGATGGCGCCCACGTCGTAGATGGCCTCCGGCGCGGGATCGTCGTCGGCGGAATTCTTCTGGGTCGCGAGCAGGATCTGCTTGTCGCCGCGCATGACCTCGTCCAGCGCGCGGACCGACTTCTCCCGTCCCACGAAGAGCGGCACCACCATATGCGGGAACACCACAATGTCCCGCAGGGGCAGCACCGGTAACACCTTAAGCTCTGACATGATGCTTTGCTCTCCTGGTCCCTGAGGCCAAACTCGGCCCCGGGCCTTCCGGTTCTGCGGTCCCCCCGACGGGGTCGGGTCCCTTCAGAACCGGCCGCCGAGTCACGGCGGGTTCGTTCAGGGAATTATGTGGCTTCAAATCCCCTGCATTCAAGTTTCGCGGTCACGGGCAGCCGGGACGCCGCAGGCCGGCGGCCAAGCTGGGTCCCCGCAGCCTAAACCCGCGAAAGGCGGCGAAGTTTCACCCGCAAGCGCCCGGCCAAGCTGGTAAGTCCGCCCGACCGCCCGCGGCGGCATAACGACGCTAGGCTGGGGAGAACCAAATGATGTGGCCTTTAGGCCGCGCCGTTTTCCCGTTTTGCGGGAGTAAGGTCCGCCTTCGCCAACGTCTAAAACAGATCGGCCCCGGAGCGAGTCCGGGGCCGAATGACTGCGATTCGCTCAGTGTGAGGCTTAGGCCGCGCCGCCCTTGTCGCGGCGCTCGGCGTAGATCATCAGCGGCTGGGCGCGGCCTTCGACCACTTCGCCGTTGATCACCACCTCCTCGACGCCCTGGTAGGTCGGCAACTCGAACATGGTCTCGAGCAGGATGCTTTCCATGATCGAGCGCAGGCCGCGCGCG
>DASZMV010000044.1:0-2059 GCA_035551675.1 Caulobacteraceae bacterium | reverse complement strand
CTGCGCCAGGTCGAGCCCGACGACCTGCAGCGCTTCGGCCTGATCCCCGAGTTCATCGGCCGCCTGCCGGTGATCGCCACCCTCGACGACCTCGACGAGGAGGCGCTGGTCAAGATCCTGGTCGAGCCGAAGAACGCCTTCATCAAGCAGTACCAGCGGCTGTTCGAGATGGAGAACGTCGGCCTCAACTTCAGCGACGACGCCCTGAAGGCGATCGCCCGCAAGGCCATCGCCCGCAAGACCGGCGCCCGCGGCCTGCGCTCGATCCTCGAAGGCATCCTGCTGGACATCATGTACGAGCTGCCGACCATGCAGGGCGTCGAGGAAGTGGTGGTCAACGCCGAGGTGGTCGAGGGCCGCGCCCAGCCGCTCTTGATCTACGCGGAAAAGAAGGGCGGCGCGGCGAGCGCCTAGCGCATAGTTTCGCGCCGAATCAGCCTTCTCTGCGCTCTCCCCCGCGAAAGCGGGGGTCCAGGCTCTTTCTGAAGCGCTGGGACGCTCTGAGGGTTACGGTGACACTGTATGAAATAGGTTGCGCCCTCTCTCGATCACGGTCTATTTCATACAGTGTCACCGTAACCGCCCGCTTGCGCGGGGAAGAGCGGATTACTCGGAGGCCCGCAGGCGCGGCCGCGGTCAGTTGCGCTCCAGCGGCCCGCACGTCAGGTCGAGCCAGGGGTAGCGGCGATTGTCGTCGTAGGTGGACACGGTGGGCGGCGGCGGGAAGTCGAGGTCGGCGAAGCAGCCGGCCTCGACGCGGACGAACCCCGGCCGCGCTTCGCCCACGCCATAGACCGTCACCCCGCACACCGGGCAGAAGCTGCGCACGCCGCGGCCGCCTTCATCGCCGATCCGCACCCATTCGCTGGTCCGGCCCTCGACGCGCACCTGCGCCGCCCGGAACGTCGCGCCGAAGCTGAAGGCGCTGCCGGTGTTCCGCTTGCAGCCGAAGCAGTGGCAGACGCCGGTGCGCACCGGCGCGCCTTCGCAGGTCACCGTGAGCTGGCCGCAGGCGCACTGCGCGCGATGGGTGGTCATGGGACGCTCCGTCGTCATCACTCGCGAGCGGCGCCCGCGCGGTGGCGAGCGCGAGCATCGAGGCGGCTGACGCTTAGCCCGGCGCCATGCCCTTTTCTGTCAGCTCCCGGACGGCGCCCGGCGCCTTGCGCAGATGCGCCAGGCCCATGCCGCGCAGCACGTGCGGGGCCTTGGTGAACTGGATGGCGTCGTAGCCGACGATCTCGACGCGATTGCCCCAGGGATCGTAGAAATCCAGGAACCGGCCCGGCAGGATCTCCACGCCCGCCGCCTCGAGCGCGCGGCGCGCGGCCGCCTTGTCGTCGACCACCAGGCCGAAGTGCCGCCCGTCGTCCGCGCCCTGCCGGCGGCCCTTCTGCAGCGCCAGGAACTGGTCGCCCAGGTCGATGAAGGCCATCGTGTCGCTCTGGCTGCGCAGCTCGAACGCGAACAGGCGGGTTACGGTGACACTGTATGAAATAGGTTGCGCCCTCCGGTCATACAGTGTCACCGTAACCGCCCGGATCTCGAAGCGCATCGCGCGGTCGATCCTGCTGAACTTCGAGGCCGACCAGGAGGCCACCCTGGCGAAGCTGAAGCGCTGGTACGTGCCGCAGTACGTGGCGCTGCTGGCGCGGCTGCTGCCGCGGGTGAGCGAGGGCGCCGAGAGCCCCGAGCTGGATGCGCCCGAGGACAATGCGGACACGGCGCGGGTGGTGAGCCAGGCGCGGGCCATGCTCGACCGCATCGAGGCCGGCGAGGCGACGCTGGCGGAGCTGGAAGCGGCGCTGCTGGGCGAGGGGAGGTGAGCCGTAGTCTGCGGTTGCTTTGCGGTGCGATCTGCGGTCGGGCGGGCGGACGTCGGGACTCGCCCGCGCAGGTCGTGGTGTCCTTCTCCCCATGCGGGAGAAGGTGTCGCCATGTCCGGACCGGATAGATGGGTGACGGAACGGACCGGATAGATGGGTGACGGTTCTCTGTCGGCTGGGAGGGCCAGCCGATGCCTTGGAGAGAGAGCTGCGCGATGGACGAGCGGATGGGC
>DASZMV010000043.1:0-23879 GCA_035551675.1 Caulobacteraceae bacterium | reverse complement strand
ACCGGCCTGGGTCAATCCCTCGACCAGCGATAGGCCGAGACCGCCGGTAGCGCCGGTGACGAGCGCGCGACCGCTCATACGCGGATGACCATGGCGGCGGCGCTGATCCCCGCGGCCGTGCCGAGCAACAGTACGGTGGTTCCGGGCTGCAACCGTCCCTGGCGATGCGCTTCGACCAGCACGCTCGGAAGGCTGGTGGCGATCTGGTTGCCGTGCGTGGGAAAAATGTCCACGACGCGCGACGGATCGCCGCCCATCAGATGGCGGATATGTTCGACGCCGGGCTTGCTCGCCTGGTGGCAAACGACGAGGTCCACCGTCTGCCGCGTCAGCCCCGCATCGCCCAGCACGGCATCGACCAGCTTCGGCAGCACACGCGCGGCGGCCTTGAACACGCCGAAGGCGTTCATGTGAAAACGCGAGCCTTCGACCAGCGCCTCGTAACCAGCTTCGACGCGCAGCTTGGTGCCGCCCGCGCGCAAGGTGGCGAGGTCCTTGCCCTCGCCGTAGCTCTCGAACCGGCGCGACAACACGCCCGGACCGTTCGCATCGTCGCTCGCCTCTACGCACGCGGCGGCCGCGCCGTCGCCGAAGATCGCCGACGCCACCGGGTCGGACCAGTCCAAGCCCGCCGAAGCGATGTCGCTGGAGACGATCAGCGCGCGTTTGAACCGTCCGCTCGCAAACCCCATCGTCGCGAGATCGAGCGCGGTGAGAAACGACAGACAGGTCTGGTTCACGTCAAAGGCCCAGACGCCGGATCTGCCCAGGCCCAACGCTTCCTGGATCAGGATCGAGGCGCCGGGGATCGGCTGCTCCATTACCCCGCACGCGCCGATCAGGACGTCGAACTCGCCGTCGGCCCAGCCCGCGTCCGCCAGAGCTTCGCGCGCGGCCCGCGCGCCCAGGGCCGAGGTGGTTTCGTCGGGCTCCGCGACGCCGCGGGCAGCGATGCCGAGGGTTTCACGCGTCCAGCCGACCTTCTGCCCATAAACGCCGTCGAGCTCGTCGGAGGACCGGATGGTGCGGGGCAGGCATGCGCCGTAACCCGCGATCTTCATTGGCGTCAGCAAGCGCTGCGCTCCCTAAGGCCCCCAGCCTCGGCGGCATTCTAGCGGGAAGTTTCGCCGGGATCACGCGCGGTCGGACGCTCGTCCGCTTAGCCTTGCTTCAGGGTGAAGCGCTTCATCTCGTCCTTGGGCAACTGCCATTCGGGACGGAGCTCGGACGCTTTTTTGTAATCGTCGTAGGCCTGCTGCAGATCGCCCAGGTCCTCGTGGGCCAAGCCCTTGTCGTACCAGGCCTTGGCCGGTTCCGGCGCGCCCAGCGCCAAGCCGCGGTCGAGATCGGCGACGGCGCCCTGGTACTGTTTGAGCCCGACGCGGGCCGCGCCGCGATTGACGTAGGCCTCGGCCAGTTGCGGTCGGAGCTGGATCGCCCGGTCGAGATCGCGCACCGCTGCGTCGTACACACGGCGCCCCAGTAGGATCACCGAGCGGTTGACCAGGGTCGACGCGAGATCCTTGGTGGACAGCGCTTCCTGCTCGATCGCTTCGGTGCAGAGGTCCAGGCTCGCGCGGTCGGTCGCGTTGGCGCGGGCCGCCTTGTAGCAGTCCTCGGCCATGCCGCCGCCGAGGACCAGCGACGCCGCGGCGCACGCGCCCGGAACCATCGCCACGGCCAGGACGGCCAAGAAACCGGCGGTGAACGGATGAAATCTGCGCATCGATCATCCTCCCGGCGCGAGCATAGGCCCAAGCCCGAGGCTCGTCGTCCCGCGCTGTCGCCAACGACCAGCCGGCCGTCACCGGGGAGGGGCGCCGAAACGAAAACGGCGCGGAGGTCGCCCTCCGCGCCGTCTCATAGTCTTGGATCAGCCTGGGATCAGGCCTCTTCGGCCGGAGCCTCCAGCAGGG
This sequence comes from Caulobacteraceae bacterium, assembly GCA_035551675.1. Taxonomy (GTDB): domain Bacteria; phylum Pseudomonadota; class Alphaproteobacteria; order Caulobacterales; family Caulobacteraceae; genus JAFECT01. The sequence goes on along the minus strand of DASZMV010000043.1, from coordinate 21,963 downwards.
CCTGGCCGGCGCCGCCTTCGAACAGCTCCTCGGCCGCCGCCTTCGCGTCCGCACGCTCTTCCTCGAACTGCGAGGTGATGACGTTTTCGCCGCGCGCCTGGCGCTCGGCTTCGTCTTGCGAGCGGGCCACGTTGATGGTGACCTCGATGGTGACTTCCGGGTGCAGGCGGACCTTCACCTGGTGCAGGCCGAGCGTCTTGATCGGGACGTTCAGTTGCACCTGGCTGCGATCGACCTTGCCGCCGGCCGCGGTGATCGCGTCGGAGACGTCGCGCGCGGCGACCGAGCCGTAGAGCTGGCCGCTCTCGCCGGCCTGACGGATCAGGACGTACTTGGAGCCGTTCAGCTTTTCGCCGGCTTTTTCGGAGGCGGCGCGGTTGTCGGCGTTGCGCGCTTCGATCTGCGCGCGCTGCACTTCGAACACCTTCATGTTCGCCGAGGTGGCGCGAAGCGCCTTGGCGCGCGGCAACAGGAAGTTACGGGCGAACCCGTCCTTCACCTGGACCACGTCGCCGATGACGCCGAGCTTTTCGACGCGTTCGAGCAGAATGACTTTCATCGTGGTTTCTCCCTTACTTCACGACGTAGGGGAGAAGCGCGAGATAGCGCGCGCGCTTGATGGCCTTGGCCAGCTCGCGCTGCTTCTTCTGCGACACCGCGGTGATGCGCGACGGCACGATCTTGCCGCGCTCGGAGACGTAACGCTGCAAGAGCTTCACGTCCTTGAAGTCGATCTTCGGCGCGTTGGCGCCGGAGAACGGGCACACCTTGCGGCGGCGGAAGAAGGGACGACGGCCGCCGGAAGAGCCGGCCGCGCCGCCGATGGTGGGATCAGATCCCTGGGTCGTATCGGTCATGGGTTGCTCTTTCCTTAGCCGTTGTAGTCTTCATAGCCGCTCGGCGGACGGCGTTCGCCGCGCTCGCGTTCGCGTTCCTTGCGGGCCAGCACGGGCGAGAGTTCGAGGTCGAGCTCTTCCACGCGCACGGTCAGGTAGCGCAGCACGTCTTCGTTGATCGACAGCTGGCGCTCCATCTCCTTCACCGCTGGCGCCGGGGCGTCGATGGCGAGGAGCGAGTAGTGACCCTTGCGGTTCTTCTTGATCCGGTAGGTGAGGTTGCGAAGACCCCAGTACTCGATCTTGGCGACTTGGCCGCCCTGTTCTTCGATGAGGTGCTTGAGCGTTTCGTTCAGCGCCTCGGCCTGCTGCGGCGAGATATCCTGCCGAGCAATGACCACGTGTTCGTATAAGGCCATTTCATCCTTCTTCCATTGGGAAGGCGGCGTCGGGCCCGGCGGAAGCTCCGGGCGGGACGATGGATCCTTGGGTGCGGCGAAGGGGCTGAAGGCCCGCTTGCTTGAGGGTGACCGCACCAGGACCGCCTTCCTGGCAAGCGCGCGCAGATACGGGAAAAGGGGTTGAAAGGCAACCCTTTGGGCCCGATCCGATCCCTCTCCACCCCGTCACCCTCGGGCTTGCCCCGAGTGCCCATCGTGGAACGGCGAGGTGCGTTGAGGGGAAGGCGCACCGGGGGCCGATAGAATCTTTTTAAAAATCAGGCGCTTGGCCCTGAGATGGGCCCTCGGGACAAGCCCGAGGGTGACGGAGCAGCGAGATTGCGGGCGCGCTCCTAGCCCTCAGCGCTCGCCGCCCTCGCGCAGGCGGATCAGTTCGTCCGGCGACAAAGGCGCGCCGCCCGAGGCATTGGCCTTGCGGATGAAGCCGGTGGAGACGCCGTGGTCGCGCAGCTTCACCAGGTCCTGGGCGGCGAGGTGTTCGTAACCCTGCGACTTCAGCTCGGCGATGAAGCTCGCGCTGACCCCGTGGTCGCGCAGCTCGGTGAGATCCTGCGGTTTCAGGTTGGTGTAGCCCGACGTCTTCAGGCCTTCGAGAAAGCTCGTGCCAACGCCATGATCGCGCAGCGCGACGAGTTCGTCCGCGGGCAGTGATCTAAGCCCATACGTCGCGAGTTCGCCAATGTATCTCGCCGACACGCCGTGATCGCGGACGGTGATGAAGCTGTCGAGATCGCCGAAGCGATAGCCCGCCGCGTTCATCGCGGTGAGCTGGCGCATGCCCGCGCCGTGCTCGGCCGCCTTCACCAGCAGCGCCGCGTTCGGCGTGGCATAGTGTTCGCGCTTCAACTCGTCGACATAGTCGAAACCCATGTCGCTCAGCGCCAGTTCGAACTGCGGATAGGCGGCGAGGCCGCCCGATACGCCGCGCGTTTTCAGACCGGCGATAAATTCCGCGTTCGGCGCATAGACGCAGGTTCCCGCGCCCGCGCCGCTGCGCACCGATCCATCGCAGCGGAAATCGCCCGCGTCGCGATGCAGGGTGAAGGCGACGCTTCCGTTGGCGTGCGCCAACTGCTCGGGCGTGATGCCGCCGACCTGCAGCTGCGGCGGCGCGCTCGCCGGGTCCGTGCGGTCGCCGACCAGCGTCACCGTATGGCTCATCCACATGCTGTGGTGGGGCGACTGGTAGCCCAGGCCGAACTCGACCGCGCCCGGACCCTCGTCGCCGCCCGCCGGCTTCATCTTCCATTGCAGCACGCTCGGGACCGAGGGCGGCTGGCCGTTGCTGTCGTGACTGACGTCGATGTCGGTGTCGGCAAAGGCCGCGGGGCCAACGGAAAGGGCGATCAGGGCGGCGGCGGCGAGGCTGACGGCTTTGGGCATGGGGGTCCCCGTAACGGCGTTCAGCGGGATTAACCGCCGCGCCGCTCGGTCCGTCACGTTAAACTTTGGCAAGCCCTGGCGCGCGGGCGACTATTGTCCGTGCGTCTCGCGCCATTTCTTCAGGGCCCCGAGCGTCTCGTCCACGTGCTTGGACGGGTCGGGGTTGGAGTAGGTGAAGACGATCTCGCCCGACGGCGCAATCACATAGGACGTGCGGTCCGACCAGTCGGGATAACCCGCCAGCACCGCATCGTAGGACTTGATGATCTTGGTGTTCACCGCCGCGGTCGCGAACTTGGAGCGGCACTCGCTCTTGGAGAATTCGACCAGGCGGTTGGTGTTGCCCGCAGTCACGCCGATCAGGGTGGCGCCCAGCTTCTTGTATTCGTCTGACGCCTCGGCGAACTCGTGGGCCTCCACGGTGCAGCCCGAGGTGAAGGCCGCCGGATAGAAATACAGCACCACGGGACCTTTCTTCAGCGCGTCCTTCAGCGAGAAGGTGAAGGCCTTGCCGGCCATGGCGCCGGGCGCGGTAAAGTCGGGCGCCTTGGCGCCGGGCTGCAGCGCGGCCCACGCGGGCGCGGCGGCGAGAACGGTCAGCGAAACGGCGCAGGCGAGAAGCTTTTTCACGGCGTAGGCCTCCTGGACGGGCCAAGGCTTGCGCCGAAACGGCTTATCCCGCAAGGCGGGTTTAGCGAGCGGGGTGAGGCGACTTCTTGTGGATGCCGGCCCGCGGGTGCAACCTGAGGCCATCGTGTGCGTCCGGGGGGCACCATGAAGATCGCCGCCGCAGCTATCATAAGCGTCATATTCGTTGCATCGCCTTCCCTCGCCGAGGAACACGCCTCAGCCCGCGCTGGGGTGGTTACTTCGGCTCAGCCCCCGAGTCCGCGAGCAATGGAACTAGCGCGGAGATTGGTGGCGGCCTTCCATATGAAGGACCAATACGAGAGCGTGGTGAAGGCGTTCGTCGGCGACCGGCCCCAAGTGGATTGTGCGCGTGAGACCGACGTCAATTCGGGCGACTGCACGCTCGTCAACGAAGTGCGAAAGACGATTCGCTCCGTAAAAAACTCGTGGGCCGCTGAACAGCTCGAGCACCAATCGGAGGGCTATGCGCGCGTATACGCCGAGGTGTTCACCGAACAGGAACTTGCGGACCAGGTTGCGTTCTTCGAAAGCCGGACGGGACAGGCAGTATTGGAAAAGACCCCGCTCCTGCTTTCACGCACTAAAGGCGTCCTTGCGAGCGGTGCGAAGATTTCAAACGCTGAACTGACCAGCCGGGTCTGCGCGAAGATTACCAAACGGACCGAGTGTCTAAAATACATGGCTGCCACCCTGAGAGGATCGGAGCCCTAGCGCTCCCGGCTTGTCCAGCACCGCCTGATCGCCTAGTCCTCCGCGCTTCCTGAACCATAGGACGTGCGCGCCCATGACTCTCGCCTTTCTCTTTCCCGGCCAGGGCAGCCAGACCGTGGGCATGGGCGCTGATCTCGCCGACGCCTTCGCATCCGCGCGGCAGGTGTTCCAGGAGGTCGACGATGCGCTGGGCCAGCACCTGAGCCGGCTGATGCGCGAGGGGCCGTTGGAGGATCTGACCCTGACCGAGAACGCCCAGCCGGCGCTTATGGCGGTCAGTCTCGCGGTCATCCGCACCCTGAAGGCCGAGTTCGGGGTCGATGTGACCCGAGCCGCCTTCGTGGCCGGCCACTCGCTCGGCGAATATTCCGCCCTGGCGGCCGCCGAAGCGCTCAGCCTCACCGACGCCGCGCGTCTGCTGAAACTGCGCGGCCAGGCCATGCAGCGGGCCGTGCCGGTGGGCGAGGGGGCGATGGCGTCGCTGATCGGGCCCAAGACCGATGTGGCGCTGGCGGAAGAGGCCGCCAAAGCCGGCGCCGAACTCGGCGTCTGCGTCGTCGCCAACGACAATAACCAAGGCAATGTGGTGATCTCGGGCGCCAAGGCGGCGGTGGACCGGGCCATCGAGAAGGCCAAGGAGCTGGGCGCGCGCGCCATCCCCCTGAACGTCTCGGCCCCCTTCCACTGTCCCCTGATGCAGCCGGCCGCCGATGAGATGGCCGAGGCCCTGGCCGGAACCGCCATCGTCGCGCCCAAGGTCCCGCTCGTCGCCAACGTCACCGCGCGGCCGGTGCACGACCCGCAGGAGATCCGCGCGCTGCTGGTCCAGCAGGTGACCGGCCGGGTGCGCTGGCGCGAGAGCATGTTGTGGCTCGCGGGCGAGGGGGGCGTGACCCGTTTCGCCGAGGCCGGGGCCGGCAAGGTCCTGACCGGCATGGCCAAGCGGATCGCGCCGGATGCGGAGGCGGTGGCCCTGAACGCGCCGGCCGACCTCGACGCTTTCGCAAAGTTGCTCTGATTTTCAGCCCTTTTCAGGAGACGCTCATGTTCGACCTCAGCGGCAAGACGGCGCTGGTGACCGGCGCGACCGGGGGCCTGGGATCGGAGATCGCCAAGGGCCTGCACGGCCAAGGCGCCCACGTGGTCCTCTCCGGCACCCGCGAGGCGGTGCTGCAGGAGCTGGCGTCTCAGCTCGGCGATCGAACCTCGATCGCGCCCGCCGACCTGTCCGACGCGGCGTCGGTGGACGGCTTGGTGGCGAAGGCCGAGGCGGCGGCCGGCAAGGAGCTCGACATCCTGGTGGCCAACGCCGGCATCACCCGCGACGGCCTGCTCATGCGGATGAAGGACGAGGACTGGGAGGCCGTGATCAAGGTCAACCTGGAAAGCTATTTCCGCCTCGCCCGCTCGGTGCTGCGGGGCATGATGAAGCGCCGCTCGGGCCGCATCATCGGGGTGACCTCGGTGGTGGGCGTGACCGGCAACCCGGGTCAGACCAACTACGCCGCCTCAAAGGCCGGAATGATCGGGTTTTCCAAGGCCTTGGCCCAGGAAGTGGGCTCGCGCGGGGTGACCGTGAACTGCATCGCGCCGGGCTTCATCACCAGCCCCATGACCGACGTCCTGAACGAGGCCCAGCGCGAGGCGATTCTGTCGAAAATTCCGACCGGAAGGCTCGGGACCGGAGGCGAAATCGCCGCCGCGGCGGTTTATCTGGCGAGCGAGGAAGCCGCCTACGTTACCGGCCAGACCTTGCACGTGAACGGCGGCATGGCGATGATCTGAGAGGGTTTGGCCCGCTTTTTCGCCTTTGGAGAGTGTGCTAGGCCGATCCCCAGACCTGCCCCGCCGGCCCGGGAAACCCAACTGAAGGCTTGCCTAAGCCGATGCGGCGTGAGACCGAACGGCCCAAGCCAGACCAATCACCATCTGAAACAGGGACTTTGAACTTTATGGCTGACGTTCTCGAACGCGTGCGCAAGATCGTGATCGACCACCTGGACGCTGATCCGGACAAGGTCACCGAGAAGGCGAGCTTCATCGACGACCTGGGCGCGGACAGCCTCGACAACGTCGAGCTGGTCATGGCTTTCGAAGAGGAATTCGACATCGAAATCCCCGACGACGCCGCCGAGCACATCCAGACCGTCGGCGACGCGGTGAAGTTCATCGAAGAAAAGCTGGCCGCCTGATCCGGCCGGACGGGCGCGGTTTCGATCGCGCCCGCCGCTTCGGATTTGGTCGGGGAGTATTCACATGCGTCGCGTCGTGGTCACGGGCGTGGGATTGGTCACGCCGCTGGGCGCCGGTGTCGAAGAGAGCTGGCGTCGCCTGATTGCCGGCGAGTCCGGCGCAGGCCGCATCACCGCGTTCGACACCACCGACTACGCCTGCCAGATCGCCTGCGAAGTGCCGCGCGTGAATGGCCGCGGCGGGGGCGGTCCCGACATCCCCGGTTCGTTCGATCCCGACAAGACCATGTCGCCGAAGGACCAGCGGCGTGTCGACGACTTCATCCTCTACGCCATGGCCGCCGCGGACGAAGCGGTTCGCGACGCGGACTGGATGCCGCAAGAAGAGTCCGATCGCGTACGCACCGGCGTGATCATCGGGTCCGGCATCGGGGGATTGGGCCCCATCGCCGAAACCGCGCTCGAACTTCGTGACAAGGGCCCGCGCCGCGTCAGCCCGTTCTTCATTCCCTCGGCGCTGATCAATCTTGCGTCGGGCAACGTTTCCATCCGCTACGGCTTCAAGGGTCCCAATCACTCTGTGGTGACGGCCTGCGCCACCGGCGCTCACGCTGTGGGCGACGCGGCGCGCATCATCAAATACGGCGACGCCGACGTGATGATCGCTGGCGGCGCGGAATCGGCGGTGGTGCCGATCGGCATCGCGGGCTTCATCGCCTGCCGCGCGCTCTCGACCGGCTTCAACGACAATCCGACCAAGGCCTCGCGCCCTTACGACAAGGACCGCGACGGATTTGTCATGGGCGAGGGCGCCGGCGTTCTGGTGCTGGAAGAATACGAGCACGCCAAGGCGCGCGGCGCGAAGATCTACGGCGAGGTGATCGGCTACGGCATGTCCGGCGACGCCTATCACATCACCGCCCCCGCTTCGGACGGCGACGGCGGCTATCGCGCCATGGAGGCGTCGTTGAAGGACGCCAAGATCGAGGCGGCCGACATCGACTACATCAACGCCCACGGCACCTCGACGCCGCTCGGCGACGAGATCGAACTGGGCGCGGTCGAGCGCATGCTCGGCAACGCCGCCGGCAAGACCACAATGTCGTCCACAAAGTCGGCTATCGGTCACCTCCTGGGCGCCGCGGGCGCGGTGGAGGCGGTCTTCACCCTGCTCGCCATGCGTGACCAGATCGCGCCGCCGACCATCAACCTCGACAACCCCTCGGTGGAAACCGCCATCGACCTCGTGCCAAACAAGGCCAAGCCCATGAAGATCGAGAGGGCGCTCTCGAACAGTTTCGGCTTCGGCGGCACCAACGCCTCCGTCATCTTCCAGAAGGTCCCGTGAGGGCCTTCGAGGCGCGTCCGGATTTCAGACCGGACCAGCCGCGGTCCGGTCGCGGATGCTTGGTCACCTTTCTCGCCGCCGTCGTCACCGTCTTCGTGCTGATCGCGGTGTTTGGCCTGGGCGCATGGTTCTCGCTCGACGGGCCGGGACCGCTGGGTCACCGCTCCACCATCATTCTGCGCAAGGGCGCCGGCGTTTCCGAGATGGGCGCAGAACTGCAGCGCGCCCACGTCGTCGGCTCTTCGACCCTGTTCAAGGTCGCCGCCGAGATGAGCGGCGCGGATCGCAAGCTGAAGGCCGGCGAGTACAATTTCCCGGCGCACGTCGCGCTGGGTGAAGTAATCCGCAAGATGGCGGCGGGCGAGGTGGTCCGCCACTTCGTCACCGTCCCCGAGGGCTGGACCAGCGCCCAGGCGGTCGCCGTGCTGCGCGCCAATCCCGCGCTCAGCGGCGCCCTGGCGACGCCGCCGGAAGGGTCGCTGCTGCCGGACACCTACGAATTCACCCGCGGCGACAGTCGCGCAGACCTCATCGCCAAGATGCAAGCGGCGCGCGACAGCGTACTCGCCGACCTGTGGGCGCATCGCAAGCCCGGCCTTCCGTTCAACACGCCCGAACAGGCGGTGATCCTCGCCTCGATCGTGGAGAAGGAGACCGCGACCCAGTCCGAGCGCCTGAAGATCGCCGGCGTGTTCGTGAATCGTCTGAAGAAGGGCATGAAGCTCGAGAGCGATCCGACCATCGTCTACGGCATCACCAAGGGCGAGGTGCTGGGGCATGGGATTCGCGCGTCGGAAAAAGCGTCAGCGACCCCCTACAACACCTATGTGATCACCGGCCTGCCGCCGACGCCGATCTGCAATCCCGGCCGCGCGGCGCTGGCCGCGGTGACCAATCCGGAAGACACCGACGCGCTGTTCTTCGTCGCCAACGGTTCCGGCGGTTCGAGTTTCGCCGCGACCCAGGCCCAGCATGACAAGAACGTCGCCGCCTGGCGCCAGATCGAGGCGCAGCGCAAGGCGGCCCAGACGCCGTTTCCGCCGCCGGGCCATCCGAACGGGCCGATCGCGCCCAACACCGCCGTTCCGGCGCCGAGGCACTGAAGCGCGCATGATCCTTTCGGGCATGACCGGGTTCGCCCGCATCGAGGGCCAGAGCGGCGACTGGAGCTGGTCGATCGAGGCGCGCTCGGTGAACGGCCGCAATCTTGAAGCGCGCTTCAAGGGACCGTCGGGCTTCGATGGATTGGAGCGCATCGCCCGCGAGGCGGCGCAGGCGCGCTTCCAGCGCGGACAGCTGAACATCGGCCTGCAGGCGAAACGGTCCGAAACGCAGGGCCAGGTGCGGCTAAATCAAGAGACGCTCGATCAATATCTCGCGCTATCGTCGGAGCTGGTCGCGCAGGGCCGCGCGTCGCCGCCGGCGGCGGACGGTTTGCTCGCGCTGAAAGGCGTGCTGGAGGCCGGTGAGGAGGACGAAGATCCGGACGTGCGCGCCACCGTCGAAGCGGCGATGGCGGAAAGCATCCTGGCCGCGCTCGACGCCCTGAAGGCGTCGCGGCTCGCGGAAGGCGCCGCGCTGGCGCCGGTGCTGGGCGGCCAGCTGGAAAAGATCGCGTCGCTGATCGCCGACGCCGAGCGCGAGGCGACCGCCCAGACCGCCGCCATCCGCGAGCGCTTCACGCGCCGCCTGTCGGAACTGGTCGGCGACGCCTCGACCCTGGAGGACCGCATCGTCCAGGAAGCCGCCGTGCTGGCGGTGAAGGCCGACGTGCGCGAAGAGCTCGACCGGCTGGCGGCGCACGTGGCGGCCGCGCGGGACCTGATCGCCAAGGGGGCGGGCGCGGGCCGCCGGCTCGACTTCCTCAGCCAGGAATTCATGCGCGAGGCCAACACGCTCTGCTCCAAGTCGGCCACCACGAGCTTGACCGCGACCGGCCTAGAGTTGAAAGCGGTGATCGAACAGCTGCGCGAGCAGATCCAGAATGTCGAATGAGCGCACGCCCCGCCGCGGCATAGCCCTGATCGTCTCGAGCCCCTCGGGCGCGGGCAAGACCTCGCTGTGCCGCCGGCTCATCGCCGACCACGAGGCGCTGAAGCTCTCCATCTCCATGACCACGCGCACGCCGCGTCCGGGCGAGGAGAACGGACGCGAATACCATTTCATCGACGACAAGCAGTTCGACGGCCTTATTGCCCAGGGCGCCTTTCTCGAGTGGGCGCAGGTGCACGGCGCCCGCTACGGCTCACCGCGGGACGCGGTGATCTCGGCGTTGCATGCCGGACGCGACGTGTTGTTCGACATCGATTGGCAGGGGGGCCGCTCGATCGCCGCCGCCATGCCCGCCGACACCGTGCGCGTCTTTGTCCTGCCGCCGTCCATGCAGGAGCTGCGCCGCCGCCTCTACGCCCGCGCCCAGGACAAGCCCGAGGTGATCGAGCGGCGTCTGAAGCGCGCGCGCGAAGAGATCGCGCACTGGGACGAGTACGACTACATCATCGTCAACGACGACTTCGACCGCTCGCTGGCGGAACTGGCCCACGTCTACCACGCCGAACGCGACCGCCAGGTCCGCAACCCGTGGATCGCCAACTACGTCGAAGCGTTGATGGCCGAGCAGGACTGAGCGCTAGAGCGTCGCGCGCGCCAGCCGCAGAAACCCTTCGACCGCGATTGTTTCCGCCCGTGCGTTCGCGTCGATGTCCGCGCGTGCGCAAAGCGCTTCGCCGCCCAGCGGTTTCAAACTCGAGCGCAGCATCTTTCGACGCTGGCCGAACGCGGCGGCCGTGACGCGTTCGAGCGCGGCGATCTCATTTACCGGCGGCGCGTCGGGCCGCGGTTCCAGGCGGACAACGGCGCTGGCGACTTTCGGCGGCGGGGTGAAGGCGCCTGCCGGTAGATTCATGACCAGGCGTGCGGTGCAGACGGCCTGGGTGATGACCGACAGGCGGCCGTAGGCCTCGTCGTTCGGCTTGGCGGCGATGCGGTCGGCGACTTCCTTCTGGAACATCAGCGTCATCGAACGCGGACGCCAGGGGCCGGTGAGCCACTTGATGAGAAGCGGCGTGCCGACGTTGTACGGCAGATTCGACACGACGTGACCGCGCTCGCCCGCCAGCGCGCGCTCGTCGACCTTCAAGGCGTCCGCCTCGACGATTTCGAGGCGACCGGGCGCGAACTCGGCGAGGTCCTGCAGCAGCGGGATGAATCGCGAGTCCTTCTCGATCGCGATCACGCGGCCCGCGTCGCTCTCCACAAGGGCGCGCGTTAGACCACCCGGACCGGGCCCGACTTCGATCACCGGATCGCCGTCGAACGGTCCCGCCAAGCGCACGATCTTGCGCGTGACGTTGAGGTCGAGCAGGAAATGCTGACCAAAACTCTTCTTGGCCAGCAGCCCGTGTTCGGCGAGCGCTTCGCGAAGCGGTGGCAGATCGTCGATGCTCACGCCGCGGCGCGCCGCGCCGCGATCTCGGCGCCGCGGCGGATGGCGGAGATCAGGCTGTCGGGATTGGCGATGCCCTTGCCGGCGATGTCGAAGCCGGTTCCGTGGTCGGGCGAGGTGCGCACGATCGGCAGGCCTAGCGTCACGTTCACCCCGCCCCAGAAGTCGAGCGTCTTGATCGGGATCAGCGCCTGGTCGTGATAGAGGCAGATGGCGGCGTCGTAGCCCTTGCGCGCCGCGTCGTGGAACATGGTGTCGGCGGGTTTGGGATCGCTGATCTCCACGTTCATGGCGCGCAGCTCGCGCACCGCCGGAGCCAGCACGTCGATCTCCTCGCGCCCCATGGCGCCGCCTTCGCCCGCATGCGGGTTCAGCGCCGCGAGCGCGAGTCGCGGTTTGGCGATGCCGAAGTCGCGCTTGAGCGCCTCGGCGGTAACCAGCGCGGTGTGCACGACCTTGTCGGTGGTGATCTCGTCGGCCACGTCGCGCAGCGGCGAGTGGATGGTCACCAGCGAACAGCGCAGATCCTTGGCGACCAGCATCATCACCGGCCCGCGCGCGCCCGCATGCGGCGCGTCTGCGGTCAGGTCGGCGAGAAACTCGGTGTGGCCCGGAAACTTGAAGCCGGCCTTGTAGAGCACCGCCTTGGAGATCGGCGCGGTGACAACGCCGCTGACGTCGCCCTTCAGCGCGCAGTCGACCGCCGCCTCGATCCAGGTCACCACCGACGCGGCGCGCGCGGCCTCGGCCGTCGGCTGGGTGATCGCGTGCGGGTGCGGCGGCTCATAGACCGGCAGGATGTTGGGGAAGAGACGTAGCGCGTCCTTCGGATCGGCTACACGCTCGCAACCGACCGCGCCGGTGGGGAAGGCGGCGTTCAGCGAGTCCGCATCGCCCACCACGACGAAGCGCGGGCCGGACGCGCGCAGCTTCGACCAGGCCTTGACGATGATCTCGGGACCGACGCCCGCAGGGTCGCCGAGGGTGACCGCAAGCGGCGCGGCCGGTGCTCGGGTGCCCCCCAGCGTCACCGCATCTCGATGGTGGCGGTGGCTCGCAGTTCGCGCATGTAGCGTCGCGCCAGCATCGAAAGCTGCTGGTTGCGCAGGCGCTGCTCGACCTGTTCGGCGGTTGGGACCGCAGTCCCTTCCGTGCGCTTGTCGCACATGAAGATCAGGTGCACGCCCACGTCGGTGCGGATCGGGTCGGAGACCTGGCCCTTTTCGAGGCCGCCGGCGACGGTCTGGAATTCCGGCGCGAGGTCGCTGACCTTCGATTCACCGAGGTCCGAGGCGACCACGCCGTCGGTCTTGGCCGCGTCCTTCTCGACGTTCTGGCAGGTGAGCGAGGTCTTCAACGCGGCGAGCTTCGCCGTCGCGGCGCTGACCTGATCGGCCGGCGCGTCCTTGGGCAGGCGGATGGCGGCCTGTTTCAGGCTGACCATGGTCACGCCGCCGCCGGCCTTCACTTCGCGCAGATAGACGATCCACACGCCGTCCTTGGTCGGGATCGGCTTGGACATCTGGCCGGCCTGCATGTGTTGCAGCGCGGCTTCGATCTCGGGCTGCATTTCGCCGGAGATCAGCCAGCCGGCGTCGCCGCCGGCTGCGGCGGTCGCGGCGTTGGAGAACTGGCGCGCGACACCCTGGAAGGGTGCGCCCTTGAGGATCTGCTCTTCGAGCTGGTTGGCGCCGTTCATCGCCTCGTCCTGGCCGCCGTTGGTGGTGGCGTCGAGGTAGATCTCGCCGACCAGGTACTGGGGCTTGGCTGCGGAGGCGGAGATGCGGGCGAGCGTCTGCTGGACCTCGCTCGCGCTGACGCGCGCCTTGTCGCCGAAGCGGCCGCCGACGATGGTCTCGAAACCGATCTGGGCTTTTTCCTGCTGGCGCAGCGTGTCGGCTTCGACGCCGGCTTCCTTCAGCACGCCAAGGAGCTGGTCCTTGGTCATGCGGTTTTCCTGCGCCATGTGGCCGATCTCGTCGTCGATCTCGTCGTCCGAAATCTTCAGCTTGGGCAGTTTCTTGATTTCCTGGAGCTGCAGGTGCTCGTCGACCAGGCTGCGCAGGGCCTCCTGCTGGATCTGGGGCAGGTTGTCCGAGTTCACCTTGATCCCGGAGGTCGCGATCAGGAGCAGCATCTGCTGGCGCAGATCGTAGGTCGAGATGAGCTCGTCATTGACCGTGGCCACCACCCCTTCCTGCAGCGGTCGGGTCGCCGGGGCGGCCGCGGGAGCCTGGGCCTGGGCCGCCAGGGCGGGGGGCAGGGCGCCAGCCGCCGGCTGGGCCGCCGCCGGGATCGCCAAAGCCGCCGCGAGCGCAGCGCTCGCCGCGTAATACATCCAACGCATGGTCGACTTCATCCCTGTTGCGACGCCACGGCCTGGGGCGGCTTCGCGGCCGTTCCGGTCAGTGGTCGTCATAGCGCTTGAACCCGGTGCTGCCCAGTATGGGCAAACTCATCCGCAAAAACACTGCGTCGGTCGGTCCCAGCAGGCCGGTCTCGTTCCGCTGATAAGTCAAGGTGGCTCGAAGGCAGTCGTCCTCGTACATCACGCCGACCTCGCTGCGCCGCCATAGCCGCTTGTCCAGGTCCCGGGTCACGTCCGCGACCACTCCCCAGTGGGCTATGATCAGAACGTCGGTCGAAAGTTCGGCGTCCTGGCGGCGGAAACCAGGCGTGAAGGGGTCCAGGTCGTCCTTGAAATAGCGGGCGAAGCCGTGGGCTCGCCCGAAGGTCCAGTCGATCCCGGCCTCGGCCCGGTCGAAGGCCCCCTTGTCGGAGATGTCGGCGCGGCCAAAGGCGGTGATGCCGGGCATCGGGGTGGCCTCGGCGGCGACGACCCAGTCCTCGAGGTCGTGGTTCAGGCCGGTGACCCCGGCCGGAAAGGCCTGGTTGGTGCGGAAGCTGCGTCCGACCAGGAACCAGCCCCAGGCCCCGTCTTGCCAGTTCACCGTGGTCCGGACCCCGGCGTTGAAGCGCGGGCCACCCTCATAGACGTCGAAGCCGGTGAACTTGTCGGGGGAGAACAGATTGTTCTCGTCCAGGGTGAAGGACAGGCTGTCCTCGTTGGGGATGCGTGAATCCAGGTGGACCTGGGGCGAGACGTCGAGCTCGGCCAGGGGCTCGACCACCACCGTGCCCCAATCGAAGCGGCGCACCAGGGGATAGCTGACGTCGGCGCCGGCGGTGGCGTCGCCGCGCTCGATCGTGAGATTGCGCTGCGTTCCCGGCAGGTCGCCCAGGTTATAGACGTCGCCGCGCGCGCTCAGGAACGGATCGATCCGCACCGCGCCCGCGAGAAAGCTCCAGCGCCAGTCGAACTGGCCCGTCGCGCGGCGCTCGTCGATGCCAGGGATGTTCGGCGGCGGCGTGCAGTTGAACTCCGTCGAGCCCGGGCCGCAGGGATCGAGCGAGGCCTGGTTCTGGGTGATGGCGACCCCGGTCGCATTGAAACGCAAGCGACCGCCCAGGATCGGATCGCGCGGATCCCAGCGCGCTTCGATAAGGGGCGCCGCGGTCGGCAGGGCGTCGTTGTTCTCGACAATCAGCTGGCCGGTCTTGGGGTCCTTGAAGAACTGTCCGGTGACCGGATTGATGTACGGACGGAAGCTCTGGAACGAGAGCGCCGAGATCGAGATGTAGCTCTGGTCGTCCTGACGCACCGCGTAGAGCTGCGAGGTCAGCCGGCGCTGGTCGTCGTCGAACAGGCCGCGGTTCTCGTAGACGTTGGGAATGTCGTAGCGGTCGAACAGCGTCGGGTCCGACGTGCGCTCGGCAGCGAACCCCCAGCGCCAGTTGTTGTCGATCTGGAAGGCGCCGTTGGCGAGGATGTAGCTGCGCGATGTCTCGTTCCCGAAGCGGTGGCCTTCGGAGTCCGAATTGGCCTCGTAGGTGTAACCGAGCCGCGCCTCGAGGTCGCCCGACCAGAACCGCTTGCGGTAGTCGAGGTTCAGGAACGGGTTCAGCTTGGTGTTGATCTGCGGACTGATCTCCAGGTCCTGCGACGGCGAGATCACCCAGAGGTACGGTTGCTCCCACGAAAAACCGCGGCGCTGCGAGGCCGCGATGCGCGGCGGGAAGAAGCCGGAGGACTCCTTCACCTTGTCGCTCGGGGTCCACAGGATCGGCGCGTAGAAGATCGGCACGCCCTTCACCCGGATCACCGCGTGCCGGTAGAAGACGAGTCCCTTCGCCTTGTCGTCGATCACCTTGTCCGCCTGGATCGACCAGGTCGGCTGCGCGGTGTGGCCGTCCTTGGTGCACAGCACGCAGGCGGTGAAGATGGCGTG
The DNA here is from genome assembly GCA_035551675.1 of Caulobacteraceae bacterium. GTDB lineage: Bacteria > Pseudomonadota > Alphaproteobacteria > Caulobacterales > Caulobacteraceae > JAFECT01. Next base: position 6,647 of record DASZMV010000043.1, on the reverse strand, counting down.
GTCGAGTTCGATGATCGTCGCGCTACGCTTCACAGCGGTCGCGGCCGCGATCTTCACCTCTTTTTCCTGGCGCGTGGCGAAGCCGGTCGCGGCGCCGGCCTGCAGGTGCTGGTCGAGCACCAGGTGCTGGCCGTAGGAAACGGTGCCGTCGGTGTCGATGATCTGCGACGGGCCGTTTGTAGTGATCAGGCCGGTGACGGTGTCGAACTCGACCTCTTCGCCGCGCAGGGTGCGGCCCTGGTAGCGCGCCTCCACGTGGCCGGTGGCGATCATCTTGTGGTTGGTTTCGTCACGCGTGACGCTGTCGGCGGTCAGCAGCATCTCGTCCGGCGACAGGCCGTCGGGGCCTTCGGGGCCGTGCACGGCGCGATCGGGCTCTCGCGGCGGACCGGAGGGCTCGGCCGAGGTGATCTGAGTAGCGGTCGTCTGGCCGGACGAGGTTTGGCCCGACGAGGTTTGGCCGGAAGAGGCTTGGGCGTAGGATTCGGGGGCGACTGCGAAGGTCACGGCGACCGCGCTCGCCAGCAGCGCCGTGCGAAAAGCCGGCCTCGGGCATGCGTCGGGGCGGCCGGCGTCGCTCATCCTTGGATACGTCCCTCTAAGCGTGGTGAATCCGTCTAACGGATCAACCATCTTCCGTATAGCAGAGCAGCGTGAAAGCCGACAAAAGCGCCAGGATTGGGGGGGCCCATCCTGCAAGCGCCGGTGGAATGACGTCCGCCTTGCCGAGCGCGCCGCAGAGCTCGTTGAAAAAGAAGATGATGAAGCCGAGCGCCACCCCTGAACTGGTCAGGACCGCCAGGCCCCCAAGACGCATGAGCCGGAGCGAAAACGCGGCGCCCAGGATCGACATGGCCGCGAACAGGAGCGGGGTCGCCAGGAGCTGCTGCAGCTTCAGCCGGTAGGTGGTGGCCGAGAACCCCGCCGCCTGCACCCGGTGGATCGCGGCCGGCAGGTTCTGGAATGGGACCGAGGGCGCGGCGGCGAACTTGGCGTAGGCGGTCGAGGGATTGAGGTTCGAGGGGATCGACAGGGTCTCGTAGAGGACCGCCTGCTCGCCGGGACCCGCTTCACGCGCGCCGCTCAGCAGCCAGAAGCCCTTGTTCAGGACCGCGGTCTTGGCCTCGATCAGGCGCGAGAACTCGAGCTGGCCCTTGTCGCCGGTCGAATAGACGAAGAACGAGACGTCCCGCAGCAGGTCGCCGCCGGTGGGTTTGGACAGGGCGTGGATGACCACCTGGCTGTGACCGTCGCCCTGGCGCAGCCAGACGCTCTGGCTCTCAGACATGGAGATGCCGGTGGAGAGCCGCAGCGCCTCGGACTCGTATTCGCCGTTCATCCAGGAGGCGAGGGGGTTGATCGCCAAGATCGTGATCCAGCCGATCGCGAAGGCCGCGCCGGCCGCGGGAAAGATGAAGCGCCAGGCCGAGACCCCGGCGGCGCGCATGGCCACCAGCTCGCTTCGCCGGTTCAGCCCCACGAAGGCGCCCAGCACCCCGAACAGGAAGGCGAAAGGCAACAGCAGCAGGATGTCGTTCGGCGCCTTCAGCACCGTCAGGTAGAGAACCTGGACCGCGGGGATGTCGACCTTGACGCCGACGTTGCGCGATACGTTCACGAAGTCGATCAGCATGATGAGAGTGGTGATCACGCCCAGCGCCGCCGCCACCGCTAGCAGCGAGCGGACCACGACGTAGCGCTCGATCCGCGTCAGCCGCCAGCGCCCGGTGTGGAAGAAGCCGGGCCTCGCCTGATCGCCCCTCATGCGGCCCCCGCCTGCGGCAGCAGATTTTGGTCAGACGCCATCGGCACATAGCGTCCGATCTTCTGGCGGAACAGCACCCGCGCGGACCACCAGACTGGGATCAGCGGCACGAGATATTGCAGGATATTGAGCCAGGGCGAGGCCGCGCTCGCCGCCTCGACCCCGAAGCCCGCCACCCGCGCCAATACCGCGGCGGCTGCGACCTCTGCGATGCGCCGCCCATAGCCCAGTCGGCTGAACGGCCCGCCCAGCACCCCGGCCAGCGCCAGCATCATGAAGGCAAGATTGTAGAGCGGCGTCGCCAGGCGCGAGTTGGCCTCGGCCAAAAGCCGTTTCTGATTCTTGCGTTCCCAGGGGTACTTCAGGTTCGGGAAGAGCAGCTCGTGCATCCACAGATCCGACGCCTTCAGCCGCAGCACCTCGTCGCTTTTCACGAACGGCGAGAGGTCGAACACGTCCTGGTCGAAGGACAGGTAGTTCAAGACTCCCGAGGGCGAGAACTCCTGTTGGGCGCCGTGGCGCAGGATGACGACCGGGGTGTTCCCTTGCTTGGTGATCCGGCCTTCCTGGGCGGCATAGACCGTGGCGCCGTGCGCACCCTGCACGTGGATGAAGGGCTGAACCAAGAGACCGTTCTGATCGACGCTCTTGGCGTAGAAGGTAAGACCCGATCCCGCCTCGACGAACTCGCCCTCGCGGACCAGCGACGCGGCCAGGTCGGTGCGCACCTTGAAGTACTCCATCCGCATCAGGCGGAAGGTGAAGGGCTGGGCCCAGATGTTCAGGAACAGCGAGATCACCCCGAAGAGGACCGCGAGCCGGATCGCCGGCGCCATCACCCGCCAGCGGCTCATCCCGGCGGCGAAGCAGATCACCACCTCCTGTTCGGTCTGCAGCCGGTTCAGGGCGATCAGCGCGCCCACGAACAGAGAGATCGGCAGGATCAGCGAGAACAGCGGCGGCAGCGCCAGGACGGTGATCTTCAGGAGCACCCAGGGGCTCTGGCCATGCTGGACGACCACATCGAGCGCGCTGAGCGTCTGGCTCAGCACAGCCACCGCCGTGAGCGCGGCGACGGCGCCCAGGACGGGAATCAGCATCTGGCGGGCGAGGTAGCGGTCGACGAGAGTCATCGGGTCCGGGAGGAGGGGGGAATCGGAACCTGTCGCTCTGCGGTGACTGTCGCCACCCCAGATTTGCGCTGAAAAACAGGGAGTTAGCAGAGCATTTTCAACGGATGGGCGCCGGCTGCGTCCCCTCCGCACGATCCACTAGGCCGCGTCGGGCCGAGCCTGTATTACACGGCCCCATCGCACGGCGACAACCGCCGCGCCGCGTTTCAGAACAAGCGCCCGCGAAGGCGCGACGAGTAGGAGCCCGCTTAAATGAAAGTCGAGTTCGTCAAGGCCGCGTCGGATGCGGCGGTCGTGGTCGTGTTCGTCCACGAAGATCGCGCCCTTACCCCCGCCGCCAAGGCCTACGACAAGAAGACCAAGGGCGCGCTCGCCCGCGCGATCAACGCGGGCCGCTTCACCGGCGCCAAAGGTCAGACGCTCGCGCTCACCGCGCCGGCCGGGCTCGACAATCCGCAGATCCTGGCCGTCGGCCTGGGCGCCAAGGGCAAGGCGATCGAGGACCTGACGCTGGAGGCCGCCGCGGGCGCCGCCTATCGCGCCGTCGCCACCTCGGGCTTCACGACCCTTGCCTACGAGACCGAGGGCCTCACGTCCGATCAGGCCGCGCGCATCGGCTTCGCCTCGCGCCTCGCCAGCTACCGCTTCGACAAGTACCGCACCACGCAAAAGCCCGAGGCCAAGCCCTCGATCGACGCCATCCAGGTGGTCACCGACGCGGCGCCCGCCGCGAAGAAGGCCTACGGACCGCTGTCGGCAGTCGCGGACGGGGTGTTCTTCACCCGCGACCTCGTCTCCGAACCGGCCAACGTGCTTTATCCCGATGAGTTCGCAAAGCGCTGCAAGGCGCTGGAAAAGCTAGGCCTTCAGGTCGAGGTGCTGACCGAGGCCCAGATGGCCAAGCTCGGCATGCGCACCCTGCTGGCGGTGGGCCAGGGCTCGAGCAAGGAAAGCCGCCTGGTGGTGATCTCGTGGATGGGCGGCACCAAGACCGCTCGGCCGGTCGCCTTCGTCGGCAAGGGCGTCTGCTTCGACTCCGGCGGCCTTTCGCTGAAGCCGCCCGAGGGCATGGAAGACATGAAGTGGGACATGGGCGGCGGCGGCGCGGTCGCCGGCCTCATGTGCGCGCTGGCTGGGCGCAAGGCGAAAGCGAACGTGATCGGCGTCATCGGCCTGGTCGAGAACATGCCCGACGGCAACGCCCAGCGTCCGGGCGACGTGGTGGTGTCCATGTCGGGCCAGACCGTCGAGGTGCTGAACACCGACGCCGAGGGCCGCCTCGTTCTGGCTGACGCGCTCTGGTACACTCAGGACCGCTTCAAGCCGAAGTTCATGGTCGACCTCGCGACCCTGACCGGAGCGATGATTGTCGCGCTGGGCAATGACTTTGCGGGCGTCTTCTCAAACAGCGATGAACTGTCCGACGGCATAATGGCCGCCTCCGCGGCGACCGGTGAACGGACTTGGCGCATGCCGCTGCCCGACGATTACGATCGCCTGATCGACGCGCCCACCGCCGACGTGAAGAACACGTCCGGTCGCGCGGGCGGTTCGATTACCGCCGCCCTCTTTCTGCAGCGGTTCGTGAACAAGACGCCCTGGGCGCACCTGGATATCGCACCGGTGGCCTGGAAGAAGGACTCCAAGGTCTCGACCGTGCCGGACGGCGCCTCGGGCTTCGGCGTGCGCCTGCTCGACCGCCTGGTGGCGGACCGGTTCGAGGGCTGAGGTGGCGGCGGGTCCCTGCGAGGTGTGGTTCTACCACCTGGAGCGCACCTCGCTCGACCAGGCCCTGCCGGAGCTTCTGGAGAAGACGCTTGCCAAGGGTTGGCGCGCGCTCGTGCGCACCCCCGAGAGAGACCGCATCGACCAGCTCGACGGGTGGCTGTGGTCCTGGCGCGAGGACAGCTTCCTGCCGCACGCGACCAGCGACGACGCTGAGCCCGAACGTCAGCCGGTCCTCTTAACCACCCGATCCGACAACTTAAATTCCGCCCAGGCCCTGTTCCTGCTGGACGGAGCCGAGGGCGGGTCGCTCGACGGCTACGAACGCTGTATCCTGCTGTTCGACGGCCGCGACGAGACCGCGCTGGCGCAAGCCCGCGGCCGCTGGAAAGGGTTCCGCGACGCGGGCTATCCGGTTTCCTACTGGAAGCAAGGCGAACGCGGCTGGGAGAAAGCGGCCTAGCTATCTTTCGTCAGAGAAAGATCTGAGTGTTTCACGGGAAATAACAGCGTCATGCCGCCGCAATCCCGTTGCATCGTCGCGCCAGTGTACGTTCGCAAGTCCATGATCCGGAGGCCTAAATCGATGAGAGCCCTGATCGTCGCCGCAAGCTTTTCCACAGTTTTGTCCACAGGACTGTGGGCGCTTCCGGCGTCCGCGGCCGTCCCGCCCGATCCCGTTCCTGGCCGCGAGGACACTTGCGGCGCCGGCGCCTACCAGTACCTCGTCGGCAAGCCCAAGTCGGAAATCCCGTCCAAGCCCCCGGGCGCAATCTGGCGCGTCGTGTCGAACACCCAGCCGGTGACCCAGGACTTCGTCGCCGCCCGCCTGGACATCATCTGGGACGCCGAGACCAAGCGCGTCGTGAAAGTCCACTGCGGTTAGCGGTCGGGCCGCTCGTGGCTGATGTTGAAGTAGGCCGCTGAGCCCTCGTCGAGGACGGTCAGCGTCCACAGCCTGTCCTCGCGCCGCGCCGCATCGGCTTCTGCGGAACTCGTCACCGGCTGACGCGCGTCGAGGTCGCGGAAGCGGTAGGGCGGGTCGGCCTTGTCGGCGATCCAGGTGCGGACCTCCTTGATGCTGGCCGGGTCGCTTCCTTGCACGACGATGCCGCAGGACTCATCGCGTTCGCCCTCCCGCGGCCGGTCGACGACTTGCGAGATCGAAGCGCTAACCCCGGAGGTTAGCGTCAGAGTCCAGAACCTGGCCTGGGTCACCGTTGCGCCCGTTGTGCCGGCGATGGCCGGCGCCGATGTCGCGCCGGCGACCCCCGCCGCCTTGGCCACCGCGTCCGGCGCGGCGTGGGTGTCCACGCAGATGTCTTTGAATGCTTCGGCCGCCGTGTCCGGCGCCCGCCGTGCGCATCCCGCCACGGCCAACACCAGCACCGCCGCGATCACTGCCCGCATCGACTCGCCTCCGCTGGGGACACCTTAACCTGTCCCGACGTCGCTTCCCGATGTCGTTTAGGCCAGCCCCGCCTCGACCTTCGCCGCCTCGTAGGTTTCGGCCGCCGCGAGCCACTTGGCTTCGGTTTCCGCGAGTTCCTCCTGGGCGCGGGCGCGGTCCTTACCGAGACTTACCGCCTTGTCGGGATCGCGCGAAAACAGCTCCGGGTCGGCCAGGGCCTGGTCCAGTTTGCCGATCGACCAGCTTATGGAATCCATTTTCTTTTCAAGCGCCTGAACTTCGTTTTTCAGGGGCATGATGCGCATGCGCGCCGCACTGGCCGCCTTGCGCGCCTCGCGGCTGTTCGCGCCCTCGGCCCTGGGCTTGGCCTGGCCGGCGCTGACCGCCTTGGCGCGGTCGAGGACGAACCGGGTGTAGTCGTCGAGGTCGCCCTGGAACGGTTTCACCGTGCCGTCCGCGGTCAGCCACAGCCGGTCCGCCACCAGGTCCATCAGCGAGCGGTCGTGAGTGATGATCACCACCGCCCCGTCGTAGTCATTCAGCGCGTCGAGCAGGGCGCGCCGGCTGTCGATGTCCAGGTGGTTGGTCGGCTCGTCCAGGATCAACAGGTGCG
>DASZMV010000042.1:0-1690 GCA_035551675.1 Caulobacteraceae bacterium | reverse complement strand
GCGGGATGGTGCTGACGCGCCCCGGCACGTCGATGGCGACGCCGGCCGTGCCGAGGTGGGGCCGCGCCGGCACGCGCACGCCGGCCAGCGCCGGCTGTCGGTCGCAGGCTGGGCAATGGGTGATCGTGCCGGGAACCAGGTACTTGCCCGGGAAGTCGTAGGCGTAGAGCGCCTCGGCCTGCCGCGCGTTTGGATCGAGCGTGTAGACGGTCACCCGCTCCTTCTCGCCGAACTCCTTGTAGAGATAGCCCCAGTTCGCCGCGAGGTTGGAACCGTAGTTGCAGCGCGGCGTCATCGAGAGATACCGTACCTCCAGCATGTCGCCGGGCCGCGCGTCTTCCACGAAGATCGGGCCGGTCATGATGTGGACGCCGGGATTGCGGTCGGCCTCGGGAATGCCGGTGAAGATGGCGGTGACGCCCTCGTCCATCATCAGCTCGGGCGCGTCGCCGGCGTGGTGGGTGATCGCCTCGGCCTGCACGAGGTCGCCGCTCTTCACGCGCAGCGCCGGCGCGAGGCCTGCGTCGAAGTAGCCCCAGTGCACGGTCGTAGGCGTCGCCATCAGCTGGTGCAGGGCGCCGGGCGCGGTGTCGGGCCGCATTTCGCCGGCCTGGCAGATGAAGGGCATCGGTCTTTCTCCCGGTGTCGTCTGGGGGAAGTTAGCGGCGCCGCCCCGCCGGGTCTCGCCCCAGACCGCATCCGCGCGCCATCGAAGCGCCGCAGGCGCATTCCTGGGCGCCGGACCGATTTCCCGCCTTCGCGCCTTCCGCCCGCTGCGCAAATGAAGAGGCGCAGCCGTGCAAGACTGCCGGCGGGCGCCTGCCTACCTTAGGCTCCCCGCTTCAGATCACGCGTCGCCTCGCCAGGAATTCCTCTCCATGTCCACCGCGGTCCAGGTTCGCACCCGCTCCCTGAAACCAGGCTTTGGGGCCGAGATCCTGGACGTCGACCTGCAGCGCGCCGACCAGGCGACGATCGAGGCGGTGGTCGACACCTTCCACCGGCACGGCGCCGTCCTCATCCGCGACCAGACGATGTCGCCCGGCGACCTGGTGGACTTCATCGCCCACTTCGGCGAGCCCGAGGACCACACGCTGAAGGAGTTCACGGTTCCCGGCCACCCGAAGGTCTACCGGCTCTCCAACAAGGTGGTGGACGGCAAGCCGATCGGCGCCCACAACGACGGCGTCGGCTGGCACACCGACTATTCCTACAAGCCCGAGCCGGTGATGGCGACGATGCTCTACGCGGTCGAGGTGCCGGCCGAGGGCTCCGACACGCTGCTGGCCGACTGCGTCGCGGCCTGGAACGCGCTGACGCCTGAGCAACAGGCCGGGTACGACGGCCGCGTGCTGCACCACTCCTACCAGCACTTCATGCGCACCCGCGAATACGGCGCGCGCGAGCTCAGCGAGGAGCTGAAGGCGGCGAATCCCGACGTGTTCCACCCGCTGGTCCGCACCCATCCGGCCGATGGCCGCAAGGCGCTCTGGCCCTCCACCGGCACGGTGATCGAGGTGATGGGGATGCCGGAGGCGGAAGGCCTGGCGCTGGTGCAGGAAGCGGTGGACTGGGTGACCCAGGACCGCTTCGTCCACGCCCACAAGTGGCGGGTCGGCGATATCCTGATGTGGGACAACCGCTGTACGCTGCACACCGGCACGCTCTACGACGACACCAAGTACGACCG
>DASZMV010000041.1:0-12492 GCA_035551675.1 Caulobacteraceae bacterium | reverse complement strand
CGTCGAGCGCGGCCAGGTGCTGTGCAAGCCGGGCTCGATCACCCCGCACACCAAGTTCGTGGCCGAGGCCTATATCCTGACCAAGGAAGAGGGCGGTCGTCACACCCCGTTCTTCACCAACTATCGCCCGCAGTTCTACTTCCGCACCACCGACGTGACCGGGATCGTGCGGCTGAAGGAAGGCGTGGAGATGATCATGCCCGGCGACAACGCCGAGCTGGACGTCGAACTGATCACCCCCATCGCGATGGAAGAGAAGCTCCGCTTCGCCATCCGCGAAGGCGGCCGCACCGTCGGCGCGGGCGTGGTGGCCAAGATCATCGAGTAGGTCTCAGCCGTATCGCTGAACTGCAGAAACCCCGCCGGCGACGGCGGGGTTTTGTATTGTCGGCAACCTGCTAGTATCTCGACTGGAGGGGCACCAAGGTGCAAGGTCATCGTCGTCAGACACTTTTCGGCCTGATCGCGATTCTGTGTCTCTCCACACCTGCGTTTGCAGAGGAGCTTTGGCGAGGCGCTTCCGCCGGAATGACCGTCGCCGAAGTTCAGCACCTCTTTCCTGCAGCCCATCGCTTCGCGAATCCTGCCGCTACCTCGGACGGTTGGGTCGAGTTACTGCACGCCGACAATGTCGACTTAGAGGGTCACCGGGAAGGCGTTGAATTCCTCTTCAAGAACGAACGCCTAATCGCGATTAACACGATGATCGGTGGCAAAGACGCACCTTACGAGATATCGGGTGCCGGGGTGCGGGCCATCTTGGCCGATCTACGAAAGAAGTATGGAGAGCCTGTTCGCTGCAAAAACGAGGACATCATGACGTCCTGCTTCTGGATCGTCGATGGCAAGTTTATCGGCTACATGGGCCGGGACAGCGTCAGTCGGATGGTCATGCTGTTCTTTCATCATGCGCTTCCATCGGACGCGCACTTGCTCGAGCACTAGGGGCTGCTACGCCGCCAACTCCATCGCCTCGCGAATCTCCGGCCACTCCTTCGCCGCGCCGTCGAGCCAAGCCAGAGCCTCGGCGAGTTCGCGCGGGCTTTGTACGCCGCCCTGTTCCAGCACTTCGCGGCGCAGCGCGGCGTCATACGCATGGTCGGGGGACTTGGAGTATTGGCGCATGATCGGGCCTTCGACGAGGGCGGTGATCTGCTCCGGCTCGTACTTCACCCCGAACACGTCAAGCGCGACCTCGAGGCCCATGCTGGGCGCGGACAGGAACCTGTCGAAGTCGAGCCACTGCACCTTGTCCTCACGCGCGGTCGAGCCCGCGAGCATCGCCGTCATCTCCGAGGCCCACCCCATGGCGATGCGCGCGCCCTCGCTCATGGTTGAGAGTCGGAACGCGTCGGTCCCCAGCCGCTGGTTCAGGCGGCGCAGGCGTCCCGGCGACAGCACCTTGGCCTCGATGCGCGAATTGGGTCCTGCGAGAATGCCCGACACATAGTTGTGCGGCGTCGCGTAGAGCATCAGCGCGCCCTTGCAGCCGGGACGGCCGATGATGTCCTCGGCGGTTTCCGACGCGAAGCTCGTCGCCTTCACCACCGTCAGCTGCTCCGGCGTCCAGGTACGCGACCACAGCTCCAGAAACATGGCGAGGTCGCGTTTGTATTGCGCGGGCGTGAGCAGGCTTTCGGGCGTCGCCAGCTCGGCCTTCACCTGCGCCAGCACCCGCAGCGGGGTCGGCTCGCGCATCGAAAACAGTTTCGCCCCGTCGATCAGCCGCGAGATCAGGGTCGAGCCGACGTGGCCGGTGTGGAAGATGAAGCCCAGCCGCTCGGGAATCTTGGCCTCGGTCACCGCGGCGCGGACGCTCGACATCTGCGTCCACTGACCCTTGGCGTTGGGGTTGATGGCGCGCTGGTCGAGGAAGGACGCGGCGGCGTAGTCCTTGGCCTGCATCTGGACGAACAGCACCTGGTCCTGGGCGATGTCCCAGGTGTGCGGATAGGCCTCGGGCGAGCGCTTCAGGTTCTCGGCAAAGCTGGTCATGCGGCGCGTGGGCCCGGAATCGACTTGGATGGACGACCTTAGCGGCGGCCAAAGCAGGCGTCTCGGCCGGATTTCCCGAAAGGGGCAGGGGCGGCGGCGGGTTCCGGCGCGCTTGAATTGCTCAGGGATTTGCGGCATACGGCCCGGTCTTAATCCCTGCAATGGAGTTGCTTTCTTCTCACCGCCCGGCGGGCGACGGCCACTGTCTCGAAACAGGCTGCGGCCGGAGCAAGAAAAGCCTTTTGCGTAAGGGGTTTAGGAGTGTAGCTCAGCTGGTAGAGCATCGGTCTCCAAAACCGAGGGCCGGGGGTTCGAGTCCCTCCACTCCTGCCATTCACACCCGGGGCGCCTATTTACGGGGCCCCTGAGAGAGAACGACGAAGTTTATGGCCAAGGATCAAGCCGCCGGAGCGACTGGCGCCAGAATGGGCGGGAAGAAGCCGCCCAAGGGCCGCGGGGCCCCCGCCAAGCCCGCCGTGATCAACGCGCCGGACAAGGATGACGGCCGGCCGAAGAAGAACATCTTCCAGATGATCGCCGGCTTCCCGCAGTTCGTGCGCGAGGTTCGCGCCGAAGGCCGCAAGATCACCTGGCCCAGCCGCAACGAAACCTGGATCACCTCGGTGATGGTCGGGATCATGATCCTGATCACCGTCGCCTTCTTCTTCGCCGTCGACCTCGTGATGAGTTCGCTGGTCGGCTACATCATCAAGATCGGACTTCCCTCGTGAGCGACGTCGCACACACCACCGAAGGCGAGGCTAAGCCCGCCTCCAACCCGCGCCACAAGTGGTACATCGTCCACGCCTACTCGAACTTCGAGAAGAAGGTGGCCGAGGCGATCCGCGAACAGGCGAAGAGCACGGGCCTCGAAGACCAGTTCTCCGACATACTGGTGCCGACCGAGGACGTCGTGGAGATCCGCCGCGGCCGCAAGATCAACACCGAGCGCAAGTTCTTCCCGGGCTACGTCCTGGTGAAGATGGAGCTCACCGACGAGGCCTACCACCTGATCAAAAACACGCCCAAGGTCACGGGCTTCCTGGGCCAGGGCAACAAGCCGATGCCGGTCTCCGAGAAGGAGGTCCAGCGCATCGTGGGCGCCATCGAAGAGGGCGTGGAGCGTCCCAAGCCCACCATCCGCTTCGACCTAGGCGAAAAAATCCGCGTCACCGACGGCCCGTTCGCGAGCTTCGACGGCGTCGTGGAAAGCGTGGACGAAGAACGCGCCCGCCTGCGCGTCTCGGTCTCCATCTTCGGCCGCGCCACGCCGGTCGACCTCGAATACACCCAGGTCGAGAAGACCTGAGGGTGACAAAGACGGCGGGGTCCGCTATAGGCCCCCGCTTCAAATCCGTGGGAGGGGATCGCCCCCCGCACCACGGCTCATCGATCCCTTGGGGATCAAGGAGTTCACATGGCGAAGAAGATACTGGGCTATATCAAGCTCCAGGTGCCTGCGGGCGCGGCTACGCCGTCGCCCCCGATCGGCCCGGCTCTGGGCCAGCGCGGCGTCAACATCATGGGCTTCTGTAAGGAGTTCAACGCCCGCACCTCGGAAGTGGACAAGGGCACGCCCCTGCCGGTCGTGATCACCGTCTACCAGGACAAGTCGTTCACCTTCGTCACCAAGACGCCGCCGGCCAGCTTCTTCCTGAAGAAGGCCGCCAAACTGCAGAAGGGCTCCAAGCTGCCCGGACGCGACGTCGCGGGGCGTGTGACCATGGCTCAGTGCCGTGAGATCGCGCAGATGAAGATGAAAGACCTCAATGCAACGGACCTCGACCAGGCGACCAAGATCATCGCCGGTTCCGCTCGGTCCATGGGCCTGGAAGTGGTGGGCTGATCCAATGGCAAAAGAACCCAAGCGCATCCAGGCCTGGAGCGGCGACCGCGACAAGGCCTACGCCGTCGCCGAAGCCGTGGCTCTGGTGAAGACCAACGCCAAGGCCAAGTTCGACGAAACCGTCGAGATCGCCGTGAACCTCGGCGTTGATCCGCGTCACGCCGACCAGCAGGTCCGCGGCGTGGTGAACCTGCCCTCGGGCACCGGCCGCACCGTGCGCGTCGCCGTATTCGCCAAGGACGCCAAGGCGTCCGAAGCCGAGGCCGCCGGCGCCGACGTGGTGGGCGCCGAAGATCTGGTTCAGAAGATTCAGGGCGGCTTCATGGACTTCGATCGCGTCATCGCGACGCCGGACATGATGGCGCTGGTCGGCCGTCTCGGTAAGGTGCTGGGCCCGCGCGGCCTGATGCCGAACCCCAAGGTCGGCACCGTCACGCCCAACGTCGCGCAAGCGGTGAAGGACGCCAAGGGCGGCGCCGTCGAGTTCCGCACCGAAAAGACCGGCATCATCCAAGCTGGCGTCGGCAAAGCCTCCTTCGACGACAAGGCGCTGGAAGCCAACGTGCGCGCCTTCATCGACGCCCTGAACAGGGCGCGTCCGTCGGGCGCCAAGGGCGTCTACATCAAGCGCATCTCGCTGAGCTCCACCATGGGCCCCGGCGTAAAGATCGACGTCGCGTCGATGACCGCCTGATCCCAGGCGCATCTGCGAAATATCGAAGGGCGGGTCCACGAGGACCCGCCCTTTTCTTTTGCGCGCACGTCGCCGCCTTGGTGGGGGGAGCTCTAGGCCCTTGACTCCGTCGCCCCTCGGACTGATACTTAAGTATATGCTAAAGTATCAGTCCGAGGCGCTCGACCAGGCGTTTCACGCGCTCGCCGATCCGGCGCGGCGCGTGATGGTGGAGCGGCTGACGCGGGGCCCGGCTTCGGTCAGCGAGTTGGCCAGGCCGCTGCCGATGACCCTGTCTGCGGTGGTGCAGCACTTAGCCGTGCTCGAGGCCTCGGGACTGGTGAAGACCAGGAAGGTGGGACGCGTGCGGACCTGCAGTCTCGATCGCAAGCGGATGAACGCGGCGGAGGAGTGGTTCGCGGACCGGCGCGCCGCGTGGGAACGCGACCTCGACCGCCTCGAAGCCTACCTCGACGAAACCGATCCCGAAAAAAACAAGAACCAAGGAGACCGATGATGACCGAACATTCCGCCGCCCACTCGACCTTCGTCGTCGAGCGCACCCTCAACGCCACGCCCACGCGCGTGTTCGCCGCCTTTTCGACCGAGGAGGGCAAGCAGCGCTGGTTCGGCGGCGGCGGCGACTGGGCCCCGCTCGAACGCACTTTCGATTTCCGCGTCGGCGGATCCGAGATTCTGGCCGGCAAGTGGCCGAACGGCACGATCACGCGCTTCGATGCGCGGTACTTCGACATCGTCGAGAACGAGCGCCTCGTCTACACCTACGACATGCACATGAACGGGAACAAGATCTCGGTGTCGCTCGCGACCATCGAACTGAAATCCGAAGGCTCGAAGACGCATCTGAAGCTCACCGAACAGGGCGTCTACCTCGACGGCTACGACGACGCGGGCCAGCGCGAGCACGGCACCAACATCCTGATGGACAGGCTGGTCGCGGCGTTCAGCGAAGCCGCGGTGAAGGCCTGATCATGCCGCTCGAATTGTTCTCCCATCCCTTCTCCTCCTACTGCCAGAAGGTGCTGATGGCGCTGTACGAGAACGACACGCCGTTCACCGCGCGTCTGCTCGAACAATCGGAGCCCGGGACCTACCAAGAGTTCCTCGCTCTCTCGCCGTTCAAGAAGTTTCCGCTGTTGAAGGACGGCGACAAGATCGTGGCCGAGGCGACGGTGATCATCGAACACCTGCAGGTCTATCATCCAGGACCGGTGCGCTTCGTCCCGCAGGATCCAGCCAAGGCGCTGGAGGCGCGGTTCATGGACCGCGTGTTCGACAACTATGTCTCCACCCCGCAGGGCGCGATCGTGTTCAACGCCATTCGTCCGGAAGCGAACCGCGATCCCTATGGTGTCGAGCAGTCGCGTGCGGCGCTCGAGTCCGCCTACGCCTGGCTCGACCGGCATATGGCGACCCGCGAGTGGGCGATCGGGGATCAGTTCACCATGGCCGACTGCTCGGCGGCGCCGGCGCTGTTCTACGCGGACTGGACCCACGAGATCGCGCCCGGGTTCGCCAACCTGCGCGCCTATCGTGCCCGGCTGAACGCGCGCTCGTCCTTCGCCCGCTGCATCGAGGAGGCGCGGACGTACCGTTCGTACTTTCCCCTCGGCGCGCCCGATCGCGACTAGCGCCCGCAACCAAATCTCCTCTCACCCAGACGTTGCGAAACGCCTCGGTGCGAGTCATGCTCAGCCGACTTAGACGCCCGCCAAGAGGCGTCGAAGACCAAAGGGCTGGCTATATGAGTGATGACGCCAACGCGCGGCATCGCGACCGGTTACTTGAGCTGTACCGGCCGCTGATCGATCCGACGCGCCCGGTCGCCCTGGTGGATTTCCAGGACACCAAGAACTGCGGCGATCACGCCATCTGGCTCGGCCAAAGGCTCCTGCTGCGCCGGCTGGGCGTGGAGGTGGTCTATGAGTGCAGCCATGAAACCTATGACAAGGCGGCGATGGCGGCGGCGCTGGGCTCAGGGACCGTCCTGATCTCGGGCGGCGGCAGCTTCGGAGACCTCTATCCCGACTACATGCTGTTCAAACTCGCGGTGATCGAGGACTTTCCCGACAACGAGATCATCCTGTTTCCGCAGACCGCGATGTTTTTCACGACGACGGTGCTGGAGCAGACCGTCGCGGCGATCGCCAGGCACGGTAAGGTGACGGTGACCTCGCGCGACGTGCTGACGCATCGGACCCTGACCAGGGCGCTGGGCGACAAGGCGCGCATGGTCCAGGCGCCGGACATGGCCTGCATGATCGAGGGCCTGCGTCGCGACGTGCGGCCATACTTCGACGTGGTGTGGATTTCACGCGACGACGGAGAGTCCAACGGCGGGTCGCGTCCGCTCACCGCCAGCGGCCTGGACCTGCTTCCGCGGCGGTTCCACCTCGGCGCCTTTGACGATCCGATCAAGATCGAGGCCCTGGGCAAGATCGGCGGCCGGCGCCTGTTCGCCACCGACTGGTATCGGATGATGGTCGATGAGCAGTCGCTCGAGACCGACTACGCGGCGCTGACCTTGGAGGCGCGTTCGGCGGTTTGGGTCGCGCGCGCGGTCCGGCTGTTGTCGTACGGCAAGCTGGTGATCACCGACCGCCTGCACGGCCATATTCTGTGCACGCTGGCGGGCATTCCGCACATTCTTCTGAATAACAGCTACGGCAAGAACTACGCCTACTTCGAAACCTGGTCGCGGCCTTCGCCGCTGTGCCGGCTGGCGGCGTCGCCGGAACGGGCCTGGGCAAAGGCGCTGGCCATGCTGGGCGAGCCGCAACCGGCCAGGGACGGATCGCCGCAAATCTACGCCTAGCGTACTGGTCCGGGCGACGTTGCCCGGCCGACCTAGTCCGGCAGGACTTGGAAGCTCGGGTGCTCGCGAAGGCCGCGGGCCTTGTTCACCGCCGAAGGGGCGACCGACTTCCAATAGTCGGCGTCCTCGTGGCGCTGGACGCCCAGGCGCTGTTGCGCGCGCAGCCGGCGCGCCGCGGCGACCACCAGCATGTGGGCATGTTGCTCGCGGAGCGTCTTGCGCGCCTGGGGTTCGGGCAGGGTGATGACCTGGCCGGTGGCGAGATCGACCTCGGGGGAGGGGAGGGTGGCAAACATCGTTTCGGTCCAGCCGGCTTCCCGAACGTTCGATGCCGGGAGGGGCGAGAGGCGCGGCCGTGTTCTGGGCCACGAGACAAGAATAGGGCGAGTCGCACTAGGTTCCCGAGTCTGAGTCGGAAATAAGACAATTCTGTCAATAAGTTGAATGGTTAACGTAAGGTAAATAGGCAGGACTCGGCGACGGGGTCGGGGATTCCACCCGCGCCCACGCCGCCGCCGGTTGCACGCCTGACCCCTTTCCTGTACACGCCCGCGGTCCGGCCGAGGGGTAGTTCCCTCGACCGATCCTGTCCGAGAACCGCGGGGCCGCAGACCTTTGGGTCATTGGCCTTAATCATTGCCGCGGGGAGACGGGGAGCAAGACGCCCGATCCGATTATCCGCCATCCGCGGACCGGCTCGCGCGCCGCGCATCCTGGGACAGGCTGAAACGGAACGCTCGCGAGGGTCCGCCTTTGCGCGCGCGCCGTGAACGTTTGGCCGCCGGATGTTCCGGCTGCTGCAACCGAGTACGGAGACCGCAATGGACCGCGCACAAAAGGCCGACTCTATCGAAGCGCTGAAGGGCGTTTTCGAAGGCGCCGGCGCCGTGGTCGTGACCCACTACCTGGGTCTGACCGTTGCGGAAATGACCGACCTGCGCGGGCGCCTTGGTAAGGAAGGCGCCAAGCTGAAGGTGGTGAAGAACCGCCTGGCTCAGAAGGCTATGAACGGGTCCGGCGACGGGGCGAAACACGCCCTGTTCAAGGGACCCGTCGCCATTGCCTATGGCCCCGACGTGTCTTCGGCCGCCAAGGTCGCGACCCAATACGCCAAGGACAACGACAAGTTCGTCGTCGTCGGCGGCTTCATGGGCGACACGGTTCTCGATCAAGCCGGGGTGAAGACGCTCGCGTCTCTGCCCACACTGGACGAGGCCCGCTCCACCCTTCTGGGTCTGCTCAACGCGCCTGCGACCAAGATCGCCGGCGTGCTTCAAGCCCCGGCGGCTCAACTCGCCCGCGTCTTCTCGGCCTACGCCGCCAAAGACGCCGCTTGATCGGTCATCACCGCAAACACCACACCGTTTAAAGGAAATCGAAAATGGCTAAGCTCGAAAAACTGGTTGAAGACCTCTCCAGCCTGACCGTCCTGGAAGCTTCGGAACTCTCCAAGCTGCTCGAAGAAAAGTGGGGCGTTTCCGCCGCGGCTCCGGTCGCGATGGCGATGCCCGCCGGCGGCGGCGCCGCGCCCGCGGCGGCCGCGGAAGAGCAGACCGAGTTCACCGTCGTGCTCACCGGCGGCGGCGACAAGAAGATCAACGTCATCAAGGAAGTCCGCGCCGTCCGTTCCGACCTCGGTCTGAAGGAAGCCAAGGACCTCGTCGAAGGCGCGCCGCAGAACGTGAAGGAGAACATCTCCAAGCAGGAAGCGGAAGAGATCAAGAAGAAGCTCGAAGAAGCCGGCGCGACCGTTCAGATCAAGTGATCTGACGATCGTCACGACGACTAAAGCAACGGGCCCGGACGGCGACGTCCGGGCCCGTTTTGTTTTGTGTTAGAGTTCCGGGGAAAGGACGGAGAGGACCATGCGCCCAGTCCTAGTCGCGTTGGTGCTCACGATAGCGACCGCGCCAACGGCACAGGCCGAAAAGGCGTGTCCGAAGCACTACCCGAACATGATCCCGAACGCCCAGGTCGTCTGGCTGAGGCGGCCATCAGGCGATGACCTGTCCGACTACTATCCGAGACATACGGGAGTAAGTGGCGCAGGCTCGGCGCGGATCAACTGCGTCCTGATGGACGACGGGCGTCTCACGAGCTGTCGTATTGTTGCGGAAGAGCCGCCAGGCGCTGGCATCGGGGCGGCAACTCTTCGCCTGGCGGGGTGCTTCCAGTTCAAAATGCAGGGCAGCTGCGCGCACGCAGGGCAACACATCGAAATCCCCATCCGCTTCGTCGTCAACGGCTAGATCACGCATGTTCTGGCGTGCGTGCTTGCGCATGTTTCGGGACCGGTTGGCGGATGATCACGTTGATGCGGTTGTAGAAGTTGATCAGCGCGATGTGACCGATCAGCAGCGCCAGACCCTTTTCCGAAAAGTGCGCTTTCGCGTCGTTCCAGATTTCGTCTGTGACGGTTTCGGGACGATCGGCGATGCGGGTGGCCGCTTCGGTCAACGCCAGCGCGGCGCGTTCGGCGTCGTCGAACTCTCCGCTTTCACGCCAGGACGCGACGGCCCACAGCATCTCGTCGCTCGCGCCGCCCTGCTTCAGGCCGCGTGAGTGCATGTCGCAGCAGAAGGCGCAGCCGTTGATCTGGCTGGCGCGCAGGTGAACCAGCTCGAGCGTGCGTTGCGGCACGCCCGCGTCGTCGAAACGCGTCTGGCTGGCGGCGATGATCGGGTTGAACAGGTCGGGCAGAAGCTGGATCGGGTTGGTCATTCGGGCTTGCATGGGGAGGATCTCCTGAATGGGGGCCGGAGCGCCGCTGTTCAGCGCTCCGCTAAGCGATGGCGGCCTACCAGCGCATCAACTGGCTGATCTGCACGAGGTTGCCGCAGCCGTCCTCGAGCTGGGCGATGGTGGCGCCGGTGACGTCCTTCGGCTCCTGGGTGAACTCGGCCCCTTTGCCGCGGATGCGCGTATGGTCGGCCTTGATGTCGTCGGTGAAGAACATCACCGCGGGCTGGTTCTGTTTGAACATCGCCTCCTGGTAAGCCTTGCCGGCGGGGTTGTCGTTCTTGGCGAGCTGCAGCTCGGCGCCGTGTTCGTCTTCGGCCGAGGCGACGGTCAGCCAGCGGAACGGGCCGTTGGAAAAGTCCGCCTTCTTCACGAAGCCGAGCACGTCGGTATAGAAGGCGAGCGCCTTGTTCTGGTCGTCGACGTAGATGGTGGTGAGCTTGATCTTCATGGTCTTCTCCTGTCGTCAGGGCGTGCACGGTCGCGCCGCGAACGCGGGTTGAAAACGAATTTCGGTTTAGGTGCGCGCGTGCCGGCTCAGGCGGTGTCGAGCACGCGCGCGAGATTGTCGACGAAGCGGCTCCAG
Organism: Caulobacteraceae bacterium; assembly: GCA_035551675.1. Taxonomy (GTDB): domain Bacteria; phylum Pseudomonadota; class Alphaproteobacteria; order Caulobacterales; family Caulobacteraceae; genus JAFECT01. Next base: position 1,817 of record DASZMV010000041.1, on the reverse strand, counting down.
CCGGCGGTGGCGCCGCGGTAGGCGTGTTCCTGGTCCGGACGGAAGCCCGCGTGCTCCATGCGTACGTGCGTGCCGCTCGGCGTCGGAGTCAGCGTCCAGGTGACAACGCTCTCCAGACCGAGTGAGCCCCAGGTGTAGGCGAGACGTTCCGGCGGCTCGACTTCGATCACGCGGCCGATGACGACGCCGTCCCACTGCGGGGTCGGATCGTGGCGGAAGGTGAACTCGTGACCGACGCGCGGTTCAAAGTCGTTCTTCATCAGCCAGTCTTCCATCAAGGCCGGCGTGGTGATCGCGCGCCAAACCTTTTCCGGCGGATGCGGCATCACCTTCTCCACGACGACGGAGCGGGTTTCAGTTTGGGCGTCGGTCATTGGTCCATCCGGTTGAGCAGGTCTTCCAGGCGCACGAAGCGTTCGCGCCAGAAGACGCTGTAGTGATTGACCCAGTCGATCAGCGGGGCCAGCGCCTGGGGCTCGGCGCGGTAATGCGTTTCGCGCCCCTGTTTGCGATCGCTGACCAGGCCCGCGTCCTTCAGCTGGGCGAGATGCTTGGACACCGCCGGCTGTGATACCCCGGCGCCGCCGGTCAGCGCGTGCACGGTCAACTCGCCTTCCTGGCTCAGCCTCTCGTAGAGCGCGCGCCGGGTCGGATCGGAGAGAGAGCGGAAGAGGGCGTCCGGGGAAGCGGGCATGAGAAAAACATAACCATTTGGTTATGAGTAGTCAACCCACTTCGGGTCTGGCCCGCGCCCTTTGCGGGAGGAGCTGCTCCAGCATCACCTTCAGCGCGTCGAAGTCGTAGGGCTTGGAGATGAGCGGGAACTCCATGGAGTCGCCCATGGCCTCGCTGAAGCCGGTGGTGAGCAGGATCGGGAGCTCGGGCGCGCGGTCGCGAACCTTGCGCGCCAGTTCGAGACCGCTGATGCCGCCGGGCATGATGATGTCGGCGAAGATCAGGTCGAAGGCGTCGTCGCGAGTGAGCCGGGTCAGGGCCTCGCGGCCGCTGTTCACGATCTCGGTCTCGTAGCCTAGCTCCTGCAAGAGCGCGCCGGCGAGTTCGGCCACCACCACGTCGTCCTCGACGATCAGGATCCGCGCCGCGCCCTCGTGCGGTCTTCGCGCGTTGGCGAGTTCGGGCGAGCGGTTGGAGGAGGGCAGGTACAGCGTGATCGACGTCCCGCGCCCGACTTCGGAGGTCAGGCTGACGGCGCCCTTGGTCTGCAGCGCGAAGCCGTAGACCTGACTCAGCCCCAGGCCGGTGCCCTTGCCGAAACTCTTGGTCGTGTAGAACGGCTCGAAAACCCGCGCGCGGATCTCTTCGGGGATGCCCGTGCCCGTGTCGGCGATGGTGATCGCCACGTGCGGCCCGACCAGGCCGTCGGGGACACCCACGAGGTCGACGTTGGTCGCCTCGACCCGCAGCGTCCCTCCGTTGGGCATGGCGTCGCGCGAGTTAAAGGCGAGGTTCAGGAGGGCGAGCTGCAGCTGGGCCGGGTCGGTCTCCAGCCGCCACAGGGGGTCGGAGAACTCGGTGACCAGTTCGATCTCGTGCGAGATCGAGTGGCGCATCAGGCTCACCACCTCGGGCAGCTCTTCGCGTAGATCGACGATCTTGGTCTCAAGCGGCTGGCGGCGCGCGAAGGCGAGGAGTTGGCGGGTGAGCTGGCCGCCGCGCTGGGCGGAGGTGATCACCGCGCCCAGGAGCGATTCCAGCTTGTCGTTGTCCTGGCGATTGCGCAGCGCAAGCTGAGCCGCGGAGATAATGGCGGTCAGAAGGTTGTTGAAATCGTGGGCCAGACCGCCGGTGAGCTGACC
>DASZMV010000040.1:0-316112 GCA_035551675.1 Caulobacteraceae bacterium | reverse complement strand
CGGGCTTGTCCCGAGGGCCCATGGCAAGGACGGGCTCCGAAGGCTTGCGATAGCGCACGGCGCGCGCCACATCCTGACGCGATTGCGCTTTCGGAACGGTGGGCCCTCGGGACAAGCCCGAGGGTGACGAGTAAATATATGAGCGAGATGCGCGTCTCACCGGATGGCTAGCGCGTCCGCTCAATGCCCCTGCGCGATCCACTTTTCCAGCCAGTGGATGTTGTAGTTCCCCGCCAGGATGTCGTTGTCGACCAGCAGGTCCTGGAACAGCGGTATGGTCGTGTCGACGCCGGCGACCACCATTTCGCCGAGCGAACGCCGCAGGCGCGCGATGCATTCGGTGCGGTCGCGGCCGTGCACGATCAGCTTGCCCACCAGGCTGTCGTAGTAGGGCGGGATCGAGTAGCCGGTGTAGAGCGCCGAATCCAAACGCACGCCCAAACCGCCCGGCGCGTGAAAATCGGTCACCAGGCCCGGCGAGGCGGCGAAGGTGCGCGCGTTCTCGGCATTGATGCGGCACTCGATGGCGTGGCCCTCGAACACCACTTCTTCCTGCGTGAACGACAGCTTCTCGCCGGCGGCGACGCGAATCTGTTCGCGCACCAGGTCGATGCCGGTGACGGCCTCGGTGACCGGGTGCTCGACCTGCAGGCGCGTGTTCATCTCGATGAAGAAGAACTCGCCGTCTTCCCACAGGAACTCGATGGTGCCGACGCCGAGGTAGCCGATCTTCTGGATCGCCTCGACCACGGTCTTGCCGATCTTCGCGCGACCCGCCGCGTCGAGCGCGGGCGAGGGCGCCTCTTCCATCACCTTCTGGTGACGCCGCTGCAGCGAGCAGTCCCGCTCGCCCAGGTGACAGACGTTCCCATAGGCGTCGGCGATGACCTGAATTTCGATGTGTCGCGGCTTCTGGAGATAGCGCTCCATATAGACGGTGCCGTCGCCGAACGCGGCCTGGGCCTCGGTCTGGGCGGTCATGACCGCTTCGGCCAGACTGTCGCGATCCTTGGCCACCTTCATGCCGCGGCCGCCGCCGCCGGACGCGGCCTTGATCAGCACGGGGAAGCCGATGTCCTCCGCCGCCGCCATCGCCTCTTCGACCGTGGCCACGCCGCCGTCCGAACCCGGCACCACGGGGATGCCCGCGTCCTTGGCCGTCTGTTTGGCGCTGATCTTGTCGCCCATGATCCGGATGTGTTCCGGCTTGGGGCCGATGAAGGTCAGGCCGTGGGCGTTCACGATCTCGGCGAAGCGCGCGTTTTCGCTGAGGAAGCCGTAGCCCGGATGGATCGCCTGGGCGCCGGTGATCTCGCACGCGGCGATGATCGAGGGGACGTTCAGATAGCTCTTCGCCGCGGGCGCGGGCCCGATGCACACGCTCTCGTCGGCGAGGCGCACGTGCATGGCGGCGGCGTCGGCTTCGGAGTGCACCGCGACCGTCGCGATGCCCATCTCCTTGCACGCGCGGTGAACCCGAAGCGCGATCTCGCCCCGGTTGGCGATAAGAACCTTGTCGAACACGGCCTACTCCAGGACGACGAGCGGCTCGCCGAACTCCACCGGCTGGCCGTCGGAGACCAGGATGTCGAGCACCACGCCGTCGCGCGGCGCGGTGATCGGGTTCATGGTCTTCATCGCTTCGATGATCAAAAGCGTCTGGCCGGATTTCACCTTGGCGCCCACGCTCACGAACGCGTCGGCGCCCGGCGTCGCCTGCAGGTAGACGGTGCCGACCATCGGCGACTTCACCACCTCGCCGGTGATGTCGGCGGCGGAAGCGGGCGTGGCGGGCGAAGCGGCGGCGCCCGACGGGGCGTAATGCACAGGCGCAGCGGCCATCGGCGCTGGCGCATAGACCGGGGCCATCGGCGCGGCGGGGATCTCGCGCGCCACGCGGATCTTCAGGTCGCCCTGTTCCACCTCGATCTCGGTGAGGTCGGTGGCGTTCAGGATGTCCGCCAGTTTGCGCACGAGGCGGGTGTCGAACGGATCGCCATTGCCTTTGCCGTTGGACATTCTTTTTACCTCAGGCCGCGCGGACCGCGCCCGTCAGGCGCAGCACCGCATCGACGGCCAGTTCATAGCTGAGCGGGCCCAGGCCCTGGATCACGCCGGCAGCGACCAGCGAAACAAAGGAATTGCGCCGGAAGGGTTCCCGCACGTTGGTATTGCTGAGGTGGCACTCCACGATCGGCATCGACAGGGTGCGCAGAGCGTCCAGCAGCGCCACCGAGGTGTGACCGTAGCCGGCCGGGTTGATCACCAGGGCCGAGGCCTGTTCCCGCGCCTCCTGGACCCAGTCGATCAGTTCGCCCTCGTGGTTAGTCTGGCGGAAAACGATCTTGCGGCCGAAATCTCGCGCCCGGACCTCACAGGACTCGCGGATCTGGTCGAGCGTCGTCTTGCCGTAGACGTGGGGCTCGCGGACCCCGAGCAGGTTCAGATTGGGTCCGTTCAGGACGTAAATTGGTTTTGACATGGCCCGCCGTCGAATCCCGGCCCTTGTATCGTCGGGCGTCCGGAGCCACAAGCGCTCGTCCGGGGCCCCCCTTGCCTGCACAAACAGGGGCATTCCCCCAAAGGTGACAAGGCGATGCGGCTAACCATTAACGGCGAGGAGCGAGAGGTTCAGGCTTCCGACCTGGCCGGGATCGTCCGGGAACTGGGCCTCGACCCCAAAAAGGTCGCGGTGGAGCACAATCTCCAGATCGTGCCCCGGTCCCAGCATCCTGTGACCCTGGTGCTCGAGGGCGATCGGCTCGAGATGGTGCAGTTCGTAGGAGGCGGCTGATGGACGGAACCCAGGCGGTGAAAGCGGACACCTGGACGGTCGCGGGCCGCACCTTCTCCTCGCGCCTGATCGTGGGCACCGGCAAGTACAAGGACTATGCAACCAACGCCGCCGCCGCCGAGGCCGCCGGCGCCGAGATCGTCACCGTCGCCGTGCGACGGGTGAACCTGACCGATCCCAACCAGCCGATGCTGGTCGACTATGTGAAACCCGACCGGTTCACCTATCTGCCGAACACCGCCGGCTGTTTCACCGGCGAGGACGCGGTGCGCACGCTGCGCCTGGCGCGCGAAGCTGGCGGCTGGACCCTGGTGAAGCTCGAGGTGCTGAGCGATCCGAAGACGCTGTTCCCCGACATGGAGGAGACGCTCCGCTCGTTGAAGCTGCTGGTCGCCGAAGGTTTCCAGGTGATGGTCTATTGCAGCGACGATCCGGTCTATTGCCGCAAACTCGAAGACGCCGGCGCCGCCGCCATCATGCCGCTCGGCGCGCCGATCGGTTCGGGCCTCGGCGTGCAGAACCGCGTGAACATCCGCCTGATCGTGGAGCAGGCGAAAGTTCCGGTGCTCGTCGACGCGGGCGTCGGCACCGCGTCTGACGCAGCGGTCGCGATGGAGCTCGGCTGCGACGGCGTGCTGATGAACACCGCCATCGCCGAAGCAAAGGACCCGATCCGCATGGCGTCGGCGATGAAGCACGCGGTGATCGCGGGGCGCGAAGCGTATCTCGCCGGCCGCATGCCGAAGAAGCTGTACGCCGACCCGTCGAGCCCGCTGGCGGGGTTGATCTAATCTCAGTCCTTTCTAAGGTCCGTCACCCCGGCCTTGTGCCGGGGCCCAGCGTTCCGCTCGCAACTAGGATTGTGTGAGCGCTTGCGCGAACCTGCGAACAGGAGAGTTCACACGCGCACCCCGGATCCCGGGACAAGCCCGGGATGACGGATCAATAATAGGAGTGTGCGCTCTCGCGCTTCTCAAACCACTTGTCCCACGGCCCACCCGCTGGCCCACGCCCACTGGAAATTGTAGCCGCCGAGCCAGCCGGTGACGTCGACGCATTCGCCGATGAAATAGAGGCCGGGGACGTCGCGCGCCTGCAGCGTTTTCGAGTCCAGGTCGCGCGTGTCGACGCCGCCGACCGTCACCTCCGCCGTCCGATAGCCTTCCGATCCGACCGGCTTCACCGTCCAGGCGTTCACGTGATCGGCCACTCGCCGCAGCGTCTTGTCGCCGGTTTCCGCCAGCGCGCCGGTCGCGCTTTCCAACTCCGCGATAAGCTGCGCCAGACGCGCGGGAACCAGTCGGGCCAGCGCGGTCGCCGTCAGCTGCCGAGGATGCTCCCCGCGCGCGTCGCGCAAAGCGGCGTAAACGTCTACGCCGGGCGCCATGTCGATGGTGATCGCTTCGCCAGGGCGCCAGTATGACGAGATCTGCAGCACGGCCGGCCCGCTGAGGCCACGGTGGGTGAACAACATCGCTTCGTCGAAGCGGGTCTTGTCGTGCGCGATCCGGGTGTCGACCGCGACGCCCGCGAGGCTTTTCAGCCGCTCCAGTAATCCGATCTCGAAGGTCAGCGGAACGAGGCCCGGTCGCGTTTCCACGATCCGCAAGCCGAACTGTTCCGCAACGTCGTAGCCGAAGCTGGTGGCGCCCATCTTCGGAATCGATTTGCCGCCGGTGGCGATGACCAGCGCGTCGCACTCGACGTCCCGGTCGCCCGCGGTCAGCCGAAACCCGGCGCCGCGCTTTTCGATCGCCGTAACCGCGGTGTTCAGCCGCAGCGTCCCGCCGGACGCCTTGAGCTCCGTCAGCAGCATCTCGACGATCTGCCGTGCGCTGTCGTCGCAGAACAATTGCCCCAGCGTCTTCTCGTGCCAGCCGATGCCGTAGCGCTCGACCAGCGCGATGAAGTCCTTCGGCTGATAACGGCTCAGGGCCGAGATCGCGAAGCGGGGGTTCTGCGACAGGAACCGGTCCCACCGGGTGTGGATGTTGGTGAAGTTGCAGCGACCGCCGCCGGAGATGCGGATCTTCTCGCCGGGCGCCTTGGCGTGGTCGAGCACCAGCACGCGACGGCCGCGCTTGCCCGCCTCGATGGCGCACATCAGCCCCGCCGCGCCCGCGCCGGCCACCACCACGTCGAATCGATCCACCCGAACCTCCACGCCGCAGATATAGCCGGGTTGATTGTACCGACGGGACTTGGTCTATCCCGCCATGGCCTGGACCCGCCGCTATGACGAGCCCGACCCCCAGCGGGTGAACCGCTGGCTGGCGCAATCGGGCGTCTGTTCGCGCCGTGAGGCGGAGGCGCTGATCGCGGACGGCCTGGTCTCCATCGACGGCGAGGTGGTGGAGGACGTCGGCCGCAAGATCGCGCCCGGCCAGACCCTGGTGCTGGCCGACAAGGCCTCCGCCGAACTGGCGGCCGCCCTGACCGTTCTGATCCACAAGCCGGTCGGCGTGGTCTCCGCCCAGCCCGAACCGGGCCAGATTCCGGCGGTGCGTCTTCTCACCCGCGAAAACCTGCTGGGCGACGCGCCGCGCATCCCGGACCGCGACACTCAGCTTGCGCCCGTCGGCCGGCTCGACCGCGACTCCCGCGGCCTCTTGATGCTGTCCGAAGATGGCGTCGTGGCGCGCGCGGTGATCGGGCCGCAGTCGGAGCTGGAGAAGGAGTACCGGGTCAAGGTCGCCGGTCAGATCACCGAGAAGAAGCTGGCCTTGCTGCGTCATGGCCTCCAACTCGACGGCCGCCGGCTGAAGCCCGCCGACGTGAAGTCCATCGACGACCAGCGCCTGCGCTTCATCCTGACCGAAGGCCGCAACCGCCAGATCCGGCGCATGTGCGAACTGGTCGACCTCGAGGTCACCGACCTGATCCGCGTCCGCATCGGTCCGATCCAGCTCGGCGAACTCCCCGAACGCCGCTGGCGCGTGATTACGCCGCAAGAGCGCGCGGCCCTGGTGGGCGCCTCGTCGCTGAAGGCCTAGGGACTATTGGGCCAAAGCCGCCTATCTTCGCGGGGACAGGAGTGAAGCAAGGCATGGACGAGGCGGCCGTAACGGGCCCCAGGCGGCGACCCCCGGAGGGCGGCTACGCCCGGGGCGAGGAAACGCGCGAAAGGATCATCGACGCGGCCTTCGTGGTGTTCGCGGACGAGGGCTATCGCGGCGCCTCCACCCGGCGCATCGCGGCCGAAGCGGGGGTCAATCCGCCGGCGCTCCAGTACTATTTCGACTCCAAGGAGGGCCTGCACCGCGCCTGCGGCGAGACCGTCGTCGCGCGGGTGATGGCTCATCTCGCCGAACCCCTGGAGGCGGCGCGCAAGGCCCTGGCCGGCCAGGATCGCGAACCCGCGGTCGAGGCCCTGTGCAGCCTGGTCGGACGCATGGCGGAGTTCGCCATGGTCTCCCATGACGACGAGACCTGGAGCCGCTTTCACAACCGCTGTCAGGGCGACGACATCGGTCCCGCCTTCGAGGTCATGGATCAGGGCATCGCCAAGGTCCTGATGTCGCTCTGCGTCGAGCTCGTCGCGCGCTCGATCGGCCGACCGGCGGACGAACCGCTGGTGCGATTAAAGGGATTGTTGATCATGGGCCAGATCGCGCCCTTTCACGCCAAGCGCGCCAGCATGCTCAAGTTCATGGGCTGGCCCGACTTCGACGGCGATCGCCTGGACCTGACCCGCGACCTCCTGTGCGACCACGTCCGACGGCTGGTTACGCCCTAGTTTCCGTCGGCTTCCAATCGCACCCGGATATCCGCGATCGCGTCGGCGCCGACGTTGGCGAAGGCGAGGCGGAGGTAGGCGTCCTGGTCGGGGCCGAACATGGCGCCGGGGAGGGTGAGCAGGTTCTGTTGGCCGACCAGGCGACGCGCGACGGTCGTCGAGTCCTGGTTGGGATGCGGATGACGCAGATAGGCGAAATAGGCGCCGGCGCTGACGATCTCATAGCCCCCCGGCTTGTCGGCGAGCGCTTCTTTGAATGCCGCGAGGCGATCGCGCATCAGGCGCCGGTTGTCCGCGCGCCAATCCTGCAGATGTTCGAGCCCCCATTGCGCGGCGATCTGGCCGATCCGCGGCGCGCAGATCGCGACGCAGTCCATCGCCTTGGCGATCTGCTGCAACAGGTCGGGCGATCCGACCACGGCGCCGGTGCGATGGCCGGTCAGGCAGAAGACCTTGGAGAAGCTGTAGAGATGCACCAGCGTCGAGGCCCAGTCCCTGCCCCGGAACAGGTCGTGAGGCGCGCCGTCTGCGGGCAGGAAGTCGCGATAGGTTTCGTCGAGCACCAACGCGATGTTCGCCGCACGGCAGAGATCGAAGGCGGCTTCCAGAAACGCCGGCGGATAGATCGCGCCGGTCGGGTTGTTGGGCGAGATCAGGACCAGGGCGCGCGTCTTGGATCCAATCGCGGCTTCGATGGCGCGCAGGCCTGGGACGCCGTCGCTTTCGGGGTTGAACGGGACAAAGCGCGGCGTGACGCCGTTCATCTCCAGCCATTGCCGGTGATTGAAATAGCAGGGCAGCGGCAGGACGATCTCGTCCCCCGCCTTGGCGAGCGCGAGCGTGGTCAGGCAATAGGCCTGGTTGCAGCCGGCGGTGATCAACACGTTTGCGGCCGCGACCGAATCTGCGCCGTAAACGCGCGCAATGTCTGCCGCGAGGGCCGACCGCAACGTCGGCAAACCCGCGATGTCGGTGTAGCGGTGCGTCTGCGGGTCGGTAAGCGCGGACGCGATGTGCTCGATGAGTACGCGAGGCGGCGGATAGCCCGGGACCGCCTGGCACAGGTCGATCAACGGCTTGTCGGCCGGGAACACGCGGCCTGCGATCCAGGCGAGCGCCTCGCCGATGGGCGGCCCGTCGACCGCCGTAAGCCAGGGTTGAACAGGAAGGTTCATGTGGCCGGCGCCGGCGCGGGCTTGGCCGCACGAAACGCGGACAGCAGGAGCTGCAACGCGGCGTAGACCACAACAACCACCACGCCCCAGCGCACCATCGTCAAGGGCAGCGACTTCACCAGGAAGGCGCCGACGAAGATGGCCGGAATGCCGCCGAGCGCGATGCCGGTGACGACCCTGAGGTCGAGACGCTGCTTCCGCAGGAACTCGACGCCGGCGACCGGCATCAGGAAGGCGCAGGCCCCCATCATGATCGGAAAGGCCGCGACCGGATTGAGGCCCAACAGGCTCAGCAGAATAAGCGACGGCGCATACATGCCGATGCCGAAGGTCATCAGTGCGCCCAGCACGAAGTGCACCGCGAACACCAGCAGCATCACGGCGAGCGGCAACGAAAGCGCGGTTCCGCCGCCGGGCATCAGTTTCAGGTTGGTCATGGCGAACGCGATCGCCGCGAGGGTCAGCGCTATACCGACCATCCCCTGCACGACGCGCACCGGCGCGCGCACCACCAGCCGCACGCCGACGATCGAACCCAGCACCGCGCTCCCGATGCAGCCCGCCAACAGGATCGGGTCGACCTTGACGATCTGAATGAAGATCAGCGCTTCGACCACCGACGGCAGGCAATGGCCGACGGTCAGGGTCGCGGGAATATTGGCGTCGGCGGTGAGCCGTCGCAGCCTGATCCACGCGGTGGAAGGCGCATAGGATCCGATGCCGAGCGAATCGAAGAAGTTGGTCACGGCGCCCAGCGCAATGGCCTCCGGCGCGGGCGCATAGCCGCCCTGTTTCAGCAGGGTCCGTCCGAGCTGAAAGGCGAAGGCCACGCCGAACAGCGACAGCAGAACGAGCAGGATCTGAACCATGGCCTACCTCGTCGTCTTTTCAAATCGGAGAGCGTCACCTTCATCCGGATCGCCATACCAGCGTGTGATTTCTATGCCGGTAAAGTCGTGGCCGAAATTCGGGATCACCTCCCTCACCACGAGCCGACCGTCGATCTCAGATGTCGTTAGGTCGAGGTAATAGTTATCTTCGTCGAAGATCTTGGGCTTCTCGTGGTAGTCGATCCACTGCCATCGGCCCACGGCGGAGACGCGCCGAGTCCCATCACTATGTCCGCCGTCGATGAACCGGTACGGCCAGTTCCGCAGCATCATAGCGCCGCTTTTGTCCAACGTAAGTACAGCGCCGCTCCGGGCGTCCGTCCACGTGCCAATCAATTCGTCTCGGGCCGGTTCGGAGTATTCGCATGCGCACAGGACCAGCAGGCTGGCAATGCTAAGGGCAATGCGGAAGTTGCTACGCATGCAGCGTCATCCAACTCGCGGCCGCGTCGAGGATATCGGCCAATACGTCGGCGTCCTTGCGGCCGGTCTTGGCCGGGACGTGGAAGCTGTGGTCGGCGTCGGGGACGAGGTGAAGCGTCGCGCGTTTGCCGAGTTTCGCCGTCGCCTGTTCCAACAGGTCTCGCTGCGCCAAAGCATCGCTTGTTCCTTGCAGGAACAGCATGGGGATCTTCACCTCCGCGAGGTGCGCCGCGCGCTCGACCGAAGGCTTGCCGGCGGGGTGCAACGGAAAGGCAAAGAACACGAGGCCGCCTACGCCGTCGAGAGGGGCGTGGGCCTGGGCCTGGGATGTCATTCGCCCGCCGAACGATCTCCCTCCCGCGAACAGCGGAGCGTTCTTCGCGCGCTTCAGGCCTTCGGCGCAGGCGGCGCGGACCGTGACCTGGGCGACCGGCGCGGAGTCCACGCGCTTGCCGCCGGCCTCCATGTACGGGAACTGATAGCGCAGGGTGGCGATCCCGCGGGCGGCCAGTCCCTCGGCGGTGGCGGCCATGGCCTTGTGCGTCATGCCGGCGCCCGCGCCGTGGGCCAGGACCAGGCAGGCCTTGGGCTTCGCGGGCGCCAGCCACAGGCCGGAGACCGAGCCTTTGTCCGCCACGGCGATGGTCACGGATTCGGACGTCATGCTCCGAGCATAGCGCCGGACGCGCTTCCTGCGAGTCCCCACTGCGGCGCGCGATCAGTCGGCGGCTGCCAAGCCGTTCGCGCTCCCGAACCGACCGTCTGCGACAAACCCATCACAGCTATCGGCCGCACCGATGCGCCGGTCAGGGCGGCGCCTAAATACATTGACGCACGCTTCAGCCGCGATCTCATTGGGCGGACAGCTAAGGGGACTCAAGAGATGTCGACCGACCTTCAGTATCTCGCCTACACCGCCATGCTGACGGCGGCGCTGTGGATCCCGTACATCGCATCGCAGCTGATGACCAACGGCATGCTCAAGCCGGCCAACTACACCGACCCGACCCCGCGCCCCGTGCCCGCCTGGGGCAAGCGCGCCGATCGCACCTACCTCAACGCGGTCGAGAGCTTTGCGCCGTTCGCGGCGCTGGTGATCATCGCCGAACTCACCCACAAGGCTGACGCCACGACCGCGTTCTGGGCGCAATGGTTTTTCTGGAGCCGCGTCGCGCACGCGGCGGTATTTATCCTCGGCGTGCCCTACGTGCGGACGCTCATCTTCGGCCTGGGCTTCGTCGCCGTGGTCTCGCTGTTCTGGCAGCTCGTGCGCTAACGAACGGGGGCGCCCGGTGACGTATGAGTTCGGTCAGGCCGGTTGGCTGAGGTTGTACTTCATGATGGCGCCGTGGCGTCCCGTACGATCTCGCTCGAGCGCATAGACGTCGCCCGCAGGTCCCCGGCGCTGCGCCAGCACGGCGGCGAGGGCGGCGCGGTCGTCATCCGTCAGACGGACCGCGCCGATCTGCAGCGTTCGCTCGAGATGCGCGCGGTCGCGGGCGCCGACGATCACCCCGGCGACCTGGGGCTGGTCGAGCGTCCAGCGCGCGGCGACGGCGCTGATGCCCGCGCCCTGCCGGCTTGCGATCTGTTGCAACGCGGCAAGCAGGTCCTGGAACAGAGTCCAGCCGCCGAACTCGTCGATGATAAGACGGTATTTGACCAACGAACGGTTCTCGAAATCGTATCCCGGATCAGGCGCGCCGAGCCAGCGATCGCTGAGAAACCCGCCGGCGATGGCGCCGTAGCACAGCAGCTTTACGCCTAGGCGCGCGCAAGCCGCCGCCATGGTCTTCGCCGGACGGTCGTCCAGCAGCGAGTATTGCACCTGCAGCGAGGTGAGAGGAACGCCCGCTTCGACCATGGCCTCCAGGTGCGGCGTGTCGAAATTGGTCGCGGCGACGCGGTCGATCAGGCCTTCCTGGCGCAAGGCTTCGAGCCAAAGCGCGGTCTCCACGCACCGCGGCTCGGCGTAGTCCCACCAGTGGAACTGCACCAGATCGAGGCGCTCCATGTGCAGGCGGGTCAGCGAACGCTCGATGACGCCGCGCACATAGGCCTTGTCAATCACCGGCAGGACGTCGAGGTCCGGTACGAACTTGGTGTGGATCTTCAGCCGCGACAGCGCCTCGGCGCCCAACCGCCGGCGCACGGTCTCGCGAAAGGCGCCGTATTTCTCCTCGACGCCGTTATAGATGTCGGCGCAGTCGAAGGTCGTGATCCCGCCCTCGAAATAGGCAAGGAGGTCGCTTTCGACCGACGCCTCGTCGACCGCGCCGTGACCGCCCGCCAGTTGCCAGCCCCCGCGGATGACCCGTGAGATGGCGTAGCCGGGCGCGAGCTCGAATGTCTCGATGCTCATGGGCGGTCAGGCAGAGGAACCGCCGTCGTATCGCTGTGCCGGAACCGGCGCTTCGCCGTGCGCGTGATGCGAAAGCGCGATGGGCAGTTGGGATCGGGGCAGGCGACCTCGGCGTCGGTCGACATCCAGTCGTTCGGGTCAGTGGCGCGCTGTTTCGCCGGAAGCAGCGGCAGCAGCGCCGCGAGCGAATAGATCGAGAAGCCCTGGCCAGGGGGTAGATAAAGACTCTCGCCGCGCAGCTCGAAATAGTCGCCAGGCTTGGCCGAGCAGTAAAGCGTGGCGCCCGGCGGCGCCGTCACCTCGACCTTCAGGTCCCACAGTTCAAATCCATCGTCGCTCATGCGGACGCTCCCACGGGATTGACGGTCGCGCGATGGCGGCGCGCGACGACCAGGGCGGCGACCAATGCGATCGCCGCGATGCTGAAGAATACGGCGATGGTGAAGGCGATGGGCGCGCCCAGGCCCACTCTCTTTCCGAACAGCTTGTCGCCCGCGAGCGCCACCACCGTGGGGCCGATGCCGGCGCCGACCGCGACGTTGAGGAAGAAGCTGATCGCCATGGCGAGGCCGCGCGAGCGGTTGGGCGTCGCGTCCAGGATGGCCGACAGGCCCGACGCCGTGACCACCGCCGACAGGGCGAAATACAGCGTCGTGCTGATCATCACCGCGTCGAGCGCCGGCGTTCGGATGAGGAGGGCGGCGAGGAGCGTCGACGCTGCGGCCGCCAGGCAGAGCTCGATCTTCCCACGCGGACCGCGCCAGACGGCCATCCGATCGGCGAGAAAGCCGCCCAGCAGCATTCCGCCACCGTAGCCGGCGGTGATCAAAAGGCCGAGGCCCTTCATGCCTTCGCCGGTTGGGGCGGCCTTGAACGTTCGGATCAGCAACGACGGGACCCAGGCGCCGACGCCGTTGTCGACCAGGGACGCGATGGCGACGGCGAGATAGACAGGCGCAATCAGCAGCAGCGGTGTCCAGTCGACGCCGCCGGTCGGGGGAACCACCGCCTGGGCGGCTTCGCTGCCGCGCCGCGCCGGTTCGCGGATGGCGAGGATCAACAGCGCCCACAACAGGCTCGGCGTGCCGAGCACCAGCAACACGAGACGCCAAGGCGAAAGGTGCGCCAAGGGCGTGCCCAGGAACAGGCCATGGTCGATCGCGCCCAGGATTGTGCTGCCGATGAAGAGCGGGCTGCCGACGCCCACGGCGATGCCGCTGAAGTAGACGCCGAGCGCGAAGCCACGCCGGCGCTCCGGGAGGTAGTCGCTGATCAGCGAGATGGCGGCCGGCGACAGGACCGCCTCACCCAAACCCACGACGATGCGTGCGGCGAACAGCTCGCCGAAGCTCTGCGCGAAGCCGCAGGCGAGGGTGCCGATGCCCCAGACCAACACCCCGCCGAGGATCAGGTTGCGCCGCGACGTGCGGTCCGCGAACCAACCGAGCGGCACGCCGGCGATGCCGTAGATCACCGCGAACGCGGCGCCCAGCAGCAGGCTCATCTGGGTGTCGTCGATCTTCAGCTCGGCGCGGATCGGATCGACCAGCAGGCTGAGCACCTGGCGGTCGGTGTAGGAGAGCACCGCGGTCAGAAACAGGATCGCAACCACGCTCCAGGCGTACGCCGGCCGCGGATAGGGCGCGGCGTCGTCAGGCATAGGCGGGCGCCCCGTCGGCGATCCAGGCGTCGATCTTGGCTTCCAGAATGCCCAGCGGCATGGAACCGGTCATGATCACCTGGTCGTGGAAGTCCTTGATGTTGAACCGTGCGCCCAACGCCTTCTGCGCCTTGTCGCAGAGTTCATGCAGCTTCAACTCACCCACCTTGTATGCGGTCGCCTGGCCCGGCGCGGCGATATAGCGATCGATCTCGACGCGAATGTCCCTGGCCGCCATCGAGGTGTTGACGGTCATGAAGTCGATCGCCTGCTCGCGCGTCCAGCCCTTGGCGTGCATGCCGGTGTCGGCCACCAGGCGAACCGCGCGCAGCATCTCGAAGTCGAGATGGCCGAACCACTGCCACGGGTCGGTGAATAGGCCGAGCGGCTTGCCGAGCGATTCCGAATACAGACCCCAGCCCTCGATATAGGCGGTGAAATCGCCGCCGAAGCGCAGGATGTCGGGCAAGCGGGTGTTCTCCTGCGCAAGCGACCCCTGGAAGTAGTGGCCGGGAATGCCTTCGTGCAAGGTCAAGGTCTCGAGCGTCGGGATCGGCCGCGTCGAGAGCATCGACATGTTGAAATAGAGTACGCCCGGCGCCGACCCATCGGCGGGACCGAGGTTGAAGTAGCCGGTGCCGCGCGCATCGCCCATCGACGGCAGAGGGCGCACTTCGAAAGCCGCCTTGGGCCTGCGATTGAACAGGCGCGGAATGCCGAGCCAGATCTTCGCCTCGATCGACTTGAACCGCGCGAGCAGATCCTCCGGACGTTTGTAATAGAACTGCGGATCGGTGCGCACGTGCTCGAACAGGGCGTGCAGGTCGCCCGGAAACGCGAGCGTCTTGCGCACCGCCTCCATCTCGCCCCGAATGCGCACGATTTCGGACAGGCCGAGCTTGTGGATCGCCTCGGCGTCGAGGGCGGTGGTGGTGTGATGACGCAGCGCCGCCACATAGATCCGCGCGCCGTCCTTCTGCGCGACCAAGCCCGGCGCCTCGCGTGCGATCGGCAGATAGGTCTCGGTGAGGTAGGTTTTCCAGAGGCGATAACCGCCCAGCACCCTGGTCTCGATGACCTCGCGGTAGGCCGCGCGCAAACGCGCCTGGTCCGCCGCGGGGATGTCCGCCGGCATGGCGAGGAGGGGTTTGTAGAAAGGCGTGTCCCGCGGCTGCAATGCGAGCATGACATCGACCTGGGCCAGCACGTTCTGCACCAGGATGCGCGGTTGGACATAACCGTTGGCGACGCCTTCTTTCAGGCGAACGACGGTGTTGTTCAGATAGTCGGAAAAGCCGTCGAGCCTCCGCAATCCCGCCTCGTAGTCGGCCACGGTCTTGAACGGCGCGCCCGCGCCCGATGCGGCGTCGGGGAAGTTCACTTGCAGGCCGAAGGACGGGTCGAGCGGCGTCATGCGCTCGATCTCGAACAGGCCGGAGCTGAATTCCTCCAGCGTCTCGTCGGTTTTGTATTTGAACACGTCGTAGGCCAGCCGCTCGATGGGCTCGAGCCGCGAACGGTCGATCGACGCCAACTCCGCCGCCTCCGATGTCTTCGCGGCGAGCCGCGCCTGCGCGTAGTGATCCGACAGGGGGTCGACGAAGCTGTCGCCGCCGAACCTCGCCGCCGCGAGCGGATCGAGCAGGCCGTCCGCCTTCACGCTCGCTGCGATCAGCCGGTTCAACCGCGCGGCTTCATCGCCCATCGGCTGGGCGAAGGCATGACCGGCAAAGGCCGGGACGGCCAGGGCGACCCCGACCATGGCGCGGCGGTTGAGTTCGAAGGCGGACGGCGTACGCGGCATGACTGGTCTCCCTGCGCCCAAGCTGGACCGGGGCGCCGTCTCGATCAAGCCGTTGGAGATTTTCGTCTTGCCGGGCAGGGAGGGTGTCGGCCTAGTGGTCCCTCGTTCGTCCTTTAGACAAGAGGGCCCGCCGATGCTCTACGCCATGCTTTGCTACAACGACGAAGACGCCGTGTTTTCCTGGTCCAAGGCCGAGGACGACGCGGTCATGGCCCGATTGGGCGAGGTGCACGAAAAGCTGGTGAGCGCCAGGAAGATGGGGCCCGCACTGCGGCTCATGCCGACGACGGCGGCGGTGACCCTTCGCAAGGACTCAGATCCGCCGCTGGTGCTCGACGGCCCCTTCGCCGAGACCAAGGAGCAGCTGCTCGGATTCTACGTCATCGACTGCGAGTCCCTCGAGGACGCCATCGGCGTCGCGCGTGACCTGGCCAAGGCCAACCCCGGCGGGGCGTACGAGATCAGGCCGATAAAGGTGTTCCTGCCGGGTGCGGAGTTGGCGTGAGCGACGTCGGCTGGATCGGCGCGACGCTCACCGCCGCCCGGCCCCAGGCCGTGAGCGCGCTCATGCGCTATTTCCGCGACCTCGACCTCGCCGAAGAGGCGTTTCAGGACGCGAGCCTGCGTGCGTTGAAGAGCTGGCCCAAGAATGGCCCGCCGCGCAATCCCGCCGCCTGGCTGATCCTGGTCGGCCGCAACGCGGCGCTGGACGGCGTGCGCCGGCGCAGTCGTCAGCAGGAACTACCCGACGAGGCGGAGATCTCCGATCTCGAGGACGCGGAAGACGCGATGGCGCAGCAACTCGACGAGGGTCACTACCGCGACGACGTCCTGCGTCTGCTGTTCATCTGCTGCCACCCGGAGTTGCCCGCCGTGCAGCAGGTCGCGCTGGCGCTGCGCATCGTCTCGGGCCTGAGCGTCACCCAGATCGCCCGCGCCTTTCTCGTCAGCGAAGCGGCGATGGAGCAGCGCATCACCCGCGCCAAGGCCCGCATCGCCAAGACCCAGGCATCGTTCGAGACGCCGAACGCCATCGAACGCGCCGAGCGCCTCGCGGCGGTGGCGGCCATGCTCTACCTCGTGTTCAACGAAGGCTATTCGCGCGGCGGCGAACAGGGCGAGGCGCGCGAGCAGTTGTGCGGCGAGGCGATCCGCCTTTCGCGCCTCTTGCTGAAACTCTATCCCGCGGAGCCCGAGATCCTGGGGCTGACCGCGCTGATGCTGATCCAGCACGCCCGCGCCGGCGCGCGTTTCGACGCCGACGGAAGCATCATCCTGCTGGAAGACCAGGACCGTTCGCTGTGGAACGCCGAACAGATCGCCGAAGCGTCGGCCCTGATCGACAAGGCCGTGCGCCACCGCCGCCCCGGCGCCTATCAGGTTCAGGCGGCTATCGCGGCCCTGCACGCCCGCGCTCCGAGCGCTGCGGCGACCGACTGGGTTCAGATCGAACGCCTGTACGCCACGCTCGAGCGCATGGAGCCTTCGCCGGTCGTGACCCTCAACCGCGCCGTGGCGGTGTCGAAGACCCAGGGCGCGGAGGCGGCGCTGGCCCTGCTCGAACCGTTGGCCGAACGGCTAAAGGGCTATTTCTATTTTTTCGGCGTGAAGGGCGCGCTGTTGCTGCAACTCGACCGCAAGGCGGAGGCAAAGGCCGCCTTTACCCAGGCTATTTCGCTGGCGACCTCGCCGGCGGAAGCCGCGCACATTCGCATGCACCTCGACCGCCTGAGCGCCGAGAGCCAATAATTTTCGCCACCCTGTCTGTCCGCCGCTCGCCCATCCGTCCTTTGTATGACGCCGCTGGGGCGCCGACGATTTGACGGAGCGAGCCATGACTGTCCTGACCGTGACCTCCGAAAGCGGTTTCCCCCGAAAGGCGGCGCTCTATGTCGGGCGGGTGTTGAGCGGGCTCGCTGTCGGGTTTCTCAGCTTCGACGCAGCGATGAAGCTCACCGATCTGTTCGGCGTGCCGCCGGGCGCGGCGCCGGTCGGGGTTCCCGACTTCCTTGCCCAGCCGATCGGCGTCGCGGAACTCGTCTGTGTCGCGCTCTATCTTATTCCGCGCACCGCCAACCTTGGAGCACTCGCGATCACGCTCCTGTTCGCAGGCTCACTCGTCAGCCGCGTCGCATCGGCCGAGCCGGTCTCCGCGCATCTGATCCTGGGCGTCTACCTGGCCGCCCTGGTCTGGGGCGGCCTGCGCCTGCGTTCCGCGTCCTAGGGCGCTGTTCGCTCTGATTGAAACAGAGCGGCGCCCTAGATTGTTGCTTTGTCGCGGTTTCTGACGGCGAACCGGTTTCCACTTCGCCGGAAACCGCTCTAGCCCCAGACCTGACCGAGCACGCGCAGCCAGTTTTCGCCCAGCACGCCGCGCACGTCCGCCTCGGTCCAGTTCTTCGCCAGCAACTTCTCCGCGATGTCGGGAATAATCTCGGGCGAGGCGAACAGCAGTTTCGGAGCGTTGTAGCCGCCCGATTCCGGATAGCGCCCCGCATTGGCGTCGATCAGCGCGATCAGGTGCGCCACGTCTTCGATGTGGTCGAGGCCGAAGCCGATGTGTTTCGCGCCCACGAGTTCGGCGATGTAGTCGATCTGGCGCACGAGCATTTCGGTCGAGATGTCGAGGCCGTCCTTGCTCATGAACAAGCCGACACCGGTTACGCCGATGACGCCTCCAGTCTTGGCGCAGGCCTGGATCTGATCGTCGCGGACATTGCGCTCGTGTGCGTAGAGGCCGCGCGGGTTGGCGTGCGAGAAGATCACCGGCGCCTTGGCGACCTCGAATACGTCCATGCTGGTGCGGTAGCCGGTGTGGGAAACGTCGACCGCGACGCCGACGCGGTTCATCTCTTCCACGAGGCGGATGCCGAACGCGCTCAGGCCGCAATCGGTGCGTTCGTGGCAGCCGTCGCCGACCAGATTCTTCTCGTTGTAGGCCATCAGCATGTGACCGACGCCGAGCATGCGGTAGACTTCGACCAGGTTCAGGTCGCCCATCAGGGCGTTGGTGCCCTGGAAATGGAAATTCACCGCGAGCCTGCCGCTTCGCTTCGCCTCGGCGATGTCGGCGACCGTGCGCACCAGAACGAAACGCTCCGGGCGCGTGAGGAACCAACGCCGCACGGCGCCCAACCCCTTGATCTGGCCCTCGACGGAAGCGAGGTGGTCGAGGCCGACCGTGAACGAGGCGAAGGTCACGCCCGATCGCTCGAAGCGCGCGACGTGCTCCTCGAACAGTCGTCCGACGCCCGGCAGAATCGGCGCAGGCACGTCGGGAACCAGCAGGTCGACGATGGTCGCGCTGTCGAGCAGGCGTCGGGTGGAAACGGATACAGTCATCTGGAAAATCTTTCGGATCAGAAGGCGGCGATGCGGCCGACAAGGCCCCAGCCCGCCGCTTCGATCAGGAAGGCGATAAAGCCAAGGGAGGCGAATACGAGCGCTGTAGCGCTCAGCCAACCCGGCCGTTCGCCGGTGCGGTTGAACAACGCGCGGCCGGATCTCCAGAGCGCGTAGAGGCCGGCGATCAGCGCAAGTTGGAACAGGACGCGCCAGAGGAAGATGGGCGCGGTCGCGGCGCCGCCGTACCAGATCTGCGGATAGACCTGCAGCTCCAGCCAGACGTCGATGAGCGCGCAGGCGGCGACGCCGAGATAGATGAGCGCCGTCTTGCGTGACGCCTTGCGGGCGCAGGCGGCGGCGAGGATCGCCAGGACCAGGAACACGATCAGCGCCAGCACGAACAGCGCCGCCGACGCCGGCGAGCGCCAGCCCGAGACCTTGATGAAGGCGCCGGAACTGTCGGACGAGAAGGCGAGGCCGAGCGAGGTCGGCTTGAACGCCACGATCTTGCCGGTCTTGCGCGCGCGATAGCTGGCGCCGCCGAGCCAGTCGAGCGGCTGGCCGTTGACGAGGATCGCCTTCGGACCTTGCGCGACCACGGTCGAGCCGAACAGCGGTCCGGCGACCAGATCGTCGAAGAAGGACGGCGATTGCGCGCGCGCCGCGTCGTAGAACCCGGCGACCTTCGCGGGTGGAAGTAATGGCGTGGACGGAAGGCTGAACGTCTGGGGCGGTGCGGACGGCGTCAGCTCTGCGACCGCCGAGGCGATGTCGTTGACCGCCTTGTAGCCGTCGCTCTTGTCGAGGGCAGGCTTGCGCTTCAGCGTGTCGACGATGAAGTCGAGGTTCTGGTAGCGGGGCAGCCCGGGATACTGTTCGACGCTGACGAAGATCGCCCAGTGCGTCCGGGGCATGACATAGACGCCCGACGAGAAGCCGTCGTAGCCGCCGGTATGGAAGAGGACGGGGCGATCCGCGAGCGTCATCTCCTCCAGCAGTTCGCCCATGCCGTTAACGCCCGGCGCAAAGCGGTTCAGGTCCATGTTGGTGTAGTCGGCGAAGGCCTTGGGCGACAGGATCTGGCCCTTCGGTCCGCGGCCGCCGTCGAGCATCATCTGCAGATACTTCGCCATGTCGGCGCCGGTCGTCGCCAGGGCGCCCGCGCCCTGGAAACCCGGATGCATGTAGCTGTGGGCGCAGACGGTGATCTTCCCGTCGGCCTCGACGCGATGGCACGCCGCGGCGTCGGCCTCGCGATCGGCGGGCAGACCGATCGAAGAGCCGTCCATGCCAATCGGTCCCAGCACCTGCTTCTGCATGGCGTCGTGGTAGCTGAGACCGAAGGCGCGCGCGGAAACCTCGCCGAGCAGGCCGACGCCGGTGTTATCGTAGGCCGGGATAACACCCGGAACCCGCACGCGCCGCAGGTGGCGCTTCATGCGCATCGGTTCGAAGGCGAGCGCCTCGTCCCGCTTTTCGGTCATCACGCCGCCGAGGTCGCCGTCGAAGCCGCCCTGGTGAGCGAGCAGTTGCCGCACGGTGACCGGCGCCTTGAGGCGGTCGGTGATCTTCAGGTCGGCGTAGCGGCCGCGCAGATCGGCGTCGGCGTTCAGGCGTCCGGCGTCGATCGCCTGCAGCGCCAGGACAGCGGTGAACAGCTTGGTCACCGATCCCACCTGAAACAGGGTGCGGTTCGGATCGACCGGCGCCTGGGTGCGGATATCGCGGACGCCGTAGCCCTTGGTGAACACGAGCCCGTCGGGACCGACGACGGTGACGACCGCGCCGGGAATAGCTTCGTGCGCCGCGACAATCTTCGCCCAGGCGGCGTCCGTCGCCGCTTCGACACGAGCCTGCATTGGCGCCGGTATGGAGGCGGGCGCCGGTCCGGCTGCGGCGCCATTGACGGCTCCCAACCCGATGACGAGACCGATGAGCGCGGTGGCTGTGCGGAGCGGTCGTTTCATGGCGTTCCCCTACCGCGCGGCCACGGCTTCGAGTTCGATCAGCGCCGTGGGCAGGACCAGCTCGGCGACGACCGTGGTGCGCGCCGGCCGGTTATCGCCGAACATCTCGCCATAGACCCGGTTGAAGCCGTGGAAGTCGCAGGCCTGGCGCAGCCAGACCGTCACCTTGATTACGTCCCGCAGGGCCAGCTCGCGCTCGTGCAGCACCGCGGTCAGGTTCTCTAGCGTCCGGCGCGTCTGGGCCTCGATGCCTTCGCCGACGATTCGGCTCTCCCCATCGAGCGCCAGTTGGCCCGCCGTGAACACGAGGCCGTTGGCCTCCACGGCGCTCGAATAATGCGCCGTCTTCGCGGTCTGGGCTTCGCGCTCGAGCGCAGCGTCCGTAGTCATAGGCTCCCCTTGCCCGATTGCGGAAGGCTATGGCTTTTTGCGATGATAGCAAGTATTTTCTATTTTGGACAAAATGTCGCGGCGCTTCGGACCGGCTGGAGCGCCTTCGGAGTGGTCGATGAATCAGGCGATGGCGGATCCGGGCGCGGCGCTGAAGGCCTTGCGCGAGAAGATGGACTGGACCCTGGCGGACGTGGCCGAGCGGACCGGCCTCACCATCTCCACCCTGTCGAAGATCGAGAACGGGCGCGTGTCGCTGAACTTCGACAAGCTCACGCGGCTGAGCGTGGGACTCGGGATCGACATCGCGCGCTTTCTCGAACCGAAATCGCTGGTCGAGGCCGTCTCCAGTCCCGGGCGCCGGAGCGCCACGCGCGCGGACGAAGGTTCGGTGATCGACACGCCGAACTACCGGCACATCTATCACGCGACCGATCTGCTGAATAAGAGTTTCATCCCGATAGTCGCCGACGTGCTCGCCCGCTCGCGCGAAGAATTCGGCGACCTGATCCGCCATCCGGGCGAGGAGTTCGCCTACGTCCTGCAAGGCGCTGTCGAGTTGCACACCGACGCCTATGCGCCGCTTCGATTGAAAACCGGCGATTCGGTCTTCTTCGACAGCAGCATGGGCCACGCCTACATCGCCGCGGCGCCTGGTCCTTGCCGGATACTGTCGGTCTCCGCGGGTCCGGGTCAGCACCTGCAGGCGGACGCGGTTCCCCCGGCGGCGTTCGATCTCAGGGCGAACGCTGAAGGGCAGAAGAACGCGGCGCGCAAGCAACAGCCGGCGCAGCGTCCGACTCGCCGCAAGGCCGCGCGCGGGTGACCCGGTGAAGAGCAACCCCTTTCAGCGCTATCTGCTCGCCGGCTTCGTCTTCAAGTCGGCGTTGATCGGCGGCGGCTACGCCACCGGCCGGGAGCTGGTCGAGTTCTTTCTGAGCAAGGGACCGGTCACCGGCTTCCTCGGCATGATCGTGGCGGCGGCGATCTTCAGTCTGATCCTGGCGGTGACGTTCGAAGTCGCGAGGCGGTTCTCGCTCTACGACTACCGCGCGCTGATGCAACGATTACTCGGGCCGGCGTGGATCGCCTACGAGGCGGCGTTCCTGGCGCTGTTGATCCTGGTGCTCTCGGTCCTGGGCGCGGCGGCGGGCGAGATCGCGTCCAAACAGTTCGGCGCGCCGCCGATCGTCGGGGCCGGCGTGCTGACGGTGCTTGTCGCGACCGTCGTGTTCTTCGGGACCAAGGCGGTCGAGCGTTTCTTCACCGGCTGGACCGTCGTGCTCTACGGCGCCTTCATCGTCTTCTTCGTCTGGTCCGCGAAAACGCTCGGGCACGACATCGCGGTGCGCTGGCAGGCTACAACGCCGACGTCCGGCGCCCTGACTTCGGGACTGATCTATGCCGGCTACAGTCTCGCGATCGTGCCGACGGTCGTCTATTGCGCGCGGCATTTCACGCGGCCGCGCGACGCCATCGTGTCGGGCCTGATCGCCGGACCGGTCGCGATGATTCCGGCGGCGCTGTTCTTCCTGGTGATGGTCGCTCGCTACCCCGAGGTGAACCGTGAGCCGGTGCCGATCCTCTTCATGATCGCCCAGCTCGGCTCACCGGTTTTCCGCATCGTGTTCCAGGTGGTGATCTTCGGCACCCTGGTGGAGGCGGGTTCGGCGCTGATCCATGGTTTCAACGAGCGGATCGCCGACATGATGACCGCGCGCGGCGCAATCATGCCCAAGTGGGCGCGCGCCGCGATCGCGCTCGGGCTTCTCGTCTGTTCGATCTACCTCGCGACCACGATCGGGATCGTCGATCTGGTGGCCAAGGGTTACGGCTATTCGACCTGGGTGTTCCTGGGACTCGTGGCGGTCCCCATGCTGACGCGCGGACTGTGGCTCATCACGCGGCGGCGCACGGCCGTCCTGGAGGAAGCGGATGCGTAGACGGTCTTTTCTCGCAGCCTCGACGGCGCTTCTGGCGACGGCGGGCGTGGCGCACGGCGCGGCGCGCAGCACGTCGGGCGGTCTGCCCGCCCTCACCGTAAACGGCAGCGACGCCTCAATGCCGTCGGCCGAGTTCTTCGAGCTGAACCGCAAGGGCGGCGTCGGCTGCGTGATGATCAACGGCTGGGGCGGCGAGAGCCTGTCCGACTATGCCGAGATGCAGACGCGGTTCTTCAGCGACGGTTCGCGCCGGCTCGTGCGGCGCTACGAAGACGTCCTCGACGCCCAGGCGAAGGGTCAGCTCGCCGTCGTCCTCGGCAACCAGTCGGCGGACACCTTCGCGTCGGCCGCGCCCGGCAACGACTGGGGCTTCATGTCGGCGAAGCCGAGCATCCACCTCGAGGAGCATTACAAGGGCGGGCTGCGCATCCTGAACTTCTGTTACAATCTCTCGAACCAATTCGGCGGCGGCTGCCTCGAACCGGACATCCCGCTCACCGCCTCTGGCCGCTATCTGCAGGACGCCATGGAGTCGATGGGCATCCTGGTCGATACCGCCGGCCACACCGGCCGGCGCACCGCGCTCGACGTGACCAAGCGGGCTAAAAAACCGCTGATCTGCAGCCACGCCAACGTCATGGCGCTGAACCCCAATCCGCGCTGTCTCACCGATGACGTGATCAGGGCCATCGCCGATACCGGCGGCGTGGTGGGCATCACCGCGTCCGAGGACCTCATGCAGCGCAACGCGAAGACGGCGGGAAAGGCGTTGCCGCGCTGCACCCTGTCGCGTTTCGCCGACGAATTCGACTATGTGCGCAGACTGGTGGGCGCCGACCACGTGGGCGTGGGTCCGGACTTCGTGTACGGCAAGTCCATGCCGGACGGCCTAGGCCGCTCGATGGTGTTCCCGCCGGATATGGTGATCCCGCAAAATCCGCTGCGTTACGCGGTGGGCTTCGAGGATCCGTCGCAGTTCCAGAACCTGCCGGCGGAACTGAGGCGTCGCGGCTGGCCCCAGGGTGACATCGCAAAGGTCATGGGACAGAACTGGCTGCGCGTCTATCGCGCGGTGTTCGTCTGAGCCGAAGGGGCGAGCGCATGAAACCGAATGCGACTCTCGCCGGGGTCGTCGCGCGCGCCGTCCTTCTGTGCGCCGCCGTCCTTTCGACCTCCGCGCAGGCCTGGACGCCGCCGCTTCCGACCGAACATATTTCGACGACCGATGCTTCCGACCTCGCATTCATCCAGGCGATGAAGGCGGTGATCGCGGCGGGCATGAAGCGCAGCGGCGAGCCGGGCCTCGGCGTCGCGGTGGCACGCCACGGCAAGGTCATCTGGGTGGCGGGCTTCGGTTACGCCAATCTCGAGACCCACGCGCCGGTGACGCCCGAGACGGTGTTCAAGGCGGGGTCGATGACCAAGACCTACACCGCGACCGCGGTCATGCAGCTGGTGGAGCAGGGCGTCCTCTCGCTCGACGACCGCGCCGACAAATATCTGCCGTTCAAGGTCGAGAACCCGCTCGGCGACCGGCCGGTGACCATCCACGATCTGATGCTGCATCAGTCCGGCTTGTCGGCCGGCGATGACGGGGAGGCGCAGGCGGGAACGCCGCGTCCGCTCGCGGTCGCCCTGGCCGAGGCGTATGCGCGCAAGAACCAGCGACCCTACGAACAGACGCGCACGCCGATCTGGAGCACGAAGGTCGGCGCGACCTGGCAGTACTCGAACCTGGGCGCTGCGACGCTGGGCCTGATCGTCGAATGTGCGAATCCGGAACATCTCAGCCTGCCCGACTATGTGCAGAAGCACATCCTCGACCCGCTGAGCGAAGCGCATTCGCAGTATCCCGCGATCCAGGACGCGGCGCATGTGCGCCCCGACGTCTGGTCGCGGCTGTCGGCGGGCTACACACGCATCGGCCCCGAGTTCTTCCCGACGCCCCGGGTGCAGATCGAAGGCTTCCCCGCCGGCGGTGCGATGCTGCGACCGCAGGACCACATCCGGTTGTTGCTCGCCTATATGAACGGCGGCGAGCTCGACGGTCATCGCATCCTCAAGCCCGAAACCGTGGCTGAGATGATCAACCCCCAGCGCGACACGCCGGTAGACAGGATCAAGCAGGGCCTGATCTGGCGCATCTGGGACGGCGACAAGCCCACCGCGGTGTTTGAACACTCCGGCCTCTACATGTACGGCTGGATGAACTCCGCCGCCGCGTGGCCCAAGCTCGACGCTGCGTTCGTGGCGTCGACCAATGAGTGGCCGCTGCCCGGCTCGGCGACGACGCGCGATCTGCTGCAGACCTTCATCGGCGACTACCTCGCGCTCGACGCGCAGGCGGCGAGGACCGAGCTGACCGACGCGACGATCGGGAGGCTGGCGACGGCGCCGAAATCATCCATCGACCTTTCCAAGGCCGACTGGAAGTGGAAGACTTCCTACGTCATGGGCCTGATCTATGTCGACGCCCTCAACGGCGAACTCGGCGTGACCGACCGACAGTCGCCGCA
Organism: Caulobacteraceae bacterium; assembly: GCA_035551675.1. Classification (GTDB taxonomy): domain Bacteria; phylum Pseudomonadota; class Alphaproteobacteria; order Caulobacterales; family Caulobacteraceae; genus JAFECT01. The sequence goes on along the minus strand of DASZMV010000040.1, from coordinate 291,107 downwards.
GGAGATTCGCGCGCTGGCGGAAAAGGCGGTGTTCAATCCCGACGCGCCGAATGCGGACGCCGGTTTCGACAAGGCGGCCTTTGTCGCCGGCGTCGAGGACCTGCGCCACGTGCGCATGACCCAGCCGGCCATCGAGGCGTTCCGGGATTCAGGGAAGATGCGCGTCTCGCCCGATGAGGTGGCGACCGTCTACAAGGCGCTCGGCGGCGACGCCGGCGCGGGGACCGAGTTCCACTTCGTGAAGCCGCCCGCGTCCTGAGCGTGCCTCAGGCGCCGTCGAGGAAGCGGACCTCGCCGGTCTTGATGTCCTTGACGGCGGCGACGATCCTGAGCGAGCCGTCCTGAAGCGCAGCGGCGATGGTGGTGTCGGCGGTCTTCAGGCCCTTGGCCACGTGGCGCGCGTTCTCCTCGACCGCGGCGACCGCTATGTCGCCGGTGTGGCCGCGCGCCTTTACGTGCAGCACGGCGGGGATGATGGGCGTCACCATCTCCTCGAGCGCCGGCTCGAGTTCGGCGCGGCCTTCGACGACGGCCTGGGCGAGCCCCACCGCGCCGCAGCCCGTGTGCCCCAGCACAACCACCAGGGGCGCTTTCAGGTATTTCACGGCGTAGACGATGGAGGCGAGGCCGCGGCGGTCCACGGTGTTTCCCGCGACGCGGACGATGAATAGGCGGCCCAGGCCTTGGTTGAACAGAAGGGTAGGCGGCGTGCGGCTGTCGGCGCAGGCGACGATGATCGCGAAAGGCTTCTGGCCGTCCTGCAGCTCGGCGAAGTCCCTGGCGGAGACCCGGTTGATGACCCCCTCGCCATTGCAGAAGGCGGCGTTGCCGGCCTTGAGCGCGGCCAGGGCTTCGTCGGGCGTGTGCACGTCGAGGGTTCCGGAGAAACGCGGCGGTTCATCGCCACCCCCGGGTGGCGGCGCCTTGCCGCTCCCCCCCGAAAAAGCCTTTTTCCTACCTTTGAAGTCGAACATGGAACTCAGGACTCCCGGCCGCGGTTTTCTCATAGCCCAGATTTGCGGCGGGTCGAACCGGGGGGTCTTCCGTTTCGCGCAACGCCCACCCAGATGGGGCGTGTACGCTTAAGCCGCCCCCGCCGTAGACCCATGCAGACCCTCGCCGACCTCCTCGCCATCCTGGTGGCGTTTCTCCTGACCGCCGTGCTGTTCGTGCACTATCGTGGGCGCGTTCGGCTGAAATTCCTGCGCCAGGTTACCGACCACTCGACCTTCACCGCGCCCTATAACGCCCTGGTCTATCTGTTCTCCAAGGTCCCGACCCGGCCGTTCCTGCCGGCCGACGACTTCCCCGATCTGGCGCCCCTCAACGAAGCGTGGGCCACCGTGCGCGAGGAGGGCCTGCGCCTCGCCCGCGAGGAGAAGGTGCGCACCGCGACCGCGGATAACGACGTCGGCTTCCACACCTTCTTCAAGCGCGGGTGGACCCGGTTCTACCTGCGTTGGTACGGGACCACTCCGCCGTCGGCGCTACGCGAATGCCCCAAGACGGTGGAGATTCTGAACCAAGTGCCGAGCGTGAAGGGCGCCATGTTCGCGCTGCTGCCGCCGCGAGCCAAGCTCGGCAAGCACCGCGATCCGTTCGCGGGCAGCCTGCGCTATCACCTGGGTCTGGCGACGCCGAACAGTCCCGACTGCTGGATCGAGGTCGACGGCCTGCGCGCGTCGTGGCGCGACGGCGAGGCGATGATCTTCGACGAGACCTATGTGCACGAAGTCAAGAACGACACCGACGAGCACCGCCTGATCCTGCTCTGCGACGTCGAGCGGCCGTTGCGCGGTCCCATGGCGCGGGTCAACCGCTGGATGATGGATCGGGTCATGGGCGCGACGACGACGCAGAACGAAGAAGGCGAGAAGGTGGGCGCGATCAACCGCGCCTTCGGCCCGCTCTACCGGCTGTCCGGCTACGGCAAGCGTCTGAAGGCCAAGGACCGGCGGCTTTATTACACCCTGAAATACACGATCCTGGCCGTGCTCGCGGTCGCGGTCGTCGCGGCGATCGCGGGGCCGTACGTCACGCTCTAGCGCGCGGACTTCGCCTCGCACGTTAACGATCGCAGGTGCAGGCGGCAGGTCGCCAGCACCTTGTCGTCCATGTCGTAGAAGCTGCCGACCCAGTCGGAGCCTTTGCGATCGAGCACCAGATAGCCGTAGCGCTCGAAGGTGAAGTCCTTGCCGGTCATGCCGTCGACGTGGACGGTTTCTAGCTTGGGCGTGATCGGCTCGCCCGGTTCGCCCACATCGCCGCCGGTGCCCGCGACCAGTTGCGCGGGACGCTTGGGCCCGTACTCGATCGCAGCAAAGTCGTGCACATGACCGGAGACGATCATCTGCACGCCGTCGAGATCGCGTTTTGCGACGGCGACCTGTTCGGTCCTGTTGAGCGCGACATTGCCGGGACCGAACGGCCCGCGATGCTGCTGGAAGGTGACGCCCCAGATCGGGCGGTGGGTCACGATCCAGCCCCTGCCGTGGGCGAGGTCGGCCTTCAGCGCGTCGAGCTGGCCGGCGAAATCTTTCACCGCTTCGTCCGGCGCGGTGATGTCGCCGGCGTCGGCGCCGTCGAGGACATAGAGGTTCAGGCCGCCGAGATCGACCTTGAACGCCGCATCGACCGCGGGACAGGCTAGCGGGGTCGCGCCCGCGTCGAGGAACAGATACCAGCCGCGCGCGCCGCGCTTGCAGTCCTCATGGTTGCCGCGCGCGAACACCCAGGGCGCGGCCGCGAACAGTGGGTCGGCGGGACTGAAGAAGTCGGCGTCCCAGGAAGCCCAGGTGTCGCCGTGCGGACTGCCCTGGCATCCGGTCGCCCGCGCCGGGCAGGGGCTCTCGCGGTAGTAATAGTCGCCGACGTGGATCACGACGTCAGGCTTCATGCGCGCCGCGCTTCTGGCGACCTGGGCGAACGGCCACTGGCGCGGATCGTTGCACGCCTGCACCGCCTTGCCCTTCAACCGGCATCCGCTGTCGCCGAAAATGACAATGCGCTGCACCGGGTGAGCGGGCAGGGTGAAGGCATGCGCGCCCGCAATGACCTGTTTGGCGCCGCCTGGAAGGCTGAGCGCGCAAGAAAACACTGGGAATTCAGGGGTGGGCGCCGCGCGCGCCGTCATGGTCGCGGCCTTGCCGTCGATGCTCGCCGTGGGGCACGCGTTCGCGCTGGTGACGGCGCGAAGTTCCAGGCCGCCGGAGACGTACTGCACCCAGGCGTGATCGACGGGCGCGGTCTGCGCGACGGCTGTGGTCGCGATCAGGGCGAAGGGCGCGAGGACGGCGAGGAGGCGCTGTAGCATGGCGCGATATCGCGCCGGATTCACGCCGCAGGCAAGGGTTTCACCACCGGCGCCTGCTCCCAGCCGCCCCCCAGGGTCTTGAATACCGCGAGCTGGTCTTCGACGACGAGTTGGTCCGACGAGGCGAGTTCGGCCTCGGCTTGCACCAGTAGACGCTCAGTCTGCAGATAGTCCGGGAAGCTGATGGCGCCGTTGTCGAGTTGGACCTTGGCGAGCCTTGCCGCCGTCTCGCTCTGGTCGCGCGCGGACCTGAGCGCGGCGTTGCGCTTCAGTTCGGCGTTGTAAGTGGTCAGCGCCTGTTCGACTTCCTTGAGCGCGGTCAGCACGGTGGAGTCAAACTGGGCGAGATCCGCCGAGCTCTGGGCGCGCGCTTGTCTGATCCTCGCGCGGGCGGCCAGGACATTGGGGAAGCTCCAGCTGATCAGCGGGCCGACGCCGAAGCTGAGGGCATTGGGTTGCGACAGTTGGTTTAGGCTCGAACCGCCCACGCCGACGTTTCCGCCGAGCGAGACGGTCGGATAGAGGTCGGCGGTGGCGACGCCGATGCGCGCGGTGTCGGCGGCAAGGGTGCGTTCCGCCTCGCGCACGTCGGGGCGCCGCTTCAACAGCGCAGCGCCGTCGCCGGTGGGCAGCAGTTGCGACAGCACCGGCGGTTTCATGCAGGCGGCGGCTTCCTGCGAGATCTCCGCCGGCGGCTTGCCGGTCAGCACCGCGAGTTCGTAGAGCGCGCTGCGCTGCTGGCCCTCGATGGTCGGCAACGCGGCGCGAGCCTGGTCGAGAATGGCGCCGGCGCTGGCCACTTCGAAATCGGAGCGGGCGCCCAGATCACGCTGGCGCACGGTCAGGTCGTAGACGTTCTTCACCACATCGACCGAGCGTCGCGCGACGTCGGCTTCCTGTCCGTAGGCGCAGGCGTCGGCGTAGGCGCGGGTGGTTTCGGCCGCGACGTTGACGCGGACCAGATCCTCGGCGGCGGCGGAGGATTGCGCATCGGCGCGCGCGGCCTCGATGCTGCGGCGGATGCGGCCGAACAGGTCGAAGTCGTAAGCGACCGCGAAGGACCCATCGAAGCCGGTCGAAGGTTGCGCCTCCAAACCCTTCAGCGACGCGACCAGATCGGCGGTCGAGCTCTTGCCGTAGCTCGCGCCCGCGTCGATCTCGGTCGTCGGGAAGCGGCCGGCGCGCGCGCCCTGTAATACCGCCAGCGCCTTCTCGAGGTTGGCGGCCGCGACCTTCAGGTCGCGGTTCTCGGTGAGCGCCTCGCTCACGAGACCGTTGAGCGCGGGATCATTGTAGAGCTTCCACCAGTCGCCGGGCAGCGGCTGGTCGGTGCTGGTCTCAGCTTCCGTCGAGACGAACTTGCCGTGCGTCGCGGGCTGGGTGAGCGGCGCGTGGTAGTTGGGACCCACAGCGCACGCGCCGAGGGTCAGCCCGATCATCAGACCCGAGGTCGCAAGGAAGCGCGCGCGGCTCATTCGGCGGGCTCCACGGTGGGTTTGCGCTTGTGCGGCTTGGGCAGGCGATCGGCGACCCAACGGAACACGATGTAGAACACTGGGGTGAAGATCAGGCCGAACACGGTCACCCCGATCATGCCGAAGAACACCGCGACGCCCAGCGCCTGACGCATCTCCGCACCCGCGCCCACCGCGAAGGCGAGTGGCGCGACGCCGAAGATGAAGGCGAACGAGGTCATCAGAATCGGACGCAGACGCGTGCGCGCCGCCTCCACCGCGGCCTTGTAGCGATCGAGTCCCTGTTCGAGTTCGCCCTGGCGCGCGAACTCCACGATCAGGATGGCGTTCTTGGCCGCAAGGCCGATCAGCACGATCAAACCCACCTGGGTCAGGATGTTGTTGTCCATGCCGCGGAGCTTCACACCCAGCATGGCCGCCAGGAGGCACATGGGCACGATCATGATCACCGCCATGGGCAGGGTCACGCTCTCGTAAAGGGCGGCGAGCAGCAGGAAGGCGAAGACCACCGCCATGGCGAACACCACCATGCCTGTGCCGCCCGCGGCCTTTTCCTGGAAGGCGAGGTCGGTCCATTCGTAGGTCATGCCCTGGGGCAGGTTGTCGACCGCAGCCTTCTCCATCGCCTCCAACGCCTGGCCGCTCGACTTGCCCTTGGCGGCTTCGCCCTGGATTTCGGCGGCGGGGTAGAGGTCGTAGCGCGGCACGCGGTACGGACCCGTCGTGTGCTTCAGCGTCATCACCGAGGCTAGCGGCACCATCGCGCCGGACGCGGAGCGCGTCTGCAGCTGGCCGATAGCGGACTCGTCGCGGCGGAACTGCCAGTCGGCCTGGGCGTAAACGTTGTAGGTGTGGTTGAGGTAGTTGAAGTTGTTGACGAACACCGAGCCCAGATAGGTCTGCAGGGTGTCGAAGATGTTGTTGTCCGGCACGCCCAGCACCTCCGCCTTGGTGCGGTCGATGTCGGCGTAGATGCGCGGCGTATGGGTGTTGAAGCTGACGAAGGCGTTCGACACATAGCCCGACTTCATCCCCGCGTCCGCGACCTGGTGCGCAGCGGCCTCGAGCGCCTCGGGCCCGGCGCCGCTCTGGTCCTCGATCATCATCTTGAAACCGCCCGCGGTGCCGATGCCGCGCACGGGCGGCGGCGGGATGATCTTTACGTCGGCGCCGGTGATCTTGTTCATGCGCGCGCGCAGATTGTCGGCGATGACGTTTGCGGAAAGATGACGCGCGAGGCGCCAGGGGAATGGTTTCAGGATCAGGTAGATCTGGCCGCTGGAGGGCGAAGTGGTGCCCGAGGTCGCGTCCACGCCGACGTAGGTGCTGCCCGCCTCGACGCCGGGCGTCGCCAGCGCCGTCTGCATCACCTGCTGCACGACGACTCCGGTGCGCGCGAGCTGCGATCCGGCCGGCGCCTGGATGGCGGCGATCAGGTTGCCCTGGTCCTGGGCCGGAATGAATCCGGTCGGCGTCGACATCAGGCTCCAGACCGCGGCGCCCAGCAGGAGCGCGTAGACGCCGAGCACGAGCACGGGCACGCGGATCAGGCCGCTGGTCATTCCGGAATAGCGGTCGCTCAGCCAGTCGAAGCTCCTGGTGAAGCCCTTGCCGAACGCCGAGAACGGCTGCTCCCACGCCATCAGCTTGCGATGGCCGTGTGGCTTCAGCACCAGCGCACAGAGCGCCGGAGACAGGGTCAGCGACACAATCAGGGAGATCAGGGTCGCCGAGGCGATGGTCAGGGCGAACTGGCGATAGAACTGGCCGGTGATGCCGTTGATGAAGGCCGCCGGCAGGAACACGGCGATCAGGACGAAGGCGATGGCGATCAGGGCGCCGGCCACCTCGTCTACGGTCGCGTGCGCGGCTTCGCGCGGCGTGAGTCCTTCGCGCATACGTCGTTCGACGTTCTCGACGACGACGATCGCATCATCCACCACGATGCCGATGGCGAGCACCAGGCCGAACAGGCTGAGGTTGTTCAGCGAGAACCCGGCCGCTTTCATCACCGCGAACGTGCCGATCAGCGAGACCGGAATGGCGATGATGGGAATGAGCGCAGCGCGCCAAGTCTGCAGGAAGACGATGATGACGATCACCACCAGGATCATCGCCTCGAGCAGCGACTTCTGCACCTCCTGGATGGACTGGGCGACATATTCGGTGGGGTTGTAGATGATCGCGTACGACAGTCCCGGCGGGAAGTTCGGCTTCAGCGAGGCCATGGTCGCCTTGATAGCCGCGGACGTCTCCAGCGCGTTGGTGCCCGGCTGCTGCAGGATGCCCTGGGCGGCGGCGTGATAGCCGGACAGATAGGCGTCGGTCGTATAGTCCGCGGCGCCGAGTTCGACGCGGGCGACGTCGGCGATCCGCGTGATGCGGCCTTGGGCGTCGCGCTTGACGATGATGTCGGCGAACTGCTGCGGCGTTGTGAGGAGGCCCTGGGTCTCGACGTTATAGGTGAAGGCGCCGCTGCCGGTCCCGACCGGCGGCTGGTTGATCGCGCCGGCCGCCACCTGGACGTTGTGGGTCTTCAGCGCCGCGACGATGTCTTCCACGGTCAGGTTGCGCTGGGCCGCCTTGTCCGGGTCGATCCAGATGCGCATCGAATAGTCGCGCGCGGCGCGCGAGCCGATGTCGCCGACGCCGGGTATGCGCAGCAACTGGTCGTGCACGTGCAGGGTGACGTAGTTGGCGATGTACTGCTGGCTCAGCGACTGGTCCGGCGAATAGAAGTGGACGGCCAGCAGGATGTCGGGCGACGACTTGCGCACGATCAGGCCGGTCTGCTGCACCACGATCGGCAGTTGCGGCACGGCGACCTGGGCGCGGTTCTGCACCAACACCTGCGCCTTATCGAGATCGGTGCCCAGTTTGAAGGTCACCGTGATGGTCAGGTGGCCGTCGCCGGTCGATTGCGAAGACATGTAGAGCATGTCCTCGACGCCGTTGATCTGCTCCTCGATCGGCTGGGCGACGGTCGAGGCGAGTGTCTCGGCATCCGCGCCCGGGTAGGTGGCGGCCACCGTCACCGTCGGCGGTGCGATCTCGGGGTATTGCGCCACCGGCAGCGTCGGATAGGCGATCACGCCGAGCAAGGTGATCAGGATCGAGATCACCGCCGCGAAGACGGGATGGTCGATGAAGAAGTGGGTGAGCTTCATCGTGCGCTGGTGAACGTGGCCGAGGAGGGCGGTGGGGCGGTGTCAGGCTCCGTCCCGGAATCATCGGCCTGGGGCTGGATGCGGCCGTTCCTCACCGTGACCTTGCCCCCGGGATGGGCGCGGGTGATGCCGTCGATGACCACCCAGTCGGTGGGCTGAAGGCCCGAGCGCACCACGCGCAGGCCGTCGATCAGCGGACCCAGGGTCACCACGCGCTGACCGACCACGCCGTGGGCGACGACATAGATGAGCTGGCGCGACTGGTCCTGCACGACAGCCTGGTCGGGGATCAGCATCCCCGTATAGGGCTGCGATCCCAGAAGACGCATGTGACCGAACATGCCCGGCGTCAGGAAGTTCGACGGATTGCGCACGATGGCGCGCGCACGAATGGTGCCCGACGAAGTGTCGAGCGCGTTGTCGATGAATTCCAGATGGCCCGGCCAGCGATAGGTCGGCTCGTCCTGCAGGCGGATCTCGACCGGCGCGCCGCCGGCTTCGCTGCGCCCGCCCGCGGCCTGGCGCTTGTATTTCAGGAACAGCGACTCCGGCCCCTCGAAGTTGAAGCGGATCGGGTCGAGGCTGACGATGGTGGTCAGGATGGTTGAATCCTGGGTGACCAGATTGCCCACGGTGGCGCGCGCGTCGGAAATGCGGCCCGAAATCGGCGCGGTGACGCGGGTGAAGCTGACGTTCAGCTGCGCGGTCTTCACGTTCGCATCAGCGGTGGCGAGGTCGGCTTCGTCCGCGTGCTCGGTGGCCGCGCGGGTATCGTAGTCCTGTTGGCTTCCGGCCTTGGCGGCGAGCAGCGCCTGGGCGCGATTCAGCTCGACCTTGGCATCGGCCAGGGCCGCCTTGGCGTGGGCCAACTGGCCCTGGGCCTGGGACAGCAGCGCCTGGTAGGGGCGGGGATCGATCTGGAAGAGGAGCTGGCCCGCCTTGACGTTCTGGCCGTCCTTGAAGCCGAGCGACTGGATGTAGCCGGACACCCGGGGACGCACTGAGACGTCGTTCACCGCCTCGAACTGACCCACATAGTCGTCCCAATCTTGCACCTGCCGCTGCAGGGGTTGGGCGACTACCACCAGGTTCGGCTTGGGCTGGGGTTTCTGCTTGGCGGCGCAGCCGGCCGCAAGGGCGGCTAGCAAAAGCGACGCGAGGACGTGCGTACGGGAAGCCATTCGAGCTCGCGAAACGGGTGTGGTCGGTGGGGAACGGGGCGCGCGACCGCAGGGAGGAACAACGGCCGCCGCCTCGTTGCTTTTCCACGGCCTTCGCACCGAATTCCGTCGGCGCGCCCACGATTTAACGACCACGTTCATTCCGCGCCAGCCTTGTCGCCTGCGACACGTAATGCGACCGGCGGTTTGCGACCGGCGATCGGCATGGCATCGTCGGGCAATGGGAATTCCCAAAAATCCATGGCCCGGACGGTCCCGAAACCGGCTCCCCAAACTAGGGGTGACGCTGGCCGGAGCGGCGCTGAGCCTGGGGCTGACCTGCACGGCCCATGCCGCCGGGGCCGCCGCCAGGGCCGTCGATCCGACGCTCCCGGTGATCGCATTCCACGCCGGGCTGAGCAGCCTTAACCCTCGCGATCCGGTCGCGGACCGGCGGCTGGTGAGGTGGTTGGCGGCCAAGACCTTCGACATGGAGGCGATGGCGCGGGCTGTCCTGGGCGATCAGGCGGGCCGCTCGACCCCGGCCCAGCGGGTGCGGCTCGAGGACGTGTTCGTGAAACTGATCGCGGGCCGGATCGAAAAGGACCCCTCGGTCGGACCCAATTCGACCATCGCCGTTGTGAAGGTCACGCCGCTACGCAGTGGCGACGAATGGCTGGTCGCAACCCGCACCACCCGCGGCAAGGCGACGGCGCCTCTGACCTGGCGCGTTCGCGCCGAACCCGGCGGTCCGCGCATCGTCGACGTGCTGCGCGCGGGCTCGAGCCTGACCGCGGTGGAAAACGCGCGCGTCGCGGGCGACCTGCGCACCCGGGGGATCGATTACGTCATCACCGAACTGGACAAGAGCACGGGCTAGCTGAGGCGCCGGCGGTAAGCGAGCACTGCGAACACGGTCGTCACCGCCGTGAACAGCAGGATCGGCGGGGTGTGATCCCAGACCGCTTCGGCGCCGCGCCCGCGGATCAGGACGTCGCGGGTGGCGCGCAGATAGTGCGTTAGCGGCATGATCTCGCCCACGATCCGGGCCCAGCGCGGCATGCCCTCGAACGGGAACATGAAGCCCGATAGCATAAGCGACGGCAGATAGATGAACACCGCGCTCTGCGCCGCCTGCACCTGGTTCTGGGCGAGCGCGGAGAAGGTGAAGCCGATAATCAGATAGCCGCCGGCGAAGGCAGGGGCGAGCAGCACCAGCGCCCAGGCGCCGCCGTTCAGCGGCACGTCGAACAGGACATTGACCAGCAGCAGCAGAACCGCCGTGGTGACGACGCCGATCACGAGATAGGGCGTCAGCTTGCCGACCAGGGCGTCGAGCGGCGTCGCGGGGGTCGACAGCAGCGTCTCCCAAGAGCCGGACTCGCGCTCGCGCACGAGGGTGAAGGCGCCCAGGAACAGCATGGAAACCATGACGATGACGCCGATCAGTCCCGGACTGATCGACCAGACGTCCGGCACGCTGGGCGTTGCGACGCCGTTGTGCAGCCACAGCGCCTCCACCTTCGGTGATTCTTCCGCGGCATAGGTCTTGGCGTAGTTTTGCGCCATGCCGCGCCACACGCCCGCATCGAGCGCCGCCAGGGCGCGACCGACGGTCTGCGGATCACCGCCGTCTGCATAGAGGATGACGGTGAGGGGCTGGGCCGCGTCCGGCTTCCTCGCCTCGATGCCAATCAGCGCCTTGCCGTTCAAGACCGCGATCTTTGCCGATCCCGGCGGTCCGACCGGGCCGATCAGGCGCACGGCCGCGTTGGACTTCAGCTGATCGACCGCCGACTTCACCAGCTCGCGGTCGTCGGCGGCAATCGCCATGCGCACGTGCTGCGGATTGAGATTGATCGCGTAGCCGTAGAGCAGGATTTGAAAGATCGGCAGCAGGAAGATGATGCTGAGCAGCATCGGGTCGTTGATCAGCCGCTTGCTCTCGACCTTGGCGATGGCGGCGACGCGCTGGAAGCTGATGCTGAGCCTCACGCCTCGACCCCGTGCAGCGGCGCCGAGCGGCGTTGCACCGCAACGAAGGCGGTGTCTTCGAAGCGGCGTTCCGCTGTTTCCGCGGTGAGGCCGGACGCCTCGGCCAGCGCGCGCACGCCGATGTCCGCTCCCGGCTTGGCCAGGACACGCAGACGACGGCCTTCGGGATAGGCGGCAAGCACGCCTTCGACGGCGCAGGCCTCGGCGGCAAGTTCGTGCGCCGTGGGGCCCTCCAGCAGCAGCGCCTGCATCGGAAGCGCGCGCGACAGGGCGTCGGGCGCGCCTTCGGCCAGGATGCGCCCTTCCGCGAAGAGGGCGACGCGCGTGCACTGTTCAGCTTCGCCCAGGTCGTGGGTGTTGATGATGACGCCGGCGCCGGCGCGCGCGAGCCGCGCGATGCGCAGCCACACGTCGTGACGCGACTCCGCGTCGAGGCCCGCGGTCGGTTCGTCCAGCAGAACCAGGCGCGGTCTGTGAATGAGGGTCGCCGCAAGTTGCAACCGCCGGGCCCACCCGCCCGAGAGGCGACCCGCATGGTGCTTGCGATAGTCCCCAAGGCCGAAGGCCGCGATAGACTCCTCGACCGCCGCGCGCGCGTTGGGCAGGCCGTAGATGTCGGCGCGGAAGCGCAGGTTGTCGGCCACGCTCAGATCCGCGTAGAGCGCGAGTTTTTGCGGCATGTAGCCGACCTGGCGCCCGATAGCCTGGCGATCGGCGTAAAGATCCATGCCGAGGATTTCGCCTGCGCCCGCGTCGGGGCGCAGCAAGCCCGCGATGATGCGCATGGTGGTGGTCTTGCCCGCGCCGTTGGGACCGACGAAGCCGACGATCTCGCCTCCGCCTAACGCCAGCGTCACATCCGCCACCGCCTGCACCCGTCCGAACCGCTTGGCCACCCCCCGCACCGACAACAGGGCGGGGGCTTGCGTCGCGTCGTCGGCGGTCGGAGATGAGACGGACAAGGGCGCGACCTCAGGCCATGGTAAGGAGGCCGGCCTCGGCGAGGATTTCCGCCGCCGGTCTCAGCTTGTCGCCGTACCGTTTCCACCGGCCCACCGAGGTTGCATAGACCGGGCTGCGAACCTGGGCCGACGACGCAGTGGACACGCCCGCCGCATTCTCGTGGAAGTTCAGCACCTGTTCGTTCCAATCGAGGCCGCAGAAATCGAGCAGACGGCGCGTCTGCGCCTCCTGGTTCGCCACCAGGGTCTCATAGCTCACTTCGATGAAGCGATTGGCGGGCAGAACCCGGCGCCAGTGCGCGATCAGCCGATCGAAGGCCACGAAGTAGCGCGCCACGTCCTCGAGCCGCGTGGTGTAGTCGTGGAAGTTGGAGCCGACCGCGAACATCTGGCGATAGTTGTTCAGCACGGTATCCATGCCGTCGCGACGCAGGCAGACGATGCGCGCCTCGGGCAGGGCGCGATGGATCAGGCCGGCGTAGAAGAAGTTGAACGGCAGCTTGTCGATGAAGCGCGGCGTCTTGCCGGTAAGCGGACGCGTCGACTTCACATAGTCGCCGCCGAGCTGGGTCGCATTGATCGTCTTCGCGCGGCGGAACGCATCCGCGTCCACCAGTTTCGGGGTCGCCGAGCGTCCCTCGCGCTTCACCAGGAACGGAAAGTTCTGCAGTTCCTCGGCTGAAGAGACATCGGGGTGGGCGGCGAGGATGCGATCCACCAGGGTGGTGCCGGTGCGCGGCATGCCGACGATGAAGATCGGCTCGTCGCTGGTGAAGCCGCCGGTTTGCGCATCGCCGGCGTGGAAGGTTTCGGCCGCGCCGGCGAAGGTCTCGCGAGCTTCTTCGATGGAGAAGGCGACCGCGGTGCGACGTTCAGCTTTGGCCTTGTCGAGCCAGTCGATCGACTCTTCAAACTGACCGAGATCCTCGCAGGTCTTGGCGAGCGCGTGGCCCAATTGCAGCCGGTCGTCGGGCCGCGACCAGGACGCCTGATAGAGTTCGGTCAGCGCGGCTTTCAGATTGGCCTCGGGCGTCTGTTTGCGCAGGTCGACGAGGGCGAAATAGGCGGGGGCGAGACCGGGGTCGACGTCGATCGCCGCGCGGAACGCCGCCTCGGCCGCGTCGAGGGCGCCCAGGTGCTCTTCGCTGAAACCGAGATTGACCAGGGCCGACGTGTTGCGGGGCTCGAGCTCGACCGCCTTGCGAAACAGGCTCGCGGCCTGCGGATAGGCGGCGGCGCGGCTGTAGACCACGCCCAGGGTGTCGAAGGTCAATGCGTCTGCGGGTCCGGCCCGCAGCGCCGCTTCCGCCGCCTGCATCGCGGACGACTGCTGCCCCAGCGTGGCCAGCGCCGCGGCCCACATGGCCAGGACGGTCGCGGAATCGGGCGCGAACCGCGCCGCACGCGCGAACAGTTTTTCGGCCTGGGGGTAGGCCTGCTGGTTCATCGCCCCCATGCCCATCAGGTAGTGGGCCTCCCAATGGGTCGCGTCGATCTGGTTGGCCGCGGCGCAGGCCTGTTGCAGGTCGGCCCAGCGGCCCTCGATCAGGGCGCGGCGGGCGTGCAGCAGATGGTGTTCGATATCGTTCACGAGACGGGGTTCCTGGGGCGCGGGCGCAACCTAGCGGGCGCTCGCGGCTTTCGCGAGCCCGGTTCGCGCCGCTTCCCTAGCGGCGCCTTGACTTGGCCGGGGAAATCCCTCCCAAGGGCGCATGCGACCGGCCCGGGCCGGTCCGTCTCATCGAGGGAATCCCCATGCCCGATCTGGCCCAGGTCACCGACCACATCCGCAATTCCGTCGGCGCCGACGCAGGCCTCGGCAAGACGGTGAAGTTGGACTTCGGGGCGGACGGCAAGATTTACATCGACGGCGCCTCGACGCCGAACACCGTGTCGAACGACGACAAGCCCGCCGACTGCACCATCGCGATGAGCTGGAACGACTTCCTGGCGCTGTCGGATGGCACGCTGGATCCGATGATGGCCTTCATGCAGGGCAAGATGAAGATCCAGGGCGACATGATGCTGGCCCAACGCCTGGCCCCGATCCTCAAGCGCTAATCCACAGGCGTAGTCACTTTCCCGACACACAATTGTTAATTTTCACAAGGGGAGCGCGACTAAACGCGCCCTTGCCCGGTTTAGTGCGCAAATGATGCATTAGGCTCATGGGCTGCAGGGCCGAAAACCGGAGGTCTGGGGTGGACAATACGCATGAGCGCCGAGCCAAGCCCGCCCAGTCGGCTGGTGCGTCGTCGCCTCTGACCGCAACCGAGATTCGCAGGGCGAGCGAGGGTTTGGGCGCGCAACTCAAGGTCATGTTCGCCAACGTCGCGTCCGAACCGCTGCCGCATGAGATCGTCGACTTGGTCGATGCACTGGAGGGCCGCGCCGTCCAGGGTCGTGGGCGCCGGCGCTCGCACTAGGGTTCTGGGACTTTCGCCTTAAGCGTCGTCGCGCGTAAAGTTCGAGCGCACGATCTCCGGCTCCATGATGTGGACCAGTCGCGCGCGCGCGCGGTTTACCCGGCTCTTGATGGTGCCGAGCGCGCAGCCGCAGATGTCGGCCGCTTCCTCGTAGGTCAGGCCCGCCGCGCCGACCAGCACCAGTGCTTCGCGATGTTCGTCGGGCAGTTGTTGCAGCGCCGAATGCAGCGCGTGCATGGTCATACTCCACTCCTGGCTTGGCGCGCAGGAGAGGGTGGCGGCGTGCACGCCGTCGGGATCGGGCGCCTCGCGCCGGCGTCGGGTCGCGGCGGTGTAGTAGGTGTTGCGCAGAATGGTGAACAACCATGCGCGCAGGTTGGTGCCTGGCTCGAACTTTGACTGGTGCGTCCAGGCTTTGACCAGCGTGTCCTGCACGAGGTCGTCGGCGTCCGCGGCGTTGTGGCTGAGCGACCAGGCAAACGCGCGGAGCGCGGGGATGAGCGCCACGACATCCGCCCGCCAGCTCGCCTTGTACTGGTCGGTCCGTCGCGGGTCTTCCACCGGCCGTAGTTCGGCGGCGTTTTCATAGTCGGAAATCGTAGCCATGGAGGACGCCTTCTCCGTCGACGCACGCGGGTGCGACTGGTCCCCGGCGCCGATTAGTCAACGCTTCGTTTTTTCATCCGGTTCCTTAAGCCCACGGTTGGAGGACGCTTTTCCACGCAAGGCTTTCATAGGTTAAGTTCGTGGTTTGTTCTTTACTGGACAAACGAACCCGGCTATCCCATCTGCCACTCGGCTCCGCCGTCTCGGGCGAGCAACCCGCAGCAGAGGCAGGTTCCGATGCGTGACTGTGTTGTCTCCGCCAGGGGCATTCCTTGGCGCTGTCTTCGCGAGTTGAGCGCGTGAGCCCCGCCGGCGATCCGCACGGCGCGTCGAGCGCCCGCGCGCTCGATGTCGGCGCGCCGCTCGGACCAGTCGATCGCTATTTCGCGGTTCGCACCCGCAGCGAACGTCTGGCTGAGCCGCTATCGGCGGAGGATCGGCTCGCGCAGTCCATGCCGGACACGAGCCCGGTGAAATGGCACCTCGCGCACACGACGTGGTTCTTCGAACAGATCCTGTTGCAGGGCGTCGCCGGCCGCGCGCCGATCGATACGACCTACGATCGCCTGTTCAATTCCTACTACGAGAGCCTCGGGCCCCGCGTCGCGCGCGCCGATCGTCACCTGATCACGCGGCCCGACAGTGCGGAGGTGTCGCAGTATCGCCAGCGTGTCGACGAGGCGATGGCCGAGTGGCTGGCGAAACCCGGCGCGCTCGACGATGCGCACGCGGCCTATCTGTTCGAACTCGCGCTGAACCACGAACAGCAGCATCAGGAGCTGATCCTCACCGACGTCCTGCACCTGTTCGCGCAGTCGCCGCTCATGCCGACGTACCGGCAAGGGTGCGCGGCGAACGCGCCCGCCGCGCCGCCGCTCCATTATGTCGATTTCGACGGCGGCCAGGTCGAGATCGGCTGGAACGGAGAGGGGTTCGCCTTCGACAACGAAGGGCCCCGACACGCGGTGCTGTTGCGTCCGTTCCGTCTGGCCAACCGGCTCAGCACCAACGCCGAATGGCTCGCCTTCATGGCCGACGGCGGCTACGCGCGGCCCGAGTTCTGGATGTCCGACGGCTGGGCCGCCGCCCAGACGCAAGGCTGGCGCTCGCCGCTGTACTGGACCGACCGCGACGGACGCTGGACCGCCATGACGCTGCACGGCGAGCGCGCGGTCGACCCGTCCGCGCCGGTGTCGCATGTATCCTGGTACGAGGCCGACGCCTTCGCGCGGTGGTCCGGCAAGCGCCTGCCGACGGAATTCGAATGGGAAGCCGCCGCTTCGCGCACCGCGGTCGAGGGCAATCTCGCGGCCGAAGGAACGCTGACGCCGCGCGCGGCGCGCGGTGAGGGCGGGGTGGAACAGCTATTCGGCGACCTGTGGGAATGGACCGCGTCGGCCTACGCGCCCTATCCCGGTTTCGCGCCGACCGAAGGCACGGCCAGCGAATACAACGGCAAGTTCATGGCCAATCAATTGGTGTTGCGCGGCGGCTCGCTGGCGACGCCGCCGGGCCATGTGCGCGTGACCTACCGGAACTTTTTCTACCCGGCGCAGCGTTGGCAGTTCATGGGTGTTCGCCTCGCGGAAGACCGGGATGCGCCGAAGCCGGCGCACCGCGCGCCGGCGAAGACCGTCGTGCGCGATCACGATTTTCTCACCGCGCTTCAGGAAGGTTTGTCGGGCCCCGACAAGGCCTTGTCGCCCAAGTGGTTTTACGACGAGGAAGGCTCGCGCCTGTTCGAGGCGATCACGGTTCTCGATGAATATTACCTGACGCGCCAGGAAACCGCCTTGCTCGAAACCATCGCGCCGGAGCTGTCGGCGGAGATTCCCGAGGGCGCGGTGCTGGTCGAGTTCGGCAGTGGGGCGAGCGCCAAGACGCGGCTGGTGCTCGACGCCGCGCCGCAACTCGCGGCCTACGTCCCCGTCGACATCAGCGTCGAGGCGCTGGGCGAAGCGGCCGAGCGCATCCGCGCGGCCTATCCCGCGCTCGAGGTTTCACCGCTAGCGGGCGATTTCACCCGGCCTTTGACCCTGCCGCTGGCTGCGCGCGGCCGCCCGCGCGTTGGATTCTTCCCCGGCTCGACCATCGGCAACTTTACCCCGGCGGAGACGCGCGCCTTCCTGAAGGCGGCCGCCGCGCTGTTGGGCGAGGGCGCGATCTTCATCGTGGGCGCCGACCTGGTGAAGGACGAGGCGACCCTGGTCTCAGCCTACGACGACGCACAGGGAGTGACCGCGGCGTTCAACCTCAACGTCCTGGCCCGCGCCAATCGCGAGCTGGGCGCCGATTTCAACCTCAACGCCTTTGCCCACCGCGCGCAGTGGAACGCGCAGGAGAGCCGCATGGAGATGCATCTGCTGAGCCTGTGCGAGCAGATGACACATCTGGCCGGCCGGCAACTTCGGTTCCGCAACCGCGAAACCATCCACACCGAGAACTCCTACAAGTTCACCCCGGAAAGCCTGGGGGCCCTCGCCGAGGCCGCTGGCTGGCGCATCGAACAGCGTTGGATCTCGCCACGACCGGAGTTCGCCGTCTTCCTGCTCCGGAACTGAGCCGGACGACCAATAGCGGTCAAGGAGATGAACGAGAGCCGCGCCCGCGTTTCTGCGGGCGCCGGGCTCCGTCGTCAGCTGGGGGAATTCAGCTGGAGGGAGTCTGATCGCGGCGGTCGGTCTTGCCGCGCCCGCCGTGAGAGGCTTCGCCGCCTTTCCGACCCGCCTGGGCGGCCAGGCTGCGATCCTGGGAGAAGCTCCGTTTTTCGCTGGGAACACTCGCGCCGCCCTTTCGGGCGATTTCCCGCTGGCGCGCGGGATCCATGGAGGCGAACCCCCGGCGTGAGATTCCGTTGGGTTCTTTGCTGCGACCTTCCTGCATCGCGGACTCCTTAGGCCTTGTGGTTGAAGAACACTCAGCCAACCAGACGGTTCCACTCAAGCTTCGCGGAACCTGTGTCGAACTTGGGAATTTCCCCTCTGTAGAGTGGGAGCGTCAGTTCATGCCGGTCAGGACGGTGCTTCGGCACGCCCCCTACCTTCGCCGATACGCCCGAGCCCTGACGGGGTCCCAATCCGAGGGCGACGGCTTCGTGCGGGCGACGCTCGAGGGCCTGATCGGGTCGGAGCAGAAGCTGGTCGGGCCGCTGCCGATGCGCGTTGCGCTTTTCCGAGCCTTTCACAAGACTTGGCGCAGAGCTTTAAACGGCCACTCGATCGACGCGTCTAGCCACGGCGGATCGCTGATGGCCGACAAGCGGCTGCAGCGGATGACACCCGAACACCGGACCGCGATCCTCCTGATTCTAATGGAGGGCTTCAGCGCCGCCGAGGCGTCCCAGATCCTGGAGGTGCCCGAAGCCGAGGTTCAGCGCCGGTTCGAAGCCGCCCAGCGCTCCATCGAGCGCCAGCTGGCCACCGACGTCCTGATCATCGAGGACGAGACCCTCATCGCCCAGGGGCTCGAAACCCTGGTCAGCGAGATGGGCCACCGGGTCACCGGAGTCGCCTCGACCAAAGATCAGGCCCTGGCCCTGGCCGAGCGCCGCGCGCCTGGCCTGGTGCTGGCCGACGTGCGTCTGGCCGACGGGTCGAGCGGGATCGAGGCCGCCGGAGACATCCAGAAGACCATGGACGTGCCGGTGATCTTCATCACCGCCTTCCCCGAGCGCCTCTTGACCGGCGAGCGGCCAGAACCGGTGTTCCTGGTGTCCAAGCCGTTCAACGACGAGACGGTGAAGGCCCTGATCGGTCAGGCCCTGTTCTTCCACCAGCCGCGGCCGAAGATGGCGCTCGCCTGATCCCAGATCGGCTGCCGGATCAGCTCGACGTGACGTCGAACCCGAGGGCGCGCGTCGCCTTCACCAGGTCTTCCTCGGTGTAGGGTTTGGGCAGGAAGCCGGTCAGGCCGTCGTCCTTGAACGCCTCGCGCAGCTCCACCACGTCGTAGCCCGAGGCGATCAGGATTTTCACGCCGGGCATCTGCCCGCGTAGCTCGCGGGCCAGCTTGTCGCCCCGCGTATCGGGCAGGCCCACGTCGATAATCGCCAAGTCCGGCGTGGACTGCGCCCACTTCGCGCGCGCCTCGGCGCCGCTGCGCGCGGTCGCGGCCTCGAAGCCGAGGGAGTCCAGCACCTCCTCGGCGAACATGGCGACCAGGGCTTCGTCTTCGACCAAGAGCGCGCGCACGGGTTGTCCTGGGTCAGCGGCAGGTTCGATCATCGCAGATCATCTCCCGAAAGGCGACGCGCGCCGTTTCACGGCGCTGGGACGCTCGATCCGTCGGTGAGTCAAGCCCGGCAAGATAAGGCGCAGCTTGCGAGAATCACCCGGCCTTGGTGGCCAGGATGTGGTCGGCGACGAAGGGGTTGCTGCGGCGCTCGTCCCCAAAACTGGACATCGGCCCGTGGCCCGGCACGAAGCGGACGTCGTCGCCCAGCGGCCAGAGCTTTTGCGTGATCGAGGCGATCAGCTGGTCGTAGTTCCCGCGCGGGAAGTCCGTGCGCCCTATCGAGCCCTTGAACAGCACGTCGCCCACCTGGGCGAACCTACCCTCGCGATGGAAGAAGATGACGTGCCCCGGCGTATGGCCGGGGCAGCGATAGACCTCGAACTCGGTTTCGCCCAGTTGCACCCGGTCGCCCTCGTCGAGCCAGCGGTCGGGAGTGAAGGCGCGTGCGTCGGGCATGCCGTAGGTCTTGCCCTGACTTTCGATGCCGTCGATCCAGAACTGATCGTCCGGGTGCGGGCCCTCGATGGGGACGCCGGTCTTTTCCTTCAGCTCCGCCGTGCCGCCGGCGTGATCGAGGTGGCCGTGGGTGATCCATATCTTCTCAAGGGTGAAACCGCGCCTGGCGATCTCGGAGATCAGATGATCGACCTCGCCGCCGGGATCGATGACCGCACAGCGGTTGGTCTTGGCGCAGGCGACGACCGTGCAATTCTGCGCCAGCGGCGTGACCGGTGCGATGAAGGCCTTCAGCGGCGGAGACTCGGACATGGCTTGCAGATAACCCGGTGGCGGAAAAAAAGAAGCCCGGGCGAACCCGGGCTTCTGGTTTGAGCGTGAAGCCCGATCAGGCCGGCGGCTCGCCGGACCCGTGTTCTTCCAGCGGTGTCGAGTCGATGACGCCCTTGCGGATGTTGGAGTTCCAGAAACCGAACAGGAAGTAGAGCACCAAGCCGATCGCCGCCCAGGCGGTGAACAGAGTTTGAGACTTCCAGTCCAACGCCGCAAACAAGGTGATACAGCCGATGATCGACAGCGGCGCCACGATGAACACGAGCGGGGTCTTGAACGGCCGCACCCGGGCCTTGTCCGTAATGCGCAGGATCATCACCCCCAGCGACACCGCCGCGAAGGCGAACAGCGTGCCAGCGTTGGAATAGTCAGCAAGCTGACCTACCGGCAGGAACGCTGCGGCGACGGCCACGACGCAGCCAGTGATGATGGTGATCACCCACGGCGTCCTGAACTTCTCGTGCACGGCGCTGAGGAATCCCGGCAGGAGGCCGTCGCGCGCCATCACGAAGAAGATCCGCGTTTGGCCATACATCATCAACAGCACAACCGAGGGCAGGGCGATGACCGCCGCCAGGCCCACGAGGAAGCCCGCGAGCGGCTGATGCAGCTCGCGCAGCACATAGGCCAGGGCCTCCTTAGAACAGACGAGGGGAGCATGCGTCGCCGTGCACTGAGGGCTGCCGTAGAGCTGTGGCGAGCCGTCGGCGTACCAATGCCCGCTCGCGTCGGCCAAGGGTTGTGCGCCGAAGGAGCCGATCACGCCGCCCGCCACCAGAAGATAGAAGATGGTGCAGATCGAAAGGCTGGCGATCAGGCCGATTGGCACAGTCTTCTGCGGGTTCTTGGTTTCCTCCGCCGCGGTGGAGACCGCGTCGAAGCCCACGTACGCGAAGAAGATGGAGGCGGCCGCGCCGAGTATGCCGGTCCCTGAATTTGCCGACGTATGATCGAGGATGTTGCCCCAGCCTCGCGGTGCGAAAGGCTTGAAGTGGTCCATGTGACCCGAGACCAGCGGCAGGGTCAGCACGACGAACAGGGTCAGCGCTGCGACTTTCACCGCCACCAGAACGGCGTTGAACGTCGCGCTTTCCTTCGTGCCGATGACCAGCAGAACGGTCACCAGAAGGGTGATGATGATGGCGGGAAGGTTCACGATCCCGCCGACCTCGCCGCCCTTGATGAAGCCAAGATCGATTGGAGGTCCCACGGTCAGAGCATGGGGCAGGAAGTGATAGCCGTAACTGTCCAACAACCCCACCAGGTGGCCGGACCATCCCACCGCCACGGCGCTGGCGCCGAGCGCGTATTCGAGGATCAGCGCCCAGCCCACCAGCCAGGCCATCAGTTCGCCCATCACGGCGTAGGAATAGGTGTAGGCCGACCCCGCCACCGGCACCATGGACGCCAGTTCGGCGTAACACAGGGCCGCCACCGCGCAGACGGCGCCGGCGATGATGAAGGAGATCATCATGCCCGGTCCAGCCTTCTGCGCCGCCGTAGCGGTCAGAACGAAGATGCCGGTGCCGATAACGGCGCCGATGCCGAGCAGCGTGAGCTGGACGACGCCCAGCGAGCGCTTGAGCGACTTCTTTTCAGCGGTCGCTAGAATCTGATCGAGTGGCTTAACTCGCCACATACGTTCCCCCTTCAAGCCCACACTGGGCTCGTCCCAAATCGGTTGGCAGGCAAGAGAGCCGCAAGCCAGCGCACGGTCAAGGGTTTAGCTTAACGCCGGTCAGAATGGACGTTTCACCCGCCCTCCCGATCCATGACGCCCTGCCGGCCCTGACGGCCGCTCTGCGGACGCGTGCGCAAGCCGTCCTGGTCGCTCCGCCGGGCGCGGGCAAGACGACGGTGGTCCCGCTCGCCCTCTTGGACGAGCCCTGGGTTCAGGGCCGCAAGCTTCTGGTGCTCGAGCCCCGCCGGCTGGCGGCGCGGGCGGCGGCGGCGCGGATGGCCCAGCTCATTGAGGAAAAGGTTGGGGAAACCGTAGGCTACCGGGTGCGGCTGCAGTCGAGGATCAGCGCCCGAACCCGCATCGAGGTGATCACCGAAGGCGTCTTCACCCGCATGATCCTGGACGACCCCGGCCTGGAGGGCGTGGCCGCCGTGCTGTTCGACGAGTTCCATGAGCGAAGTCTCGATGCCGACCTGGGTCTGGCCTTCGCCCGCGACGCCCAAGGCGTGCTGCGCGACGACCTGCGGCTTTTGGTCATGTCCGCCACCCTCGACGGCGCCCGCGTCGGAGCCCTGCTGGGTGACGCGCCCTTGGTCGAGAGTCGGGGGCGCATGTTCCCGGTCGACACCCGCTACCTGGGACGCGGAAGCGGTCCCCGGATCGAGGACGCGGTCGTCACGGCCGTTCTGCAGGCCTTGGCTAAGGAAGGCGGCAGTCTGCTCGTCTTCCTTCCGGGGCAGGGCGAGATTCGCCGCGTGCACGAACGGCTGGCCGAGCGGGTGCGCGACGCGACCGTGATCCTCGCGCCCCTCTACGGCGCGCTGGAGCCGAGGGAACAGGACCTCGCCATCGAACCGGCGCCGGCGGGAAAACGAAAGGTCGTGCTCGCCACCTCCATCGCCGAGACCAGCCTGACCATCGAAGGCGTGCGCGTGGTGATCGACGCCGGCCTCGCGCGCGTGCCGCGTTACGATCCCTCATCCGGCCTTACGCGGCTGGAAACCGTGCGCGTGTCGCGCGCCGCCGCCGACCAGCGCCGCGGTCGTGCGGGAAGGCTGGAGCCGGGCGTCTGTTACCGCCTTTGGGACGAGCCGGAGACGCGCTCGCTGATCGCCTTCGCACGGCCGGAGATTCTCGAGGCGGACCTGTCGCGTCTGGCGCTCGACCTCGCGGCGTGGGGAACGACGGACCCGTCGACGCTCGCCTTCCTCGATCCGCCGCCGGCGGCCGCGTTCAAGGAAGCGCGCGCCTTGCTCGAACGGCTGCAGGCGCTGGACGCGTCCGGCGCGATCACCGACCACGGCCGCGCGCTCGCCGGCCTCGCCCTGCCGCCGCGTCTTGCCCACATGGTCGTCGAAGCGGCCGCCGGCGGCGACGCCCAACTCGGCGCGCGCATCGCGGCGGTGTTGATCGAACGCGGACTCGGGGGCAACGACACGGATTTGCGCACGCGTCTCGAACGACTCGAGCGCGATCGTTCGCCGAAGACGCGCGACGCGCTCGCGCTGGTGGCGCGCTGGGCGGACGCGGCGAGGCGGCATGCCACGACCGTGCGCGCGCATGCGATCGATCCGGGCCTGCTGTTGGCCGAGGCCTATCCCGAGCGCATCGCCAAGGCGCGCGGCAAGCCCGGCGAGTTCCGCCTCGCCTCGGGCCGCGGCGTCTTCGTCGAGCCCACCGACGCCCTGGCGCGAGAGACATGGCTTGCGGTAGGCGAACTCGGCGGCGGCGCGGCGCGCGATCGGGTTCTGCTGGCGGCGCCGCTGAATGAAGCGGCGCTCGCCGACGCGTTTGCCGATCGCATCGAGATCGAGGACCGCATCGAAACCGATCCGCGCGGCAAGGTGCGCGCCGTGCGGCTGACGAAACTCGGCGAACTGGTGATCGAAGAACGGGCGCTAGCCGATGCACCAGCGTCGCTCATCGAACAGAGTCTGCTCGACCAGGTTCGTGCGGGAGGCCTTGACCGTCTTGCCTGGGGCGAGCGCGCAAAACGGCTGCGCGCGCGGGTGGCCTTCCTGCGTCGCTTCGACGTCGCGTGGCCCGACCTCTCGGATGAAGCGCTCATCGAAAGCCTGGACGGCTGGCTCGCGCCGCATCTCGTCGGGCGAACGAACCTGGCGAAGATCGACGATGCGATCCTGGAACAGGCGCTTTCGGATCTCATTGCCTGGGACCTGCGCCGTCGGCTTGATGCGGACGCGCCGGAACGGTTCGAGGCGCCGACCGGATCGCGGTTCCTCATCGACTATGAGGCCGACGGCGGTCCCCGCGTCGACGTGCGCGTGCAGGAACTGTTCGGCCTGGCGACCCATCCGACCGTGGGCGCGGGACGCGCGCCCCTGACGCTGGCGCTGCTGTCGCCCGGACATAAGCCGGTGCAGATGACCAAAGACCTGCCCGGGTTCTGGAAAGGCAGTTGGGCCGACGTGCGCCGCGACATGCGCGGACGCTATCCCAGACATCCTTGGCCCGAAGACCCGGCGACCGCAGCGCCGACACGGCGAGCGAAACCGCGCGGAACGTGATCAGTTGTGCGGGTGGTTGATCGGCCGCTTGCCACGCACGAACAATAGAAGATTTCGGCCCGCCTTCAACGGCGGATAGGCGAGGCGACTGACCAGAGGCCAGCGGAACAGCGCAGCATTCAGCCGGTTGAACCAGCCGCGGTCGCTGCTCAACAGCGCCAGTACGTGCAGACAGTCGGCGCCATGGTAGAGGCGTCCGCCGATCTTGAACGCCATGCCCTTGTCGAGATCGAACCCGGCCGCCTGGATTTCATCGACGATCGGACCGCCCTCGCGCGCATCGACCAGATGCACCTCGCCGACGCTTTTGCGGAGCCGAACGTGGCTGGTGAAGTTGCGGCACGCGGGGCACTCGCCGTCGTAGACGAGCCAGGCTTCACCGGTCGGGATTTGCGGAAGTTTGGACGAGGGCGCTGGCACGGCTGCCGATTCAGCTTTCCGATATGAGGTGATGGTCTGAGCTTCTCGCTTTTCGCTCGGCGAGGAAAGCCTCTGGATAAGGCGGTGGGCCAGGCAGCGAACGTCCAACTGCGCTCGAAAGGTTAACGGCGTGACCCCCGGCCGCACCCCCGGTCGCCCCCAGTTCACGCGCCATTAGGGGTTACGAGCTTATGCAACCCATGGACTAGCAGAACGGCGCCATGCCCGAAAACGCCATTCCCACGCCCGACATTGTGCGCGTCGCCTCGTGCGCGCCGGAAGCTCCGTTTTCGACCGTCGTGAAGACGCAGTGGCTGCGCTACACCGCGGCGCTCGCCTTTCTGATCTGTCTCTGCACCGTCGCCCCGGTCGCCACGGCGGTTGGCTGGGCGGCGGCGACCGTGGCCATCGGCATCGTCCGCAGCGTTGTGGAACGGCGCGCGATGCGCAACGGTCTGGGCTTCCGCGAGAACGCCGATGCGCGGTTCATGGCGCTGGTGACGCTGAACGAGGGTGTCTGGGCAATTGCGCCGGTGTTGGCTTGGCTCAGCCCCCATCCGTTTCATCTCACCATCGCCTTTATCCTGCTGCACGTGCTTTGGGGCGTCGGCATCGGTCAGTTTCAGAGCGAGCCGCGCCGCGCACTCATCGCCACCTTGCCGTTTATGCTCGTCGCTGCGGCGTTCGTAAGCGGTCTTTGGGGCGGCGCGAGCTTCGTTCCGGCGCTTGCAACCGAGCTTGTCTGGTGCGTGCACATCACGGGGCGTCTGCTGCGCGGTTACCGCACGCGTCAGGCGCTCGACCTGGTCGAGGCGGAACGCCGACAGCTGGTGGTGGACCTCGAACGGGAACGCGACCACGCCCGGGCCGGCGACCGGGCCAAGGCCTCATTCCTTACCATGATCAGCCACGAACTGCGCACGCCCATGAACGGCGTGCTGGGCGCCGCCCAGCTGCTCGGCGAGCGTTGCGCCGATACGCTTCAGAGAACTTACCTGGGGGTGATCACCGAGTCCGCCAATGCGTTGCTCGCCGTCCTCAACGACATTCTTGAGCTGACCCACGTCGGCGCCGGCGTGCCGATCGAGCGGTCGGAATTCGACTTCACCGAGCTTCTGCACCGTGTCTGTAAGGATTGGCAGGTCGCCGCAAACGCGAAGGGCCTGAACTTCGAGCTGGAAATCGCGCCACAGGGGCTTGAGCGCCTGGTGACCGACCCGGCGCGCGTCACCCAAGCACTGAACTGTCTGCTGTCGAACGCCGTGAAGTTCACCGAGCGCGGCGGCGTCGCCGTGCGTGTTTCGGCCGGCCCGTCGGAGGAGATGCACACCCTCGTGAGCGTCGCCGTCAGCGACAGCGGCGTCGGCATCGCTCCGGGCCAGATCAATGGGCTGTTCGAGCCATTCACTCAGGCAGATTCCTCGGTGACTCGCCGCTTCGGCGGCGCCGGCCTCGGGCTAGCGGTCTGTCACAAGGTGGCGCAGCTGCTTGACGGCCGTCTTGCTATCGAATCGTCGCCGGGCGCCGGTTCGACGTTCACCTTCACGTTCGTCGCCGATGCGCCGCAGCCTGTTAAAACGGCGCTTGTCGAGACCGCAGACGCAGCGCCCGCGGCACGGAGCCTGCGCGTGCTGATCGTCGAGGATCATCCGGTCAATCGTATGATCCTGGAGCACTTTCTCCAGGCTGCGGGACACGCGACTGCGGCGGCGGAGGACGGATCGATCGCGCTCGACCTGCTGCAACTCGAACAGTTCGACCTTGTGCTGATGGACGTCAACATGCCGGTGATGGACGGTCTGACGGCCACCCGGCGCCTGCGCGAGAGCGCCGGGCCGAACACCGCCGCGCCGGTGGTCATCGTCAGCGCCGCCGCGCATCCCCAGGATCGCAAGGCCGGCTTCGAGGCTGGCGCCGACGCCTACCTGAACAAGCCAGTCGATTTCGCCATCCTTGCCGACTGCCTGCAAGACGTATGTCAAGGCCGCTTGGGCGACGATACGCGCAGCGCCGCTTAAGTCGGGATTTTACCTTAGGCGTCCGGCGCTGTAAGCCAGGGCCATGTTTCACGGCTGGGACAACTTCTTTCTGACGACGGGGCCGGCGGCGGGGTCGCTGATCGGGCTGCTGTTCGTGGTGGTCACCCTGACCGCCGGGCGCGACCGCGACAGCACCCTGCGCGGCGCCGCGCTCTATCTGACGCCCACGGTGTTTCACTTCGGCGTGGTGATGGCGATGAGCGCGGCGGCGATGGCGCCCGGCCTCACCTCTGACCAAACCGCGCTCGTGCTCGGAGCGATATCGCTTTACGGCGTGGGCTACACCCTGATCATCGCGCTACGGCTGGGAAAGGCCGACGGCAATGTGAAGCCGCACTGGTCCGACATCTGGATGTACGGCGTGACGCCGCCGATCGTCTATCTGTTGCTGCTCGGTGCGACGGCGCTCGAGTTCGTTCAACCGAAGCTTGCGCCCTATGTCGTGGCCGCGCTGTTGATGACGCTGCTGTTCATGGGCATCCGCAACGCGTGGGACCTCGTCACCTGGATGGCGCCCATGGTCGGCCAGCCTTCTCCGTCGTCCGTTCCCGCACCGCCTGCCGAGGCCAAATCCGCGGGCGAGCACACCTAGAGCGTCACGCCGCCGCGATCATCGCGATGGAAACCTTCATGCCTTGAGGGCGCACGGGCAGCTTGGCGCCCTGGCGTGCGGGCGGGTCCTTCGGAAACCAGCGGTTCCACTCCTCGTTCATGCCGGGGAAATCTTCTTCCTCCGCCAGGATGAAAGTGCCGCTGACCGCGCGGTCGAGAGACGAACCGGCCGCCTTCAGCACCGCTTCGATGTTGCGCAGGCATTGGGCGGTCTGTTCCTGGATGGTTTCACCCACCAGCTTCCCGGTCTCGGGATCGAAGGGCCCCTGGCCCGAAACAAAAACCAGGCCGTTGGCTCTTACGCCCTGGCTGTAGCCGGCGAGAACCTGCGGCGCCTTGTCGGTCTTGATGCATACCTTGCCCACTGTGAGTTCCTCCTGATGCAGACATTCTTGGGCGGCGCGCGAGGAAGCGGTCAACCGCGCTTCGATGACTAGGTTACCGTCTCGGCGCTGTAGCGCGCGATTAGGCCGGTGCGGATGGCGTAGCGATAGACCGACGCGAAGAACAGGCACGCCAGCACGACGTAGAAGGCGGCGAGCCCCGTCGCGATCGCGAGGTCG
Organism: Caulobacteraceae bacterium; assembly: GCA_035551675.1. Lineage (GTDB taxonomy): Bacteria > Pseudomonadota > Alphaproteobacteria > Caulobacterales > Caulobacteraceae > JAFECT01. The sequence goes on along the minus strand of DASZMV010000040.1, from coordinate 263,138 downwards.
CTCCACGGAATCGCCTTGTGCCGGATCACGGCGCGCATGCCTTCGAAGACATAGGCCGGCGGCAAGGCGTGGGCGATCACGCCCATCCAGGCGGGAAGCACGCTCACCGGATAGAACACGCCGGCGAAGGGCGAGATCAGCGTCGGGATCGGCCAGATCAGCCACTCGGAGGCCGGGCCTAGCCGCAGCACCAGGCCCGCGGCAAAGATGCCGAGCGCCATGCCGCTGATGAACAGGACCAAGAGGAAAGGGACCAGCGCGGGGCCGTAGCTGAGGAACGACAGGCCGAAGAGGCCGGTGGCCAGCGCCATCATGAAGGCGAGGCTGACGATGCTGGTGAGGATCGAGGCGGTGACAAGCCCCAGCAGATATTCCGAGGTGCGCAGCGGCGTCGCGAACAGGTTGAGAAAATTGCGTGACCAGACGTCCTCGAAGAAGGCCATGGTCACGCCCTGCATGACCCGGGTCAGGAAATCCCACAGCAGCACGGCGCCCAGGAGCGTCGGCACGAAATTGAACCCCGACTGCGAGACGCCGTTCAGGTATCGCGTGATGAAGCCCCACAGGACGATGTCCACCGCGACCCAGGCGAACATGGGGAAAACCCGCTGGGGACTGCCGCGATAGAGATAGTACATCCGCAGCACGATGGCGCCGACGCGGGAGAGGTTCATGCCGCGCCCTCTCCGTGCAGGGTTTCGTGCGCCACGGCGACGAACAGGTCCTCCAGGCTCTTGGCCTTGTGCTCGGCCACCAGTTCGTGCGGCTTGCCCTGTAATAGAATGCGGCCGCGGGAAAGGAACAGCACCCGGTCGCAGACCTCCTCGACCTCGTACATGTTGTGCGACGTCCACAGGACGCCGCAGCCGCGCTTGGCGAAAGCCTCGATGTCCGCGCGCAGGGTGCGCGCCATGGCAGGGTCGATCGACGCGGTCGGTTCGTCGAGCAACAACAGGTGCGGCGCGTTCAGCATGGCCTTGGCCAGGGCCACACGCGTCTGCTCGCCCGACGACAGCACGCCGGTCTTGGTCCTGCGGAGGCGTTCGAGTTCGAACTCCTTCAGCAGGTCGTCGATACGCGCGCTGAGGTTCTTCACCGCATAGATCATGCCGAACACGCGCAGGTTCTGCTCGACCGTCAGATTGCCGGGGAGCGGCGCATAGACGGCGGCGAAGTTTGCGGCGGACAGCGCGCGGGTGCGGTCGGTCTTCAGGTCGACGCCTTCTATCTCGATCTTGCCGCCGTCGGGGGCCAGAACACCCAGGACCATGTTGATGGTGGTGGTCTTGCCCGCGCCGTTCGGCCCGACCAGGCCCACGATCTCGCGTGGCGCGACCTCGAAGGAGATCGCGTCGACGGCCTTCAGCGCGCCGTAGGACTTGCTCAGCCGCTCGACCTTGAGGACGGGAGCTAGGGATGACGGGCGGGAGGGGGGACTCATGACGCCTTACTAGCCGCGCCCGGCGCTCGTCGCACCCCCCTGACGTCTCAAGCCTGCACCAGCACGCTCTTGACGTTGACGAACTCGTGGATGCCGAACTCGGCGCATTCTCGGCCGTAGCCCGAGTGCTTGACCCCGCCGAAGGGCATGCGCGGGTCCGAGCGGACCGGTGCGTTGACGAAGCTCATGCCCGCCTCGAGTTGCTCCGCCGCGATCCGTTCGCCGCGCGCGAGGTCGCGGGTCAGGACGCCGGAGCCCAGGCCGAATTCCGAATCGTTGGCGATGGCGATGGCGTCCGCCTCGTCGCGCGCCTCGATCACCGCCGCCACCGGGCCGAACACCTCGTCGTCATGGGCGGGCTGGCCCGGCTTCACGTCGCTGAGGACCGTGGGCGGATACCAGGCGCCGGGACGATCCGGAACCTCGCCGCCGGTGAGCCGGCGCGCGCCCTTGCGAACGCTTTCCTGCACCTGGGCGTGGATTTCGTCGCGCGCGGCGACGCTCTGCATCGGTCCAAGCTTGGTCGCGGCGTCGCGCGGGTCGCCCATCTTGATCGCCGACATTTTCTCCGCCAGCGCGCGTTCGAACGCCTCGCGGATTTCACGCACGGCGATGAAGCGCTTGCCCGCGATACAGCTCTGGCCGCCGTTGACCATGCGCGCCGAGGTCGCGACCTCCGCCGCCTTCACCGGATCGGCGTCGGCCAGCACCAGATAGGCGTCCGAACCGCCGAGCTCGAGCACCGTCTTCTTCAGCGCCCCGCCGGCCGCCGCCGCCACGTCCTTGCCCGCCGCCACGCTGCCGGTGAGCGTCACCGCGGCGACAGACTTGTCCTCGATCAGCGCACGCACGTCGCGGCCGGGGATCAGCAGGGTGCGGAACAGGTCGTCGGGAAAGCCCGCTTCGTGGAACACCTGTTCGATGGCCAGCGCGCAGCCCGGTACGTTGGACGCATGTTTCAGAACCGCTGCATTGCCCGCCATCAGGCCGGGCGAGGCGAAGCGGAAAACCTGCCAGAACGGAAAGTTCCACGGCATCACCGCCAGCACCACGCCCAGCGGGTTGAACGCGGTGAACGCTTTTGGGCCCCCCAGGTCCACCGGTCGCTCCGCCAGGAACCGCGCCGCGTTGTCCGCGAAGAAATCGCAGCTCGAGGCGCACTTCTCGATCTCGGCCTTACCCTCGGTCAGGGTCTTGCCCATCTCGTCGGTCATCAGCGCGGCGAATTCGTCGGAACGGCCGCGTAGCACCTCGGCGGCGCGCTTCATCAGGGTCGAGCGTTGCGCGAACGGCGTGCGGCGCCAGCTTCTCCATGCCTCGTGGGTCCGGGCGGCGATGGCGCGCGCGTCGTCCACGGTGTGGCCGTCGTAGACCTTGCCGGGTTCGCCGGTGGTCGGATCGAACGTCTTGAACTGCGGCTTCGACATCGCGTCCTCCTAGGCGGCGTCCGTCACCGCGTAGATCATAATCCCCGTGGCCACCGCGAGGTTCAGGCTGTCGGCGCGACCGCGCATGGGGATTTTCACAGTCACGTCACAGGCGGCGGCCAGCTCGGGGCTCAGCCCCGCCTGTTCGGGGCCCATCAGGATCAGGGTGGGCGTGCGGTATGCCGCGTCGCGATAGCCTGCGGTCGCGGTCAACAGCGTGCCGACCACCGATCCGGGCCAGCGCTTTCGCCAGACCAGAAACTCTTCCCGCGTCGCCCGCGCCAGCGGCACGGCGAAGATCGAGCCCATGGTCGCGCGCACGGCCTCGACCGAGAAAGGATCGACCGTGTCGCCGATCAGGATCACTCCGCCGCAGCCGGCGGAGTCCGCCGTGCGTACGATGGTCCCGAGGTTGCCGGGATCGCGCAGCTGTTCGAGCGCGACAAAACAGCTCGCGCGCTTGGAGTCGATGTCGCTGAGCGGCGTGAATGCCTGGTCGAACACGGCCACGACCGTCTGCGGATTGTCGCGCCGCGAGATCTTCTCGAGAATCTCACGCGTTACTTCGATGACTTCGCCGCCGGCCGCGCGCGTTTCGCCGATGGCGCGGTCGAGCAGCGGATGGTCTGCCTCGCGGCTATGCATCAGGATCTTCGGCGCGAACCCCTGATCCAGGGCCTCGATCACGATCTTCAGGCCTTCGGCCAGGAACCGTCCGGTCTCCTCGCGCGCCTTCTTCATGTGCAGCGCGCGCACGGCCTTGACCGTGTCGTTGTTGAGCGAGGTAATCGCCTTGGGCTGGCCGTAGCTCACCGGTCGCTCCAGCGGGCGAAGAAGGACAGGCCGATCTCACGCGGGGCTTCGCCGTCTTCGACGAGGGTCAGTTCACCCCAGTGCACGCGCCCGCGTTTGCCCACGGCCTCAGAGATCAGGTGCGCCAGCGCCGGCCCCGACACCCGCGCGGCATAGGCGTTGAGCAGGAGGAACGACGCCGTGTCCGAGAGCAAGCCCGCGCACTGGCGCGCCAGTTCCGGCAGGTCCTCGAACAGGCGCCACACCTCGCCGCCGGGTCCACGGCCGTACTTCGGCGGATCGAGAATGATCCCGTCGTAGCGCGACCCGCGCTTCAACTCGCGGCCGACATACTTGCGCGCGTCCTCGCAAATCCAACGCACCGGCATTTCGTCCAGCCGGGACAGGGTCGCGTTCTCGCGCGCCCACCCGATCGCTTTCTTCGACGCGTCGACGTGGGTCACTTCGGCGCCGGCGGTCGCGCAGACCAGGGACGCCACGCCGGTATAGCCGAACAGGTTGAGCACCCGCGGCCGGTCGAGCTCGCCCACGCGCTGGTGCAGCCAGGCCCAGTTCGCCGCTTGTTCGGGAAAAAAGGCGAGGTGGCGAAAGGCGGTGAACCGGCTGTGGAACCGCACCTCGCCCCAGCCCAGGGGTTGCGCCTCCGGCACGGCGCGCGAAAAGGCCCAGCGCCCGTCATCCTCGTCCCCATCCGGATCGAAAACCGCGTCGGCCTTGGCCCACAACTCCGGATGCTTCGGCGACCAGAAACACTGCGGCTCGGGCCGCACCACCGTGAAGCGGCCGTAGCGCTCCAGCTTTTTTCCGTCACCCGAGTCGAGCAGGGCATAGTCCCCCCAGCCCAGGGTTCGCATCATCTCGGGTTCGGGGGCGATGGAGGCCATGGGTCCCGCTTAGGGGGCGGGGGCGGGCGCGTCCAGGGAGACTTGTCGCTCCCCACCTTCGACGGCATGCTCAGCCGGCGGGAGGCGCGAGGGAGATGAAGTGGATCTGGTTTGTTGTCGGGGCCGTTACGTTAGCCTGCTTGACCCCCGTGACGGCGGCGATTGCCGGCCCGATGCAGGATGCCGCGGCCGCGTTTAACCAGGGCGACTTCGCGACAGCCGAAAAACTGTATCGGCCCCTTGCTGAACAGGGGGATGTTGTTGCGGAAGCGTATCTCGGCTCCGCTCTGCTGTTCGATACGAATGGGCCCCACGGCGCGGATGAGGCGATACGCTGGTTGACGAAGGCTGCAGACGGGGGAAGCGGCGAAGCAGCTTACGCCCTCGGCCTCGCCCACCTAGAGGGGCTCGGAGGACTACGCCGGGACCCCATCACGTCAATCCAATGGTTCAAGTTGGCGGCGAACAGGGGAGGCGAAAGCGAAGCAGACGCTATGTTGCGGCTTGCGACGCTCTATGAGTCCGGTCTTGGCTCCCCTAGCGATAAAGCGACGACCGGCGACCTCGAGAGAAAAGCGGCGTTGGAGCTCGAGGCGGCCGCTGCGAAGGGAAGTGTTGGCGCGAAGTCGATGCTCGCAAAGCTGTATCAAAGCGGGAGGGGCGTTCCCAAAAACGAAGCCAAGGCGAGTCAGCTTCTTCAGGAAGAATCGGACAGCTACCGATACAAGGCCGAGCGAGGCAATATCCTGGCGCAGATGAAAGTCGCACGACTGCACGAGTCTAAACGCAGCGCACTCTCAGACGCTACGCAGTCAGAGTATTGGCTACGCCGCGCCGCTGACCAAGGCGAACGTCATGCTCAGGGCATGTTGTGGCTTCTCTATTTCAATGCGGCCCAATCCGCAGACACGGCCAGCGTCATATTGGGCGGCAACAGCGATCTGGGCCATCAGGATCGAATCGAGGCTTACGTCTGGGGCCATATTTCTGGGCTGGAGGAACAGGTCGCGGCGGCGTTGTCCCCGGAAGTGGCTAAGAGAAACAGCGAAGGCGCGTCCGACCTTTCGCCCGCAGACAAAGCCATTGCGGACGAACGCATTCGCAATTGGCGTCCACTCAAGGAGTCCGCGCTGCCGGGCGGTGGTCCCATTGAAGCGACACCTGAGCAAAAGGCCGAAGCTGATCGCTTTGCTGCGGAGTCGCGCGCTCTGCAATACGCTGCCAGTCCCGAAGCGAAGGCGGCGGCCGAAACGCGGGTCAATGCTTATGATGTCGCACTTGGGAAGCCCGACGCCAGGGTCGTCGTGGTTGCATACCTGGCCACGGCGTGCCCTCATTGTACGATGTGGTACGATGCCGAGTTTGAGAAGTTTAAGAGCACGTACATAGACACGGGAAAAGCACGCCTCGTTGTTCGTGAACTGGCGCTACATCGAGGAAGCGGTGAGAGCGACCTTGCGTTCCTGCTGGCGCGATGCATGGGAGGGGACTCTTATTTTTTGACGCTGGACGCGTTCTACAAAAACGATTCCGAGTTGATTCAAGTGAACAGCCGGGCCGATCTGGCGGCATTTGCTGAAAAGCGCCTAGGCATGAATCGTTCGCAGTTTGACACCTGCTTGGACAATGCGGCTTCCCGTAAGTCATTCGATGATCGCACGCATGTGTACGGCTTGGACGTTGACGCGGCGCCAACGTTTGTGATCAACGGAAAGATTATTCAAGGGTACGGCGGCCCTGACCCAACCCAATGGCAAAGCGCAATCGACCGCGCTCTCTCAGGCAAATAGGTGCTCAGACGTTTTTGCTTTCCAGCAGCGATCGGCCTGCTCGCGACGGGCCGGCTCAGGCGGTGCGGCTCGACCGCTCACTAGGTGCCTGCGTCTCCAGCGCCCGGGCTAGGGCGGCGTGCAGGTCGGCGACGTCTATGGGCTTGGCCACGTGGTCGTTCATGCCGGCGGCGACGCACTCGCGAACGTCCTGGTCCGAGGTCGAACCGGTGATCGCGATCACCGGCGTCGCGCGGTTCGGGCCGGGGGCGCCGCGAAGAATGCGGGTGGCGGCGCGGCCGTCCATGCCGGGCATGTTGCAGTCCATCAGGACGACGTCGAACGTTCGCACGGCCAACAGCGTGAGCGCGTCGGCGCCCGACGTGGCGCAGGTCACCACGACCTGGGCCGGTTCGAGCATCAGGGTCAGGGCGCGGCGGTTGATCTCGTGGTCGTCCACCACCAGCACCTGGACGCCGCCGCCGCTGAAAGGCGCCGCCGAGGGCTCGACCTGCGACGGTGACGCCTCGCCCGGCTGAAGCGCCAGTCGAAGGACGAAGCTCGCTCCCTCGCCCAGCGTGCTCGTCACGTCGATGTCGCCGCCCATCAGGCGCGCGAGGTCGCGGCTGATGGCCAGGCCCAGACCGGTGCCGCCGTGATCGCGGGCGACGGACGCTTCAAGTTGCTCAAAGGGTGCGAACAGGCGCGAGACCTGGTCCTCGCTCATGCCCGGACCGGTATCGATCACCGCGACCGACAGCGCGATTGTCCCGGCCTCGCCGGGCGTGCAGCCCACCCGGACCGTGACCGAGCCGTGGTCGGTGAACTTCAAGGCGTTGGAAATGAGGTTGTTGAGAATCTGGCGGATGCGCAGGGAGTCGCCGGCGACCAGACGTGGCGTCGCGGCGGCGCCGATAAACCGCAGGCGCAGGCCCTTGGTCTTTGCCTGCGCACGCCAGAAGCGCATCTGGTCGGCCAGCAGGCTGCGCAGATCGAACGATACCTGCTCGACGGCGAGACGCCCGGCGTCGAGCTTGGCCATGTCCAGAAGATCGTTCAGCAGGGCCGTCATCATCGACCCGGCGTCGCCGATCAGGCGGGCATTGCCCTTGGTCGCGCCTTCGCCGGTGCGTTCGATCTCCGCGGCGCCGGCGAGGATCGCGCTGATCGGCGTGCGCAGTTCGTGGCTGACGACCGCCATGAAGGCCGACTTGGCCGCGACGGCGCTTTCCGCTTCGGACCGCCGCCGTTCGGATTCCGCCCGCGCCCGCACCTCCGCCCGGTAGACCCTCGCCGTCGTCCGCCAGATCATCACGGCGGAGATCACGATCATGACGCCGGCGAAGCCCAGCAGGAGGCCGTGGCGCGCGGTGGCGCCGACCCAGACCGCGGCGAAGGCCATGGCGACGATATAGACGGCAAAGGGCGCCAGCGCCGCGGTGAAGGCCGCGCGCGACGCCATGTTGGTGGTCACCGTGTTCAGGATGGCGCCGGCCAGCAGCAGGCTGCCGGAGGCTACGCCCCAGGGCCCGTCGGGGAAAGGCCCGTGCAATCCCAGGGCGCCGAACGTGGCGCTGTTCAGCACCAGAAGGGTCAGGGCGATACGGGCGCGCGCCGGGGTCATGGCGTCGTCGTTGGCGAACAGCCGGTGCTCCAGCGCCTGCAGCCCGGCGTAGAGGCAGAACCAACCGATGACGAAGGGCCAGCCCGCGAAGGTCCCGAAACACAGGACGAAAGAGGCCGCGAGGCCAATGCGCATACGGGCTTGGGCCCGTCGCGCGGCCATGGCGGTCGCCAGGTCTTCGAGGTTGATCGCGTTCAAAACGGCCGCCCCGCGAATCACGGTGGGATCGGTGCTCCCAGGCATTCGCAGAAGGATCGCGTGGTTAATCTAAGAAAACATGAACCCTTGCGCTGGAACGGCTCCCGAGTTGCCCTTGGGTCAGCTTCCTGGCTAAGTGACGGTTGGTAATCCAGAGGCCCGCCCGTGAACGTCGCCCTTCAGAAACCCGTCCGCTCCCAACGAAAGCCAAAGGGAGAGGGACATGTGCGGCGGGGCGAGATCCTGGAGGCCGCCGAGCGGATCTTCATCGAGTACGGCTATGAGGGCGCCACGATCCGCAAAATCGCGGATGAGGTCGGGGTTTCCTCGACCGCGCTGTACATGCACTTCCGCGACAAGAGCGAGATTCTGCTGGAGATCTGCCGGACCTCGTTCGAGGACCTGATGGCCCAGCACATCGAGATCAAGGCCCTGGCCGAACCGCCGACCGTCAAGGTGCGCCACATGCTGGACGCCTATATGGCGTTCGCCTTCGCGCATCCGAACGCCTATCGCCTGGTGTTTTGCGCGCGGCCGCAGGAGTCGCACGAAAACGAAGGCACCGAGGCGCAAATGCTCGGCAAGCGCGTGTTCGACAGTTTCGCCGAGACGGTGGGCGAACTCGGCGCCACCGGGCGGCTGAAGGCCGATACCCAGGTCGCGGCCCAAGTGCTGTGGGCCGGATGCCACGGCGTCGTCGCGCTCCTGATCACCAAGCCCTATTTCCCGTGGGCGGAGCGGTCGGCCTTGACCGGCTCCATGCTCGACGCCCTGTTCGACGGTCTGGTCGCGGCGTGAGCCTGCAGGCGGCCACAGCGGCCATCCTGCTGAGCCTTGTTCTTGTTTCGGCGGCGGGCGCGCGGCCTCTGCGCGTGATGTCGGTCGACCAGTGTTCCGATCAGTTCGTGCTCGCGCTCGCGCCGCGCAACGAGATCGTCGGCGTCTCGCCGCACGCGTTCGATCCGGATGCGTGGCTACGGAAGGACGCGCGCGGACTGACGGTCCGGCGGCCGACGCTGGAAGAGGCGCTGGCGGCGCATCCGGACATCGTGGTCAGTTACTGGACCGCCGAGGGACGGCTCGCGGACGCTTTGCAGGCCCACGGCGCGCGGGTGGTGCGCATCGAGGACGCTTACGACTTCGGCGGCGTGCGCGCCAACATCCGGCGCGTGGCGGCGGCGCTGGGCCGCGGGCCGCAGGGCGAGGCGATGATCGCGCGCATGGACGCCAAGCTCGCCGCGAGCCGCGGCGCGTGGGGCGGACGCCGCGCGGTCTATCTGACGCCGGGCGCCTTCACGGCGGGACCGGACACGCTTGTCGGCGCCATCATGGCGGGCGCGGGCCTGACCGACGCCGTGCGCGCGCCGGGCTACGGGCCGATTTCGTTGGAGCGGCTGACGCTCGATCCGCCGAACCTGCTGGTGCTCGGCTTCTTCGACGACATCGACGGCGGCCGCTGGGAGCCGGGTCGCAGCCCGCTGGTAAGTCGCCTCGCCAAAGGTCGGACCGCCGCGAGATTGCCGGGAGCGTGGTTAGGCTGCCCCGCCTGGTTCGCCGCCGATGCGACCGCTGAGCTCGCACGCGCCGCGCCTAAGCGGGGCGCGCCGTGAAACGCATCGGCCTCGATCTTCTGTTGATCGCTATCCTGGTTGTCGCGGTTGCTGCGGGCGTGACGCTCGGTGAAGCGCAGTTGACCTCGGCGCAATACGCCCAGGCCTTCGCGCATCCGACATCGGCGGCGGGCGAGGTGCTATGGACGATCCGCGCACCGCGCGCGGTCGTGGCCGCTCTGGTCGGCGCGTGCCTGGGTCTTTCCGGCGGCCTGCTGCAGGGCCTGCTGCGCAATCCGCTCGCCGATCCGGGCGTCCTGGGCGTGTCCGCCTGCGCGGCGCTCGGCGCGGCGGTGGCGATCGTGGCGGGCTTGACGCTCTCGCCTGGCGCGGTGGAGGTCGCGGCGTTGATCGGCGCGGTCGCGGGCGGCGGTTTGCTCGTCGCCTTCGCGGCGCGGTTTCCCGAACCCGAGGCGCTCATTCTGTTCGGCGTCGCGCTGTCGAGTTTCGCCGGCGCCCTGATGGCGCTGATCTTCAACCTGTCGCCGTCGCCGATCGCCACCGCGGAGGTGTTATCGTGGCTGATGGGCTCGGTGGAGAACCGGTCCTGGGTCGACGTGGTCGCAGTGGCGGGGCCGCTGGTTCTGGCCGGAGCGCTCAGCGTCGTGGCGGGACGCGCGCTTCGCGCCCTGACGCTCGGGGAAGAGACGGCCGCGACGCTCGGCCTCGACATGCCGCGGCTGAAGCTGATCGCGGTGATCGCCGCCTCGATCGCGGCGGGCGCGTCGGTCGCGGTCGCGGGCGTGATCGGCTTCGTCGGCCTGGCGGCGCCGCACCTGGTGCGCGCGGCGGTGCGCGAGGATCCCGCGCGGTTGTTGTTTCCTTCGGCGCTGGCGGGCGCGGTGTTGCTGGTGCTGGCCGACCTCGCGGCGCGGATTATTCCGACGCAGCAGGAACTGAGGCTCGGCGTGTTCACCGCCATCGTCGGTGCGCCGCTGTTCGCGCTCATCGCCTGGCGCGCGGCGCGGAGCTGGCGCACATGACGTCCGCCCTCGACTTGCAAGGCCTCAGCGTTTCGCTCGGCGGCCGCGAGGTGGTGTCGAACGTCACCGGCCTGGTGCAACCGGGAAGTTTCGTCGCCGTCTGCGGCGTGAATGGCTCGGGCAAGACCACGCTTCTGCGCGCAGCACTCGGCCTCCTACCGCGTTCGGCGGGCGAGGTCAGACTGTTCGGGCGCGATCCGCAGGCGCTGAAGCCCGCGGAACGGGCGACCCAGGTCGGTTATCTGGCGCAGGAGCGGCGCATCGCCTGGGGCGTGTCGGCGCAGGCGGTCGTCGAACTCGGCGCCTTGACCGCGCCGCCGGCGGAAGCGCGTGAACGGGCGTCAAAAGCCTTGGCCGACGTCGGTCTCTCGGCGCTGGCGGACCGCAGCGTGTTCAACCTCTCCGGCGGCGAGCGGGCGCGGGTGTTGCTCGCGCGGCTGCTGGCGTCGCGTGCGCCGCTGCTGGTGCTCGACGAACCGATCGCGGGTCTCGATCCCGCCGCTCAGCTGTTGACGCTGGAGTTGTTGAAGGCCCAGGCTTCAGCCGGCGTGGCGGTCGTCGCGACCCTTCACGACCTTCTCTTGTGCGAGCGGTTCGCCGATTTCGTCGTCGTCCTGGACCGTGGACGGGCCGCCGCGTGGGCGCCGCCGTGCGATGCCTTGACGCCGCCCCTCTTGGCGGAATGTTTCGACCTCGACGCGGAATGGGTGTCCTCCTCGCGTGGACAGTTCCTCTCGGCGAAACGATTGCGGTGACGGCCGTGCTTGCCGAGCGCCGCGGTGCAGTCGATCACCACGTCGTGTCTGGCGGCGACGTGCGCGGGCCGTGGTTCGGGCTTCCACTTCGGCGGGTCGATATAGACCGACGGATCGGGCGTGTAGCCGACCGGCGCGCTGGGTAGCGCCGTGCCGCCCGATGTCGCTGACGGAAGAGTGCTCGCTGCGCCGGCCGGCGGGATCGCGACCGTCGGACCACCGACGCCGGCGTAGGTCGTTCCCGTCGGCGGCGCGCTGTAGCCGTAGGCGCCGCGCTTCAGGTCCTCCGCCGTGGTCAAGGGCGCCGACCCGCCCGCCAGGCGCGCGCGATAGATCTCGGTCGTCTCGATGCTGCGCATGACGTAGTTGCGCGTCTCGGTGAAGGGGATGCACTCGATGAAGTCGAGCGGATCGGTCGCGCCGCCGCGCGGATCGCCGCACAGGCCCGTCCACAGGGGCGGCCGCGTAGGCCCGGCGTTGTAGCCGGCGGACGCCATCACATAGGAGCCGCCGTAGAGCGCGACCATCTGGCCCAGTTCGTAGGCGCCGATGCGCATGTTGTATTCGGCGTCGTAGAGCGAGGCCTCGTTCCACGGAATACCCATCCGCGCAGCGTCATGACGCGCGGTGGCTGGTTCGAGCTGCATGATCCCGCGCGCATTGGCGTTGGAGCGCGCCGCCGGCCAGAAGTTCGATTCCTGACGCGCGATCGACAACGCATAGGCGGGTTCGGCCGAGCCTGGCGACTGCGGCACCGGCAGGATCGGATAACCGCGCTCGGGTAGGATGAAACCGCGCTGGGCGCCGATGCGCACCACCCGCATGGACAGGTCCTGGTCGCCGGCATAGCGCGCCACGTCGACCAGTAGGGCGGTCTCTTCCGCATTGGGCAGGGTTTCGGCGATGCCGAGCACGAAACTGCGGAACAACTCGCGCTCGCCCGCAGCCGCCAGCATGCGCGCGGCGCGCACCGGCGCGCGAGCTTCGAACCGTTCGCGGTCGGCCTGGGTCGGGATCGGGTCGCGCGGCAGGGTCAGGGTCTTCACCCCGGCCTTTTCGGCGGCGAGTTGGCCATAGAACGACGTCAGGTACTTGGCGCCGTCGCTGTAGAAGCCCTGGGCCGCGGCGGCGTCGTTGCGCGCTTCCGCCGCGCGCCCGCGCCAATAGTCCGCGCGTCCCTGGGTGATCGGCGTCGAGGACACCTTCTGCAGCACCGCGAAATGGGCGTCGGCGGCGGCCGGATTGTGCAGCTTGGTCAGTTCGATCCAGCCGGCGAAGAACTCCGCTTCCACCAGCTTTTCGCCGGAGGTGAAGCCGTGGTTGGTCATCGCCGCCAGCGCGGTCTGCCAGTCGTGGCTCTTGATCGCGGCGTTGTAGTAGTTGCGCCGCTCGAGCCAGAGCTTTTCGGCGACCTCGTCGTCGGCGGGCGCGGCGGGAAAATCGTGCACCAGGTAGAAGCCGGTCGTCTCCATGCCGTGATCGCGCAGATAGTGCGCGCGCTCGAAGGACAGCGTCGGATCCTGGGCGAGGCTCGCCGGCACGGCGCCCGGGGCGACATAGCGGCCCTGGCGAATGGCGATGCAGGCGTCGGCGAGCGAGCGATACTCCGCCGGCAACAGCGGCAGCAGTTGCTGCACCGCCGGCCCCTGTGGACCGAGCAGCAGGATGTCGAGCCGCCGCTCATGATCGGCGACGTCGAGCCAGGCGCCGAAACGGGCCAGCATGCGCGCCTGCACGTCGGCGTCGAACAGGTGGTTGCGCCACCAATCCTTGATCAGGGCCTGGGCGTCGGGAACGCGGTTCTTGGCTTGCAGGGCCGACGCCAACGCGATGGCGCCGTCGGCGGTCTGGGGCGGCGCGCCGTCGAACCAGTTGATGGTGCGGTCGGCGTCCATCGAGCCGTCGGTCATGGCGCGCTCCGCCGCAGCCTGGCGTTGGTTCGCCCGCGGCCATCCGGCGAGATCGCGGCGTGCGCCATCGAGTTCGAGAAAGCTCATCCGCGAGCCGAACGCATCGACCTCGGCCCAGCGCACGATCATCTGGGCGACCGGGTCGGAGAGTTGGCCGCGGTAGGTCTCGGCGCGAGTCTGGTCGTTGGAATGCACCGCCGCCAGCGCCTGGGCGAGGTTGGTCGCGTCCGAGCCGGCCAGGCCCGAAGGATGATAGGCCATCGGCGGCGAGCCGTAGCTTGTCGCCGGTGCGGGGCTCGCGGTCGGCGGGGTCGTGTAGGGGGCGGGCGCGGGAACTTGGGCCTGGGTCGATGATGACTGGCCCGCCGGCTGCGCCGCCGCCGGGGCGGGCGGGGGCGAGGGCGTGGACGCGGTCTGGGCCGCGGCGCCGGTGGCGAGGAGGGCCGCGAGAGCCACGCTCATAGACTTCACGAAAGGCGACACGCGTCCTCCACGACGGTTGCGGCGATCAAAGGGGGCCCTTACGCTTTACAGGCAACAGTTTGGCCGCTTCGTGACGCGGCCGCCAGCCTTTAAGGGCGAAAGATGACAAGACCCCTGTTTCAGGGCGTGCTGACCGCGCTCGTCACCCCGTTTCGCGAAGGGGTGTTCGACCCCAAAGCCTTTGCGGACCTGGTCGAGCGCCAGATCGACGCAGGGGTGGACGGCGTGGTGCCGATGGGCACGACGGGCGAGGCCTCGACGGTTTCGGTCGCGGAGCATCACCGGGTGGTTGAACTCTGCGTCGAGGTGGTCAACGGACGGGCGAAAGTCATCGCTGGCTGCGGCGGCAACGACACGGCGAAGGTGATTGAGCTGGTCCGCCACGCCAAGGGCGCGGGCGCCGACGCGGCCCTGGTGGTGACGCCCTATTACAATCGTCCGAGCCAGGAGGGTCTCTACCGTCACTACGCCGCCATCGACGCGGCAGTGGACCTGCCGGTGATTCTGTACAACGTGCCCGGACGCACCGGCGTGGACCTGTCGAACGAAACCGTCGCTCGGCTCGCGGGCTTAACCCATGTAAAGGGGATCAAGGACGCCACCGCCGACATGACGCGCGCCGGCCTGATGCGTCGCCTGGTTCCCCATGACTTCGCCATGATCTCCGGCGACGACGGCAGCTTCCTCGGCTACGTCGCGTGCGGCGGCGTCGGCTGTATTTCCGTCACCGCCAATGTGGCGCCGGAGGCGATGGTGGCGCTGTGGCGCGCGGCGCAAAGCGGCGACTTCAAGGGCGCGCTGGATTGGCAGGATCGCTTGATCCGCCTCCACAAGGGCCTGTTCCTGGACGCCTCGCCGACGCCGACCAAGTACGCGCTGAACCGGCTTAACCTCTGCAGCGAGGAGGTGCGCCTGCCGCTCGCACCGTGCATGGACGCGGTGAAGCCCCAGATCGACGACGCCATGCGCGACGCGGGCCTGATGTGAGATGAGCAAGGAACCCCAGGCCAAGGGCATCGCCGAGAATCGGCGGGCCCGCTTCGACTATTTCATCGAGGACCGGATCGAGGCCGGGTTGAAACTCACCGGCACCGAGGTGAAGTCGTTGCGCAACGGCCGCGCCAACATCGCGGAGTCATATGCCGCGGTGAACGGCAACGAGATCGAACTCGTCAACGCCGACATCCCGCCCTACGGCCAGGCCAACCGTTTCAACCACGAACCGCGCCGCCCCCGAAAACTGCTGCTCCACCGCAAACAGATCGACCGGCTGATCGGCGCGGTCCAGCGCGAGGGCCGGACGCTCATTCCGCTGCGGCTCTATTTCAACGAAAAAGGCATAGCCAAACTCGAACTGGCGCTGGCCACCGGCAAGAAGAACCACGACAAACGCGAAGCCGTCGCCGAGCGCGACTGGCAGCGCGACAAGGCCAGGCTGATGCGGGATAAAGGCTGACGCGGGGCCTGGAGCCAGCCGAGCAATTGCTGCAATATGCGCCCCGGGGTTGCGGTGGAGGATAGGTCATGATCGGTATTCTGGCGGCGGTCACGCTCAGCGGTCTCATTGCCGGTGAGCCGGCGGACGTGGACAAGGACGTCATCGTTCTGAACCAGACCAAGGCTGCGGTCGAGGTCAGGCTCGACGACGGTAAGAGCCGTCACATCGACCCGCGAAGCGCGGCCAGTCTCGACCTGCCGAGTTTCGATGAGCATTCCATCCAGGTGACCCGCGCCGACGGCCATACCTTCGGCCGCGCCTTCACCTTCGCGCCGACCAACGGCTTTTTCGCGCCGCCCCACAAGCACCACTTCTGCGTCACGGTCGAACACAGCCAGGTCGAGATTCTGGGCGCCGAGGCCTGCTGGTCGCGCTTCCATCGGCTTCACCTCGAGGAATGATCGACGCCGCCGGCGCGGACGCGATCGAGCGGGCGACGTTGGCCGCGCTGCCGCCCCGGGTCTTACAATGCGACGACGGTTGGTTGCTCTGCGCCAATGAAGGGGTCGTTTCCCGCGCGAACAGCGTTGCGCCCCTGACCGGAGGAGTCGATCCGCTCGAGGCGAAGATCGATCGCGCCCTCGTCTTTTACCGGCACCAAGGCCTGCGGCCCGCATTCCGCGTTTCGCCGTACGCGCAGCCTGCGGGCTTGGCGCCCGCGCTTGCCGCGCGCGGCTTTGCACCGGGAATGACCACGCTCGTCATGACGCGGCCCCTGGCGAATGCCGAGCCCGAGGACGCGCCCATCACCCTCAGCTCGGCGCCGGACGCCGCATGGCGCGCGCTGTTCATCGCGCCGGACGTCAGCGCGGCGGAGGCGGACCTTCGCATCTCGACACTGTCGCGCGGGCAGGGGACACGCTTTGCGCGGCTCGGGAAGGAAGGCGAGGTGGTCGCGATTGGCGCGGCGTCGGTAAGCGGTGACTGGGCCGGCGTTCACGGCATGCGCACCCTGGCTGCACATCGCAGCCTTGGTCATGGTGCGAAGGTGTTGTCGCGCTTGCTGTCCGATGCGCGTGAACGCGGTGCGTGCAAGGCGTTCCTGCAGGTCGAGGAAGATAACACGGGCGCCGTTCGCCTTTACGAGCGCCTCGGTTTCCTGCGCGCCTATCGCTACGATTACTGGCGCCCGGTTCAGCCGAGCTTGTAGCCGCACAACTTGTTGCCATCGAGGTCGCGGAAATAGGCGAAATAAACACCGGGGCCACGCTCTCCCGGCTTGCCTTCATCCGCAGCGCCCAGTTCCAGCGCCTTGGCGTGGAAGGCGTCGACCTCTTCGCGCGACTCGAAACTGAACCCGCCCATCGTGCCGTTCCCCACCGTCGTAGGGTCCGAGCACCCCGAACATGCCCATGCCCTTGCCGCCGTAGAGCCGGCCACCGGTGGGATGTTCCATCACCGACGTCATGCCGACGGCGCCCAGCAGCGCGTCGTAGAAGTCTTTCGCGCGTTCCAGATCGGCGGAGCCGACGGTGAAATAGCTGACGCGACCCATGCGTTGATCCATCCTTATCCAAGAAAATTCTGGACGCGCTTGAACACGGCCTCGAACATGTCGGGCGTCAGGCGCCCGGTGTTCGTGTTCAGACGCGAGCAGTGATAGCTGTTGAACAGGCGGTAGCGGCCGATGTCGGCTTCCACGCCGTGCCCTGGCGGCGCAGCGCTCGCCTTGGCGCCCAGGGTCTTCAGTACGTTGCGGCGCGACACGTCGCCGAGGGTGACGATGGCTTTGAGGTTCGGCAAAGCGGCAATCCGTGCCTGCAGGAACGGGCGGCAGGTATTCTCTTCCTGTGGCGTGGGCTTGTTCTGCGGCGGCGCGCAGCGAACGGCGTTGGTGATCATGCAGTCGACGAGTTGGAGACCGTCGTCGGGCCGCGCCTTGTACTCACCGCGCGCGAAACCGAGCCTGATCAGCGTCTCGTACAGCAGCACGCCGGCGAAGTCGCCAGTGAACGGGCGCCCGGTCCGGTTAGCGCCGGTGCGGCCTGGCGCCAGGCCCACGACCAGCACCCGCGCGTTCGGATCGCCGAACGACGGCGCCGCGCCATTGAACCACGTCGGCTCCTTCGCGCGGTTTTCTTCGCGATAGGCGACCAGCCGCGGACACAGCGGACAGTCTTTCGGGGCTTCCGGAGGGGCGCTCAATCTTCGTCGTCGGCTTCGATTTCGGCCGGGGTGCGCTCGCCATAGCCGCCGCGCGGGCGGTCGTTGTGCAGGAACTGCGGGCTGTGCGCCTGGCGCGGGCGGCCGACGATGGGGATAAGGTCCGAGAGCTCGACGAAGTTGTCGGCCTGGCGGCGCAGGTCGTCGGACGCCATCGGCGGCTGCGACTTGACGGTAGAGACCACGGTGACGCGCACGCCCTTGCGCTGGACCGCCTCCACCAGTGCGCGGAAGTCGCCATCGCCGGAGAACAGCACCAGGTGGTCGGCGCGGCCCGCCAACTCCATCATGTCGACGGCGATCTCCATGTCCATGTCGCCGCGCCAGCGCTTGCGGCCCTGGCTGTCGGTGTATTCGCGCGCCGACTTGGTCACCAGCGAGAAGCCGTTGTAATCGAGCCAGTCGACCAGCGGCCGGATCGGCGAATAGTCGTCGCCCTCGACAATGGCGGTATAGTAGTAGGCGCGGATCAGGACCCCGCGGCGGCGGAACTCGTCGAGCAGTTTCTTGTAGTCGATGTCGAAATTGAGCGCCTTGGCGGCGGAGTAGAGATTGGCGCCGTCGATGAACAGGGCGACCCGGTCGGTCGGGTAAAAGGTCATGGGCTGAAAGCGTCCTTATGGATGAACACGAAATGGGGGCGGTCGATGAGAGAGTCTGGGACGAGGCCGTGGTCGTGGCGCTCGGGTCGAATTTGAAAGGGGCTTACGAGTCTCTGGAAAATCTCCTGGAGGCCGCGCTGGCGGCGCTTGCGGCCGATGGTCTGAACATCAAAGCCCGGTCGTCCTGGTGGCGATCCGCCGCCTGGCCCGACCCGGCCGGGCCGGAATATCGCAACGGGGTC
Organism: Caulobacteraceae bacterium; assembly: GCA_035551675.1. Taxonomy (GTDB): domain Bacteria; phylum Pseudomonadota; class Alphaproteobacteria; order Caulobacterales; family Caulobacteraceae; genus JAFECT01. Next base: position 244,736 of record DASZMV010000040.1, on the reverse strand, counting down.
GCAATTGTCGAGACGGCGCTGTCGCCGGCCGCCGTGCTCGAGGCGTTGCATCGAATCGAACGGCAATTTGGCCGCGAACGAAACGGGCGGAACGCGCCGCGCACCCTGGATCTCGACCTGATCGCCTACGGCCGTCGCGTCGAGACGCAATCCGTCCCGATCCTGCCGCACCCTCGCGCCACGGAACGTCGTTTTGTGATGGGGCCGCTGGCGGAGATCGCGCCGGACTGGCGCGACCCTGTCACCGGCGAAACCGCTTCGACGCTGGCGGAGCGAGCCGAGGTGGGCGCCGACGCGGCGCCAGCGTAAGCATTGACTATAAGGCGCGCGTCGCAAGCGGGGGAATCGTGAGCGCAGCATCCGGACAGCCGTCCAGGTCCCACGGGCTTACCCGCAGCATGAAGGTGATGGGCGTGCTGCTGCTCACCCTGTCGGGGGTGACGCCGGCGGCGTCGGTGTTCGTCGGCGTGCCCGACATCTTCGCCCAGGCCGGGACCGGCGCGGCGCTGAGCCTGATCGCCGGCGCTCTGCTCGTGGTGCCCATCGCCTTCATCTACGCCGAGCTCAGCTCCGCCTTTCCGGTGGCGGGGGGCGAGTACGTGATGACCGGGCGCACGCTCGGGCCTGCAGCGGGTTACGCGGTGTTGGGTCTGACCGCGTTTCTCAACATGCTGACGCCTGCGGTGCTGGCGCTCGGGATCGCGCCCTATCTCGATAGCTTCCTGCCCGCGCTGGACGACCGGGTCTGGGCCGTGGGGGTGATCGTGGTCACCACGCTCCTGGGCGTGCTTCACATCCGCACCAACGCATGGGTGACCGGGGTCTTCCTGGCGTTGGAGCTGGCGGCCCTGGCGGTGCTCGCGGTGCTGGGCTTCGGGCACGCGGTGCGGCCGGCAAGCGAACTCATCGCCCATCCGGTGCTGTTGAACGGCAATGCGCTCGCGCCGGCGTCGCTCGCGGCCATAGGCCTGTCGTCGTCGGTTTCGGTCTATGTCTTCAACGGCTTCGGCGGGGCGGTTTACTTCGCCGAGGAACAGCACGACGCCCCTAGGCGGGTGGCGACAACTATCCTCTGGGCCGGGGCCATCACCGTGGCGGCGATCGTCATTCCGGTCGTGGCGGTCCTGATGGGTGCGCCGGACCTGAAGGACCTGTTCAGCGCCAAGAACCCGTTCGGCGATTTCATCGCGGCGCGGGGAGGGCCGGTCCTCGCCACGGCCGTGAACATTGCCATCGCGGTCGCGATCCTGAACGCGGTCTTGGCGACCATCCTGCAGAACGGCCGGTTCTTCTTCTCGACCGGCCGCGACGGGGCCTGGCATCCGATGATCGACCGCATGTTCCTGCTGACCCACCCGCGTTTCCATTCGCCCTGGGCCGCGACGCTGGCGGCCGGCGCCACCGCTGTCGCGGCCTGTTTCCTGGGCCTGGAAAAGCTGCTGATGCTTTCGGGCGCGGGCCTGACTGTGACTTATTTGGTGCTCTGCTGGGCGGTGATCATGGGCCGGCGCAACGGCTCGACCCTGCATGCGCCGAGACTCAGCCTGCTCCACCCGATCCTGCCGGTGCTCGGCATAGCCGGCGTAGGTTTCATCCTTTGGATGGCCGCGAGAGACTCCGACAACGGTCGCCCGGGCCTGATCGCGGCGGCGGCCTCGATCGGCGTGTCGCTGGTCTACTACTGGGCGGTCGTGCGGCGGCGCGGAGCGTGGACGATCAGAAATCCAGAGGAAGGCTAGTTTTTTGGGACGTGACGCGAGAACTCCATGGCGTCGTGGAGTATTCGCACGACGCGGATGACATCGGGCGTGAGTTGTCGATAGATCACTACGTGCCGTGCTCGCCCCACGGTATCGCCCTCGACGATCGCGCGACGACGGCTGTGGTCGAGATGGTAGGATCGCAGGTCGTCCGAAAGTTCGGGACGCGCGCGGCTACTGGCGCGCACGGGATCTGCGGCCAAGTCTTCGATCGCCGCGGCGATGAGCGCTTCATAGCGACGACGGGCTTGGTTGCCGAATTTCTCGGCGCTGTAGTCGAGAATCTGAGCGTAATCGTCCTTCGCCGTCTTGGTGAATTCGACCTTGCGCGACGTCTTCAACCTTTGCGCCCGGGATCTTTGCGCCCGGTGCGACCCGCCTCAGCCAACATGTCGCGAAGGTCGTCGAGGTCGATTTCGGTGACATATCCGCGGCGCTCATCCTCGAGCCCGATGTAGACGGCGCTTCGCAGGGCTTCCAGCTTCGCGGCTTCCGCCTCCTGCCGTTCTCGCAGTAGCCTAAGTCCTTCGCGGACGACTTCGCTGGCGTTCTGGAACTCGCCGGACTTCACGTTCTGGTCGACAAAGTCCGCGAGGTAGGGGGTCAGGCTGACGTTGCGGGCGGGCATGGCAAGGCTCCTTGCCCGGGCAATTTAAGCTCCATGTCAAAGATTGACAATACCGTCGACGCCCGCCAAGGCCTGCACCCCTTGCCGCATTGCACAATGGAACCCGGCTGGTTACATTGTCAGGCTCCTTCCCCAGCGCCAGAGGATTCTGATGGCTCGCGTCACCGTCGAAGACTGCGTCGAAAAAGTCCCCAACCGGTTCGGCCTCGTGCTCCTGGCCGCTCACCGGGCGCGGTCGATTTCGGCCGGCGCGCCGCTGTTTCTCGACCGCGACAACGACAAGAACCCCGTGGTCTCGCTCCGCGAGATCGCCGAGGCCAAGGTCGACCCGGACAACCTCCAGGACAATCTCATCGGCACCCTGCAGCGGGTCGATGAGCGCACCGAGGCCGAGGAAGAGGCCGAGACCCTGGCCCTGCTGGCCGAGCCCCAGCACATGCAGATGAGCGAACAGGAGCTCGTCCGGGCCCTCCAGAGCGACCGGGACGGCGGTCAGGAGGATCGGTACTGACGCCCCCCGGCGCAGAACCGCACCCCATCCCCGAGGCGTCCGGCGACGCCCAACCGGCCGCGCCGCAAAGCGCGCCGCCCAAGACCGAAAAGCCGAAGATCCCGGCGCCCCCATCGACGGCGCCCCAGTCGACGACCTCAAAGGGCGCGAGCGGCAAGTCCGAGCCCGCACGCTCGGCGAGCGGGCATCTGCGCCAGTTCGAGCTGATCGAGCGGGTCAAGGCCTATGACCCCACCGCCGACGAAGCCCTGCTGAACCGCGCCTATGTCTATGCGGTGAAGGCGCACGGCGCCCAGAAACGCGCGTCGGGCGACCCGTACTTCGCGCACCCGATCGAGGTCGCGGGCATCCTTACCGAGTACCGGCTCGATACGGCTGCGATCGTCACCGCCCTGCTGCACGACGTCATCGAGGACACGCCGATCACCCGCGAGGAGATCGTGCGCCTGTTCGGCGAGGAGATCGCCGACCTGGTCGAGGGCGTGACCAAGCTGTCGCGACTGGAGCTGCAGTCGGATCACCTGCGTCAGGCCGAGAACCTGCGCAAATTCATCCTGGCCATCTCCAAGGACGTGCGGGTGCTGCTGGTGAAGCTCGCCGACCGTCTGCACAACATGAAGACCCTGGGCTTTGTCACGCCCGCCAAGCGCGAACGCATCTCGCGCGAGACGCTGGACGTCTATGCGCCGCTGGCGCGCTCCATCGGCTGCCACAAGTTCGCGACCGAACTGGAAGAACTGTCGTTCACGCACCTTAACCCGACCGCGCGCGACGCGATCAAGCGCAGGCTGGAGGCGTTGAAGGCCGAACACGGGGCATCGGTTGCGAATGTCTCGGGCGTGGTCGCCGACAAGCTCGATCGCGCCGGCATTTCCGCCCGCGTTTTCGGCCGCGAGAAGACGCCCTATTCGATCTGGCGCAAGCTGCAGCGACAGTCGATCGGCTTCTCGCAGCTGTCGGACATCTACGGCTTCCGCGTCATCGTCGACACCGAGGAGGACTGCTATCGCGCCGTCGGCGTGATCCACCGCGCGTGGCCAGCGGTGACCGAGCGGTTCAAGGACTTCATCTCCACCCCCAAGCGCAACAACTATCGCTCGATCCACACCACGGTCGTAGGCCCCAAAGGCATGCGCATCGAGATGCAGATCCGGACCGAGCTTATGGACCGCGTGGCGGAGGAGGGCGTGGCCGCGCACTGGCGCTACAAGGACAAGAGCTACGGTTTCGACGCCGACGCGGTGACCGAGGAGGGCGGCCGCGACCCGCTGGTCAACCTGCGCAACCTGGTGACCGTGCTCGATCACGGCGGCGGCGACGTCGAGGACTTCGTCGAACACGCCAAGATGGAGCTGTTCCACGACCAGGTGTTCGTGTTCACGCCCAAGGGCAAGCTGATCACCCTGCCGCGGGGCGCCATGCCGCTCGACTTTGCCTACGCGGTGCACACCGACGTGGGCGACACCATGATCGGGGCCAACATCAACGGCGAACTGCGCCCCATGCGCACCCAGCTGGTAAACGGCGACGTGGTGGAAGTGATTACCGGTCCTAAGCGCAACCTGCCGCCGGACTGGCGCTCGCTCGCCATTACCGGCCGCGCGCGTTCGGCGATCCGGCGTCACATCCGCCAGTCCGAGCGCGAGGAGTTCGGCCGCCTCGGCCGCGCCACCGTCGAGCAGACCTTCGCCCGCGCCGGCAAGTCGATGGCCGATGTCTCGCTGCGCCCAGCACTCGACCGCCTGACTGTGGCCAGCGAGGAAGAACTCTACGAAGCCGCCGGGCGCGGCCGCATCGCGCCGTCGGAGATCCTCGAAGCCGTGTTTCCGGGCCTGAAGGACACCGAACGCGCGGCGGCGGCGGCGCGAGTGAAGATCGGGGACGGCAAGGCGGGGCGGCTGTTCATTCGCGGCGGCGGCCTGACGCCCGGCGTGTCGGTGCATTTCGCGCCCTGCTGCAGCCCCGTGCCCGGCGACCGCATCGTCGGCATTCTCGAGCCGGAAAAGGGCCTGACCGTTCACACCATCGACTGCGAAAGGCTCGCCGAGTACGAGGACCGCGAGGGCCTGTGGCGCGACCTGCAGTGGTCGCCGGAAGCCGAACGCAACGCCATGGCCGGCGCCCGTCTTCGCGCCACCGTTCGTAATGCGCCGGGCGTGCTGGGGCAGGCCTGCACCATCATCGGCGAAGCCGGGGGCAACATCATCAACATGCGCATGACCCACCGCCAGTCGGACTTCTTCGACGTGGATTTCGACATTGAGGTCATGGACGCGCGCCACCTGACGCACATCGCGGCAGCGCTGCGGGCGTGTCCGAGCGTCGAGACAGTGGACCGCGCGCGCGGTTGACCTCCGCCCCGAACAGGAGCCAAACGCGGCCATGGCGCTCCAGCCCGTCAGACTAGGCGTGAACATCGACCACGTGGCGACCGTGCGGAACGCGCGCGGGACGACTTATCCCGATCCGGTCAGGGCGGCGGAGATTGCGATCGCGGCCGGGGCGGACGGGATTACCGCGCATCTGCGCGAAGACCGGCGGCACATTTCCGACGCGGACATCGAGGCGTTGACGGCGTTCCTCGAGCCGACCGGCAAGCCGCTGAATTTCGAGATGGCGGTGACGCAGGAGATGGAGGCGATCGCGCTGCGCCATCACCCGCATGCCGCCTGCCTGGTGCCCGAGCGGCGCGAGGAGGTGACCACCGAGGGCGGTCTCGACGTCGTGGGTCAGCACAATCGCGTGGCGCCCGTCGTCCGCAGGCTTAAGGATGCCGGAATAAGAGTTTCCTTGTTTATCGACGCCGACGTCGATCAAGTAATGTCTGCGGTCGACGTGGGTGCGGACGTGGTCGAATTCCATACGGGCGCCTACTGTGACGCCCTGCGCGAAGGCCGACCGGAGGCCGAGGATATTCTTTCCTTCCTCCACGCTAATGCGAACGTAGCAGGGCAGTTGGGGCTCGAGGTCCATGCCGGCCACGGCATCGACTATGCGACCGTGGCGCCGATAGCCGCGATCCCGCAGGTGCGGGAGCTGAACATCGGCCATTTCCTGATCGGCGAGGCCATCTTCGTGGGGCTGGAGCAGGCGATCCGGACCATGCGGCTGCGCATCGACCAGGCGCGGGCGAGTGCGGGCCTGTTCGGGGAAGGCGTCGCGTGATCCTGGGTATCGGCTCGGACCTCTGCGACATCCGCCGGATCCAGGCCTCGCTGGACCGCTTCGGCGATCGCTTCCGGCAACGCTGTTTCACCGAACACGAGCGGGGGCGTTCCGAGCGCAAACCCGATCCCGCCGCCAGCTACGCCAAACGCTTCGCCGCCAAGGAGGCCTGCGCCAAGGCGCTGGGGGTCGGCATTCGAGGCATTCACTGGCGCGAGATGGGGGTGGTCAACGAACGGTCAGGGCGTCCGGTTCTGGAGGTCTCGGGCCGGGCGGCGGAAATCCTGGCCGGACTGACCCCAAAAGGCATGGTTGCGCGCATCCATGTCACACTTACCGACGACCATCCCTGGGCCCTGGCCTTCGTGGTGATCGAAGCCTTGCCGACGTCACAATAGGCCGCTACCGAAGTCCGTTGCATTTCCAGGGCTGGAACCCACCGTCATGAGCATCGAAGAGGACGCCCACGCCCCGGGCGAGGGCCAGGAACCGGCCCAGGATACGGCCCCGCAGGAAGCCGCGGCGGAGCCTGTCGCCGCTGAACCCGAGGCGTCCGTCGAACATTTCCAGGCGACGGCCGCCGCCGACGAGCCCGCGATCGAGGACGTCGCGCCGCCGCTCACGCCCGAGGCGCCCGCCATGGCCGCCGTCGCCCCGCAAGCCGCCGCCGTCTCCGGCGCGCAAGCCGCGCACGCCGAGAGCGACGACGAAGACGAACACGAAGAGTCAGAGGACGACGAACCGGTGGGCTCCCGCGCCAAGAGCGAAATGGTCGAGATCGGCAAGACGATCTTCTTCGCCTTGTTGATCGCGTTTGTCCTGCGCGTGCTGCTCTTCCAGCCGTTCACCATTCCGTCGGCGTCGATGGAGCCCAACCTCTACCAGGGCGACTACATCATCGTGACCAAGTGGTCGTACGGCTATTCGCACTTTTCGATTCCGTTCAGCCCGCCGATCTTCAAGGGCCGCATTTTCAACAATGCGCCGACCCGCGGCGACATCGTGGTGTTCCGCCTGCCGCGTCAGCCGCGCATCGACTACATCAAGCGCGTGATCGGCCTGCCCGGCGACAAGATTCAGATGCGCGACGACCAGCTCTACATCAACGGCAAGCCGACGGTTGAACTGCCCAAGGGGCCGGCGACCGACGCCGACGACGCGCCTCCAGGCTCGACCAAGTCGCAGGAAACCCTGCCCAACAAGAAGAGCTTCCTGACCCAGGACTTCGGCCCGAACTACGAGGCCGACAACACCGCCGTCTACACCGTGCCGGCCGGCTGTTACTTCATGATGGGCGACAACCGCGACAACTCCGTGGACAGCCGCTTCGACCCGCAGATCCCCGCCTACGGCGACGTGCAGAACAGCTGCGGCTGGGATTCGAGCGTCGACGCCGCGCTCGGACCAGGCGCGCGGGAGGCCGGCGTCGGCTTCGTGCCGGCGGAAAACCTGATCGGCAAGGCGCAGATCATCATGTTCTCGTGGTATCCCGGCGCGAGCCTGTGGAACCCGATTTCATGGTTCTCTAAGATCCGCTTCAGCCGGTTCTTCCACGCTCTACACTAATGAACCAACGCGCCGACGCGGTCGCGAAACTCGAAGCCGAACTCGGACACGCCTTCAAGGATCGGTCCCTGCTGGAGCAGGCGCTGACGCATGCCAGCGTGGGCCAGGGTGCGCGGCCAGTGGCGGATTATGAGCGGCTCGAATTTCTGGGTGACCGGGTGCTGGGCCTGATCGTGGCCGACCTGCTGGTCGAACGATTTCCCGGCGCCCACGAAGGCGATCTCGCCAAGCGCCTGAACGCACTGGTCAACCGCGACGTCTGCGCGAAGATCGCCGAGCGCTTGGGCATCGGCGAAGCCCTTCGGCTCGCGCCGGGTGAAACCAAGCTCGGCGGACGCAAGAACCCAACCATTCTCGGCGACGCCTGCGAGGCCGTGATCGCGGCGGTCTATCGCGACGCCGACCTGGACACCGCGCGTCGTATCTTCGCGCCGCTGTGGGAGGCCGAACTCGCCAATCTCGGCCCGATCGCCGCCTTGGATCCCAAGTCGCGCCTGAATGAATGGGCGCTCGGGCGCGCCAACGTGGCGCCGGTCTATCGGGTGATCGGCCGCGAAGGCCCGGACCACGCGCCGCGCTTCACCGTCGAGGTCGAGGTCGCCGGCCTGGCGCCGATCTCCGGCGCCGGGCGTTCCCGTCAAGAGGCCGAAAAGGCCGCCGCCGCCGCCATGTTGGAGCGTGAGAACACCGCGTGACTGAATTGACAGAGACTCCTGAAACGCGCGCGGGCTTCGTCGCCGTGATCGGCGCGCCCAACGCCGGCAAGTCGACGCTGGTGAATCGTCTGGTCGGCGCCAAGGTGTCGATCGTGACCCAGAAGGTGCAGACCACGCGCTTTCCGGTGCGCGGCGTGGTGATCGACGGCGCGGTGCAGATGGTGCTGGTCGACACGCCCGGCATTTTCACACCCCGGCGCCGGCTCGACCGCGCCATGGTCGCTTCCGCCTGGGGCGGCGCCGCCGACGCAGACGCGGTCGTGCACCTGGTCGACGCCCAAGCCGAGGTCGCGGTGAAGAGCGGAAGCGCCACCGCCGCGGACCGCCGTTCGGTCGACGACGTCGAAACCATCGTGGAGCGGCTGAAAACCGCGGACACGAAGGCGATCCTCGCGCTCAACAAGATCGACGGTATGAAGCGCGAGACCCTGCTGGCCGTCGCCGACGCTCTGTTCGGCAGCGGCGTCTACGATGAAGTGTTCATGATCTCGGCGCTGAAGGGCGCCGGCGTCGAGGACCTGCGCGCGACGCTCGCGAAACGCATGCCGCCGAGCCCGTGGCTCTACCCCGAAGATCAGATCGCCGACGCGCCCGAACGCGTGCTGGCCGCGGAGATCACGCGCGAGAAGCTGTATCTGCGCGTGCACGAGGAACTGCCCTACGCCGCTGCGGTCGAAACCACCGAGTTCAAGGCGCTGAAGGACGGCTCGGTGCGCATCGAACAGACCATCTACGTCGAGCGCGACGGCCAGCGCGCGATCCTGCTCGGCAAGGGAGGCCAGACCCTGAAGTGGATCGGCCAGCACGCGCGAGAGGACCTGGACGAACTGCTCGGCCGCAAGACCCACCTGTTTCTGCACGTGAAGGTCAACGACCGCTGGCAGGACGACCGCGCGCTGTACGCCCAGTTCGGCCTGGACTTCGACGCCTGAACCTCTAGCGCCCCGCCTTCACGCACCGCTGCCAGATCTCGGTCAGGTCGCGGGCCGTCGCGTCCGCCGAGGCGTTGGTGCGGGTGGGGATGAACTCGAGGTCGGGCGTATCGAGCTTGGGCGCAGGCCCGTTGCTTCCGGCCGACGGAGCGTCGGTGAGCCGTGCGAAGGGTACGCCTTTCAGGGCGCCGGGCGTGCCCCAGATCACCACGGTCGGCGCCGTGCTTACCTGGCAGTCCCGGCCCTCGCGGCATTCGTCGCCCCGGGACGCGGCGACGCTGGTCACATGCGCCCAGTCGATCGTAAAGCGCCGCGTGACGCCGCCATCGCGGGTCTCTTCGAAGCTCGTCTTGCACTTCTCGGTCGTCACCGTGGTGTGAAACCGGTCGGTCGGCAGGTCGGCGGCCTGGGCGTGCTCGGCGCCGGGCTTCAGCAGCGCGACGGCGACGGCGAGAATAACGGGGAGCATGCCTGACCTTTCCTACCGGCGCCTACCAAAGCGCCGCTTTCGCTTGCGCGCAAGCTGTCCTAAGCCCGCCTGATGGAATGGATCGAGGACGCTTTTGTTCTGACCGCCCGCGCTTATGGCGAGGCGGGGGCGATCGTCGACCTCCTGACCGAGGGGCGGGGCCGTTTCGTGGCGCACATCGCCGGCGGCGCGTCGCGGCGAATGAAGCCGATCCTGCAGCCCGGATCGCGGGTGGTGGCCACCTATCGTTCGCGCGTGGCCGAGCAGCTGGGGTCCGCCTCGCTGGAACCGATGGGCGAGGGGCCGTCGGCCCTGTTCGACGATCCCGTGGCGCTGGCGGGCCTCGCCGCGGCGGCCGCGGTGGCACAGGGCGCCCTTCCGGAGCGCGAGCCGCACCCGGGCGCTTTTCTCGCCTTCGAAGCCCTGTACGCCGCCTTCGCCGTGCCCGAGATCTGGCCCGCGGTGTTCGTGCGGTTCGAGGGCGGCCTGTTGGAGGAGCTGGGCTTCGGCCTCGACCTGTCCCGCTGCGCCGCCACCGGCGCGGTGGACGACCTGGTCTGGGTCAGCCCCAAGTCCGGACGCGCGGTCAGCCGCAGCGCGGGCGAACCGTACAAGGATCGGCTTCTGACGCTGCCGCCGTTCCTGTTGTCGGCCCAGGCAGGGGTCGGGCCGGGGGACGTGGGCGCGGGCCTGCGCCTGACCGGCCACTTCCTCGAGGCCCTGGTCTTCAACCCCTTCAACCGGCCCCTGCCGCCGGCGCGGGTCTGGCTTGTGGATAAGCTGAACGAAGCCGGCCGGCTGTGACGTCCCGGCGGCTTTACAGGCGGGGCGGAGTCGGCTGAGGAACGACCATGGGTAAGCTTTTTCCTCCCGAAGACCATGGCGGCCGGATTGTCGAGGAGCCGCTGGGCGAGGCGCTGTCGCGGCGCTATCTGGCCTATGCGCTGTCGACCATCACCCAGCGCGCCCTGCCGGACGTCCGCGACGGCATGAAGCCGGTGCACCGGCGCGTGCTCTACGCCATGCACGAGATGCGGCTGAACCCGGAGGCGGGCGCGCGAAAATGCGCGGCCGTCGTCGGCAATGTGATGGGGACCTATCACCCGCACGGCGACCAGGCCATCTACGACGCGCTGGTGCGTCTCGCCCAGGACTTTGCCCAGCGCTATCCGCTGGTGGACGGGCAGGGCAACTTCGGCAACATCGACGGCGATAGCGCCGCCGCCATGCGTTACACCGAATGCAAGCTGACGGCGGCGGCGCAGATCCTGCTCGCCGGCATCGACGAGGACGCGGTCGACTTCCGTCCCACCTACGACGGCCAGGACGAAGAACCGGTCGTGCTCCCGGGCGGATTTCCGAACCTGCTCGCCAACGGCGCCGCGGGCATCGCGGTCGGCATGGCGACGTCGATCCCGCCGCACAATGCCGCCGAACTGATCGACGCGTGCCAGGCCATGCTGGCGGACGGCAAGATCACCACCGAACAACTGATGGCGCACATCCCCGGCCCGGACTTTCCGACCGGCGGCATCGCGGTCGAGCCGCACGCCTCGATCCTGGACGCCTACGAGACCGGCCGCGGCGGCGTGCGCCTGCGTGCGCGCTGGGAGCGCGAAGATCTAGGCCGTGGTCAGTGGCGCGTGATCGTCACCGAGATTCCCTACCAGGTGCAGAAGGCGCGGCTGATCGAACAGCTCGCCGAACTGATCGATCAGAAGAAGGCGCCGTTCCTGGGCGACGTGCGCGACGAGTCCGCCGAGGAGATGCGGCTGGTGCTCGAGCCTAAGACCCGCGCTATCGAACCCGAGGTCCTGATGGAGAGCCTGTTCAAGCTCTCCGACCTGGAGACGCGTTTTCCGATCAACATGAACGTGCTGGACGCCAGGGGCGCGCCCGGCGTGCTGGGTCTGAAGGCTTGCCTGCGCGCCTTCCTGGATCACCGGCGCGAGGTGCTGATCCGCCGCTCCAACTGGCGGCGCGAGAAGGTCGAGAAGCGGCTGCACCTGCTCGACGGCCTGCGCCTTGTCTTCCTCAACCTCGACGAAGTGATCCGCATCATCCGCAAGGAGGAGCATCCGAAGGCCAAACTGATCGCGCGCTTCGGTCTCACCGAGGTCCAGGCGGATTTCATCTTAGACACCCGCCTGCGTCAGTTGGCGCGGCTAGAGGAAATGGAGCTCAAGCGCGAACACGACGAGCTGTCCAAGGAACGCGACGCCCTGTCGGGCATGCTGTCGTCGACGGCGAAACAGTGGACGCGCGTCGGCAAGGAATTGGCCGACGTTCGCAAACAACTGCTCTCCGCGCGCCGCACCACCATCGGGGTCGCGCCCGACGTCGACGTGTCCGCGCCGCTGGAAGCATTCACGCCGCGCGAGCCGGTGACGGTGATCCTGTCGGAACGCGGCTGGATTCGCGCCACCAAGGGCCGGGTCGAGGATCCTTCGGAGCTGAAGTTCAAGGAAGGCGACGCGCTCGCCTACATGGTTCCCGCGGAGTCGACCGACAAGCTGTTGATCTTCGCGTCGGACGGACGGTTCTTCACTATCCCGGTCGACCGCCTGCCGCCGGGCCGCGGCCACGGCGAGCCGCTTCGCCTGATGGTCGACTTCGACGAAGGCGCCAAGGTCGTGGGCGTGTTCGCACACAAGCCGGGCCGCAAGCTCTTGGTCGCTTCGAAAGACGGTTATGGCTTCATCGTGCCCGAGGATGACGCCATCGCGCAGAAGCGCGGCGGTCGTCAGGTGCTGAACGGCGAAGGCGTCGTCTGCGTCGCGGTCGAGGGCGACTGCGTCGCGACCCTGGGCGCCAACGGCAAGGCGCTGATCTTCGACCTCGCCGAATTGCCCGAGATGGGTCGCGGCAAGGGCGTCAAGCTGCAGGCCTACCGTGAAGGCGGCCTGAGGGACGCGATGACCTTCGCCAAGGCCGCTGGCCCAGAATGGATCGACAGCGCCGGCCGCCGACGTTCGTGGCCGGACTGGCAGGACTACCTCGGCAAGCGCGCACAAGCCGGCCGCGTCGCCCCGCGCGGGATGAAGAAGTTGCGCTAGCCCACAGGCTTGTGCGGTTTGACCTGGCCCCTTAGGTCTAGGGCGAACCAAAGGGAACCACACAATGATCGTCGGTCTGGTCGTTCTGGTCGTCATTGTCGTCATCGGGGTCATGGCGATGGGCGGGTACAATCGTATGGTCGCGCTGAACCAGTCCTCCAACCAGGCCTTCGCCGACATCGACGTGCAGTTGAAGCAGCGTCAGGACCTGATCCCGAACCTGGTCGAGACGGTGAAGGGGTACGCTTCCCACGAGAGCGGCACGCTGGAAGCGGTCACCGCCGCGCGCGCCGCGGCGACCAGCGCCACCACGGTCGATCAGAAGGTGCAGGCGGAATCGGCGCTGACCGGCGCGCTGCGCCAGCTGTTCGCGGTGTCCGAGGCCTATCCCGACCTGAAGGCCAACCAAAACTTCCTGCAGTTGCAGGGCGAACTGGCCGACATCGAGAACAAGCTCGCGGCGTCACGGCGCTTCTTCAACAATTCGATCGGCGAGTTCAACGCCGCGCGGCGACAGTTCCCGACCGTGCTGTTCGCCTCGGCCTTCGGCTTTGCGCAGGACCGGCCGTTCTTCGACGTGGGCGCCGATGATCGCGCGTCGATGACCGCGGCGCCGCCGCAGGTGAAGTTCGGGACCTGATCTGTCGTGGAGGCGGTCGGCCTAAAGACTTACATCTGGAACAACAACGCCCGCTCGCTGTCGCTGCTGGCGGGGTTTCCGGTGCTGCTGATCGTCCTGGTCTGGGGCGTGCAGCTTGGCCTCATGGGCGCGGGCTATCTGCCGCACACCGGCGTACTCGCCGAGGACGAGGCGATGTCGACGCGCTGGCTGATCGAGAGCGCGCCGCTGGCGCTGATCGCGGCGGGCGCCTGGTACGTCATCGCCTTCTTCGGCTACCAGTCGATCATCGACATGACCACCGGCGCCCATCCGGTCACCCGCACCGAGGCGCCGGAGCTGTGGAACCTGCTCGAGAACCTCTGCATCTCGCGCGGTCTGCCCATGCCCGACCTGCGCATATCCGAGACCGAGTCGCTGAACGCCTGGTCGAGCGGCCTGTCGGACAAGCGTGCGGTCGTGACCGTCACTCGCGGCCTGTTGCAAAACCTGAACCGCGATGAATTGGAGGCTGTGCTCGCGCACGAACTGACCCACCTGATCAACCGCGACAGCCGCCTGATGGTGATTGCGGCGATCTTTGCGGGCGTCATCACCCTGATCGCCGAGCTCTTCGCGCGGGTGCTGTTCTACGGCGGCGGCGGCCGGCGTCGTTCGTCGCGCGATGACGGCAAGGGCGCCGGGATGCTGATCGTGATCGGCCTGGCCATCGCGGCCTTCGGCTATGTGATGGCGATCGTCATCCGCTTCGCCATCTCGCGGCGACGCGAGTTCATGGCCGACGCCGGCTCGGTCGAGCTAACCAAGAACCCCGACGCCATGATTTCTGCGCTGCAGAAGATCTCCGGCCATTCGGGCATCCATGCGCCCAACGACATCCAGGCCCTGTTCATCGACAATCACGAGGAAGGGTTCGCGGGCCTGTTCGACACTCACCCGCCGATCGACCAGCGCATTGCGGCGCTGGTGAAATATGCGCACGGGCATGTGGCGGAGGGCGCGCCCACGGCGACAGCGTCAGCCGCCGTGCCGGTCACGCCGCAGGAGCACGTGGATACTTCGGTTCCGGTGAGCGGAAGCGACTGAGTCTCAGTCCTTGATTCCGCCCTCGACGGAATCGGTCAGCGCGGCCCAGCCGCCCGGCTTCAGCACCTCGAGCGGACGGAAGCGCGCCTTGTAGGCCATCTTCACGCTGCCGTTCACCCAATAGCCGAGATAGACGTACGGCAGACGCGCCGTCGCCGCCTGCGCCACGTGATCCAGGATCACGAAGGAGCCCAGGCTGTCCTTGGTCAGGGACGGATCGTAGAAGCTGTAGACCAGCGACAGCCCGTCGCCGAGCATGTCGACCAATGCGCAGGCGATGAGATCGCCGGGACCGCGATCGGTGGACGGCGCGCGATACTCGATCAGGTGTGTGCGCACCGCGGTGTCTTCGACCATGGCGACGTAGTCGGGCCAGGTCATGTCGCTCATGCCGCCTTCGGCGTGCCGCGCGAGCAGATAGCAGCGGAGCAGATCGAACTGCTCCATCGTCGCTTCGGCTTCGACGATGTGTCGTGTGAGGTGCGCGTTACGCTCGAGCACGCGCCGCTCGGATTTGGAGAACACATACTTGCCGACCGGTATGCGCGCGGAGACGCAGGCGTCGCACGCCTCGCAGGCGGGACGGTAGGCGATGTTCTGCGAACGGCGGAAGCCGACCTGGGTCAGGGCGTCGTTCACCTGGGGTCCGTCACTGAGCGGCAGGTGAGCGAAGACTTTGCGTTCTTCGCGGTCAGGCAGATACGGGCAAGGCGAGGGCGCCGTGAGGAAAAATCGCAGCTGGCGGGTCGAAAAATGCTGGGTCACAGGGCGCGCCGTCCAAGCTCCTGCCCAGGATTAGGACCCATCCTGGCGCCCCCTGCAAGCCTGTTCGCGTTCAAGGAACCGGGTTATGTTCACAGGCTCGAATCCGAGGGCATCACGGGCGCCTCCCGCAATAACACGATAGCGATGCGACGGTTGCCCGGCAGCGTCGGATCGTCCGGATAGAGCGGCTCGGAATGGGCCTTGCCGGAGACCTGATAGACCCGGTCGGCATCGACCCCCGAGGCTTGCAGGATCTGACGCGCGGCGTCCGCGCGCTGGGCCGACAGAGGCCAGTCGCCGTCGCTCCTCACGCCCGGCGTGGCCGAGGTGTGACCGGTGATGGTGACGCGGTTCGGCAGCTTGTTCACGACGCTGGCGACGGCGCGCAGCAGCAGGCGTGCGCGCTCGTTGGGCTTGGCCGAGTTCGGATCGAACATCGAGCGGCCTTCCTGATCCACCAGTTGGATCCGCAGGCCCTCGGGCGTCTGGTCGATGATGATCTGTTTCGACAGCTCCGCCAGCTCGGGCATGTCCTGCATCGCCTGGCGCAACGATTGGGCCGCGCTTTGGAAGGCCGCGTCCTCGGCCTTCTGCTTCGCCTGGTCGGCCTTCTGGTCCTGCGACGAGGTCAGGTTGTTGGACTTGTTCGACTGGCCAGCGTCCTGGGTTTGCGGTGCGTCGGGGTTCAGTTGCTGCACCACCGAGGTCGAACCTTCGCTCTTCGAGCCGTTGTCGCCGAGCGAAGTGCCGCCGAGAATCCCGCCAGAGCCCGAGGTTGTCTCGCTGACGCTGGCCGGCGCGAAATAGTCGGCGATGCCGCGCTTCTGTTCCGGGCTCGTCGTGTTGATCAGCCACATGAGCAGGAAGAACGCCATCATCGCGGTCACGAAGTCCGCGTAGGCGACCTTCCAGGCGCCGCCGTGATGGCCGCCGCCGGCGACCTTCTTCACCTTCTTGATGACGATGGTCAGATCGTTGTTCAGCGACATGCGCGGGCGGTTCTCCAGCCGGGCCCGGACCTTGGCCTGTTAGCGTTAAGATCGGGTTGCGCACACAGCTTGCGGGATCAGCCGGATTCGCCCTAGTTGCCGGGACCTTGAAGGGGATTCCGTGGCCGCCGACCCGACACTGCCCTACCGCGCCGCCTTGTCGGCCTTCGCCACCGGGGTCACGGTGGTGGTGGCCGAGGACGAGACCGGGCCGGTCGGCCTGACCGTCAACTCCCTGGCTTCGGTGTCGCTGGAGCCCCGCCTCGTGCTGTGGTGCCTGGGCGACGAGTGCGACCGCCGGGCGCTGTTTGGCGCGGCGGACCGCTTCACGATCAATGTCTTGGCCGCGGAAGATATGGCGCTGTGCGAGCGCTTCGCCTGGGGCGATGCGCGGCTGGAGCCCCACGAAGTGCGGCTCGCGCCCTCGGGGGCGTCCGGGTTGAAGGGCGCCCTGACCATCCTGGACTGCCAGGCCCACACCAAGATCGGGCTGGGCGACCACATGGTGATCGTGGGCCGGGTGATGGATTTCGAGACCCGCCCGGGCGACGGGCTTCTGTTTTTCCGGGGCGGCTACGGCCGGGCCTCGACCTGATGAGGAGTTGCGATCAGTGAAAATCGGTTTCGCGGGCCTGGGCGTCATGGGCGGCCCAATGGCGGGGCATCTGAAGCGTTGCGGCCACGAGGTGACCGGCTTCAACCGCTCGACGGACAAGGCCCGGGCCTGGGCCGAGAAGACCGGTGCCCGGGTCGGGGAAACCGCCGCCGAAGCCGCCGACAACGCCGAGTTCTTCATCCTCTGCGTGGGCAAGGACGACGACGTCCGCGAGGTGGTGACGGCGGCCCTTCCGGCGACCGCCCCGGGCGCGGTGATCGTCGATCACACCACCACCTCGGCCAAGATCGCCCGCGAGATGGCCGAACTCTGCTCCGCCGGCGGGCGCGCCTTCGTCGACGCGCCGGTCTCGGGCGGTCAGGCGGGGGCGGAGAACGGCCAGCTCACCGTCATGGCCGGCGGCGACGAGGCCGCCTTCCAGCGCGCGGTTCCGGTGTTGGCGGCCTATTCCAAGGCGGTGACCCGCATCGGCGGCCCGGGCGCGGGACAGCTCGCCAAGATGGTCAACCAGATCTGCATCGCCGGCACGGTCCAGGGCTTGGCTGAAGCCATGCACTTCGTGAAGTCGTCGGGGCTCGAGCCCGAGGTGGTCTATGCCGCCATCTCCAAGGGCGCGGCCCAGTCCTGGCAGATGGACAACCGCTGGAAGGCGATGACGGACAACGCCTTCGACTTCGGCTTCGCCGTCGACTGGATGCGCAAGGACCTGGGCCTGGTGCTCGACGAGGCGCGCTCGAACGGGGCGCATCTGGCCCTGGCGGCCCTGGTCGATCAGTTCTACTCTGAGGTGCAGGCGCTCGGAGGCGGTCGTTGGGACACCTCCAGCCTGGCCGCGCGACTGGAGGACCGGCGCAAGCCGCGGAGCTGATCCGCGCCTTCGACGGGTCCGCCGGTATGACGGCGTGATACCCATGACCAGGACGCCGCTTCGGGGGAGCGGAGGACGAACGGCCCGACCGGGCCAGTGCGAGGAGAACGATTATGTTTACGGCTCTGATGTTTCTGATCGCCGCCATGGCGGCCGGCGACGCCACCGCGAGCGGTCCGGACTACACGCTCGAGGCGCCGTCCCATTCGATCTATGAGCGGTTCCGGCCGGACAACACCTGCGGCATCCCCGCCAAGGTCGAGCTGTCCTGCGAAGCCGGCGAGAAGGACCTGAAGAACTGTTCGGTCGTGAACGAAGACCCGGGCGGCAGGGGCTTTGGCCCCGCCTCGCTGAAGATCGCCTCGCACTACCGCGTGAAGCGTCCTGCAGGCTGGAAGGCTGGCGCTTCGCCGGAAACGGTCTCGGTCACCGTCGATTGGTCGGGCGCCGGCGGCGGCCTGAAGGACGCCGAGGGCGGCGGCTGCAACGGGATGTAAGCGGTTGCTTCAGCGCCGCCCTTAGCCCCATGTGGCGGCCCGAAGAAGCACAACGATCAGAACAAGGGCGGCGCACGTTGTCGGCGCCGCCGCATCAATGGAGAGACCTGGGTGATTATCGGTATCGTAGGCTTGTTAGGCGCGATGGGTATGGCGGCGACGGCCCCGGCGATGGGCGCGAACGACTACACGCTGGTCTGGCCGACGCAGGAAGTCATGCTGCGCTTCCGTCCAGACTATCAGGTCGCCATGCACGCAACGCTCAACTGTGTGGCGACGCCGCAGAACACGCTGGGCGACTGCAAGGTCGTGGCGACGGTGCCGACTAAGCCCGACTCGATGGCGGCGCGCATCGGCGATCGCGCGCTGAAGGTCGCTTCGACCATGAGGATCACGCGTCCCGCCGGCTATCAGCCGGGCCCGACCCCCGAACCGATCACTGTCGGCATCGGCTGGCCCGCGCACTGAGAGCGCGTCAGGCGCCGAGCAGTCGCGCCGCCTGGGGTGCGAAATAGCTGAGCACGCCTGAGGCGCCCGCGCGCTTGAACGCCTGCAGGGTTTCGAGGATGGCGCGGTCTTCCTCGAGCCAGCCGCGCTCCATGGCGGCGCGCATCATCGCGTACTCGCCCGACACCTGATAAACGAAGGTCGGAACGTTGAAGGTCTGCGACACGCGCTGGACGATGTCGAGATAGGGCAGGCCGGGCTTCACCATCACCATGTCGGCGCCTTCGGCGAGGTCGATGGCGACTTCGCGCAACGCTTCTTCGGTGTTGCCCGGATCCATCTGGTAGGTCTTCTTGTCGCCCTGCAGCGCTTTCGACGAGCCGACGGCCTCGCGATAGGGGCCGTAGAATCCCGACGCGTATTTCGCGGCGTAGGACAGGATCATCGTGTCCTTGAAGCCTTCGGTCTCGAGCATGGCGCGGATGGCGCCGACGCGGCCGTCCATCATGTCCGACGGCGCGATCACGTCGCAGCCCGCGCGCGCCTGGGTCAGCGCCTGCGCGATGAGTTGCTTCACCGACTCGTCGTTGAGGATGCGGCCGCCGTCGAGCACGCCGTCGTGGCCGTGATCGGTGTAGCAGTCGAGCGCCACGTCGCACATGACGCCGACCTCGGGGACCGCGTCCTTGATCGCCTTCACCGTGTCGGGGACCAGGCCGTCGGCGTTCAGCGCTTCGGTTCCTCGCCCATCCTTCTTGGCGCCGTCGATGTTGGGAAACAGCGCCACCAGCGGAATGCCGAGATCGCGCGCCTGACGCGCCGCCTTCACCGCCTCATTGCGATCGAGCCGGTCGACGCCCGGCATGGAGGCGACCGGCACGCGCGGTTCGGCCCCGTCATGGATCACGATCGGCCAGACCAGGTCGGAGGGGGTGAGCGTGGTTTCGCGCACCAGGCGCCGGATCCAGTCGGCCTGGCGCAGCCGGCGCGGCCGCAGGGCGGGAAAGGGGGCGAGGGCAAAGTCGGGCATGGCGGGTGTTTAGAGCCAGGGCGATCCTGCGACCACCCCCCTCGGCGCCCACCCCTCAGCGCCGGGGCGGCTGGTCCCCGATCAGGCGGATCAGGCCAAAGAGGGACCAGTACCCGACCCAACCTGCCCCCACGAGCCAGCTCACCACGGCGATGAGCAGGGCGAGAATGCCCACCGGGTGGAACTTGAAGGCGGCGCTGCCGGAGGCGACGAAGTAGTCGAACAGGCCGTGCTGGTCGCCGACCGCAGCCGCCACGTCCCCGAACAGCACGAACAGGGCGAACAACGAGGCGGCGACCGAGACGGCGATGAAGAAAATCGAGGTCCAGAAGGTGCGGATCTGGAAGACGTAGTGGCTGCGCGCCAGCCGCTCTGCAAAGGGCCTTCGCGCATAGGCGAGGGCCATCGCGGCGAGCGCCGTTGCCCCGCCCGTGAAGGGCGCCGCCAACAGCAGCAAGTACCCGCCAAGCGCCAGACCGCGATCGTCGCTCGACGAAGCGGTTGCGGCTCCACTAGAAACCGTGTCCATCAATGTCCGCCTTCCCCAAGGCTTGGGTGCAGGATGCGCCCAGGCCGCGGTCGGCTCAATAGCTTTTGGACGGGACCCCATGGACTTCAGCCTGACCGAGGACCAGCGGGCCATCCAGGACGCCGCGCGCCAGTTCGCCGAAGCGGAGTTTATGCCCCACAGCGCCGAGTGGGACGAGAAGAAGCACTTTCCGGTCGACGCCATGCGTCACGCCGCCGAGCTCGGCTTCGCGGGCGTCTACATCAAGGACGATGTCGGCGGTTCGGCGCTGAGCCGGCTCGACGCGGCGATCATCTTCGAGGAGCTGGCGCGCGGCGACGTCGCGGTCGCGGCCTTCATCTCGATCCACAACATGGCGTGCTGGATGATCGATCGCTTCGGCGCTGATCCCCTGCGTCACAAGTATCTGCCGCGACTGACGACGATGGAGCTGATCGCCTCCTACTGCCTGACCGAGCCGGGGTCGGGATCAGATGCGGCCTCGATGCGCACGACCGCGAAACTGGATGGCGACCACTATGTGCTGAACGGCTCGAAGGCGTTCATCTCCGGCGCGGGCGTAAGCGACGTGTACGTGGTGATGGCGCGGACCGGGGTCGAGGGTCCCAAGGGCGTCTCCACCTTCGTGGTCGAGAAGGGTACGCCGGGGCTCAACTTCGGCGCGCAGGAACGCAAGATGGGGTGGAACGCGCAACCCACCGCCATCGTCAGTTTCGACGACTGCCGCGTGCCGGTGGAGAACCGCGTCGGCATCGAGGGCGAAGGCTTTCGCATCGCCATGATGGGCCTCGACGGGGGACGCCTGAACATCTCCGCCTGTTCGCTGGGCGGCGCGCAGTTGGCGCTCGACACGGCCAAGGCCTACGCGGAGACGCGCAAACAGTTCGGCAAGCCGCTGAAGGAATTCCAGGCGCTCCAGTTCAAGCTCGCCGACATGGCGACGAGCCTCGAGGCCTCGCGCCTGATGGTGCGCCGTGCCGCCTGGGCGCTCGACAACCGCGACCCGCAGGCGACCCAGCTCTGCGCCATGGCCAAGCGCTTCGCCACCGACGCGGCCTACCAGGTCGCCGACGACGCGCTGCAACTGCACGGCGGCTATGGGTATCTGAAGGACTACCCGCTGGAACGCATCGTGCGCGACCTGCGGGTGCACCGGATTCTCGAAGGCACCAACGAAATCATGCGCGTGATCACGGCGCGCGAGATGTTCCGGCAGTGAGTGAGTCTGCTTCACCACTTCGCCGTTCGAATCTAGTGCGGCCGATTCTCGCTCTGATGACTCTGATCGTTGGGGCCTGCGTCGCAGCATTCTTGCAGATATTTCTCACATTCGAGCTGACGTTCCACGCTATCTCTCCCGGATCGGCCGCGGCAGACACCTTCGGTATGATTTCGAGAACACCGGCACTCGCAATCGCCGCTCCGGTTTGGGCTGCTGTATTGATTGTCTCTCGCTTCGTGGCGTTGCTATTCAGACGGAGTAATGCCTTCGCGCTTCTGCATGCGGTCGTTGCCGCACTCTTTGCGAACGTGCTTTCGATTGCGCTTGGGTGGTGCATTGGGGGTGACTCTTATGCCTCACACCTGCTTGAGAGAGTGGCGACGCTCAAATGGTGGGCTGAGGCGGTCGCGTTTGCGGTCGCTGGAGCGGCGGGAGCGATCGTCTTCGATCTTCTCCTCCGCGCTACACACGCAGACCGAGCGTCATGAGAGTCGCTAGCGATAAGGTGTGGTCGGTTGCCATCGTCGCGATGTCGCAGGTCGCCGCGCTTGCTTTGTGGTTTTCCATCACCGCCGTCGCGCCTGATCTAGCGGCCCAGTTCAAACTCGCGCCATCACAGATCGCATCCTTGGCGCTCGCGGTTCAACTCGGCTTTGTTGTCGGCGGGTTGGCGAGTGCGATGCTGGGGCTTGCAGACCGTATTGACCCGCGTCGCCTATTCGCGATCGGCGCTGTCGTCGGGGCGGGGGCGAATGCTTTGTTCCTCGTTCTCGATCCGCATTCCGCCGCGGCCGTCGCGACTCGCTTAGTCGTCGGCGCGTCGCTGGCGCTGGTCTATCCCGTAGGCATGAAGCTGGCGGCAGGATGGGCGACGAAGGGCGATGCGGGATTACTCGTGGGGATTCTGGTGGGTGCGCTCACGCTCGGTTCGGCGGCGCCGCATGGGTTTGCCTGGGCAGGCGGAGTGGATTGGCGGTCGGGCGTGATTGCGACGTCTGTATCCGCCGTCGCCGCGGCGTTGCTGATCCAGTTCTCCAAACTCGGGCCCAAGCACGCGCCGGCGCAGAGGTTCGACCCTCGCGCGATGCTCGACATCGTGCGCGACCGCGGCGTGCGGCTCGCGACGCTCGGCTATCTCGGCCACATGTGGGAGCTCTATGCGGGCTGGACCTGGATCGGCGCGCTGATGGCGGCGAGCTTCGAGGCGTGTACGCATCACGCGTCGACGCGCGCGGGCAAGCTCGCGGCGTTCGCGGTTGTCGCCATAGGCGCGGTCGGGTGCGTGGTCGCGGGCTGGTTCGCGGATCGGGTGGGGCGCACGACGGTGACAATGATCGCGATGGCGGCGTCCGCGCTGGCGTGCCTCGCGTTCGGGGCGGTGTTCGGGCTCAAGCCCGCGTGGATCATCGTCGTCGGCTTGATCTGGGGCGTCGCGGTGATCGCGGACAGCGCCCAGTTCTCCGCCTCCATCGCCGAGCTCGCGCCGCCGGCACGGGTGGGGACCTTGCTGACCGTCCAGACGGCGCTCGGGTTCGCGCTGACGGCGGTGTCGATCCGTCTCTTGCCGATGTGGACCGAGGCGGTCGGCTGGCGCTGGGCGTTCGCGCCGCTGGCGATCGGGCCCGCGCTCGGCGTCTTGGCCATGGCGCGGCTGCGCGCGACGCCTGAGGCCGCCAAGCTGGCAGGCGGCAAGCGCTGACTCTCGACCTTTCCCCTGTCCCCAGCTAAGTCCGCGCCCATGTTCGACGCCGCCGCCAATCCCGCCGAGTCGCCTGTGCTTGTTTCCGTGCAAGGTCGCGTGGGGCGGCTCACGCTCAACCGGCCTTCGGCCATCCACGCCCTCACCGAGGAGATGTGCCGCATCATCACCGACGCGCTTGCGGCGTGGGCCGACGATCCCGACGTGGACGTGGTGATGCTCGACCACTCGGGCGCGCGCGGCTTCTGCGCCGGCGGCGACATCCGGATGATCGCGGAGAGCGGGGCGGGGGACGCATCCGAGGCCAAACGGTTCTTCCTCACCGAATACCGGCTGAACCACCTGCTGTTCGTCTATCCCAAGCCGGTGATGGCCTTCCTGGACGGCATCGTCATGGGCGGCGGCGTCGGCATCAGCGATCCCGCGCGCATCCGCATCGCGACCGAACGCACGATCTACGCCATGCCCGAGACCGGCATCGGCCTGTTCCCCGATGTCGGCGGCGGGTGGTTCCTGCCGCGCATGCCCGGTAACTCCGGCGTGTGGCTCGCGCTGACCGGCGCGCGGTTGAAGGCGGCGGAGTGTCTCAGCCTTGGCATCGCGACGCACTATGTCGAGAGTTCGAAGCTCGAGGCGCTGAAATCCGAGATCGTCGCCGACAGCGAGGCGGTGTTCGGCGCGACCGAACTATTCGCGACCTACGCAGGCCACGCGCGCGTGGAAGACAACATGGCGAAGATCGATCGACTGTTCGCCTTCGACACCATGGAGGAGATCGTCGAGGCGCTGCAGCGCGACGGGTCCGAGTGGGCCATGAAGGAACTGAAGGCGCTCCATACCAAGTCGCCCTTTTCGATGAAGGTATCGCTGCGTCAGATGCGTCTGGGCGCGCAGATGACGAACTTCCAGGACGAGATGGTCATGGAGTACCGCATGGGAGGGCGCATGGTGCGCTCGCACGACTTCCAGGAGGGCGTGCGCGCGGTGATCGTCGACAAGGACAATGCGCCGACCTGGTCGCCGGCGGACCTCGCCGGGGTGTCGGACGCGATGGTCGAGGCCCTGTTCGCGCCCCTGCCGGCGGACGAGGAATGGACCCCCTTGCCGGGTCTATGATGCAAACGCCCGGATTTTGCCTCTGGCCCTGGGTATCGCCGGTCTGCTAAGCCTCCTGGCGCCATTCGGGAGGTTCGATCATGCGTAAGTTCGCGCTAGCGTGCGTGTCTGTTCTCGCCGTCTCCGCCTTCGCCATGGGCGCCGTCGAGGCCAAAAATTCCATGGGCAAGCCGCCGGCCTACATCTTCACCGCGCTCGGCGATAAGAACCGCCCCGCGGCCGACGTCGCGCTGGACGCGGCGCGCAAGCCCGCCGACACCATCGCCTTCGCCCAGGTGCGCCCCGGCGACAAGGTGGCTGAGCTGTTGCCCGGCGCCGGCTATTTCACCCACATCATCGCCGACGTGGTCGGACCCAGCGGTCACGTCTACGCCATGACCACCGAGAAGGGCGTGGAGCGTCTGAAGCCCGTGCTCGACGCGCACAAGAACGTCACCGCCGTCGCCGGCGCGGTCGATGATCCGAAACTGCCCGATGGCCTCGACGTGGTGTGGACCACCCAGAACTACCACGACATGCACAACAACGGCCTCGACGTCGCCAAGGTCAACACAGCGGCGTTCCGGGCGCTGAAGCCGGGTGGCGTCTATTTCGTGCTCGACCACGCGGCCAAACCGGGGTCTGGCGTCGCCGACACCAACACCCTGCACCGGATCGATCCGGCCGTGGTGAAACGCGAAGTCGAGGCGGCCGGGTTCAAGCTGGAGGCCGAGGGCCAGTTCCTGCGCAATCCGGCCGACGATCACACGCTGAAAGTGTTCGACGAGAAGATCCGTCACCACACCGACCAGTTCGCCTTCAGGTTCCGCAAGCCGAAGCATTGAAACTATGCTAGGCTGAGCTTATCGGGGCGCGCGGATTACCTCGCGCCCCTTTGCTATCCGAAGGGGGTCCTATGCGTAGTCTGGTTCCGGCGCTGGCCGCGCTCGCGCTAATGGGGACGTCGGTCGGCGCATACGCCGAGGGCTTCGATATGCCGTCCTGGAGTCCCCGCGGCGACACCAAAGCCATCGCGGCCGCAATCGCCGATCCCGCGCGCCCCGAAGCCGACGTGAAGCGCGACCCCGATCGCAAGCCGCTCGAGGCGTTGGAGTTTGCCGGCGTGCATCCGGGCGAGAAGGTCGCGGACCTGATCGCGGGCGGCGGATACTTCACGCGCCTGTTCGCCAAGGCCGTGGGCCCGACCGGGCACGTCTATACGATCCAGCCGGCGGAGATCATCAAGATCGCGCCGAAATATCTCGACGAGATCAAGAGCGTGACCTCGGCCTATCCCAACGTCACCCTGATCATCGATCCGCTGCCGCAGGCATTGAACACGCCCGAGAAGCTCGACCTGGTGTGGACGTCGCAGAACTACCACGACATGCATGACCCGTTCATGGGACCCGAAGACATGGCGGCCGTGAACAAGGCGGTGTTCGACGCGCTGAAGCCCGGGGGCGTCTATGTCGTGCTCGACCACGCCGCGGCGCCCGGTTCGGGACTGTCGGCCACCAACACCCTGCACCGCATCGACCCCGAAGCGGTAAAGCGCGAAGTGCTGGCCGCGGGCTTCATCTTCGACGGCGAAAGCAAGATCCTGCGCAACCCCGCCGACCCGCACACCGCCAACGTCTTCGACAAATCGATCCGCGGCCACACCGACCAGTTCATCTACCGGTTCAGGAAGCCGCGTAAGTAGGTGCGCTAGTTAAGTTCCTCCCCCGCGCGTAGCGCGTAGGGGAGGGGAACCATGCGAAGCATGGTGGAGGGGCCAGCGCCGTCGCTTAGTGATTAGCGAGGTGCAATGCGCACAACATCCAACGTCTGCGCTGGCCCCTCCACCGCCTGCGGCGGTCCCCCTCCCCTTCGGCCTTCGGCCGGGGGAGGATCTTTGGTGGCGACCGTGATCGGAAAGGTCTATCGCTCCGGCGCACTCTCAGCGGACGGAGATTTTCGGCAATGCGGATCGCCTTCATCGGATTGGGCGCCATGGGCACCGGCATGGCGGCGAACCAGGTCAAGGAGGGGCGTAGCGTGGCCGCGTTCGACCTGTCGCAGCCGGCGCTCGACAAGGCCAAGGCGAACGGCTGCGAGATCGCCGCGTCGGCGGCCGAGGCGGTGAAGGGCGCGGACGCGGTCATCACCATGCTGCCCGCCGGGACGCATGTGCTGAAGGTCTATTCCGAGGACGTGTTTCCGAACGCGGCGAAGACCGCGCTGCTGGCCGACTGTTCGACCATCGACGTGGACACGGCGCGAAAGGTTGCGGGCCTGGCGGGTGATCAGGGCTTCACCTTCGCCGACGCGCCGGTCTCGGGCGGCACCGCCGGCGCGGATGCGGGGACGTTGGCCTTCATGGTCGGCTGCGACGAAGCGGCGTTCCCGCGTTACGAGGCGCTGATCGAGCCCATGGCGCGCGCGACCTTCCGCGCCGGCGGCCACGGGGCGGGGCAGGCGGCCAAGATCTGCAACAACATGGCGCTGGGCATCCAGATGATCGGCGTGTGCGAAGCCTTCGCCCTGGCCGAGCGCCTGGGCCTCCACCCCCAGACCTTCGCCGACATCGCGTCCAAGTCCTCCAGCGCAGGTTGGGCGCTGAACTACTCCCCCTGGCCGGGCCTCCTGGACACCTCCGCCTCCAGTCGCGGCTACACCGGCGGCTTCGCCACCGCGCTCATGCTGAAGGACCTGAAGCTGGCCCAGGAAGCCGCCGCCCGCTCCGGCGCGGCGACGCCGCTCGGCGCCCACGCCGAGGCCCTCTACGCCCTGCTGGAACGCCAGGGCATGGGCGGCAAGGATTTCTCGTCCATGCTGCAGTTCCTGCGCGGGAAGCTGTCCGAACTGGCCTGAAGCTGAGCCGTTAAAGGAACGCTCGGGGCCTGGCAGTCGTCGCTTCACGAACGTTGCGCGGCGATCGGCGAAAACGGCGCTGAATCCCAACCCGCTTGGTGGACACGCCAAAGCCACCCATGTCAAAAGCCGTCAGCGCCGGAATCGCCTTTTTGCGAACGGCTCGCAAGAGTTCGAGATGATGGATTATCAAGCCGCTTTTCGGGACGCGATCGACAAGGTCCGGGCCGAGGGGCGCTATCGTGTTTTCGCCGACCTGAAGCGCCGCCGGGGCGAGTTTCCGCGTGCGGTCTGGACCCGCCCGGACGGCGGCGAAGCCGAGGTCACGGTCTGGTGCTCGAACGACTACCTCGGCCAGGGCCAGAACCCGGTCGTGCTTGACGCCATGCACGCGGCCATCGACGCCGCGGGATCAGGTTCGGGCGGCACGCGCAACATCTCGGGCACGACGCGTTATCACGTCGAGTTGGAGGCCGAGCTCGCCGACCTGCACGGCAAGGACGCGGCGCTCTTGTTCACCTCGGGCTATGTGGCCAACGAAGCGACGCTGTCGACGCTGGCCAAGATTCTGCCCGGCCTGATCATCTTTTCCGACGCGCTGAACCACGCCTCGATGATCGAGGGCATTCGCCAAGCCAAGTGCGAACGCCACGTGTTCCGCCACAACGACCTCGAACACCTCGAAGACCTGCTGCGCGCGTCGCCCGCTTCGGCGCCCAAGCTGGTGGCGTTCGAGAGCGTCTATTCGATGGACGGCGACATCGCCGACATCCCCGCGACCATCGCCTTGGCGAAAAAATACGGCGCGATGACCTACATCGACGAGGTGCACGCGGTCGGCATGTACGGGGCGCGCGGCGCCGGCGTTGCGGAACGCGACGGGGTGATGGGGGATATCGACATCGTCGAAGGCACGCTCGGCAAGGCGTTCGGCATGGTCGGCGGCTATATCGCCGCGTCCAGCGACATCGTCGACGCGATCCGGCTGTGGGCGTCGGGCTTCATCTTCACAACTTCACTACCGCCGGTGATCGCTGCGGGCGCGACGGCTTCGATCCGCTGGCTGAAGCAACATCCGGAAATCCGCGTGCGCCACCAGGAACGCGCCGCGACGTTGAAGCGACGCTTCCTCGAGGCGGGTCTTCCGGTCATGCCCTCGGTCTGCCACATCGTGCCGGTGATGGTGGGCGACGCCGCGCACTGCAAACTGGTCAGCGACTTCCTACTGTACGAGCACGGCCTCTACGTACAGCCGATCAACTATCCGACCGTGTCGCGCGGCACCGAGCGTCTGCGCTTCACCCCGTCGCCGGATCACACGGACGCGATGATGGACGAGTTGGTCGAAGCGATGGACGCGCTCTGGACCCGCTGCAACGTCAAGCGCTTCCCGCAGGTCGCCTGACCGATGAAGGGTTATGTGGTCGCGATGGTCGAGGTGAATGACCCGGCCGCCTACGAAGCCTATCGCAGCCGCACCGCCGACGTCATCGCGCAATACGGCGGCCGGTTCATTGTTCGCGGCGGCCAGGTCGAGGTGCGCGAGGGCGAGTTCCGCC
This sequence comes from Caulobacteraceae bacterium, assembly GCA_035551675.1. Lineage (GTDB taxonomy): Bacteria > Pseudomonadota > Alphaproteobacteria > Caulobacterales > Caulobacteraceae > JAFECT01. The sequence continues at coordinate 216,056 of DASZMV010000040.1, read as the reverse complement.
GCAACCGTTTGGTGGTGCTGGAATTCCCGTCTCTGGACGCCGCGCGGACGTTCTACGACAGCCCCGAGTACCAAGCGATCCTGCCGCTGCGCACCCGCGCCGCCGAGGCGGATTTGCTGCTCGTCGAGGGCTGGGACGGCTGACGCAGGGCTGGCGTCGCCGCCTCGGCGGCCGTAGAGAACGCGGTCATGGACCAGCGCAACAACATCACCGTCCCCGCCGGCTACGAAGCGCTCGAGACCGCGCGTAAACGCGCCTACGAATGGCTTGCCTCGGTTGACGAACGCACCGTCGCCGCCCTTGCGACGCCCGAGCAACTGCGTGCGCAATTGACCAAGCCGCTGCCCGACGAGGGTGTCGATCCCGTGGTGGTGGTCGATGAGCTAGCGCGAGACGTCGAAGGCGGGCTGCACGCCGTGTGCGGACCGCGCTTTTTCGGTTGGGTGATGGGCGGCGCCCTGCCGGCGTCGTTGGGCGCCGACTGGCTGTGCTCGGCGTGGGACCAGAACGCGGGCATGTTCGCCGTGGCGCCCGCGACCGCCATCGTCGAGGAGGTGGCGGGCGAGTGGCTGAAGGACGTACTGCGCCTGCCGGCGCACGCGAGCTTTGCGCTGGTGACCGGATGCCAGATGGCGCACACCACCGGGCTCGCGTCGGCGCGGCACGCCTTGTTACGCCGCCGCGGTTGGGACGTGGAGGCGGACGGCCTTTCCGGCGCGCCGAAGATTCGCATCCTGACCTCGACGGAGGTCCATGCGACGGTCGCGCGGGCGGCGCGCTTGCTCGGGATGGGATCGAAGGCGATCGACTATCTGCCGGTCGACGATGACGGGCGACTGCCGCCGGACGCGCTCCGCGCCAAGCTCGCCGAGAGCGACGCGCCGGCCATCGTGGTGTTGCAGGCGGGCGATCTCAATCTCGGCCGCTTCGACGATTTCGAGGCCCTGGTTCCGATCGCCCACGAAGCCGGCGCCTGGGTCCACGTCGACGGCGCGTTCGGTCTGTGGGCGGCGGTAAGCGACAGGCGGCGTCATCTGTTGAAGGGCATCGAGCGCTGTGACAGCTGGGCGACCGACGCGCACAAGTGGCTGAACGTGCCCTACGACTGCGGCCTCGCCTTTGTCGCCGACGTCGAGGCGCATTCGAACTCGATGAGCGCGCGCGCAAGCTACATGATGAAGGAACCGGGCGCGGTGCGCGAACAGCTCGACTTCACGCCGGAGTTTTCACGGCGTGCGCGGGGCTTCTCCGTCTACGCGGCGTTGCGTGAACTGGGCCGCAAGGGCCTGGAAGACATGATCGACCGCGCCAGCGACCACTGCCGCGACATCGCCTACGGCATCGGCGCGCTGGACGGCGCCGAGCGCCTGACCGATCCCGAGATCAACCAGGCCCTGGTCCGCTTCCTCGACCCCACACCCGGCGCCACTGAGGCCGATCACGCCAAACGCACCGACGCGGTGATCGCTGCAATCAATCGCAGCGGCGAAGCGTTCTTCGGCGGCGTCGACTGGCGCGGCAAGCGGGCCATGCGCATCAGCGTGGTGAGCTGGCGCACGCGCGAGGAAGATGTCGCGCGCACGGTGGAGGCGGTGAGGGCGGCGATCCAGAGCCTGAGTTGAGGCCGTTCGCGGTCTGAATGAGGTTCTTCGCTGCAAGACAGTCGCCGGACTGCGAGGTTCTTGCGACGGTCGGTAAGAAGAATTCAGGGAGCCGCGTCATGAAGCCGCTCAACTCCATCACGCCCGCCGTGACCGTGCTGGCGATCTGTCTGCAGTGCACGCCGGCGCTGGCGGCCGGGCGCGAGATCGCGGTGTTCGGGGGCGGGTGTTTCTGGACCCTTCAGAAAGACTTCGAGCGCATTCCCGGGGTGATGAGCGTGCGCGCGGGTTACGACGGCGGGACCAAGGTCAACCCCTCGTTCAACGAGATCCATTCGCCGGCAGGCGACGGCTATGTCGAGGCGGTGCAGGTCAGTTTCGATCCCGCGAAGGTGAGCTATGCCCAGCTGGTCGAGGACTATTGGCGGATGATCGATCCGTTCGACGCGAGCGGCCAGGCCTGCGATCGCGGACCGGCCTATCGTTCGCTGATCTTCTTCGGCTCGCCCGACCAACAGAAGACGGCGCAGGCGTCGAAGGCGGCGATGAACGCGCGCTTCCAGGGCAGGATCGCGGTGCAGGTGACGGCGGCGACGCCGTTTCACGCTGCGCCGTCGGACCAGCAGGACTTCGCCAAGGCGCATGCCGCGAGCTACGGACAGTACAGCGCCGGGTGCGGTCGCGACACGCGGCTGAAGAAGATCTGGGGGAAAGAGGCCCGCTGAAAGCGCTACGGCGGGCTCTTCGTTTTGCGATCAGCGGCCCTTGCGGCGCACGCCCTTGCCGAGGCCGATCTGTTTGGCGAAGTCCGAGCGGCGCGCGGCGTAGGCGGGCGCGACCATCGGGTACTCGGGCGGCAAGCCCCATTTGCGGCGGTATTCCTCGGGGCTCATGTTGTACTTGGAGCGCAGATAGCGCTTCAGCATCTTGAGCCGTTTTCCGTCTTCCAGGCAGACGATGTAGTCCTGCTGGACGGAGCGGCCGATCGGGGTGGCCGGTTTCTGCTTTTCCGATGGCCGCAACTCGGCAGGCAGGCGTCCCAGGGTGTTCAGGGTGTCGTGCACCGACCGGATCAACTCGGGGATGGCCTGAACCTGGACGGGGTTCTGGGTCAGATAGGCGGAGACCACATCGGCGCTCAGCCTCAAAATATCCTGCTCGCGGTCCAACCGGTCCGCCGACTCTCCGTCCATCTCAACTCCCTCTTACTAGGCATCTGACTCGCGGTCCGGGCGTCCCGGCGACCGGATGTAACTCGCTGAACAGGCTCAGTCCATGCTCTCAGAAATATCCATTTCTCTAAATACCGCCATTTCTTTACCCAGGTATTGACCCTTCGGTTGATCGCCGGACCGTCCGGCGCATAAAGGAGGCCGCCCCTCGCAAAGCGGATTCCCTCCTGTGACCGTCGAACCTGTGACCGTCGAAGCTGCCCCTGCCGATCCCGCCTCCGCCGTTCGCAGCGGCGAGTTTTTCACCGCCTCCCTGAAGGCCGCCGATCCCGAAGTATTCAACGGTATCCAGGGAGAGCTCCGTCGCCAGCGCGAGCAGATCGAACTGATCGCGTCGGAGAACATCGTTTCGAAAGCGGTGCTGGAAGCTCAAGGGTCTGTGCTGACCAACAAGTATGCTGAAGGTTATCCCGGGCGCCGCTACTACGGCGGCTGCGAGTTCGTCGACGAGACCGAGCGATTGGCCCAGGAGCGGGCAAAGACCCTGTTCAACTGCGCCTTCGCCAACGTGCAGCCGCACTCGGGCGCCCAGGCGAACCAGGCGGTGTTCATGGCGCTACTGACGCCTGGCGACACCTTCCTGGGCATGGATCTGGCCGCCGGCGGCCACCTGACCCACGGCTCGCCAGCCAACCAGTCGGGCAAGTGGTTCAAACCGATCGCCTATACCGTCCGCAAGGACGACTGCCTGATCGACTACGACGCCATGGAGGCGACCGCCCGCAGGGAGAAGCCCAAGCTGATCCTGGCCGGGGCCTCGGCCTACAGCCGCCACATCGACTTCGCCCGCTTCCGCAAGGTGGCCGACCAGATCGGCGCCTGGTTCATGGTCGACATGGCCCACTACGCGGGGCTGGTGGCCGGGGGCGCCTATCCCGACCCGCTGCCCCACGCCCATGTGGTCACCACGACCACCCACAAGACCCTGCGCGGACCGCGGGGCGGCATGGTCCTGTCGAACGACGAGGACATCGGCAAGAAGATCAACTCCGCGGTGTTCCCGGGCCTCCAAGGCGGCCCGCTGGAGCATGTGATCGCCGCCAAGGCCGTGTCCTTCAAAGAGGCGCTGCAGCCCGAGTTCAAGGCCTATGCGCACCAGTGCGTGGCCAACGCCCGGGCGCTGGCGGCGGTCCTGGTCGAGCGGGGCCTGGCCATCGTGTCCGGCGGCACCGACAGCCATGTGATGCTGGTCGACATGCGGCCCAAGGGGGTGACGGGCAAGGCGGCGGAGATCGCGCTGGAGCACGCCAACATCACCTGCAACAAGAACGGCGTTCCCTTCGACGACAAGCCGTTCACCATCACCTCCGGCATCCGCCTGGGATCGCCCGCGGGGACCACCCGGGGCTTCCGCGAGGCCGAATTCCAGAAGATCGGCCACCTGATCGCCGACATCGTCGACTCGGTGGCGGCCCAGGGCGGCGAGGCCGAGGCGGCCGTGACCGATAAGGTCAAACGCGAAGTTGCAGACTTGACCGGGCGGTTTCCTATATATGGCTCCTGAGAGCCATTGAGGACGCTACCGGTTGCGGTGCCCATTCTGCGCCAACGTCGAGACCCAGGTTAAGGACTCGCGCCCGTCCGAGGACGGGGCCGCGATCCGTCGCCGGCGGTTTTGTCCCGCCTGCGAGGGCCGGTTCACCACCTTCGAGCGGGTGCAGCTGCGCGAGCTGACCGTCTTGAAGCGCTCGGGACGGCGCATTCCGTTCGACCGCGAAAAGCTCGAGCGCTCGATTTCGATCGCCATGCGCAAGCGGCCGATCGATCCCGACCGCGTCGACCGCATGGTCTCCCAGATCGTGCGCCAGCTCGAGAGCCTGGGCGAGACGGAGATCCCGTCGGCGGTGATCGGCGAGATGGTGATGAAGGCCCTGAAGGCGCTCGATGAGGTGGCGTACGTGCGCTACGCCTCGGTCTATCGCGATTTCCGCGAGACTTCCGACTTCGCGAAGTTCCTCGGCGACGAAGGTCTGCACGAAGCCGAAGAGTCATGAACGCCACGGATGCGTCGCGCCCTCGGGTGACGCTCAAGCTCGCGACCTCGCTCGACGGACGCATTGCAACGGCGAGCGGTGAGAGCAAATGGATCACCGGCGAGGAAGCGCGCGCCAAGGTGCACGAGCTGCGTGCGCAGCATGACGCGGTGCTGGTGGGCATCAAGACGGTGATGGCGGACGATCCGTCGCTGACCGTTCGCACGCCGGGGTACGATGGGCCCCAGCCGCTGCGCGTGGTGCTCGACAGCAAACAACGCCTGCCGGCGAGTTCGGCCCTGGCGGCGAACGCTAACGACGTCGCGACCCTGGTGCTGACCGTCGACGAGCCGCGAGGGACTCTGGAGAAGCTCGGCGTGCGCGTGGTGCGGACGCAAGCGGCGGCGGCGCGCGTCGATATTGAGGACGCGCTGCGCAAGCTGAAGGCGCAGAGCGTGGAAAGCGTGCTGGTGGAAGGCGGCGGCGAGGTCGCGGCGGCTTTCCTGCGCGCGGCCCTGGTCGACGCGATCGAGTGGTTCCGCGCGCCGCTGGTGCTCGGATCGGAGGGACGGCCGGCGATCGGGTCCCTGGTCTTGGATAAGCTGAGCCAAGCCCCCAGATTTCAGCGAACCCTGGTCGAGCCCTTGGGCGCCGACCTGCGCGAACGCTACGAGAAAGCCTGAATGTTCACCGGCATCGTCACCGACGTGGGTCGCCTGAGGGCGGCGAAGGACGAGGGCGGCAAGCGCCGCTTCGAGGTGGAGACCGCGTTCGATACGCAAGGCCTCGATCTCGGCGCGTCGGTGTCGCATTCGGGCTGTTGCCTGACCGTCGTCGACAAGGGACCGGACTGGTTCGCGGTGGAGCTGTCCAACGAGACGCTGGCGAAGTCCACCCTCGGCGACTGGAAGCCGGGCGACGCGGTCAATCTCGAACGCGCGGCGCGCCTGGGCGACGAGCTCGGCGGACACATCGTGTCGGGGCACGTGGACGGGGTGGGTGAGGCAGTCTCGGTCGCGCCCGATGGCGACAGCGTCCGCGTCGTGATCGAGGCGCCCGACCCGCTGCACCGCTATATCGCGCCCAAGGGGTCGATAACCGTCGATGGGGTTTCTTTGACCGTGAACGAGGTAAACGGGCGGCGCTTCGGGGTGAACATCATTCCCCACACGCTCAAGGCGACCACCCTGGGCGAATTGCGACCCGGATCGCGGGTTAACCTGGAAATCGATATGCTGGCGCGCTACGCCGCCCGCTGGCGCGAGACCGAGAGCAAATGACCCTGAAGCCGGCCAATCTGAACGACAGCCCGATCTCCCCGATCGAGGACATCATCGAGGACGCCCGCAACGGCCGCCCCTACATCCTGGTGGATGCCGAGGACCGGGAGAACGAGGGCGACGTCGTCATTCCCGCCCAGATGGCCACGCCCGACCAGGTGAACTTCATGGCCAAGCATGCGCGCGGTCTGGTGTGCCTGGCGATCACGCGTGAGCGGGCCAACCAGCTGCGCCTGCCGCCGATGGCCGCGGAGAACCGCACCCAGCACGGCACCGCTTTCACCGTCTCCATCGAGGCGCGCGAGGGCGTCACCACCGGCATCAGCGCTCACGATCGCGCCCGCACCATCGCGGTCGCCATCGATCCGACCAAGGGTCCCGACGATATCGTATCGCCCGGCCACGTGTTTCCGCTGGTCGCGCGCGAGGGCGGCGTGCTGGTGCGCGCAGGCCATACTGAAGCGGCGGTCGACATCTCGCGCATGGCCGGCCTCGCGCCGGCGGGTGTGATCTGCGAGGTGATGAACGACGACGGGACCATGGCGCGCCTGCCGGACCTGGTCGCGTTCGCGCAGCTGCACGGATTGAAGGTCGGGACTATCGCGGACCTGATCGCTTATCGCCGGCGCACCGAGCGCAACGTCGAGCGCGTGCTGGAGCAGCCGTTCGAGAGCGTCTATGGCGGACCGTTCAAGCTGATCGTCTATCGCAACTCGATCGACGGCGCCGAGCATGTGGTGCTGACCCACGGTAAGATCGACTCGAAGAAGCCGACGCTGGTGCGCATGCACCAGGTGGATTTCGCCACCGACCTGCTGGGACACGTCGAGGCGCGGCAGAACTATGTGCCGCAGTCGCTGAAGGCGATCTCGGACTGTGCCGGCGCGGGCGTGATGGTGTTCATCCGCGATCCCAACCCCGCATGGCTGTCGCAGCGCCTGAGCGGCGAGGACAAGCAGGCCCGAGCGGAGCAGGCGCTGCGCGACTATGGCGTGGGGGCCCAGATCCTGCTGGACCTCGGCGTGCGCGACATGATCGTGCTGTCGTCGACCCAGCCTAAGCCCGCCGCGATCGAGGGCTACGGCCTGCGCATCACCGGCTGGAAAAGATTCGATGAGTTGGAGGAGGGCGCGTGACCCAATCCCCCAAGGGCCCGGCAACCAAGGTCCTGATCGTCGAAGGGCGTTTCTATTCCGACATTGCCGACGAGCTGTTGGCCGGCGCCAAGGATGCGCTCGACGCGTTCGGCGCTAAGCACGACACCCTCGCCGTGCCGGGCGCGCTGGAAATCCCCGCCGCCATCGCCATGGCGGAGAAGCACGGCGCCTATCACGGCTATGTGGCGCTGGGCTGCGTGATCCGGGGCGAGACCTATCACTTCGAGATCGTTTCGAATGAATCCGCGCGGGGCCTGATGGACCTGGCGGTGCGCGAACGCGTCGCTATCGGGAACGGCATCCTGACCGTCGAGGACGAGGCGCAGGCGTGGGCGCGCGCGCGCATCAGCGAAGGCGACAAGGGCGGCCAGGCCGCGCGAGCGTGTCTGGATCTCATCGCGCTGAAGCGCAATCTGAAGGACGGCTTGTGAGTCAGACGCCGCGCAAACCCCTCCCGAGCCTGAGGATCGTCGCCGAAAAGCTGGCGGAGGCGCAGGCCGCCCGCGAAAAATCTCCTGAGGCGCCGCCCGCCGCGCCGGCCTCGCCTGTGGCTCAACCCGTCAAGCCCGTGTCGAAGGCGAAACGCGCGCGAACCGTCGCCCGTCTCGCGGCGGTGCAGGCGCTCTACCAGATGGAGCTGGCCGGCGCGGGCGTCGAGGAGGTTATCCGCGAGTTCACCGACCATCGCTTCGACGCCGACATCGAGGGCGAGCTGTTGGCCTCCGCCGACGAGGTCTATTTCGCCGCCATTGTGCGCGGCGTGGTTGAGGACCAGATCGCGCTCGACCGTGCGATCGCCGACCGGTTGGCCGGAGGCTGGCGTCTGGAGCGACTCGATTCGACGTTGCGGGCGATATTGCGTGCAGGCGCGTACGAACTGATCAAGCGTCCTGACACGCCTGTGGAAGTGGTGATCGACGAATATGTCGAACTTGCAAAGGCGTTCAGCGAAGCCGCCGAGGTCAAGTTCGTGAACGCGGCCCTTGACGGGATTGCCCGCGACGCACGGGACTAAACATGCCCGACAGGTTCGCGTAATTATTACCGCGCCGTAATGCATGTATATTCAGTAATGTCATCGGTCCTTCGTTGACTCCGTGACGGTTCCTGGAACTCTGTTCTTTGCGCGCTCGACGGCGAGAGGCGCGCGACGGGGATATGTCATGCTGCCGGGTGAAGCGGAGCGCATTCTGCAGGGATTGTTCGATCCGCTGCCGCTCGACAGCTTCCTCGATGACGTGCTGGAGCGGCGCTTCCTTCATCTGAAGGGTGACGCCAACCATCGTAGATGTACGCTTTTGGGCAACGACCCCGCGAAGGTTCTGCTCGGCGCCTACGAGACGCTGTCGTCGGCGATCACGCACCATGCCGCGTCGCCGAGCGGTCCTGCGCCGGTGATCGAGGCTATGCCGGACGCCAAAGCTTTCGCCGGCAAGATCGAGGCCTTGCACGCCCGCGGCTATACGGTTCGCTTTCCCGACGTACGTCCGCTCACACCCTCGCTGCAGGAGATGATGCGAGCGCTGGAGTGCGTGCTGCATCGCCCGGCCGACGCCGTGGTGTTCTGGAGTCGAAGCGACGGCAAGGCGCCGGTGCATCACGACAACACCGACCTGCTCGTCATCCAGATCGTCGGCCGGAAACGCTGGTTCTTGTCGAAGGAGCCGTCGCCGCTGCCCAACGACTGGGAGCCGATCACAAATGTTCCACCCCGCCTGGACCAACCCGAGATGGTCGAGGTGGGACCGGGCGACCTGCTCTATCTGCCGCGCGGCACCACGCACGCGGTCGAGGCGCTGGCGGATTCGATTCACCTGTCGCTGTCGTTCACGCCGCTGACTCTGCGCGAGGCGATCATCGCCTGCCTCGATCACCTGTCCGACCTGGACATGCCGCTGCGCGCGGGCGTGGCGCCGCGGCTGGCGGCGCAGGTGCGCAGCGGGCGGCTCGGCCACCTGCCGCAACAGGTGCGCGAGGGGGTTCAGCGGCTGGGGCAGATCTGCGCCGCCGACAATTTTATCGGCGATGCCTTGCAGCGGCATTCGGCGCGCGCGGTCGGCGATCTGGAGAAACTCCGGTACAACACGCGCTCCATCGCCCTGACCCCGCGCACGCGGGTGCGGCGCAATCCGCTGGCCATCGCGCACCTGACCAGCAACGGCGACAAGATCGACTTCGCCTATCCCGGCGGTCACCGCTATGTGCACCGGGGCGCCGAGAAGAGCGTCGTGTTCATTGCGGGCGCGACCGAGTTCCAGATCAGCGACATCCCGGGCGAGGTGGGCGACGACATTCGCCTGGCCCTGGTCGAGGAATTTGTCTCCTGCGGCTTTCTTGAGGTAATCGAGGGGTGATCCCCCCGCCTCAGCGAGCAGCCGAAGTGGCGTCCGCGCCCGAAAGTCCCGACGAATTCGAGACCATCGAGCGGCTGTTCAAGCCGCTGACCGAGGGCGCGCCCGAGGCCCAGGGCCTCAACGACGACGTGGCGGTCCTGCCCGCGCGCATGGGGTTCGACCTGGTGGCGACCAAGGACGCCATGGTCGAGGGTGTGCATTTCCTGGAGACCGATCCCCTGGACCTGGTGGCGCGCAAGCTGTTGCGGGTGAATCTTTCCGACCTCGCGGCCAAGGGCGCGGAGCCATACGGCTACCTGCTGGCGGTGTCCTGGTCGAAGCGTTGCCGGTGGGAGGAGCGGGAAGCCTTCGCCGCGGGCCTGGCGCAGGACCAGAAGCAGTTCGGCATCCATCTGTTCGGCGGCGACACGACCTCCACGCCGGGGCCGCTCACCTGCAGCCTGACCGCGTTCGGGTGGGTTCCGCATGGACGCGCGGTGGCGCGGGGCGGCGCGCGGTCGGGCGACCTGGTGCTGGTTTCGGGCGCGATCGGTGACGGCCTGCTGGGGCTGGCGGCGGCGCGCGGGGAATTGTCGGAACTGGAACCGGCGCGAGTCGAGGCCCTGGCCAAGCGCTATCGCTTGCCGGAACCGCGCGTGGGCATGGCGCGTCTGGTGCGCGACAACGCATCGGCCTCCGCGGACGTGTCGGACGGTCTGGTCGCCGACGTCGGTCATATCGCCGAAGCGTCGGGCCTGAAGGCGCTGATCAACCTCGAAGCGCTGCCCTTGTCGCGCGCGGCGCGCGCGTGGCTGCACAAACGCGTCGACCAGGGTCAAGCCTTGCTCGATCTCGCCACCGGCGGCGACGACTACGAAATCGTTTGCTGCGCCCGCGCCGACCGCGCCGAAACCATGATCCGCGCGGCCCAGGACCACGGCGATCTCACCGTCGTGGGGCACCTGGTCGAAGGCGAGGGGGTCGCGGTGTCGTACATGGGCGACCCGATCAAGTTCCAGCGCGCGGGCTGGCGGCACCGCTAGGTGTTGAGCCGGCGCGTCGCGCGCGTGGCGCGGTCGATCTCGATCATTTCCGCGAGAATGGAGATGGCGATCTCGCCCGGCGAGCGGCCGCCGAGCGCGATGCCTGCGGGGGTGTGCAAGCGGTCGACGTCAGCCTCGCTCAGTCCGGCATCATGCAGGCGCGCGCGCGTTTCAGGCGCACGGCGGCGACTGCCCACGGCGGCGACGTAGAAAGCGTGTGACGACAGCGCGCCGTACAGCGCTTCGTGGTCGATGTCCGCGTCGTGCGTTGCGCTGACGACGGCGGTCCAGCGGTCCAGGCCGATGGCGCTGAACGCGTCGGTCATGGAATCGCGACGATAGCGGGCGCCCTCGACCGGGCTTTCGGTGGCGGGGCCGAAGGGCCGCACCAGCGTCGTCTCGATGCGCGAACGCGCCGCGAGTTCGGTCAAGGCGAGCGCGGTCGGGTCGGAGCCGACGACGACGAGGCGGTTGGGCGGATCGTACAGGCGCCAGGCCTCGAACGGCTTGGCGGTCGCGCCGGCTTCGTCGCCATGCGCGTGCGTGTCGTCGATGGAAACACAGCGGCGATGCACGCCGTCGGTAATGAGCACAACAGAGCGGCGCTCTTCGAGGGACGACGCCAGCGCTCGCGCCGCGCCGTCGCGACAGTCGAGGCGTTCGATCAGAACTTCGATGCTCCCGCCGCAGGCCAGCGGCAGGTCGGTGGGGCCGCCGACGCCGTAGGTGAGGGTGCGCGGTTTGCCGTCATCGAGACAGGCCAGGGCGTGGCGGATGGCGTCGGCCTCGACGCAGCCGCCGGCGAGATAGCCGTTGGCCTTGCCGTCGGAGGTCACCAGCATCTGGGCGCCGACGCCGCGCGGGGCGCCGCCGATCGCGGCGTAGACGGTGAGCAGGGCGGCGGAACGCTCCGCCTGCAAGGCGCGTGCGAGCGCCGGACGGATATCGGCGTCGAGACCGAACAGCGGCCAGGGCTCCGGCTCCGACGACAGATCGACCGACTCCGGGATAACACCACGCGAAGGTTCGGAGGTGGTCATTGGCCTCCGCTCTGGCCCTTCAGATAGGCGATGATCGCCCTGCGCGTCGCGGCGTCCGCGACGACGGTGCGCATGCTGCTGCCCGGCGCATAGACGCGCGGGTCGGCGAGGAAGACGTCGAGATCCGCCTCGGTCCACTTGCCGCCCTTGGCCTTCAGGCCCGCGGAATAGTCGAAGTCGCCGAGCGAGGCCTTGGCGCGGCCGTAGACACCCTTGAGTGATGGACCTTCCGGCGTGCTGTCGCTGTCGGTCGCTGAATGACAGTTGGCGCAGTGCGCGGTGAACTGCGCGGCGCCGTCCTGGGCGTTGGCGACGCCAGCCATCAGGACAACGGTGGCGAACAATAAGGCGCGTGTCATGCAGAGGCCCCGGCGGCGCGGTGGATCGCCTTCTTGATGCGTCCGTACGTGCCGCAGCGGCATAGATTGCCGTTCATCGCCTGGTCGATCTGGGCGTCGGTCGGTTGTGGATGTTTGTCGAGCAGCAGCGCCGCCGACATCAACTGGCCCGACTGGCAATAACCGCACTGCGGGACCTGTTCTGCGATCCAGGCCTCCTGCAGCTTGTGCGCGGCGGTCTTTTCCAGGCCTTCGATGGTGGTGACCTTGCTTCCCGCGACCGAAGAGACCGGCACGCTGCACGAGCGCGTGGTCGCGCCGTCGATGTGCACGGTGCAGGCGCCGCATTGACCGATGCCGCAGCCGTATTTGGTGCCGGTGAGTTTCAGCTCGTCGCGAATGACCCAGAGCAGCGGCGTGTCGGGATCGACGTCGACCGTGTGCGGCGTGTCGTTGACGGTGAAGGTGAAGCTCGTCATCGCGCGCTCCTTAAATCGTGAAACCGGCCGAAGCCAGCGGCAGAGACCGCGCGCGTTTGCCCGTCGCGTCGAACACGGCGTTGACCAGGGCCGGGGCGTTCCCCGGCACCGGCGGTTCGCCAACGCCGCCGACCGGCGCGTCGGGCGTCTCCAGGAGGATCACCTCGATCACCGGCGCCTGGCGCATGCGCAGCAGCTTGTACTGGTTGAAGTTCGACTGGTCTGCCTTGCCGTCGGTCACCGTCACCTCTTCGCCGAGCGCGGAGGAAAGGCCAAGGATCACGCCGCCCTCCACCTGGGCCGAAACCTGCTGGGGGTTGACGATGGTTCCCGGGTCGATGGCGACGACCACGCGGTTGACCTTGATCTTGCCGTCCACGACGACGACCTCGACCGCATTGGCGACGACCGTGCCCCAGTCCGCGCCCGCCAGCATGGCGACGCCGCGTCCGACGCCCGGCGGCTTTGGCGAGCCCCAGCCGATGCGCTCCGCCGCCGCACTCAGCACCTTCAGGCCGCGCGCATTGTCGCCGAGCAGCTTGCGGCGGTACTCGAGCGGGTCCTGGCCCGCGGCGTGGGCGCATTCGTCGATGAAGCTCTCGCGAGCGAAGGTGGTGGTGTATTCGTCGACCGAGCGCCAGGCGCCGGCGGGCACGCCCATTGCGACATTGCTCTGGGTTGCCGCCCACACGCCGAGCTTGCGATAGGGCGCGGGATCAGCGCCGCCGAGGACCTGATCGTCGGTCGCGGCCCCGATCATCTCATAGCCGCCGATCGATCCGTCCGGTTCGAGATCGACGCGATAGGTCAGCATGGCGCGCGGGCGATAGTGGTCGTGCGTCATATCCTCTTCGCGCGTCCACAGCACCTGCACGGGCGCATCGACTTCACGCGCGACCAGCGCCGCGAACTCGGCGAAGTCAGACTCGAGCCGGCGCCCGAAACCGCCGCCCATCAAGGTTACATGCAGGTCGACCTGATCGACGGGGCGGCCGAGCGCCTTGGCGACCGCGTTTCGGCAGGCGGTGGGGAACTGGGTCGGGGCCCAGAGCTCGATCTTGTCGGCGGTGACGTGGGCGGTCGCGTTCATCGGCTCGAGGGGCGAGTGCGAGAGATAGGGAACCTCATAGGTCGCCTCGACCTTGCGCGCGGCGGCGGCGAAATGTTTGCGCAGCTGCGCCTTCTTCTGCGCCGCGTCCTCCGGGATCGAACGCACATCGCCGGTGTCGTAGGCGGCCTTCAACTGATCTGCCATCTGTATGGAGCTCGAGCGCCTCTGCGGGAGCGTCCACTGTGGATCGAGCGCCTTCGACGCCTTGAACGCGGTCCAGGTGCGGTCGGCGACCACCGCGACGGCGTTGGGCAGCTTCACCACCTTCTTCACGCCGGGGATCGCCATCGCCGGCGCTTCGTCGACCGAGGCGAGCGTGCCGCCGAAGGTCGGGCACTGACGGATGGTGGCGTGCAGCATGCCGTCGAGTTTCACGTCGATGCCGTAGCGCGCACGGCCGTTGACCCGGTCGGCGGTCCCGACCACCGGCAGGCTCTTGCCGACGTAGCGGCGCTTGTCGGCGGGCTTCAGCGGCGGATCGGCCGGCGGCGTAATGGCGGCGGCTTGGATGAAGAGGTCGTGATAGGCGAGCTTGCGGCCGCTCGCGGTGTGACAGACGAAGCCGAGTTCGGTGTCGCATTCGTGCGCGGCGACGCCGAAAAGCTCGGACCCCGCAGCGATCAGTTGCGCGCGCGCGGTTGCGCCGGCCTTGCGCAGCACGTTCCAATGCAGGCGGATCGACTGGCTGCCGCCGGTGACCATGCGGCCTTCGAGCCGGAACGGTTCGGCGTCGGGCGCCATCTCGATACGCACCTTCTCCCACGGCACGTCGAGTTCGTCGGCGAGCACCTGGGCCTGGCCCGTGCGTGCGCCCTGGCCCATGTCGCTAACCGTGGAGATCAGCACCACCGACCCGTCCGGGTCCATCCGGATCCAGGGCGACAGCTCAGCGGCGTGCGCGAACGGGGCGGCGAGAGCGACGTCGCCGAAGCCGAGCAACAAAGCGCCCCCGGCGCTCCAGGTGATGAACCGGCGGCGATCGAGGTCCATGGCGCACTCCCTCAACTGGATGCTACAAAACTTAGCACGCGCGGCGGCAAGCGGAAGCGCTTACCTTTGGCTAACCGACGCGCCCGATGCTGGCCCCATGCGCGCACCGATTCTAGTTCTCACGTCGATCCTGGCCCTGTCCGCCGTCGCGGCGACCGCCGCCGAAGGCTCCAAGACCCCGGTCGGGCAGTACGTCGACCTGCAGCCGGTGGCGATCCCCGTCGTGGCCGACGGCAAGCTGCGCAACTATGTTTTCGTGAGCGTTCGGTTGAACCTGTCTGCGCGGGCCGATCCGACGGCGCTTCGGGCCAAGGCGCCCTATTTCCGCGACGCCCTGGTGCGGACCAGCCACCGGACCCCGTTCGCCATCCCCGGCGACTGGACCCGAATCGACGAGGCGGCGCTGAAAGCGTCGCTGTTCCGACAGGCCTCCGTCCTTGCCGGACCGGGGGTGATTACCGGGGTGGTGATCACCTCCAGCCAACCGCAGCGGCGCGTCGGAATGCTCCAGCCGCGCGGTGAATAAGACCTATCGCTAGATAATTCAAAGACTTACGGCGCAATTCGTTTCTGTTGCGCCCGCGAGGGTCTTTTGGCATTTTCCGGCGTCTTTTCCCCGGGGGCGCATAGGGCGCCCCCGAATCCCCGGGCAGAAGCGTGGCGTTCGCTGCGGCCAACCCGCCAGCACCGACAGGGGCGCTTTGACTATGGACGTTACCAAGTGGCTAGGCTTTGCCCTAGTCGCCGGCGTGATCGGCATTCTTTATGGGGTCATCCAGACCTCGGCCTTGATGAAGGCCTCCACCGGCAACGACAAGATGCGCGAGATCGCGGCCGCGATCCAGGAAGGCGCGTCGGCCTATCTTCGCCGCCAGTACATGACCATCGGCATCGTCGGCGTGGTGATCCTCGTGATCACCCTCCTGCTGATCAACTGGGAAGCCGCCCTCGGTTTCCTGGTCGGCGCGGTGCTCTCCGGCGCCGCGGGTTACGCGGGCATGTTGATCTCGGTGCGCGCCAACGTTCGCACGGCGCAGGCGGCGTCTGAGAGCCTGGACAAGGGTCTTTCGATGGCTTTCCGCTCGGGCGCGGTGACCGGCATGTTCGTGGCCGGCGGTGCGCTGTTGGGCGTGTCGGGCTATTATCTGTTCCTGACCCAGGGCCTGCACCTCGAGCCGAGTTCGAAGGACGTGAAGGACGCGCTGGTGGCGCTCGGCTTCGGCGCCTCGCTGATCTCGATCTTCGCTCGACTCGGCGGCGGCATCTTCACCAAGGGCGCCGACGTGGGCGGCGACATGGTGGGCAAGGTTGAAGCCGGCATCCCGGAGGACGATCCCCGCAACGCGGCGACCATCGCCGACAACGTCGGCGACAACGTCGGCGACTGCGCCGGCATGGCCGCCGACCTGTTCGAGACCTATGCGGTGACCACCGTCGCCACCATGGTTCTGGCGGCGATCTTCTTCGACAAGTCACCGGACCTGAACGCGATGATGACGCTGCCGCTCGCGATCTGCGGCGTCTGCATCTTCACCTCGATCATCGGCACCTTCTTCGTCCGCATGGGCAAGAAGAAGAACATCATGGGCGCCCTCTACCAGGGCCTGATCGTGACCGGCGTGCTCTCGCTGATCGCCATCTACGCGGTGGTGAAGTACCTGGTCCCGGCCGAAGTTGCCCTGCCCATGGCGGACGGCGTGCAGCAGATCTCATCGATGAGCCTGTTCTGGTGCGGCGCCATCGGTCTCGCGGTCACCGCGGCGATCGTGGTGGTTACCGAGTACTACACCGGCACCGGCTTCCGCCCGGTGAAGTCGATCGCCAAGGCGTCGCAGTCGGGTCACGGCACCAACGTGATCCAGGGTCTCGCCGTGTCGCTCGAGTCGACCGCGCTGCCGGCGCTGGCGATCATCGCCGGCATCATCGCGACCTACTCGCTCGCCGGCTTGTTCGGCGTGGCCGTCGCCACCACCACCATGTTGTCGATCGCGGGCATGATCGTCGCGCTGGACGCCTTCGGTCCGGTCACCGACAACGCCGGCGGCATCGCTGAAATGGCGGGCCTGCCCAAGGAAGTCCGCGTGTCGACCGACGCGCTCGACGCCGTGGGCAACACCACCAAGGCGGTGACCAAGGGTTATGCGATCGGCTCCGCGGGCCTCGGCGCGCTGGTGCTGTTCACCGCCTACACCAACGACCTGAAGTTCTTCTCGGACCCGGCCAACGCCACGCCCGGAAGCTTCTTCGAGGGCCTCAGCGGCAAGATCGCGTTTGACCTGTCGAACCCGTACGTCGTCGTGGGCCTGTTGTTCGGCGGCCTGTTGCCGTTCCTGTTCGGCGGTCTGTCGATGACCGCCGTCGGTCGCGCCGCGCAATCGGTCGTCGATGAAGTGCGTCGCCAGTTCCGCGAAATGCCCGGCATCATGGACTTCAAGCAGAAGCCCGACTACGGCCGCGCCGTCGACATCCTCACCAAGGCCGCGATCAAGGAGATGATCATCCCCTCGCTGCTGCCGGTGCTGTCGCCGATCGCGCTGTTTCTGGTCATCCTGCTGGTGTCGCAAGACAAGGCCGATGCGTTCGCGTCGCTGGGCGCCATGCTGGTGGGTGTGATCGTGACCGGTCTGTTCGTCGCCATCTCGATGACCTCGGGCGGCGGCGCGTGGGACAACGCGAAGAAGTACATCGAAGAAGGCGCCTACGGCGGCAAGGGCTCCGACGCCCACAAGGCCGCGGTCACCGGCGACACCGTCGGCGATCCCTACAAGGACACCGCGGGCCCGGCCGTGAACCCGATGATCAAGATCACGAACATCGTGGCGCTGTTGCTCCTGGCCGTCCTTGCCAGCGGCAAGATCTGACCCAGCTAAGTGATACAAACGAACCGGCCCCGGAGAGCAATCTCCGGGGCCTTTTCTTTTGCAGCGTGCACGGAGCTGACGGCGGTGCGGGTCGCGCCGTAGGCGCCATTAGTAGATGAGGACACGGAGAAGCGCAGAGGACGCAGAGATGCATCTGCGACCCCTCTGCGATCTCTTCTTCCTCTGCGTCCTCTGCGTGAAATCAGAACCGGCGGTGGGTGCGGTCGCCGTCTTCAGAGTGTCCACGAACCACACGAACCACACAACCACACGAACCACAGGAACGAGTCGCGTTCACAGTGTGAACCATCTGCGCGAAGCACCGATGAAATTGTCGCGCCTACGGCGCAGGTGTTTGCTCGTTAGTGTGGTTCGTGTGGTTCGTGGACAATTCTTCTTTCTTCGCTTCCGAGGCATGACTCATCGCCCAAGCAAAAGGCCCCGGAAGCGCTTCCGGGGCCTTTCGATGCGTTCGATCAGGTAGCGATCAGCGAGGATTGTTGCCGCCGGGGACCGAGTTCTCGTCGGTGGGCGGGAGGGTCTGGCGCCCGACGTTGCCGAGGAGCTGTTCCAGCGCGGTCAGTTCGCGGCCGCGGGTCGGGGTCTCGCGCTTGTTGTAAGCGATCTTGTGACCGTCCTTGAAGCCCAGCGTATCGACCTTGACCACCTGGTCGTTGCCCTTGTCGAAGGTGATGGCGACCACGTCGCGCTGGCTCACCTGCGGCAGGTGGTAGGTGTAGGTCTCCGATGTCTGGCTGATGTAGTACCAGACGTTGGGTTCGAAGGTGGAAACCGCCGAGGGCGAACCCAGGCGCGACAGGACCGTGGACTTGGTGTCCTCGCCCACCTTCACGTCGCGGGGCTGGGCGTCCTGAACCTGAAAGCCCTGGCGGGCGATCACCGGCGAGCAGCCGCTGAGCGCGGCGCCGGCCAACAGGGCCGCGGAGACGAACAGGGCAGGGCTCAGACGGACCTTCGACATCGCGACACTCATAAATCCAGGCCGGAAAAGCGGTCGGCGGCCTTTGACCTACCGTTCCCGGCTCATTAGTTCAACGGCGAGGCGGAAAAGGGGCGCCGGATATGCTCGATAAACTGTTCCGCCAGCGACCCGCAAAGGCTTTCGGCGCAAGGCTTTACGCTGCGGCCGTGGCGCAAGCGCGCAGCCCCGCCTTCTACTCGGACCTGGGCGTCCCCGACGAGATCGACGCTCGTTTTGAGTTGTACGTGGTCCACGTGGTCCTTCTACAGCAACGTCTCGCGGGCCACGGCGCCGCGGCGGCCGAGACCGCCCAGGCCCTGTTCGACGCCTTTATTCAGGCGCTCGACGACTCCCTGCGCGAGCTGGGGGTGGGCGACCTGTCGGTGTCGAAGAAGATGCGCCGGCTGGGCGAGGCCTTGTTCGGCCGCGCCACCGCCTACCGCGACCTGCTGGCCGGGCCGGACCGCGAGGGAATCACCGGCCTGATCGCGCGTACCGTCTATGGCGACGAGGCCGCCCTGGAACGGGCCGCGCCGCTCGCCGATTACGTGATACGGGCGCACGCGGCGCTGGCGCTCGAGCCTCTGCCCGCCCTGCTGCAGGGCCAGGTCGTCTGGCCGGAAGCCGAAGTCTTAAGCGCCCCAGTCGTAGGAGCCGTGCGATGAAATCCTCGGAAGCCGATCCCTGGCCCGTCATCGTCCGCCTGGACGAGGTCGGAAAGCGCCTCGACCGCCGCATGCTCGCCGATGAAATGGACCGCGCCCGCATCGCCAAGGCCTTGGGCCTGGAAGCTCTGAACCTGCTGGAAGCCGATGTCGCCATCCTCCAGACCGGGCCGGGCGGCGAGGTCCGGGGCCAGGTCCACGCCAAGGTGGTCCAGATCTGCGGCGTGAGCCTCGAGCCGTTCGAGACCGACATCCGCTCGGACTTCTCGATCCCCTTCACCACCGAACCCGCCGCCGGGGCCGACGACGCCGAGGATCACGAGTTCGGCCTGGCGGACCTGGACGCCCCCGACGTGATCGAAACCGGCGTCCTGGACATCGGCGCCTATGTGATCGAGCACCTCGCCCTGGAGCTCGACCCCTTTCCCCGGAAACCCGGTGTGGAGTTCGAGGCGCCGCCGGAGGAGCACGAAGCGTCACCGTTCGCGGTGCTCGCGGAGCTGAAACCGTCCGGAAAAACGAAAGCTTAGAGCAAGGAACGCGTCAGCCGGCTCGGCTATCGCTTGAATCGTGGTGGCGCGGCGCTATCGTCCGGCCGCCGCAGCCGGCTCTCCTCGGAATCGAGGCGGGGCCCAAGGAGCGCCTCCGATCGCTACGTCGTCCCCCCTGGTTATTTCGATTGACGCCATGGGCGGTGATCTCGGCCCCGCTGTTGTGGTCCCGGGACTGGCCCGAGCGTTGGAGCGGCTGGGAGGGCGCAAGGTGCGCTTCCTGGTCCACGGCGACGAGAAGCGGCTGAAGACGCTGCTGGCGCGCATCCCAGACGCCCAGGCGGTCTCCGAGATCCGCCACACCGACCTGACCATCGCCATGGACGAGAAGCCGGCCCAGGCGCTGCGCCGCGGCAAGGGCTCGAGCCTGTGGAACGCGGTCGAGGCGGTAAAGACCGGCGAGGCCCAGGCCGCCGTCTCCGCCGGCAACACCGGCGCCTTGATGGCGATCTCAAAGCTGCAACTGCGCATGGCCGCGCCGAAACTGGACCGGCCCGCGATCGTGGCGTCGTGGCCGACGCTGCGCGGGGTGACCGCGGTGCTCGACGTCGGCGCCAACATCACCAGCGACGCCGAACAGCTGGTCGAGTTCGCCATCATGGGCGACGCCTTCCACCGCGCGGTGCACCGGGTGAAGCGCCCGACCATCGGCCTGCTCAACGTCGGCTCCGAAGAGATGAAGGGCCACGAGGAGGTGCGCGAGGCGGCGCAGATGCTGCGCGAAGGCGGCTTCGACCTCGATTATCACGGGTTCGTCGAAGGCGACGACATCGCCAAGGGCACGGTGGACGTGGTGGTCACCGACGGCTTCACCGGCAACATCGCGCTGAAGACAGGTGAGGGCACCGCGCGTTTCGTCGCCGCAGTCTTGAAGGACGCCCTGACCTCGGACCTGCAGGCCAAGCTCGGCGCCGCCATCGCGTATCCGGCGCTGAGGAAGATGCGGGCGCGGATAGATCCCTCGACCGTCAACGGCGGACCCCTGCTCGGCCTGAACGGCACTGTGGTGAAGAGTCACGGCGGCGCGGACGCCAAGGGCTTCGCCAATGCGATAAAGATCGCCGCCGATCTCGCCGCCAGTGACTATATGAGCGAAATCAGCCGTAATCTCGAACGCTTGAGCGCTGTCGCGAAAGTGGCCAAATCGGATGGGAATGGACCGCGCGTGGAGCAACAGGCGTGAGCAAAGTCGTACGCAGCGTGGTCACCGGCGTCGGCGGCTATCTCCCCGAGCAGATCCAGACCAACGACGACCTCGCCAAACTGGTCGAGACGTCGGACGCGTGGATCGTCGAGCGCACCGGCATCCACCAGCGCCATCGCGCGCCGCAAGAGCAGTTGACCAGCGACCTCGCGGTCGAGGCGTCCAAGATCGCGCTGAACGCGGCCGGCAAGACCGCGGCCGACGTCGACCTGATCATCGTCGCCACCACCACCCCGGATCTGACCTTTCCGGCCACGGCCGCGATCGTGCAGCGCAAGCTGGGCGTGCCGGTGGGGACGGCTTTCGACGTCCAGGCGGTGTGCTCGGGCTTCGTCTACGCCATGGGCGTGGCCGACGGCTTCGTGGCGCGAAACATGGCCCGATGCGCCCTGGTCATCGGCGCCGAGGAGATGACGCGCCTGCTCGACTACAGCGATCGCGGCACCTGCGTCCTGTTCGGCGACGGCGCCGGCGCCGTGGTGCTGGAGCCCGGGGAGGGCGAGGGAACGGCGGACGATCGGGGCTTGCTCGGCTTCTCGCTCAGTTGTGACGGCACCAAGACAGAGCTGCTCTACGTGGACGGCGGGCCATCCGCGACCGGATCGGTCGGCCATCTGCGCATGCTGGGCAACCAGGTGTTCCGCCATGCCGTGGTGAACATTTCCGCGGCGGTGCTGGCCGCGGCGGAGAAGGCCCAGGTCGACGTGAAGGCAGTGGACTGGTTCATCCCCCACCAGGCCAACCAGCGCATCCTGCAGGGCGTCGCCCACCGCCTCGGCATCGACGAGGACAAGGTGATCTCTACCGTGGCCGAGCACGCCAACACCTCGGCCGCCTCGATCCCGCTGGCGCTGTACCAGGGCATCCAAGACGGGCGCGTAAAGCCCGGCCAGCTTTTGCTCATGGAGGCCATGGGCGGCGGCCTTACCTGGGGTGCCTGCGCGCTGCGTCTCTAACTCCCTATCAAATGTGGTTGGGGCAGCGAAAACAACGCTAAAAAAGTGCGAGAGCCCTTTGACTTTCCTTCAGTTCGGCGTCTATTCCCTTAACAGTTGTCCGGCTCGGGGGAGTTCCCATGAAAGGTGAAACACTGACGCGTGCGGACCTCTGTGAAGCGGTCTACGAGGAAGTCGGCCTGTCGCGGCAAGAATGCTCGCAGCTCGTCGAACGGACTCTGGAATTGATCGCCGACGCGCTCGAACAGGGTCAGACCGTCAAACTTTCCGGCTTCGGCGTCTTCCAGGTCCGCGCCAAGCGCGCGCGCATGGGGCGCAATCCTAAGACCGGCGAGCCGGCCGCCATCGATCCGCGGCGCGTGATCAGCTTCCGCGCCTCGCAGGTGATGAAGGCGCGCGTGAACGGGGACGGCGCCGACTACGACGACAACGACAACCACCGCGCCGCTTAAGACGCCGCGCCTTGAGCAAGAGCCCGCTCGCCTTCCGCACCATCTCCGAAGCCGCCGACGAGATCGGCGTGCCGCAGCACGTGCTGCGCTTCTGGGAGACCAAGTTCTCGTTCCTGCGTCCGATGAAGCGCGCGGGCGGCCGGCGTTTTTACCGGCCCCAGGACGTCGCTGTGCTACGCGGCGTGAAGGCGCTGCTTTATGCCCAGGGCTACAAGATCGAGGGAGTCCAGAAACTCTATCGCCAGAACGGCCTGAAACGCCTGGTCGAGGCCGGCGGGCCGAGCCCCGAAGCCGACCTGGCCTTCGACGAGGTAATGGACGACGACCTGCAGGCCGCGCCCGCCAACGCGCCGGCCTCCCACGCGGCGCCCAACGGGTCGCTTTCGCCGCAGACGCGGGCCCGGCTCAAGCGGGCGCTGGACGAAGTGGAAACGGCCAAGGCGCGGCTGGATTCCCTGCTCGCGCGGTCCTGAGGCGTATCCGAAGCCGGGCGCCGATTTGAGGCGTTGCGGCCCGCCCCGGCGGTCCCTATAAGGGCGCCCTTCGGAGCGTGGCGCAGCTTGGTAGCGCACTTGACTGGGGGTCAAGGGGTCGCAGGTTCAAATCCTGTCGCTCCGACCATTTTTCTAAATCGCGAACGAGAGCGGCTCCCTGCGAAGGGGGCCGCTTTTGTTTTTGATCGGAGCTGGAAAACTGGGGACATGTACGACTTAGTTCCTGAGGCGCGTTCACCAAGCGCATCGAGCGATAAGTTTCGCTAGAACCAGGACCGGTGCGGGGGATCGACTGTGGACATCCACAAGCCGAAGGCGTGGCACGGGCTGCGTGAGTTTCTGAAGGAGTACGGCATCATCGTGCTGGGCGTGCTGACCGCGCTCGGCGCCGAGCAGGCAGTCGAGTCTTTCAAGCACGAGTCCCAGGTGAACGTCGCCGAACGGGTGTTGAAGGAGAACTACGCCATCTTCCTTCGCCAGCGTGCGGAGCTGGTGGCGGAGAGCGCCTGCGCGGATAAACGGCTGGACGAGTTGAAGGCGGTCGTCGACCAGGCCGCGATGCAACATCGGCTGGGGCAAGTGGCGGCGATTCCGGAGCCCAGGCCCCACTCCTGGGACATCACCGGCTGGGACACGCTGTTGTCGTCGCAGGCCGCCGGTCATGTGCGCCAGGAAGACATGATCGAATACGCAAAGATCGCCCATTGGGCGCATGACGCCCAGGAAGCGGGCACGAACGAATACGACGTGTGGTCGACGTTCCAGAGCCTCGTAGGCGGTGCGCGACCGTTCGGCCAGCCGGAGGAGGCAGAGCTCCGAACCAACATCGCGCGCGCCCGGCACACGACGATTCTGCTGGGCGACATCTCGCGGACGACGGAACAGGAGATCCTCAAGACCGGCCGCCTGACGCAGGCGGATGTCGACAAGGCGCGGCGCGACGGCGCCGCCAGTCCCTACGCTGCGTCGATGTGCACGCCCATCTCCTACCGCGCGGTTCATTGAAAACGATAAGCGGGGACACGTACGACTCCGCGATCGCGACCGCGGAATCAAGTCGTACATGTCTCCACTTCTCAGTGCGCCTCCGCGCCCGGCGTTGCGACCAGAGGGGGCGTCGCGCGATCGCGTCCGTTCAGGCCGAGCGCGGTGAGGCCGGCCAGGCCGCCGAGCTGCATGGACTCGATCGCAGTGCTGGGCACGACCAGGATGGTCGAGTTGGTCTTCAGGCCCTCGTAGAGCATGTTCATGGCGCGCAGGTGGAAGGCCGTCGGGTCGTCGGCGTAGGTCCTCGCCGCCTCTTTGAATTTCTCCGCGATCTGGCGTTCGGAATCGCCCAGGATCACCCGCGCCTGGCGCTCGCGTTCGGCCTGGGCCTGCATCGACATGGCGTTCTCCAGGCCTGGCGGGATCAGCACGTCCTTCACCTCCACCGAAATGACGTTGACGCCCCACGGCCGGGTGCGCTCGTCGATGATCGTGCGCAGCACGTCGCTGATCTTTTCACGACCTTCCAGCATGTCCGACAGCATGGTCTTACCGATCACGTCGCGCAGCGCAGTCTGCGCCGCCCAGTTGATGGCGCTCTGATAGTCCGCCACGTCGATGGCGGCTTTCTGCGGGTCGACCACCTTCCAGAACAGCACCGCGTCGACGTCGACCGGCACGGTGTCCCTGGTCAGGGTTTTCTCCGCCTTGAACGTCGAAGTGATGACGCGCGTGTCGATCCAGGCGGCGACGGTGTCGACAATGGGCACGATCACGAACAGGCCGGGCCCCTGTTGAACGCGAAAGCGGCCGAGTCGAAGCACGACGGCGCGCTCCCATTGCGCCGCCACCTTCACTGCCGTGCCGACGACCGCCGCAATGATAAGACCCGCGACCGCGATCGATCCGGCGGCGGCGTAGCCGATGCCGAGCCCGGCGTAGGCCAGCGCCAAGCCGGCGCCAAAGATCAGAATGAACAACAGCGTTGGCGCCGCGCTGGTCGCCCGCGTCCGCGATCCTGCGCCCAACACATTGGAAATCTGGGCCCCTTGCATGCTCATGCCGGCCTCCTCGCACGCGGACTGACCCGCATGCGCGCAACGCGCAGACTTCACGCTTGTTCCGGCGCGACGCGGGCGCCACATGCGGCCACCCCGTTTTCCGGATCAATCGTCGCACCCATGCGTTGCCTTTTATCCGGAGTAAAGCTGTACGGACAGCAAGGTCTTGGCGAAACAGAACGAACCCCGCGCACTCGAGCCGAGTGTCTATGAGCAACTGGTTCAGTCGATCGTCGACTACGCCATCTACAGACTCGATCCCGAGGGACATGTGGCGAGCTGGAACCCAGGCGCCGAATGGATCAAGGGTTACACCGCCGACGAAATCATCGGCGAACATTTCTCGCTATTTTACACGGCGAAAGATCGCGAGTCCGGTTTACCGCAACAGGTTCTGAAAACCGCGGCCGAGGAGGGACGCTACGCAGCGGAGGGCTGGTGCGTGCGCAAGGACGGAAGCCGGTTCTACGCGATGGACGTCGTCGACGCGATCCGCGAAGGCGCTAAGATCGTCGGCTTCGCCAAGGTCACCCGCGACGTGACCGCCTATCGCGAGGCGATGGTCGCCGCCCTGGAGAACGAGCGGGGCTTTCGGTTGCTGGTTCAGGGCGTCAGCGACTACGCCATCTACATGCTGGATCCGCAAGGGCGCATCACCACCTGGAATGCCGGCGCCGAGCGCATCAAGGGCTATACCGCCGACGAGATCGTGGGCCAGCATTATTCGCGGTTTTTTACGCCGGAGGACGTGGACGCGCGTGCGCCATGGACGGCGCTGGAGACCGCCGAGCGCGAAGGCCGGTTCACCGGCGAGGGTTGGCGGGCGCGCAAGGACGGCGCGCGATTCTGGGCCAACGTCGCCATCGACGCCATCTACGACGACGACGGCCGTCTGGTCGGCTTCGCCAAGGTCACGCGCGACATGACCCAACAGCGCGAGACGCAACTGGAACTGGAGCGCTCGCAGAAGGCGCTGTTCCAGGCGCAGAAGATGGAGGCGGTCGGCCAGCTCACCGGCGGCTTGGCGCACGACTTCAACAATTTGCTGACCGGGATCACCGGCAGTCTGGATTTGATGAAGGCGCGCCTGGCCCAGGGTCGTATCAACGAGCTCGAACGCTACATCACCGCTGCACATGGGGCGTCCACGCGGGCCGCTACATTGACCCACCGCCTGCTCGCCTTTTCACGCCAGCAGACACTGGAGCCGAAGGCGATCGACGCCAACCGGCTTATCGCCGACATCGAGGAGCTGATCCGGCGCACCGTCGGGCCCGGGGTCGTCATGGAGACGGTGCTCGCGGTCGGCCTGTGGCCTTGCTTCTGCGACCCGCACCAACTCGAGAACGCGATTCTGAACCTCTGCATCAACGCCCGCGACGCCATGCCCGAGGGCGGGCGGCTGACCATCGAAACCACCAACACCTGGGTGGACCAGCCTGCGGCCGATCTGCGCGACATGCCGCGCGGGCAGTTCGTGGCCATTTCAGTGAGCGACACGGGCGTGGGCATGGCGCCCGAAATCGCGGCGCGCGCGTTCGATCCGTTCTTTACCACCAAGCCGATCGGCCAGGGGACGGGCCTCGGCCTGTCGATGATCTACGGGTTCGCCAAGCAATCGAACGGTCAGGTGCGGATCTATTCGGAGGTCGGCCAGGGCACGACGCTGAAAATCTATCTGCCCCGCCACCATGGCGACACGGTCGAGAACCCTAGCGACGACGAGGCGAAGGAGCTCCCTCACGACGGGACGGGCGAAATCGTTCTCGTCGTCGACGACGAACCTACGGTGCGGATGCTGATCGGCGATACGCTGGCCGAACTCGGTTATCAGGCCATCGAGGCGGCCGACGCGGCGTCGGGTCTGAAGGTGCTGGAATCGGACGTGAACGTCGAACTCCTGATCACCGACGTCGGGTTGCCCGGCGGCATGGACGGAAGACAGATGGCCGACGCTGCGCGTGTGCGGCGGCCCAAGCTGAAGGTGCTGTTCATCACCGGCTACGCGGAAAACGCCGCGCTCGCCAACGGCCGCCTCGAACCCGGCATGCACGTCATGAGCAAGCCGTTCCCGATCGACAAACTCGCCGCCTGCATCCGGATGATCATCGAGGGTAAGTAAGTCGAGATGCGCAAGGGACCTGCGTATTCCTGACCATCCTGCCAATTGCGCAGATGAAAGGCGGCTCCCGTTCTGGGAGCCGCCATCGTTGCGGAGCCGCTGACTCTGCGTTCTAGAAGCCGGTCGACTGGTTGTGCGAGCCGCCCGGCTGTACGACGCCGCTCATGGCCATGGCGCAGACTTCACCATCGGTTTCGCGGGCGAGGTCGCCGGTGGAGATAACGCCGACGAGACGCTTCCCGCTGTCGACGACGGGCAAGCGCCGCACCTGGATGTCGGCCATGTTGTCGGCGACGTCGTCGAGGTCGGCGTCGTCGTAGCAGTACAGGACCTCCTTGGTCATCACGTCGCGAACGCGGGTGTCGGGTCCCAAACCCTTGGCGATGGCGCGCACCACGATGTCGCGGTCGGTGAGCGTGCCCACGAGCCGGTCGTCGTCTTCGACCGGAATGAAGCCGATGTCGGATTCGAGCATCAGCTTCGCCGCGGTCTGCAGGGATTCTTGGGGCTTGGTAGTCAGGACCTGACGGGTCATGCAGTCGCGCACTTTCATCTCGAGTCTCCATCGCTCGGAGGTAAAACGGCGAAACCGGGCCCGCCCCTCACGCGTTCCGTGGGCGCCTCATGAAATTTGCGGCGACGCTCGCAACCTCGGAACAGCGTGCGCGGTCTCTCGGTTGAAGGCGCAATGGGCGGGGGAAGCCGATACGAGGAAGTCGTCCCATGCCTGACGTGCAAGGCCAAGGTTCGCAATCCAACCCGCAACCTAACCCGCAATCCAACCCCGAGGTGAAAACCGACATGTCGCGCGCGCGCGATCGCGAGCGTCGTCCGCCGGAAGGTGCATCGTTCGAAGCGCAGCGCCGCGCGCGCGACGACGAGGCAATGCCGGATCGTTCACCGTTCATGACCGCGCCGGAATTGTGGCGCGACACCTGGCGCCCGCTGGCGACGATCCAGACGGAGATGGCCCGCTGGTTCGACGAGGTGTGGCGCGAGGCGGCGAGCAACCGCGGCGGCTACATCAACACGTCACGCGGGCTGCCGGAGCTCACGGGCGGGACGTCGTTCGCGGGACTGCCGCGCGCGGACCTGAAGGAGACCGACAAGGACTATCGCCTGCACGTCGAGCTGCCGGGTCTGAAGGTCGCCGACGTTCAGGTCGAACTCGACAACGACGCCTTGGTGGTGCGCGGCATGAAGGCCGACGAGAGTCGCGACGACAACGCCAACTTCCATATCACCGAGCGCCGGTTCGGCAGAGTCGAGCGCCGCTTCGCCCTGCCTCGCGACGTGGACCACACAGCGGTGAAGGCGGACTTCCGCGACGGCGTCTTGAACATCGTCATGCCCAAGGATGCGGACGCCGACCAGCGCCGCCGTATCGAGGTGCGGCCGGGCTGAGACTTACCCCACAAGGGGCCAGGGAACCGACGCCGTCTCAAGCAGTTGGCTTGGGATGGCGGAGGTTTTGTCATGGCCGATCTCGAGAGCCTGGAGCCCCAAGATCCTGCGGACGAAACGGTGACGGTGGAAGCGCCCGCCGATGAGGCGCAAGGTCCTGAAGAGACCGCGCCCGTGATCTGTGACCCGGTGATTGGCTTCGTCTGTCCGAACGAGGCGATGAAACGCGCGGCGTTCTAGCTTGGCGGCTTCCTGGTGACTGTCGCGTTCGCGCCTGCGCTGGGCAATAGGAACACGAAGGACACAAAGCAGAAAAGGGAAGGCGCGACGCCTTCGCGGCGAAGCCGCAATCCTTCTTCTTCGTGATCTTTGTGCTTCTTCGTGTCCTTCGTGTTCCCAGCCCCGACCGTCAACACGCGCGCCGTTAGCAGACGCTAGCTCTTCGGCTTGAAGAACCGCCCGTGCTCGGCCCAGGTGAATAGCGGGAACAGCGGTACGCCCCAGCCGATGCCGGCGACGGCGAGGAAGACGTCTTTTCCCCACCCGTCGGGAATGCGGGTCGCCATTCCGATGGCGAAGATCATCCAGGCGATCAGAAAGGCGACCGTGACGATCCCCGCCACGGCCTTACGCGTACGCGGTCCTACGTGCAGACCCATGCTCACGCTCGCCGGCGCACGGCGGCCATGGTGATCAGGAGCAGCGCGGCGCCGACGACCGCCAGGGTCGGTCCCGTCCAGCGGCCCGCGAACTCCAGCTCCATCACTCGGGCGATAAAGTCGCCGAGGAAGGCGCCCACCACGCCGACCGCGAGGCCCGACATCAGGCCGTGACGGCGGCCGGTCATCAGGTCGCCCAGCCAGCCCAGGACCAGGCCGATCACCGCCACGATCAGGTAGGTCACCCAGTTTTCGGTCATCGACGCCTGCTCCGCTGAACCGCTCGAGGGTGCAATACGACGGTCGCGGCCCCGGTTCCAAGGCCTTGAACACAGGTCGCTCTCGGAACGGTGTTCGGACGTGGCCCTGGACGGGGGCGTCCGGCTCGCCTAATCGGCCCGGGCGCATGAGGCATTTTCATCCCGAGCAGCGATCGCGCGCCGTGGCCGTCTGGCTGTTCGTGCTCGCCGCCATGGTTCTGGCCATGGTGGTGGTCGGCGGCGCGACGCGCCTGACCCACTCAGGGCTCTCGATCACCCAGTGGAAGCCGATCCGGGGCGTGATCCCGCCGCTCAATCCGTCGGAATGGGCGCAGGAGTTCCAGCGCTATCGCCAGATCCCCCAGTACCGGCTGCTGAACCAGGGCATGAGCCTCCACGAGTTCAAAGGCATCTACTGGTGGGAGTGGACCCACCGGCTGCTCGGCCGCTTGATCGGCGTGGTGTTCCTGATCCCCTTCGTCTGGTTCTTCCTCACCGGGAAACTGAACCGCAAGCTGATCGTCCGCTGCGTGATCCTGTTCTTCCTCGGCGCCCTGCAGGGGCTGATCGGCTGGTGGATGGTGGCCTCGGGGTTGGAGGTGCGGACCTCCGTCGCGCCGGAGCGGCTGGCGATCCACCTGGGCGCGGCGCTTATCCTGTTCGTGGCCCTGATCTGGACCGGGCTGGAGGCCCAGGCGGTGGAGCGCGAGTCGCGGCCGCCCGGGAGCTGGACGATCATCGCCGGGGTGCTGTTGGTCCTGGCCTATCTGCAGTCGCTGATGGGGGCGCTGGTGGCCGGCAACCAGGCGGGGCTGGTCTACAACGACTGGCCGCTGATGAACGGCAAGCTGATCGCGCCCGTCGATTGGAAGGGCGGGGCGCTGCACGCCTTCCTGCACGACCAGTCCCTGGTCCAGTTCGATCACCGGATCGGAGCCTATCTGCTGCTGATGGCGGTCACCGGCTATGGGGTGGTGATCGTGGGAGCCCGCGCGCCCGGCGCGTTGAAGCTGGCGGCTGTGATCCTTGCAGGCCTGGTCTGGCTGCAGGCGGCGCTGGGGATCGCGACCCTGATGAACGCCGCGCCCCTGCCGCTCGCCCTCATCCACCAGCTGGGCGCGGCCCTGGTCCTGGCGGCGGCCACCTTCAACCTCTGGCGGGTGCGGCGACTGAACGAGCGCGCTTTCGCGGGCGGGATCGGGGCGCAAAGTCTCTGAACGTCCCATTTTATGCGGTATTATGTTACCGCTATAAAATTAGCTAATGATTTCCATGCGTAATCCTGACGTGGCGGCATCGCAGACGGTTGACGGCGCCGGGCGCCTCCTGTACTGACGCGCGCTTCGCGGGTCGCCCTCCGGCTGCCTGCTCCCGAGGATTTCGACCATGCTGAGATCGACCACGGCTTCGCTGAAGCCCGCCGATGTCGAGAAGAAGTGGATCGTGATCGATGCGAAGGACGCCGTGGTCGGCCGTCTCGCCTCGTTCATCGCCATGCGTCTTCGCGGCAAGCACCGGCCCGACTACACCCCGCACGTGGACTGCGGCGACCATGTCATCGTCATCAACTGCGACAAGGTGAAGTTCACCGGCCGCAAGAACGACAACAAGGTCTACTACCGCCACACCGGCCACCCGGGCGGCGTCAAGGAACGCACGCCTAAGACCGTTCTCAGCGGCCGCTTCCCCGAGCGCGTGCTCGAGAAGGCCGTGGAGCGCATGCTGCCCAAGGAAAGCCCGCTGGCGCGCGCGCAGATGACTCACCTGCGCATGTACGCCGACGGCGGCCACCCCCACGAAGCCCAGAGCCCGGAAGTCATCGACTTCGCCGCGCTCAACAGCAAGAACGCCCGGAGCCAATAATCATGAGCGAGACCCAAGGCTTCGACGCTCTGCAGAGCCTCTCGACCAACCCCGAGAACGCAACGCCGGTGCGTGAGCAGATGCTCGACAAGTTCGGCCGCGCCTACGCGACCGGCAAGCGCAAGAACGCCATCGCCCGCGTGTGGATCAAGCCGGGCTCCGGCAAGATCACCATCAACGATCGCGACCAGGAGCGTTATTTCGCGCGCCCCGTGCTGCGCATGATGATCGCGCAGCCGATGGTGATCACCGATCGCAGCACCCAGTTCGACGTGATCGCCACGGTGGAAGGGTCGGGCCTGTCGGGTCAGGCGGGCGCCATCCGTCACGCCATCTCCAAGGCTCTGACCTACTACGAACCGGCGCTGCGTCCGGCGTTGAAGGCCGCGGGATTCCTGACCCGAGACTCGCGCATCGTCGAGCGTAAGAAGTACGGCCGCGCCAAGGCGCGCCGCAGCTTCCAGTTCTCGAAGCGCTAAGTCGCCGGTCCATATCGGCTTCAAGCGGGCGCTTCGGGAAACCGAAGCGCCCGTTTTGTTTTTTGGGTCAGGCTATGACGCACAAGATCTTCATCGACGGCGAAGCGGGAACGACGGGGTTGCAGATTCGCGCGCGTCTGGAAGGCCGCCGCGATCTCGAGCTGGTGAGCATCGATCCGGCGCGGCGCAAGGACCCGACGGCGCGCGCCGAGGCGTTGAACGCTTGCGACCTGACTATCCTGTGCCTGCCCGACGACGCGGCGCGCGAGGCGGTGACGCTGATCGAAAATCCCGGCGTGCGCGTGATCGACGCCTCGACGGCGCATCGCACGGCGATGGGTTGGACCTATGGTTTCGCGGAGATGTCGAAGACGCAGCGCGGCGAGATCGCCAAGTCCAAGCGCGTGTCCAACCCCGGCTGCTATCCAACCGGCTTCGTCGCCTTGGTTCGGCCGCTGGTGGAGGCGGGAATCGTGCCGGTGGACTGGCCCGTGACGGTGAACGCGATCTCGGGCTACACCGGCGGCGGCAAGGCGATGATCGCGGAGTTCGAAGGCGGTTCGACCGATCCCTTCCGCGCCTACGCCATGAACCTCAATCACAAGCACGTGCCCGAGATGCAGGCGCATGCGGGGCTGACTCACGCGCCGCTGTTTTCGCCCGCGGTCGGGCGGTTCGCGCAAGGCATGATCGTCGAAGTTCCGCTGCAACTGTTCGCGCTGCCGGGCGGGCCGACGCTGGACCGGATCGTGGAGGTGCTGGTCGCGGCCTACGCGGGTGAGCCGTTCATCGAGGTGGCGACACGGATCGAGGCGGCCGGGACGAAGGCGCTGACGCCGGAGAGCCTGAACGGCACAAACCGGATGAAGCTTTTCGTGTTCGGAGACCCGAGCGCGGGCCAGGTGCGGCTCTGCGCCCTGCTCGACAACCTGGGCAAGGGCGCCAGCGGCGCGGCGGTGCAGAACCTCAATCTGATGCTGGGGCTGGAAGAAGGCGCAGGGCTTACCTGAAAATTTCATTCCCGGACCACCGCTACGACGCAACGAACCGCTATTGTTTGCGGCGATTTCGGCCTTAAGTTTGCCGTGCCGCCGGATCATCCAACCCGGACCGTCCGCCGTATAGGGAGCATGACCCGCATGTCCGTCGTCCGTCGCTCGTTCCTTCTGGGCTCCGCTGGAACCGCCTTGTCGCTGATGACCTTCGGCGCCGAAGCCCTGGCCGCCCGCGTCGACCGGTTCGCCGCCTCGCCCTGGCGCAAGATCACCAATGCGGAGTGGAAGAAGCGCCTGTCGCCGGCGTCCTACCACATCCTGCGCGAAGACGGGACCGAGCGCGCGGGCACCAGTCCGCTGTTGAACGAGCACCGCAAGGGCACGTTCGTCTGCATCGCCTGCGGCCTGCCGCTGTTCAAGTCACAGTGGAAGTTCGAGAGCGGCACCGGTTGGCCGAGCTTCTACAACGTGATCCCCGGCAGCATTTACAAGAAGTCCGATCACGCGTTGCTCGAAGAGCGAACCGAGTACCATTGCGCCCAGTGCCTGGGCCACCAGGGCCACCTGTTCGACGACGGACCCAAGCCCACGGGCCTGCGCTACTGCAACGACGGCGTCGCGCTGAGGTTTATCCCGGGCTAGGCCGCCGGCTTTTTGAGCGCGCCTTCCAGCGTCAAACCGAAGATCACCGACGCCGCCAGCACGGCGATGGAATAGTCGTGGCCGGGCCACATGGCCGCGCAGCAGGCAACGATGACGATGATCAGCGGGATCGCCGCGGCCATCAGCAGGGTGACCGGCGCGTCGGGCTGAATCAGCGGCGGGCGCTCGGCCATCTTGAAGACATAGCGCTTGAACAGGAAATAGAGCGCCACGATCGCGGGCGCCAGCACGATGACGACCCAGCGCCGCTGCGCCGGCCCAAAAAAAGCCGCCGAGACGACGAGCAAGGCGAGCGCCAGGCCGGTGACGATCGCCAGCGTCACGTTCAGCTCATACGCCTTCTTCGGATCGCCGGCGCCGGGCGGCGGGGTCATGAACGCACCTTCACATAGTCGCCGGGCGCGTCGCCCAGCGGTCTGAGCTTGCCCTTGGTCGGATCGCGCGCCTCGATCCAGTCTCCGGACTTCGGATGCAGCCACCCTGCCCAATGCGGCCACCAGGAGCCGGGCTTTTCAACCGCGCCCTCGAACCATTCCTCGAAGGTCGGCGGGAGTTTGGGGCTCTCCCAGTGCTGGTACTTGTTCGCCGCCGGCGGATTGACCACGCCGGCGATGTGGCCCGAGCCCGCGAGCGTATAGGTGACGTCGCCGCCGAACATCTTCGCGCTCTTGTAGACCGAGCGCGCGGGCGCGATGTGGTCTTCCTTGCTGGCCTGGAAATACATCGGTTGTTTGACGCTCCTGGCGTCGAGCTTGACGCCGTCGAGCACAAGCTCGCCCTTGGAGAACGCGTTCAGGCCGTAGAACTGGCGCAGGTAGAACAGGTGCAAGGCCTTAGGCATGCGCGTCTGATCGGAGTTCCAGTACAGCAAGTCGAAGCTCGGCGGCGCCTTGCCCATCAGATAGTTGTTCACGAAGAACGACCAGACGAGATCGTTCGAACGCAGGGCGTTGAAGGTGTCGGCCATGGCGGCGCCGGGAAGCACGCCGCCGGCGGCGTCCATCATGTCCTCGAGCTGCTTCAGCCACGCTTCGTCGGTGAACAGCAGCAGATCGCCGGCTTCGGAAAAATCGTGCTGCGCGGCGAAGAAGGTGACGGCGTTGAAGCGCTTGTCGCCCTGGGCCGCCATGTGCGCGAGCGTAGCGCCGAGCAGGGTGCCGCCGATGCAGTAGCCGACCGCGTTCACGCGATCGACGCCGCAGTGCTCCATCACCTTGGCGGAGGCGGAATAGATGCCGCCCTTCATATAGTCGGCGAAGTCTCGGTCACGCAGCGACTGGTCGGGGTTCACCCACGAGGTTACGAACACGGTGAAACCCTGGTCGGTGAGCCAGCGGATCATCGAATTCTCGGGCCGCAGGTCGAGGATGTAGAACTTGTTGATCCACGGCGGGAAGATCAGCAGCGGCGTGTCTCGCTGTTTGTCCGTCGTGGGCGTGAACTGCAGAAGTTCATAGAGCTCGTCACGCCAGACGACCTTGCCCGGCGCCGTGGCGACATTTTCGCCGACGTGGAAGCGCGAATAGTCGGTCTGACTGATCGCGAGCTTGCCGCCGCCGCGTTCGATGTCGGCGGCAAACTGCTCCATGCCCTTGACCAGGCTCTCGCCCTTGGTCGCGGCGAGCTCACGCAGGGCGGCGGGATTGGAGGCGAGGAAGTTGGTCGGCGAAAACGCGTCGGTCAGGAGCTTGGTGAAGAACTCCGCGCGCCGCTTGGTCAGCGGGTCGACGCCCTCGACGCCCGACACCAGGCTGTTCAACCAGTTGGAGCTGACGAGATAGGATTGCTTGACGACATCGAAGACCGGGTTTTCGCTCCAGTCCTTGTCGTTGAAACGCTTGTCGCCCTTCGCCGGCGCCGCGGCGGGTTCCGGCGTTTCGCCGACCGCGCGCCGCGCCGCGTTCTGCCAGAGATCCATGTAGCTACTGAACAGATCGGCCTGCGCCTTGAACAGTTTGTCGGGAGAAGACGCGAGGCGCGTCATCACCTCGCCCATGGCCGGACCGACATGGAACGGATCGGGCGACAGGGCGCGCGGTGCGTCGGCCTGCGACAGCGCGGCTTCGGCGATGGCGCCCTGGGCGGTCAGCGCCGCCTTGGCGAGGTTCATCGACAGGGCCTCGACGGCCTCGCGTTGGGACGGGTCGAGCAGGGCGGCTTCCCAGGACGTCGCGTCGGACGCGGACCCCGTCTCGGTTTTCGGCGCGGGGCCTTCGCGGTGTGGGGGCAGGGTCGCCGCTTCGGGCTTGGCCTCAGTCTTCTGGGCCTTGGCGGCTTTGGTCTTGTCGGAGCCCTTCTTGCCCTTCTTGCCGGACGCTTTCTTGTCGGAAGCCTTCTTGTCGGCCTTGGACTTGGCGCCTTTTCGCGTCCCGGCTGCAGCCGCCATGGTCCACTCTCCTTTCGGCCTTCCGCCGCCGGTCATGATCGCATATGAGCGAGGGCGAGATGATCCGCGAGCGCCGCCTTATCCGAAGCATCGCCGCCGGGCGCAAGCCAGGAGCAAAAGGGGCTTTGCGCGCCGGGGTCCTGGCCGCCGCATTGGCGTCCGCGGCCACGCTGTCGGGCTGTATCGCCGATCCGTTCAACCAGCCGACCGATCCGAATGCGCCGGGCGCCGCCCAGATCAGCCAGGCGGCGGCGACGCCGGGCGGCTATCCGCACTGGTCCAACTTCCCCGCCAAGCCGACGAACGTGCCCACGCCCGCCATGTGGAACAGCCAGGCGAAGGCCATGGACGCCACCCAGGCCGAACTGCTGCACGAGGCGGCGGGCCTGCAGTGGACCCTCGACAACACCGACGCCTGGGCCGCCCAGCAGCGCGCGTTGATCGACCCGGCTTTCGCCGTGCCCGCGCCGCCCAATTCCGAGGCCGACACCGAAGCCTTCGCGGCCAAGGCTCGGGCGCTGGCCGTTCCGCCGCCGCCGGTGAAGTAATCCCCTGTTTCCAAGCCGCTGAACCGGGGCCGCAGCCAGGAGCCCCGGACGAATCATCTAAGACTGTCGCCAGGAGCTGATTTCATGTCGTCCATCGATCTCGAGCGCGATCTGGCGCTCGACGCCGTCCGCGTTACCGAAGCCGCCGCCATCGCCGCGGCGAAGCTGGCCGGGCGCGGCGACGAAAAGGCCGCCGACCAGGTCGCGGTCGACGCCATGCGCACGGCGCTGAATAGCCTCGACATCGCAGGCACCATCGTCATCGGCGAGGGCGAGCGCGACGAAGCGCCCATGCTCTACATCGGCGAGAAGGTCGGATCGGGTAAGGGCCCTGCGGTCGACATCGCGCTCGATCCGCTGGAAGGCACCACGCTGACCGCCAAGGCCATGGCCAATGCACTGGCGGTGCTGGCGTTGTCGCCGGCAGGCGGCATGCTGCACGCGCCCGACACCTACATGGACAAGATCGCGATCGGGCCGGGCTACGCCGAGGGCGTCATCGATCTCGACGCCGATCCGGCTGAGAACGTAAGGGCGCTGGCCAAGGCCAAAGGCGTGCCGGTGAACGAGATCGCCGCCTGCGTGCTCGACCGTCCGCGTCATGCGTCGATCATCGATAGCCTGCGCAAGATCGGCGCGCGCGTGACCCTGATCACCGACGGCGACGTGGCCGGCGTGATCCACACCGCCGATCCGGAAACCGGCATCGACATCTACATCGGCCAAGGCGGGGCGCCGGAAGGCGTCTTGGCGTGCGCGGCGCTGAAGTGCGTCGGCGGCCAGTTCCAGGGGCGGTTGGTGTTCCGCAACGACGACGAGCGCGGCCGCGCCGAGCGCCTGGGCCTCACCGACTTCAATCGCAAATACACGCTGAACGAACTGGTGAAGACCGACGCCGTGTTCGCCGCCACCGGCGTAACCAAGGGCGCGCTGCTCGACGGCGTGCGCTACGACCGCGGGTTCGTGACCACCCACACCCTGGTGATGACCTCCTCCAACCGCACCGTCCGCCGCGTGCGCATGCGCCGGCCGGTCTAGGCATGAACGAGGACGTGCTCGAGCGTGAGTTGGAAGGCTCGGATGCGTTCCTTGGCGTAGGTCGCTCGATCACTGGCCGGCGTTGGCGTCAGCGGCCCGCGGATGCGGCGCTGATCGCGCACCATCAACGCACGCTCGATCTGTCCGAACCCTTGGCGCGGGCGCTGGCGGCGCGGGGCGTCGCAGCGGACGACGGCGCGCATTTCCTCAATCCGACGCTGAAGGCCCTGTTCCCCGATCCGTCGAGCTTCCTCGACATGGACCGCGCCGCGGAGGCGATCGTCGATGCGCTGGTCGCCAAGACGCGTGTCTATGTGTTCGCCGACTACGATGTGGACGGCGGATCGTCGGCGGCGCAGCTGGTGCGTTGGTTCCGCGCCATGGGCGCCGAGCTTCCGATCTATGTGCCCGACCGGATGAAGGAAGGCTTCGGCCCCAGCCCCGCCGCCTTTCGCGGCCTGCGCGACGCGGGCGCCGAGCTGGTGATCACCGTCGACTGCGGCGCCGCTGCTCACGACGCCCTGATCGAGGCCGCCAAGATCGGACTCGAGGTCGTGGTCATCGACCACCACCTGATGCACGGCGAGGCGCCGGCTGTGCGCGCGCTGGTCAATCCCAATCGCCCGGGCGACGTGTCGGGACAGGGGCATCTGGCGGCGGCGGGCGTGACGTTCGTATTGGTCGCCGCGCTCAATCGCGAGGCGCGCAGGCGCGGCCTGTTCGAAGGACGCGACGAGCCGGACATGCGTCAGTGGCTCGATCTCGCGGCGCTGGGCGCCGTGTGCGACGTGACGCGGCTGACCGGTTTCAATCGCGCGCTGACGGCGCAGGGACTGAAGGTGATGTCGGCCTGGGGCAATCCCGGACTGAAGGCCTTGATGGAGGTCGCCGACGCCAAGGGGCCCGCCACGGTTTTCCACGCCGGCTTCATCCTCGGCCCGCGCATCAACGCCGGCGGACGCATCGGCCGCTCCGATCTCGGCGCGCGTCTGCTGTCCACCGACGACCCGGCGGAAGCGATGGAACTGGCGCGCGAGCTCGACACGCTGAACGCGCAACGCAAGGACGTGGAACGCGAAGTGACCGAGGCGGCGATCAAGCTGGTCGAGCAGTCGTCGAACTTCGATCCCCAGGCGGCGGTGATCGTCGCGGCGGCGGAAGGCTGGCACCCCGGCGTGATCGGCATCGTCGCAGGCCGCCTGCGTGAGCGTTGGCGCCGGCCGGTGATCGTCATCGGCGTCGATCCGGTGGCCGACCTCGGCAAGGGCTCGGGCCGCTCGCAACCGGGGGTGAACCTGGGCGCCGCGGTGCAGGCGGCGTTCGAGGAGGGGATCCTGATGGCCGGCGGCGGCCACGCCATGGCCGCAGGTCTGACCATCCGTCCGCGCGACATCCCCGAGCTGCGCGCCTTCCTGTCCGCCCGGCTCGCCAAGGAGACGGCCCAGGCCATCGCGGAAGACGCACTCGAGCTCGACGCCGTGGTCACGGCCGGGAGCGCCGACCGGACCATGCTGGACGGCTTTGGCCAGATGCAGCCCTTCGGACCGGGCAATCCCGAACCGCTGTTTGCCTTTTCGGGGATGCGGGTGGTCGAGGCGATCCCGATGAAGGGCGGCCATGTGCGCGCCACTCTGGCCGACCCCGACGGGGCGCGGATTCGCGCGGTGGCCTGGCGGGCGGGCGACGGCCCGCTTGGAAAACGACTTATGGAACAAGGCTCTGGCCTGCACGTAGCCGGCAAGCTGAAGGCCGACGACTGGAACGGCCGCAACGGGGTCCAACTCGAGATCGAGGACCTGGCCGATCCGCGCATGACGAGCTGAGCCAAGGCCGGGCGTCTATCGTTTGATTTTTCTGGTGATTTCGCCCCGTCAACCTGGGACGCCGCATGGCCTTGCGCCGGGTCGCCCCGGCGGTTATATCGCCCGCTCTCCGCGCTGAGGTCCCTTCGTCTATCGGTTAGGACACCAGATTTTCAATCTGGGAAGAGGGGTTCGACTCCCCTAGGGACTGCCAGCGTCGAAAATTCGCGCGTCAAGCGAAATTTTCGTTTCTTCGCTGCACGGC
This sequence comes from Caulobacteraceae bacterium, assembly GCA_035551675.1. Lineage (GTDB taxonomy): Bacteria > Pseudomonadota > Alphaproteobacteria > Caulobacterales > Caulobacteraceae > JAFECT01. The sequence goes on along the minus strand of DASZMV010000040.1, from coordinate 176,782 downwards.
ATAAAATATCCATGTTATGGTTGATCGCTCGACGCGCTCTCGTCGAGCGCATGGGGCTGAGCGGTGAGTTACGATTTCGAGGAAGCAGGTTCGCAAACCGAAGCGGTGCGGATCAGCGGTAGAGTGAAGTGGTTCGATCCCGGCAAGGGCTACGGCTTTATCGTCCCGGACGACCCTAACCAGACCGATTTGAAGGACGTGCTTCTGCACGTCACGAGCCTGCGCGACTCCGGTCGCGAGCAGGCGATCGAAGGCTCGGTCATCGTCTGCGAAGTGGTGCGCCGCCCCAAGGGCTGGCAGGTCATCTCGATCCTGGAGCTGGACGAGTCGTCCGCGCCGCCGTCAACCGAACGTCGAGGCTATGACAGCCTGCGCCGTGAACGGGGCGGGGACTTCACCACCATGCCGCGCGCGCCGCGCCGCGCCACGCCGCTGCAGGCGACCGGCCCGCTCGAACGCGCCAAGGTGAAGTGGTTCAACCGCACCAAGGGCTACGGTTTCGTGGTGCGCGAGACCGATCCGGGCGATATCTTCGTCCACATCGAGACGCTTCGCCGTTGCGGCCTGGAAGACCTCCAGCCCGGCGACGAGGTGATGGTCCGTTTCGCCGAAGGTCCCAAGGGCCTGGTCGTGGCGGAGATCCAGCAGGTCTCGCTCGTCTGACCGCTTAACCGTAGAGCGCCCGCAATGTCGTCCTTTCGTCTGATCCGCAGCGCCGGGGCCCTCGCGGCCGCGTCAGCCTGCGTACTGTTCGCCGCCGACGTCCAGGCCACACCCAACTCGACCGACCCCAGCGTTTGCACCGAAGTGGCGCGCGAGCTGAAATACCACACGCCGCCGACGCAGAAGCTCGAGATCGAGACCAGGCACGGCGTGCGCACGTTCGACGTCGAGGTCGCGTCCGACGACGCAACGCGCGAGCTCGGCCTCATGTGCCGCAAGTCCATGGCGCCGAGCCACGGCATGCTGTTCGAATTCCCGCAGGCCGATCCGCAAAGCTTCTGGATGAAGAACACCTACATCCCGCTCGACATCATCTACATCGGGCGCAATGGGCGCATCGTGTCGATCGCCGCCAACGCAAAACCTTTCGACGAATCTCCCCTGTCGTCGGCCGGTCCCGCGGACGGGGTGCTGGAGATCAAGGGCGGCCTGTCGGCGAAGCTCGGCATCAAGCCCGGCGACCGGGTCAAGCATCCGTTCTACACGGCCCGATAAGCGCTCAACCCCAACGCTGGCGCACCGCCTGCGCGGCGGGTCGCGCGTAACAGCGTTCGACCCAGGCGGCGACATTGGGATGCGGCGAGAGATCCATCTGCGTCGTGCGCGAGGGCGACAGCACGCCCGCGACGTTCAGGTCCGCGACGGTAAAACGGTCGCCGAGCATCCAGGTCCGATCCTGCAACACGCCGTCGAGCTTGGTCAGTTCCACAGCCACGAGGTCGGCGAGTTCGGGACCGGCGAGCGTCCTAAGGAATCGCGTGCGCACGTCCTTCTGAATCCACGGCTCCAGGTGCGCCTGCACCCAGAGCGACCAGCGCCAGGCCTGCGCCTCCTCGGCCGGGTCGGACGGATAGAGCGGGCGCTCGCCGCCGGACCCGTAGGTCTTGGCCAGATAGAGGTTGATCGCGAGCGACTCTGACAGGAGCACGTCGCCATCGGCCAGGATCGGGATGGCGCCCAGGGGGTTCAGCCGCAGGTAGTGCGGCGTCTTCAGCTTGGGATCGTCGTAGCCGATGGAATCGTGGACATAGTCGACGCCCAGCTCCTCGAGCGTCCAGAAGACACGGCGGGTGCGGGATTTGTCGGAACCGTAGAGGGTGATGGTCATAGCCCTGCTTTCGAGCCGGGCCGGCCCCGGGTCAAGCCGGCGGTTGGCGTCACGGGCGGGTTAGGCTATCTGGCGGGCTGGATAGCCCGCTGAAATCGGGGCGTAGCGCAGCCTGGTAGCGCATCTGCTTTGGGAGCAGAGGGTCGCAAGTTCGAATCTTGCCGCCCCGACCAGCACTTAGCTGGGGTTATTCAGTCCGGTTTTGCATCGGGTTTGCGGCCGTGCCGGACGTTTCGGCGCGGCAGTCGTGCGGCTGGGCTTCACCGTTCTTGCGCAGCCACACGGTGAACTCCATGCCTGAACGCGTGCGTTTCATCAGCGCAGTCAAGGCGGGGTGAAGAATTCGCGGCGCGCCGAGGACGGCGCAGACGTAGTGGTGCGTCTCCGCAACCTCGTAGCCCGCCCGCTTCGCATGCGTTTCGAACGACCGCGGCGTGAATTCGTAAAGGTGATAGGGCGGGTGAAGCGGGCTGATGTTGGTGACGTAGTTGGCGCCGCGAAGATGAAAAAAGCTGTTGGCGATTTTCGCCATCAGCCAATCGGCCGACGGAACCTCGACGTACAGGATCCCGCCCGGGCGAAGCCACGTCATAGCGCGCTCGATCGCAGCGGCGGGGTCCTGCAGATGTTCGAGCACTGCGTTCAGGCTCACGAAATCGAAAGACGCCGGCGGGAGTTCGGCTGTTTCGATTGGGGCCTGCACGATGCGCTCGGGCGCAATTCCGCGCCGGATAGCGAAGTCCCGGAAATGGGCGCCGGGCTCGAGGCCCCAGGCTTCGATTCCCGCCGCCTCGAGAGCGAGCATCACGTTCCCCGACCCGGCTCCCACGTCGAGCGCCTTTAACCGACCGCCGCCCAGGAGACGCCGCGCGGCGGTGATTTCAGTCTGGAAGAAACCGGGCGGAGCATTGAGCTGGTCGGCCGAGAAGTAATCGACCGCCTCCACGCCATAATGGTCTGACAGGTCGGCGGGCACGGGCCGCGGGTCGCTGAACACGAGGCCGCAGTCCTGGCAGCGCTTCACGCCGGTCGCCAAGCCTGCCGAGCGCCGAGGGTTGACGCCCGTTCGGCCCCCAAGCCGTTCGCCGAGGGTGGCAAACCGCGCGCCGCCGCACATGTCGCAGGCGCGTACCGGAACGAACGAATACTGTATCTTGGGAATCGCTCGCTCGGCGACCATAGCCCGTCCTCCCAATCAACGGAGAGTTGCCTGTGTGAGCGCGCCAATCCTCATGGCGACTCGGGAGGGAGACTCACAAGCCGCGTGGCCGGTTCCATATCGGCGGGTTGAGGCGGTGGAGAGTCGCGAAAACGCCGGCTGGACCCGGTTTTGCAGGCAAGGTATTGACCGCCAAGGGACTTGCCGGCTCTGGAGGCGGATGGGCGCGTCTTCGAAACGCGCTGCCCACCGCCGGATATCCGGACGACGAGAATCTTGGAGTACGCCATGCTGGCCCGCATCTACCGCCCCGCCCGGAACGCCATGCAGTCGGGCCGCGCCAGGACGCACGAGTGGGTGCTGGAGTTCGCCCCCGCCTCGGCCCGGGTCGCCGACCCCCTGATGGGCTGGATCAGCTCCGACGACATGCGCGGCGAGGTCACCCTGACCTTCGAAACCAAGGAACAGGCCGTCGACTACGCCCAGAAACACGGCATCCCGTTCAGAGTGCACGAGGAGCACGCGGCGCCCCTGGTGATCAAAGCCTACGCCGACAACTTCGCGTTCAACCGCAAAGAGCCGTGGACGCATTGAGCGGCCCGCTTCCGACCCCGTAGCTCAGCTGGATAGAGCACCCGCCTTCTAAGCGGGATGTCGCAGGTTCGAGCCCTGCCGGGGTCGCCACACTCATTCGCCCGGAGGCGGTCCGCCCGCGACTTGGCACACCTTGATCAGATTGCTGCGGTCGGCGGCGGACCAGGCGTCGGGTTTGGCGCCGAGGTCGCGCGAACGCTGGACCAAGCCTTCGGCGTTTTGCCACTGATAGCGGTTCATCACACTGCTGCCGTTGGCGTCTTCGATGAGCGTCTGCTTTTGCGTGTCGCTGAGACGATCCGACATCGCGATCGAGAAGATGTGGATGCCGAGTTGGCGCTCCCGTTCGCGGTTCTGATTGAACAGGTCGACGACGCTATAGTAGTGCGCCAGCGCCGCACGCTCGTTCAGCGGCATGTGGGTGACCGCGCCTGTCTTGGAAAGGTCCCAGATCGTCGATTGGAGACTGTGGTAGCGTGGGAAGACAAAGGCGGGCTTGGGTCCGCCTTTCGTCCACGCGATCCACTTCTGAGCATAGGCGAACATGCACCTGTCTTCGGCGATGCTATAGGTCGCGATCCCGGCGTTGCGGCCGATTTCCACCTTGAGCGCCTCGCGGGTCTCGGACATCTCGGATTGAATACGCATCCACTCGACGGCCTGCTCGAGCGCCAGCGCGATCAGCACGCCGAGAACAATCACCCCGATCTCTGACAGGAATTCGCGCCAGCCATGCACCGGTTTCGGCTTGTGAATGTCCATGGCCGCCCCCGCGCTGGATAGCTTAAGTCATAACCGAGTCAGGGACTTACCGAAAGCCCCGCTTGGGGCAAGGCGGCGGGCGCACAGGCCAAATTTTATCGTGACGCGCGCAACCGGAACGAACAGCGTGGACGGACGGTTTACGTCTCGACTGTCGCTCGAAACGCGACGGTCACATGATCCGGAAAATCGTCAGCGAGCGATATACCGGCTCAAGGGAGCCCGACGCGCACCCGAAAGGAGAACGCCGGGCTCTTTCCCTGCGCGCAATTGGACATCACAACGCCGGCTGGGGCTTCACCGCGTCCTCGGCCGAAGAGAAGGGACCGCGCCGCGGGAAGCACCGAGATCGACGACGACGCGCCATCGACCGGGCGTCCGCCGTAGCAGGAAACGAAGATGGAGGCGACGACGCTCACGATACCGCCTCGCGCCGGCGCCCGGAGAGTTCGCCGCGTTTCGACAGGGTCGCGATGCGATCGCCGATGCGGCAGGCCAGCGCCTGAATGGTCAGTGACGGATTGACTCCGCCGGACGTCGGAAACAGCGAACCGTCGCAGACCCAGAGGTTGGGGATGTCCCAACTGCGCCCGTCCTTGTCGACCACGCTGGTCTCGGCGTCGAACCCCATACGGCAAGTGCCCATCAGGTGGCTCGTGTCGACGTTGGTCCAGACGTCGCGCCCGCCGGCGACCTCCAGCATGCCGGAGAGATAGGCGATGGCGTGACGTTGCAACGCCTTGTCGTTGTCGGAGTAGCTGAAGGTGATCTTGGGAATGCGCAGGCCGTATCGATCGACCTCGTCGGCGAGTTCGACGCCGTTAGTGAGCTGCGACTCGGTTTCGCCCACCGGCCCCAGGCCCGCCATGTGATTGTACTTGACCATCTCATCGCGCAGACGCGCGCCCCACATGCCGCCCGTTCCCGCCACCGTCTGCGCCCAGGTGATCGGTAAGGGGCCCTGGCTCATGAAGGAATAGCCGCCGAAGAAGTCCTTGCCGCCGTCGCTGTAGTTCCAGTGTTCCGACACCGCCATGTTCGGCGGCCCCTTCCACATCCGCACCTCGTCCTCGAAGGTCGCCCAGATTCCAGGGCTGGAGTGAATGGTCAGATACTTGCCCACGAGACCCGTGCTGTTGGCCAGGCCATCGGGGAATTGCGGACAGGCGGAATTCAGCAAGAGGCGCGGCGTCTCGACGGAATAGCCGGCGACGACCACGTTGCGCGCGCGCTGAAACCGTTCACGTCCCTCGCGGCGGTAGGTCACGCCGGTGCAGAGACCGTCCTGGCCGATCTCCACGCGCGTCACCATGGCCATGTCGCGCACTTCCGCCCCGGCCTTCAGCGCGCGCGGGATCCAGACGATCAGCGCGCTCTGTTTCGCATTGGTGGAACAGCCGACGACGCAAAAGCCGCGATAAACGCAGGGCGGCGACTTGCCGCGCGGCGCCGACACCGTCGCCAGCGGCGTCGCGCACCACTTGATCCCAAGCTTCTCCGCCGCGCGTCCGAGCAACTGACCCGACCCGTTGATCTCGTGCGGACGATAGGGGTAAGGGCCGTGTTTCGACGGCCAGGGGTAGCTGACCGGGCCGGAGACTTTGAGCGCGCGTTCGGCTTCGGTGTAGTAGGGTTCGATCTCATCCCAGCTCACCGGCCAGTCGACGCCGTAGCCGAGCTTGCTGCGCGAGCGGAAGATGTCGGGCCGCAGCCGCAGCGAGATCATCGCGAAGTGGACGGTCGATCCCCCGACGCCCCGGCCGGAGTTGTTGGCGCCCATGACGATCGGGTCGGCGCCCGCGACGATGCGCTCATCGGTCCAGTAGAGCTTATGCTGTTCCAGTTCGTCGGAGGCAAACTCTTCGAGCGGGCGCCAGAATGGGCCCGCGTCAAACACCACGACGGAGAACCCGGCTTCCGACAGCTTCGCCGCCAAGGTCGCGCCGCCCGCGCCAGAGCCCACGATGACGAAGTCGACTAGCTCGTCGTCGGCGTGTTCGCGCATGGGGACCACGCCGCCCGTTCGAAAAACATCGGGCGCGGTTCCGTCGACGGCGCGTGGGTTTTCCAGATTCACCTGGCGGCGCTCACTGCACGGACTCCTGCGGCGCCTCCCACGGGTCGCGTTCGCCGACGCCCAGGCGCACATAACCGCGAGGCCCGGCCGGCCCGCCGAACCCGATCTCGTTCCAGGCGACGGGATGGGCATAGTAAAGAGTGGCGACGGTGCGCACGAGCAATTCGCTGAAGAACCGCTGGGCCGACATGTCGCCCCACGCGTCACCGTCGATCTCGCCCAGTTCGACGCAGCGCAGAATCAGGTCCTGGTCGTCGGCGCCGAGGTCGACGAAGGATTTGCTCAGGCGCTTCTGCGCTTCCGCCTCGATGCCCGCGAGGCCACGCCGCCAGGCTTGCGCCTGGGGCGGCAGGTCGTCGAAGCGATAGCCCTCGCCGCGCTCTTCGACCAGCTTCTGATCGATCCACGGCGTAATCGGGATCGGCCTTGCGCGATCGGGCTGCGGGATCAGGCGCGCGACGACCGCTTCGAGGCGCGACCACTCGTCCTCGGTAAAGAACCGGCGTTCGGGCACGCGCTCCAGGCGTTCGGTCAGCGTCTCACGCGTGGCGTCGTTAAACGAGGGGCTCTCCCAGCGCGCCAGCACGTCATAGGTCGGATAGGGACGCTTCATGGATCACCTTGCGGAAGACGCGAGCGCGGCCTCTCGGTCGCGCAGACTGAGCGCGGCGAGCGCCGCGACGGCGAGGGCGGAAAAGCTGGGCGGCGCCGGCAGCGGCGGGCCGTCGACCATGTTCTGGCGCCAGTTCCTCCACCCGCCCATGGCGCGCGAAACGCCATAGGCGTGCAGCAGCGCGCCGCCTAAACCGAGCGCCGCGGTCAGGCCTAGCCAGGCGCGGGTGAAGCGACGACGCTTCGGCGCGTTGCGTTCGAGCGCGGCGCGCGCGGCGAGCGCGGCGCTGACCGGCGGCACGGTGACCGGCAGCCACATCAGCGGGTTCTGGAACGCGCCGCGGAAATGCAGCAGACCGGCTTCGGCGACCGTGCCCGCAAGACCCGCCCCCGCGAGCGCGGCCATGGCGCGACCGGCGGGGACGCCCGCGATCTTCCGATCGCCCGCACCGATGCGTTCCGCGGCGAGACCGAGCAGGCCCGCGAGCGACAGGGCGAAGGGCGCGAGCAGCGGCGCGCCGTAGAACAGGTTCTGCCAGTTTAGCCTGCCCGGACGGCGCAACAGGTTGAACAGGTGAAAGCCAAGCCCCACGCTTCCGACCGCGACTGCGGTCCCGTAGATCCCGTCGCCGCGCCGGCTGTGTGCGGTGCGACCGCTCGCCGCCGCCGACGCCGCGTGCGCCGCGGTCACGCCGGAGGTGATCAGCGGCGTGTACATCCCCGGGTTTTCATACGACCCGCGATAGTGCTCGGTCGCGCTGTCGGCGAGGACCGAAAGCGCGAGCAAGGACGCCGCCGCGTGCAGCCCGCGCGCTTCGGCCCGGGCCGGAACGACGTCGCTGCGTTTGCGAGGAACCGTCTTCACCCGCCGGCGCCGTGTCGTCGCCAGCGAGGTCGCAAGAGCAGCGACCCCCGCGACCCCCAGCACCGCGAGCCCCGCGGCGCGCGCCGCGGGCGGGTCCTGGCCGATCCCCCGCGGATACAGGCTCATTCGTCGACGTCCGCGAGCACCTTGCTCATCACCTGGCGGGCGGAGCCCTTCATCGCCGCCCCCTCGCGGGAGTCGCGATGCAGCAGGGCCGAGGTCAGGTTGCGGGCTTCCTCGAAGGTGATGTGCGGCGGGATCGGGGGAACTTCGGGGTCGGTCTTCACCTCGAGCACCACCGGCGTATCGCAGGCCAGGGCCTGCGCCCAACCGTCGGCCATCTGTTCGGGGTCGTCGATGTAGATGCCCTTCAGCCCGATCAGCTCGGCGAAGCGGTGATAGGGCACGTTGGGGATCTGCTGGCTCGCGTCGAATTTCGGATTGCCCATGGTGACGCGCTGTTCCCAGGTCACCTGGTTCAGGTCCTCGTTGTTGAATACGCAGCAGATCCAGTTCGGCGTCTTCCACTGGCGCCAGTATTTAGCGACGGTGATCAGCTCGGCCATGTTGTTCATCTGCATGGCGCCGTCTCCGACCAGCGCGATAACCGGGCGGCCCGAATGCGCGAACTTGGCCGCGATGGCGTAGGGGACGGCGGCGCCCATGGACGCAAGGCTGCCGGACAGTGAACACATCATGCCGCGCCCGATCATCAGGTCGCGCGCGTACCAGTTGGCGCACGAGCCCGAGTCCGAAGTGATGATCGCGTCGCTCGGCAGTTGGGGCGACAGCTCCCAGGTCACCCGCTGCGGGTTCACCGGCTTGGCCTCGACCTTGGCGCGGCTTTCCAGGGTCTCGATCCAGTCGCGCTTGTGCTTTGCGATGCGGTCGCGCCAGTCCGTGGACGTTTTCTGCGTCAGCATCGGCAGCAACGCCGTCAGGGTTTCGGCGGCGTCGCCGTGCAGCGGCGCCTCCATCGGATAGCGCAAGCTCAGCATCGCGGGCTCGATGTCGATCTGCACGCCGCGCGCCTTGCCGGGCTTGGGCAGGAACTCGGAATAGGGGAAGCCCGAACCCACCATCAGGAGGGTGTCGCACTCCATCATCAGGTCATAGCTGGGCTTGGCGCCCAGGTAGCCGATGGGCCCGGTGACCCAGGGCAGGTCGTCGGGCAGGGCCGCCTTGCCGAGCAGCGCCTTCGCCGCGCCGGCGCCCAGCACGTCGGCGACCGCGATCAGCTCGTCCATGGCGCCCAGCGTTCCGGCGCCCGCCAGGATGGCGACCTTCTCACCCGCATTCAAAATCGCGGCGGCCTTTTCCAGATCCTCCTGCAGCGGCACGATCCGCGGCCGGCTGTAGCCCACGCCGCTGGACACCGAGCCGTGCTTGTGCGGCGGGTCTTCGTACTTCTCTTCCTGAATGTCGCCGGGCATGACGATGACGGTGGGCTTGCGCTCGGCGATGGCGATGCGGATGGCGCGGTCGATCACGTGGCGCACCTGCGACGGCGCCTCGACTTCCTGTACATAGGCGGCGGCGTCGCTGAACAGCCGGCTGAGGTTCAGCTCCTGCTGATAGTGCGCGCCGCGCGCGGTGCGCGGGGCTTGGCCCACGATCGCCAGCACCGGCATGTGATCCAGCTTGGCGTCGTAGAGACCGGTGACCATGTGCGACGCGCCGGGACCGCCGGTCGACAGGCACACGCCCAACTCGCCGGTGAACTTGGCGTGGGCGCAGGCCATGAAGGCGGCCATCTCTTCGTGGCGCACCTGCACGAATTCGATCGGATGTTTGTCGCGCTGCAGCGAGCCGAGCACCCCGTTGATGCCATCGCCCGGATAGCCGAAGATTCGCGTGACCCCCCAGTCGTGCAGACGCTCCACCAGGAAGTCGCCGACGGTCTTGGACATGGCAATGCTCACTCAGGGGCGCCCCGACCCGTTCGGAGCCCTGAGTCGAGAACCCCTGGCCGGGTCCCAAGTTCCGGGAAGGCTTAGCCGGACAGACCGGTGTAACGATCCAAGCCTTGCCGTAGATCGGCGATCAGGTCGTCGACGCCCTCGAGTCCGATATGCAGCCGAACCAGCGGCCCGCCGAGCTTGGCCTGGTGTTGCCGGCGGCGGAGCTGGGGGTCTTCGTAGGTCGCCAGGCTCTCGAAACCGCCCCAGGAAAAGCCCAAGCCGAACAGCTTGAGCGCATCCAGGAAGGCTTCGGCCGCCTCGCGTGAACCGGGCTTCAGTTCGACGCCCATCAGGCCGGACGCGCCGGTGAAGTCTCGTTTCCACAGCGCATAGTCGGGCGACGAGGAGAGGGCGGGGTAGAGGACGCGCGCGACCTCGGGCTGTTGCTCCAGCCACTGCGCGACCTTCAGGGCGGAGCGCTGATGCTGTTCCAGGCGAACCGGCAGGGTGCGCAGGCCACGCAGCGCCAGATAGGCGTCGTCGGGGGAGACGTACCAGCCGAAGTCTTCAATCACGTCGTCCACACGCTTGGCGACGGCGGAATCCTTCACCGCGATCGACCCCAGGAACACGTCGGAGTGGCCGCCGACATATTTCGACAGGGCCTGCACCGACAAGTCGACGCCGTGATCGAGCGGCTTGAAGTACACCCCCGCCGACCAGGTGTTGTCCAGCATGGTGCGGACGCCGCGTTCACGCGCGGCCGCGGCAATCGCGGGCGCGTCCTGGATTTCGAAGGTGAGCGAACCGGGCGACTCCATGACGATCAGCCGCGTCTTGTCCGTGCAGAACGCCATCAACTCTTCGGCGTTGGCCCGCGCCGGCGCGAAGCGTGCGGTGATCCCCAGGCGCTTCAACTGCGTCTCGCTGAACCGGCGCGTGGGGGAATAGCTGCTGTCGGTCAGGATGACGTCGTCGCCGGCTTCGAGCATGGCGAGGATCGCGACCGTCGCGGCCGCCAGTCCGCTCGGAACCAGGAAGACGCGCTCGGCGTGTTCGAGCTCCGCCAGGGCGTCGCGCAGAACCTCGTGCACCGCACCGCCGCTGATGGCGTACGTCGGGCCGAGGTCGTTGCTGCGCAGGGTCTTGGCCTGCGCGTTGATCAGAGTGGTCGCCCGCTCGATCGGCGGGTTCACCGGCCGGCGCGGAGCCGTGCGACGGTTGGCGTCCTTCAAGAGGCGGGTGCGCTCATCCATTGACTTGCGGGGTCCTTTAACGGCTTGTCCGTCGTTAGACGCTGGCCCGTTGGGGGGCAAGCGAGGGAACCGCATGGCGGCACAGGCCGAGACAGGCGTGGAGACGGCCGCAGCCGTGTCCGTGCGCGGCTTGCACAAGCGTTTTGGCGAGATCCAAGTGCTACGCGGCGTCGACCTCGAGGTGGCGCCCGGCGAGAAGGTCGTGGTGCTGGGTCCCTCCGGCTCGGGCAAGTCGACCCTGATCCGTTGCGTCAACGGGCTGGAGCGCATCGACAGCGGCCGCGTCCTGATCGGCGGCGTCGATGCGGCGGGGCGCGCGCCGTCGGCGCAGGCCGCGCGGCGGCGGACCGGCATGGTGTTCCAGGCCTTCAATCTCTTTCCGCACCGCTCGGTGCTCGACAACTGCGCCCTGGCGCCGGTCTGGGTGCGCAAGACGCCGAAGCGTCAGGCCGAGGCGGAGGCGATGGCGCTGCTCGAACGCGTGCGCATCGCCGAACACGCCCACAAACGCCCCGCCGATCTCTCCGGCGGCCAGCAGCAGCGCGCGGCCATCGCGCGCGCGCTCGCCATGAAACCTGACATCATGCTGTTCGACGAGCCGACTTCGGCGCTCGATCCGGAGATGGTGGGCGAGGTGCTGCAGGTGATGACCGATCTCGCCAAGGACGGCATGACCATGATCGTCGTCACCCATGAGATGGCGTTTGCGCGCCAGGTCGCCGATCGCGTCGCCTTCATGGACGCCGGCGAGATCGTGGAGATCGCGCCGCCCGACCCATTCTTCACCGCGCCAAAGCACGAGCGGACGCGCGCCTTCCTGTCGAAAATCCTGCACTAGAGGAGACCTGCGCATGATCGGCTATGTGACGCTGGGCACCAACAATCTGCAGCGCGCGGCGGAATTCTACGACGCCATCGCCGCCGAACTCGGCGTCGCGCGAATGATGGAAATGGAGAGCTTCATCGCCTGGGGCATGCCCGGCGGCGGCGCGGGCATCGGCCTGACCAAGCCCCACGACGGCAATCCGGCGACGGTCGGCAACGGCGTGATGGTGGCGCTGGAAGCCAAGGACAAGGCCCAGGTGGACCGTATCTATAACCTCGCCATGTCGAACGGCGCGTCCGACGAGGGTCCTCCCGGCCAGCGCGGAGAAGGCTTCTACGCGGCCTATTTCGGCGACCCGGACGGGAACAAGCTGAACGCGTTCTTTATGGGGTGAGCTGTCGGAACCCGGATCGCCCGTTCGTCCTTAGGGGGCAAACCGAGGAGATCGCCATGTCCAAGCTCACGACGTTCCTGTGGTTCGATGGCAAGGCCGAGGAGGCGGCGCGGTTCTATGCGTCGGTGTTTCCCAACGGCAAGGTCGGCGACGTGACCTACTACGGCGAAAACATGCCGCTGCCGGCGGGCACGGTCCTGACCGCCGAGTTCGAAATCTTCGGCCAGGCTTTCGTGGCTCTGAACGGCGGCCCGCACTTCAAGTTCAGCGAGGCGGTGTCGTTCCAGATTCCGTGCGAGAACCAGGCTGAGGTTGACCGCTATTGGGACACGCTGATCGCCGACGGCGGCGAGCCCGGGCCGTGCGGCTGGCTGAAGGATCGCTACGGCCTGTCCTGGCAGGTGACGCCGACGCGTCTGATGCAGCTTCTGCACGACCCCGACAAAGCCAAGGCCGACCGCGCGACCCAGGCGATGATGCAGATGGGCAAGATCGACATCGCCGCCATCGAAGCAGCCGCCGAGGGCGTCCCCGCCTAGGTCTTCGCCCGCGCGGTCTTCAACGCCTCGGTCCACCACAGCAGATCGTCGATCAGCAGTTCAGCGGTGGCGTCGCTGGCCTTCAACGCAGCTTCGACGTCGCCGCCCGCGAAGTGCGTCATCAGCGCATCGACCGGCAGGTGCACCGCACGGCGGATCGGCATCATCTGGCACTCGTTGACGATCAGCCGCAGTTGCTGCACCGAGCGCGCGCCGCCGACGCTGCCATAGCCGACGAAGGCCGCGGGTTTGCGGTTCCACTCCGGATAGACGTAGTCGATGGCGTTCTTCAACACTGCGGGTGGGCCGAAGTTGTACTCGCCGGTGACGAAGACGAAAGCGTCGGACGCGGCGATGGCGGCGGTCCAGCGCTTCACCGCTTCATGCTCGTACGGCGCGCGATCCGGCGAGCCCGGCAGCGGCGCCTCGTCGAAGAAGGGCATCGGATAGTCGCGAAGGTCGAGGAGGCGCACGTCGAGACCGGGCCGCTTGGCCAGGTGGTCGCGGATCCAGCGGGCGGGTTTTTCCGAGAAGCGACTGGGACGAGTGGTGCCGACGATGACCGAGACGACCGACATGTTGCTGTTCCTGTGGGGTTCGGGGAGGACGAACTGGAACAGCAGATGTGGCGGATACGTTCCGCGGTTGCAAGGGGCTTTTTGCAGCTATCCGACGGCGACCGGCAGGTCCTCGCGCCCGCCCCACTCGGTCCATGAGCCGTCATAGACCGGCACGTCCCAGCGCCCGAGCCGCGCCAGCGCCAGGGCGACCACGGCCGCGGTCAGGCCCGAGCCGCAGGTGGCGGTGATCGGCGCAATCAGGTCGAGCCCGGCAGTGTCGAACAGTGCGGTCAGGCCCTCGGCGTCCTTCATTGTCCCGTCGCTGTTGAGCAGCGATCCGAACGGGGTGTTGAACGATCCGGGCACGCGGCCCGATCGCACACCCGGCCGCGCCTCTGCGACCTCGCCGCGAAAGCGTTCGCCGCTGCGCGCGTCGGTCAGTTGGAACGCCTTGCTGTCGATGTTGGCGAGCACGCCTCGCCAATCGGCGACCAACTCGGGGTGGAACGTCGGGTGAAAGATCACGCGCGACGGATGCGGGTCGCCGCGCTCGACCGGTCGTCCTTCGGCGCGCCACTTCGGCAAGCCGCCGTCCAGCACCTGCACGTGCCCGGCGCCGAATGCGCGGAACGTCCACCAGGCGCGCGCGGCTGAGAACAGACCTTGCTGGTCGTAACAGACGATGTGGTCGCGTTCGGAAATACCCAGTGCGCCGACGGCGTCGGCGAAGACTTCGGGCGTGGGGAGCATGTGGGGCAGGCCGCTCGAAGCATCGGCCACAGCGTCGATGTCGAAGAACACGGCGTCGGGGAGGCGCGCTTCACGTAAGATCGGCTTGGCGTCGCGCTTGTCGAGGTACCAGCTGGCGTCGACCAGCTTGAGGTTCGGCTCGCCCAGCCGTGCGGCCAGGGCTTCGGTGGAGATCAGGGGATCGGTCATCACCGCCTTAGAGCAGCAACCGGCTTGTTTCCGCTACCTCACGCCTTCGCCAGGTCCAGCTGAATCACGTCGGTGCGCCCAGTGCGGAAGCCCGCTTCACAGTAGGCGAGGTAGAACAGCCACAGGCGGCGGAAGCGCTCGTCGAAACCGAGGGGCTGGATGTCGGCCCAGCGCGCCTGGAACCGCTGCGCCCAGGCCGACAGGGTGTCCGCGTAGTGGACGGCGAAACGGTCGATCTTGCCCCAGGCCAGGCCGACCTCGTCGGTGCGGGCCTTCAACCGCTCTTCGCTCGGCAGCACGCCGCCAGGGAAGATGTACTTCTGGATGAAGTCGGTGGAGCGGCGATAGCGGTCGAAGATGTCGTCGGCGATGGTGATGATCTGCAGGCCCGCGCGGCCGCCGGGCTTGAGCACGTCGCGAACCTTGCGGAAATAGGTTGGCCAGTATTCCTCGCCCACCGCCTCGAACATCTCGATGGAGGCGACGCGGTCGTAGGTCCCCTCCACGTCGCGGTAGTCGATCAGCTCGATCTTGGCCTTCTCTGAAAGGCCTTTGTCGAACAGTCGCTTGCGGGCGTAGTCGAACTGGGCCTGCGAGATGGTGATGCCGGTCACTTCGGCGCCGATCTCCGACGCCGCGAACTCGGCGAACCCGCCCCAGCCGCAGCCGATCTCAAGCACGCTCTGGCCACGCTGCAGCCCCATGGCGCGGGCGAGGGATGCGTATTTGTTGCGCTGCGCCGCCGTCAGTTCCTGACCGGCCCGCGCGTACTTGGCCGAAGAATAGGTCATGCTCGGGTCGAGCCATTGCTCGTAGAAGGCGTTCCCCAGGTCGTAGTGGGCGTAGATGTTGCGCTTGGAGCCGGCGCGGCTGTTGCGATGGAACAGGTGGCCGACGCGGTTGGCCAGTTGGGCCAGGGGATTGCCTTCGATCAGGCCCTTCAGCTTTTCCAGGTTCAGGCTGAGCGCTTCCAAGAGCGCCGCGAGGTCGGGTGTATCCCACTCCCCGGCGATGTAGCCCTCGGCGAAGCCGATGGCGCCGCCGGTCAGCACCCGGCCGACGAAGCGATAGTCCTTCACCAGAATCCGGCCCTCGGGGCCGCCATCGACGCCGCGGATGGGGATGTCCAGGCCATCGGGCGTGACGATCTCGAGGACGCCGCGGGTCCAGTTGCGCGCGGCGAGACGGACGAATTCACGAAACGCGGCCGGGGCGCGCTTCAACTCGGGAAGCGTCCACGGGACCGGGACTTGGCTTACGCTGCTCATGTCATCCCCCGACAGAGTGCGATCCTGTGAAGGAGATATCCCATGTTAGTTTCCGAGGCCAGCGAAGGTGTGGACGCCACCTGTCGATCCGCACCTGGACCTCGGCATCGGGTGGCTAATCCGGCGCCTTCGATCGCGCATGTAAGTATCGGGCCGGATTGCCTTTATTCGGAGGCCGAATGGGGCCAAGGTCGCCGCCGGGGCTTTCGGGACCTCCCTGCGCTTGCGCGACGCATCGCGTTTCGCCACTTGTACGGCGACCCCAAAACGTCGGATCAAACGGACCGAGCCTCCCCGCCCAAGGACCCCCAGTGACCGCACCCAATCCCGTCGTCGACGTCACCGCGCCCGGCGGGCGCACCGTGCGGATCGGCGCCAAGGAAAAGCTCAGCTTCATCGCCGGCCCCTGCCAGCTGGAGAGCCGCGCTCACGCGCTGGAGTGCGCCCACGCCTTGAAGGAGATCGCAGATCGGCTCGATATCGGGCTGATTTATAAGACGTCCTACGACAAGGCGAACCGCACCTCGGCGACCGCCCAGCGGGGCCTGGGTCTGAAAGAGTCCGCCCCGATCTTCGCCGAAATTCGCGAGAGCGTCGGCCTGCCGGTGCTCACCGACGTCCACTCGATCGACCAGTGCGCCCCGGTCGCCGAGGTGGTGGACGTGCTGCAGATACCGGCGTTCCTGTGCCGCCAGACCGACCTCCTGATCGCCGCCGCCGAGACCGGGAGGACCATCAATGTGAAGAAGGGCCAATTCCTCGCCCCCTGGGACATGAAGAACGTGGTCGCCAAGATCACCGGCGCGGGCAATCCCAACGTCCTGGCCTGCGAGCGCGGCGCCTCGTTCGGCTACAACACCCTGGTCTCTGACATGCGGGCCTTGCCTGTGCTGGCCGAGATCGGCTGCCCGGTGGTGTTCGACGCCACCCACTCGGTGCAGCAGCCCGGCGGCCAGGGGACCAGTTCCGGCGGCCAGCGCGAGTTCGTGCCGGTGCTGGCGCGCGCGGCGGTGGCGATCGGCGTCGCGGCCGTCTTTATGGAAACCCACCCGGATCCGGATCACGCGCCGTCCGACGGCCCCAACATGATCCCGCTGAAGGACTTCGAGGCCCTGGCGCGCGACCTCCTGGCGTTCGACGCGCTGGCCAAGCGGAGGGCCGCCTGATGTCGGGTGCAACGAAGCCTTGGTCGGCGGTCTGGCTGGTTCGTTCCCTGGGCGCTGGCGTAGTTTTTCTGCTGATCTGGCTCGTCGCCCTCTACGGGCCGAGGTTCCAAATGGCGGTCCTGGTCCAGGGCTTTGCGGCGGCGTGCCTCTCGGCGTGTCTGATCGTGGCGGCGGTCGCCTTCGTCTTCGAGGTGATCCGGCGCGTGACCAGCGTCTGAGGCTGCGTTTGGGAGCGTTTGCGCCCCCCTGGCGAACCGCCTAAGACCGGGCGGTATTTCGGCCCGACCCGGAACATCCGGACCATGGACGTTAAAGCCCTTCAGACCCTGCTCGAGCGTGTCCGCGGCGTGCGCATCGCCGTGGTCGGCGACGTCATGGTCGACCGTTTTGTCCATGGCGAGGTCGCGCGCGTATCGCCCGAGGCGCCGATCCCGGTTCTGGCCGCAACGCACGAGGCGGTGATGCTGGGCGGCGCGGGCAATGTCGCGCGCAACCTGGCTTCGCTCGGCGGTGAAGCGACGCTGGCCGGCATGGTCGGAGACGATGCGCCGGGCCGTGAAGCGCTCGGTCTGCTCGGTGACGAGACCGGCATCGAGGGTCATCTGGTCACTCGTCCGCGCCGGCGCACAACGGTGAAGACGCGCTTTGTCGCCTCAGGTCAGCAACTGCTGCGGCTCGACTCCGAAGACGACGGCGCCCTGTCCTCGGAGGCGGAGTCCTCGCTGCTCGGCGCCGTGCGTCATGCCTGCGACGGGGCCAAGGCGATCCTGATCTCCGACTACGCCAAGGGCGCGATCTCCGACGCGGTCGTGCGCGCCTGTCTCGAGGCCGGAGGGTCCGCGGGCGCGGTCGTGGTGGTCGATCCGAAAGGGCGCAACTTCGCGCGCTACGGCGCCGTCGATCTGATCAAGCCCAATGCGTCCGAGCTCGCGGCCGCCATGGACATGCCGGCGGAAACCGACGCCGAGGTGGAAGCCGCGCTTCTCAAGGCGCTCGAAGGGTCGACCGCGAAGGCGATCCTGGTCACACGCGCGGGTCGCGGCATGTCGATCGCGGCGCGGGGCGAGGCGGTGCGCCATGTGCGGGCGAGGCCGCGCGAAGTGTTCGACGTTTCCGGGGCGGGGGACACGGCGCTGGCGGCGCTGGGCCTGGCCCTGGGCGCGGGGGGATCGCTCGCCGAAGCGGCGGAGTTCGCCATCGCCGCGTCGGGCGTCGCGGTGGAGCGCGCGGGCACCGCGACGGTGTCACCGGACGAACTGGTCGAGGCGGAGATGACGGCGCGGGCAACCGCGTCGGAGGCGAAGCTCGCGACGCCCGAGCGGATGGTCGAGACGGTCGCGCGGTGGCGGGCGCTCGGCTTCAAGGTCGGGTTCACCAACGGATGTTTCGACGTGCTGCATCGCGGGCACACGGCGTATCTGGCGCAGGCGCGGTCGTGGTGCGATCGCTTGATCGTCGGCCTGAACTCCGACGCCTCAGTGCGAGCCCTGAAGGGGGACTCGCGGCCGGTGAACGATCTCGCCGCGCGGGCCGAGGTGCTGGCGGCGCTCGCGTCCGTCGATCTGGTGGTGCCCTTCGATGCGGAAACCCCGCTGGCCTTGATCGAGGCGGCCAAGCCCGACGTGCTGATCAAGGGCTCGGACTACACCGTCGATCAGGTGGTGGGCGCCGATCTTGTTCTGGGCGCCGGCGGCGAGGTGAAGCTGGCGGACTTCGTCGAGGGATGGTCGACGACCGAAGCCATCGCCCGGATGCAGCGCGCATGAGCCGCCGCTTCGTCGTGGTCACCGGCGGCGCCGGTTTCATCGGCTCGAACATCGTGGCCGAACTGACCGAGGCCGGCCGATTCGAGATCGTCGTCTGCGACCGGCTGCGCGCGGCGGACCTTGGCAAGTGGCGCAACATCGCCAAGCACGCCATCGCCGACTTCGTCGCGCCGGAAACGTTGTTCGACTGGCTTACGGCACACGCGAAGGACGTTGAGGCGATCGTCCACATGGGCGCGATCAGCTCGACCACTGAGCCCGACGCCGACCTGATCATCCACAACAATTACACCCTGTCGCGCGACCTTTGGGACTGGTGCGTGACGCATGGCGCGCGGATGATCTGGGCCTCGTCGGCGGCGACCTATGGCGCGGGCCTGCAGGGGTTCGAGGACCAGGACGACATCGGGGCGCTGTCGCAACTGCGGCCGTTGAACGCCTACGGCTATTCCAAGGCGCTGTTCGACCTCTATGCGCGGCGCGAGGTGGAGCGCGGATCGGCGCCGGTGCAGTGGGCGGGGCTCAAGTTCTTCAACGTCTACGGCCCCAACGAGGCGCACAAGGGCGCCATGGCCTCGGTCGCGCACCAGATCTGGCCCAAGGTCGCTGCCGGCGAGCCGGTCAGCCTGTTCAAGTCGCACCGGCCCGACTACGCCGACGGCGGGCAGTTGCGCGACTTCGTCTATGTGAAGGACGCGGCCGAGGTGGTCGCCTGGCTGCTCGACCACAAGGGCGTCACCGGTATCTACAATCTCGGCAGCGGCAAGGCGCGCTCCTTCGCCGATCTCGCGCACGCGGTGTTCGCTGCGGCGGGCAAGCCTGCGGAGATCAGTTATCGACCGATGCCCGAGGCGATCCGCGACCGCTATCAATACTTCACCGAGGCGGACATGAGCCGGCTCTACGCCGCCGGCTGGGACCGTCCGTTCACCACCCTCGAAGACGGCATGGCGGATTACGTGCAGCGCTATCTGTCGCAGTCCGATCCCTATCGTTGAGATGAGGTCGCGCGGCCGATGAAGACCTGGGGCCTCAAGCGCATCGTACTCGCGGCGGTCGCGCTGGTGGCCGCGCTGATGGCGATCGCGGTGTTCGTCTGGCGCGACGACATTCTGGAATCGTTTCTCGACCCCAAGGTCCCCTACCAGACCTATGCGCCGCCCAGGCCGCCGGATTATTCCCGCAAGTCCGACTGGGCGCTGATCCCGCAGAACCCGGCGCAGATCACGGCGAACGACCCGCCGGCCGACGTCTTCTTCGTGCATCCGACGACCTTCGACGGCGGCGACAACTGGAACTCGCCGATCCAGCAGAATGAGTCCGACGAGCTGCTGAACCGCGTGATGCTGCCCAACTACGCCGGGCCGTTCGAAAAGGTCGGCCGCATGTTCGCGCCGCACTATCGCCAGGCCGCGCTCTACGCCTTCCTGACCCTGCACGACGACGCGCGCGACGCGCGAACCTTCGCCTACGGCGATGTGGCGGCCGCGTTCAAATATTATCTGCAGCACTTCAACCAGGATCGTCCGATCATCCTGGTCGGCGTCGAACAGGGCGGCACCCTGGTCGCGAGACTGGCGCGCGAAACCGCCGCCGATCCGCAGCTGCGCGCGCGCCTGGTCGCAGTCTATCTCATCGACACCGTGGTTCCGCGCGACGCGTTTGCACCGACGTCGGTTCTGCCGGGCTGCACCAGGCGTGACGAGTCCACCTGCGTGGTCGCGTGGGACCAGATCTTCGGCGACGATCCCGACGCGGCCAAGCGGCTCCTCGGCCGCGCGCTGGTATGGGACGATCAGGGCGCGCTGGTCACGCTGGGCGCGCGCGCTGCGCTGTGCGTCAATCCGTTGACCGGATCGGAGAGCGGGGCCCTGGCCCCGGCGCGGGAGAACCTCGGCGCGGCTAATGCGACCGGGCTGGAGTGGGGTGTCGAACCCGCCTTCCTTCCGCATCAGGTAAACGCGCGCTGCGTCGACGGAGTGCTGCATGTCTCGCGGCCGAGGTCGCCGTCACTGCGGCCCTCGGGATCCTGGGCAGACCGCAAGAAGGCGCCCGACTACAACCTGTTCTACGCGGACCTGCAGGCCGACGCGAAGGCGCGTCTCGCCGCACTGCAGGCGATCCAAGCCGCTCGCTAGGGAATTCCAACCGCACGCTGACGCAAGGGTGGGTCTAGGGCGCCACAACGCAAATCCCGTCGCTCCATTGGTTTTCTGAAATATGTCGCCTGCGACATTCGGCGGGACGCGGCGCAGGCTTGCTTGTCCCATCACCGGCGCGGGCGTAATTTTGCTTCGCACTGCGTTCAGAGGAGTTCTGTCATGGGAGTTCCTTACATCGCCGCCGCCGGCTTGACCTTTGTGCTCGCGGCCTCGGCGGTCTCCACCACCGCCAACTTCAACCTGCCGGTTCGTCACGGGTCGAGCCGCATCGTCACCATCTGCCTCGCGCCGGACGGACGTTCCATCTCGGGCAATGCGACCTGCGCCTATGACGCCAAGACCCGTCACCTGGGCTCGTGCACGTGCCCGGGCAACACCCTGGTGGCCGAGACCGATATCTGCTGGCCGGGCCAGCGTCCCGCGAGCGAGAGCGCCGCCGCCAACCACGCCCGCTACGAAGCGGCGGTGAACGGCCACGGCAATCTGCGGGGCGCCGGATTCGAGGGCCATCCGTTCTGCCAGCGCATGCGCGACGACGGTTATCCGCACTGGTTCTTCCCGGAAGAGGGCGCGCCCTCGATGCGCCACGGCGGCTAACGCCGGAGCTCAGGCTGCACAAGATAGCCCTCTCACCCGCGTCTCGCGGGGGAGAGGGCATCCGGTTCCGATCTGAGAGGGAAGCTCTTGTCCGCCTTACGCCGGCGCGTTGGCGCGGTCGGGGCGCCAGTCGAACAGTTCGGTGAGGATCGCGACCGCCTGACCGCGCGACGTCTTCAGTTCGGGATCGCGCCCGAGGACCAGGCGCGCATCGTGGGCGGCGGCCAACAGCAGTTCGCGATGCGCCATCGGATCGGCGATGCGATAGTCGGGCAGGCCGCTCTGCTTCAGGCCGAGCAGATCGCCGCCGCCGCGCAGCGCCCAGTCGCGTTCGGCGATGACGAACCCGTCGTCGGTTTCGCGCAGCACGTCCAGCCGTTGCCGCGCGCTTTCGGAGAGCGGCGCGTCGTAGAGCAGGATGCAGGCGCTCTCGCTCGACCCACGCCCGACGCGCCCGCGGAGTTGATGTAGTTGCGCCAGGCCGAACCGCTCGGCGTGTTCGATGACCATGATGCTGGCGTTGGGCACGTCGACACCGACCTCGACCACGGTGGTGGCGACGAGCGCCGACAGCCTGCCCTCCGCGAAGGCGGCCATCACCGAATCCTTTTCAGGCCCCGGCATCTGGCCGTGCACGAGGCCGACCGGCGCTTTCAACAGCTTCTTCAGGTCCTCCGCGCGGGCCTCGGCGGCGGCGAGGTCGCTGAGCTCCGACTCCGCCACCAGCGGACAGATCCAATAGGCCTGGGCGCCGGTCTTCAGCGCCTTGTTGAGACGCGCCGCGATCTCGCCGATGCGCGCCGTCGGAACCGCGCGGGTGGCGATCGGCTTGCGGCCGGGCGGCTTTTCGTCAAGGCGCGACACGTCCAGATCGCCGTATTGCGTCAGTTCCAGCGTGCGCGGGATCGGAGTCGCCGACATGGAGAGCAGGTGCACCCCCTGGTCGCCCTTGTCCTGCAGCCGCTTGCGTTCGGCGACGCCGAAACGGTGCTGCTCGTCGACGACGACAAAGGCGAGCGACTTGAACGCGACCTCGTTCTGGAACAGCGCATGGGTGCCGACCGCGATCTGCGCCTGTCCCGACGCCAGGGCTTCGAGCTTCTCGCGCCGCGTGACGCCCTTGTCGCGGCCGGTGAGCAGGACCGCGCTCACGCCGCCCGCCTGCAGCCACGGTTCGATGCGCTCGAAATGCTGACGCGCAAGGATTTCGGTGGGCGCCATCAGCGCGGCCTGAAGGCCGGCCGAGGCCGCGTCGGCCATGGCCAGCACCGCCACGACGGTCTTGCCGGAGCCGACGTCGCCTTGCAGCAGCCGCGCCATCGCCCATCCCGACGCAAGATCGACGCGGATTTCGGCAAGCGAGCGCTGCTGCGCGCCGGTCAGCGCAAAGGGCAGGGCGGCAAGGATGGCATCGGCTGCGGCGTGTCCGGCAATTACGGGCGCGGGCGTCCCGCGGCGTACGGACTTGCGGCGGCATAGGGCGAGCTGGTGCGCGAACAGTTCGTCGTAGGCGAGACGACGTCGCGCGGGGTTCAGCGGCGAAAGGTCCGGTTCGCTCCTGGGCGCATGCAACAGTTCGAGCGCGGCGCGCCACGACGGCCAGCCTTCGCGATCATGCAGTGCGGCATCCTGCCACTCGGGAAGCTCCGGCGCGCGTTCCAGCGCGATCTGGATGAAGCGCCGCAGCTGGCGCGAGGTGACGCCCGCAGATGCGGGGTAGATCGGCTCGATGCGCGGGATGTCGGCCGCGTGCTCGGGCGCGAGCATGTAGTCGGGATGCGTCATCTGCACGTCGTCGCGAAACCGCTTCACCTCGCCCGAGACGATCCGCCTGGCGCTGACCGGGTGCTGTTTCAGCAGGCTATCGCCGAACACCTTGAAGAAGACGAGATGGATGAAGCCGGTGTCGTCGTGCGCGCGGATTTTGTACGGCAACCCCGCACGGCCGGGCTTCAGGTGCTGGTCGATGACCACGTCGAACGTCTGCACGGCGCCTTCGCGCGCCGCCGCCACCGTCGCGGGGTCGCGCACCACCAGTCCCTGGGGCGGCGTGAACAGCAAGTCCTTGACCAGCGGCCCGGCCACCCGCTCGACCGCCGGCGCGATCTTGGGACCGACGCCCTTGACCGTGGTGACCGGCGCGAACAGGGGAAAGAGAATCTCGGGCCGCATGGGGCGATAATAGCGGTTCCGGGGCCTCGGGCTTAGACAAGGAGCGAAGGAGTCGTCCATGGCCGTCCTGCTCACGCCGGTAGCGGCGATCTATCTGGTCTGGATTGTCTGGGCGGTGTCCTGGATCATCGCGGCCGTCTGGGCCTCACGGGCGGCCGCGCGGCCCGGGTTCGGGGCGGAGACGGGATACCGCGTTCTGACGGTGCTCGGGTTTCTGCTCATCTTCCTGACCGGCCCGACGTCGGTCAGCGGAGCCGTCGCCAATAGCCGGGTTCACGTCCTGCGCATCCCCCTGCCGGCGGACCTGGTCCGGCCGCTGTGGAGCGTTCCCGACGCCGCGGGTTGGGCGATGGTCGGCTTGGCGATCCTCGGCATGCTGTTCGCCTGGTGGGCGCGCATTCACTTGGGGACGCTGTGGTCGGGCTCGATCACGCGCAAGGCCGATCACCGCATCGTCGACACCGGTCCCTACGGCATCGTCCGCCACCCGATCTACACGGGCCTGCTCACGGCCGCGATTGCGATGGTGGTGGTCAAGGCGTCGTGGGCGGCCATCGCGGGCCTGATGCTCATGACCATCGGCTATTGGCTGAAGGCCACGATCGAGGAGGGGTTCCTGCGCAAGGAACTGGGCCCCGAGGATTACGACGCGTATCGCAAGCGCGTCCCCATGCTGGTCCCGTTCTCACCGGTCTGAAGCACCGGCTGAAGCGCTGGCGCGGCGCGGCTGAGACGCCTATATGACCCCGACCCGGGCCGGCGAAAGTCGTTGCCCGGCGCTCGCTGTTGGACAGGCAATGGATCAGGCGCGGTTGAACAAGCTGAAGTTTCGGGCGTGCCATCGCGGGTTTCGCGAGGCGGACCTGATTTTGGGACCGTTCGCCGACCGGCGTTTGGCGGGAATGGGCTTTGAGGAACTCGATGCCTTCGAGCGCCTTCTCGAAGCGCCGGACCAGGACCTGTTCGAGTGGATCGTGGGGCGTACGCCGACGCCGGATGAGTACGACACGACGGTGATGGCCGAGATCAAGGCCTTCGTCGCCGAGGGACGCGCGACAGTTCCCGGTGTCAGCGCGCATGTGGAGCGTAACGACTGATGGACGACCAGGCGACGATCGCCCCAGAGAGAGCCCCGGAAAAGGTGAAGCCTTCCGACCTGGACCGTCTGGTCGAGGCGCCGGGCGCGCTGGAGCTTGCCGGGACGCCGGAGGGGTACGACGCCCTGGTGACCGCCGATCTGGTGCGGGCGCGCGGCGGCGTGGTGGTGTTCTGCGCTCGCGACTATGCGGCGGCGGGCGCCTTTGCGAGCGCGCTGCAGTTCTTCGCGCCCGACGTGCCGGTGCTGAACTTCCCCGCCTGGGACTGTCTGCCCTACGACCGGATGAGCCCCACGCCCGCACTGGCGGCGCAGCGCATGGCGACGCTCGCGGCCATGGCGCGACGCGAGCCGGACGATCGCTCGCCGCTTCTGCTGACCACCACCGTCGGCGCCCTGGTACAGCGTACGCCGCCGCGCGACGAAACGGTGCAGGCGGGGTTCGCCACCCACGTCGGGCGCGATCTCGATACCGCCGCGCTCGAGCGCTATTTCACGGTCAACGGCTATCAGCGCGCCTCGACCGTGTCAGAGCGGGGCGAATACGCCATCCGCGGCGGCGTCATCGACGTCTATCCGCCGGGCGCCGAAGAGCCGGTGCGTTTCGACATGTTCGGCGACACGCTGGAATCGATCCGCGCCTTCGACCCTGAAAGCCAGCGTTCGACGCGCCAGCTCAGCGAGATCGAGCTGCTGCCGGTGTCCGAGGCGCTGCTCGACAAGGGGGCGATTTCGCGCTTTCGCTCCGGCTATCTCGAAGCCTTCGGCGCCGCGGGCGACGATCCGCTCTACGCCGCAGTCAGCGAAGGGTCGCGCCGCCAGGGGCTCGAGCACTGGCTGCCGCTGTTCTACGACCACCTCGACACCCTGTTCGACTATCTTCCGCCCGACGCGCTGATCGCGTTCGATTCCCAGGCGAAGGATGCGCGCGACGAACGCCTGGCGGTGATCGCCGACGCCTATGAGGCGCGCAGCGACGCCGCCAAGGTTAAGAACAGCGTGGCCTATCGCGCGCTGAAGCCGGACGCGCTCTATCTCACCGCCGAGGAGTGGGATCGCCGCGCGGGCCAACACCCGGTGCGCCGCTTCACCCCGTTCCACCGCGAAGGCCGCGACATCGTCGACCTCGGCGCGCGCCACGGCCGGGTGTTCGCCGCCGAGCGCGCCCAGGACAGCGTGAACCTGTTCGAATCCGTCGCCCACCACGCCCACGCCCTGATCCGCGAGGGCAAGCGCGTGCTGTTCGCGTCGTGGTCGGAAGGGTCATCGGATCGTCTCGCCGCCATGCTGGGCGACCACGGCCTCGACGACGTGTCTTTCGCGCCCGACTGGACCTCGGCGAAGAAGGCGGCGGCGAAAAAGCCGCTGCGCGTGGTGCTGCCGGTCGACGCGGGCTTCGTCACGCCGGACCTCGCGGTTATTTCCGAGACCGACATTCTGGGCGACCGCCTGGCGCGGCCGAAGCGGCGCCGGCGCGCATCGAATTTCCTGGCCGAGGCATCCTCGCTGTCGCCTGGCGACCTGGTGGTCCACATCGAGCATGGCATCGGCCGCTACGATGGCCTGAAGACGTTGGATGTCGACGGCGCGCCGCACGATTGCCTGGACCTGCAATACGGCGGCGAAGCCAAACTCTATCTGCCGGTCGAGAACATCGACCTTCTGACCCGCTACGGCGCCGAGACCGAGGGCGTGCAACTCGACCGGCTGGGCGGCGCCGCATGGCAGGCGCGCAAGGCGCGGGCCAAGGAACGGCTGCGCGAGATGGCCGAGGGCCTGATCGCCATCGCCGCGGCACGCGCGACCAAGACCACCGGCGAGATCGACCCGCCGTCCGGCGTGTTCGACGAGTTCTGCGCCCGCTTCCCCTACGAAGAGACCGACGATCAGCTGAATGCCATCGGCGATGTGCTGACCGACCTCGCGGCGGGAAAACCGATGGACCGCCTAATCTGCGGCGACGTGGGTTTCGGCAAGACCGAGGTGGCGCTGCGCGCGGCCTTCGTGGTGGCGATGAGCGGCAAACAGGTCGCGGTCGTCTGTCCGACGACGCTGTTGGCGCGTCAGCACTTCAAGACCTTCTCCGAACGCTTCCAGGGCTGGCCGGTGCGGGTGCGTCAGCTTTCGCGCCTGGTCTCGGCTAAGGATGCGGCGGAGGTGCGCCGCGGCGTCGAGGCGGGCGAGATCGAGATCCTGGTCGGCACCCACGCGGTGCTGTCGGAACAGTTGAAGTTCAAGGACCTGGGCCTCGTCGTGGTCGACGAGGAGCAGCATTTCGGCGTCAAGCACAAGGAGAAGCTGAAGAGCCTGCGCACCGACGTGCACGTGCTGACGCTCTCGGCCACGCCGATCCCGCGCACCCTGCAGATGGCGCTGTCGGGCATCCGCGAGATGTCGATCATCGCCACGCCGCCGGTCGACCGGCTGGCGGTGCGCACCTGGATCACGCCTTACGATCCGGTCATCGTGCGCGAGGCGCTGCTGCGCGAGAAATACCGCGGCGGCCAGATCTACTATGTCGCCCCGCGCGTCAGCGATCTGCCGGACATCGCAAAGTTCCTGCGCGAGCACGTTCCAGAAGTGAAGTTCGTTACCGGCCACGGCCAGTTGGCGGCGAGCGAGCTGGAAGACGTCATGTCGAAGTTCTACGACGGCCAGTACGACGTGCTCCTGTCGACGACGATCGTGGAGTCGGGCCTCGACATTCCGACCGCCAACACCCTGATCGTGCACCGCGCCGACATGTTCGGCCTGGCCCAGCTCTACCAGTTGCGCGGCCGCGTGGGCCGCTCTAAGGCGCGCGCCTTCGCCTATCTGACCACGCTTGCCGAGAAGCCGATCACCGCGGCGGCGGAGAAGCGATTGAAGGTGCTGCAATCCCTCGACAGTCTGGGCGCGGGTTTCCAGCTCGCCAGCCACGACCTCGACATCCGCGGCGGCGGCAACCTGTTGGGCGACGAGCAGTCGGGTCACATCAAGGAAATCGGCGTCGAGCTCTATCAGCAGATGCTGGAGGACGCGGTCGCCGAGTTGCGCGATAAGGGCGTGACTCTGGATCTCTCAGCCGAGCGCGGATGGTCGCCGCAGATCAACGCCGGTGTCGCGGTGCTGATCCCCGAGGACTATCTACCCGACCTGAACGTGCGCCTGGCCATGTACCGGCGCCTGTCCGAAGCCGAGAAGCTGGAAGACCGTGAAGCGCTGGCAGCCGAACTGATCGACCGCTTCGGCCCGCTCCCGCCGGAGGCGGCGCAGCTTCTGAAGATCGTCGGCGTGAAGAGCCTCTGCCGCCAGGCCAACGTCGCCAAGATCGACATCGGCCCCAAGGGCGCCGTCATCGCCTTCCGCGGCGACGCCTACGCCAACCCGATGGGCCTGGTGGAGCTCGTGCAAAAGAACACCGGCGTCTGGCGCCTGCGCCCGGACCATCGGGTGGTGGTCAAGGGCGAGTGGGAAACGCCGGAGAAGCGGCTGAATGCGGCGGAGAGGATTGTGGGGGATCTGGCGCGGGTGGCGAAGGCGGCGTGAGGACCGAAAGGTTTGCTGGCCGTTAGCGGGCGCGGCTTCGATGTCGCGCTCGAAGACAGCCTTCAAAACAGACGCGCCTTATCCCGCCGCCCGTTGCGCGCTCGACTTCTCCGCCGCGCGTTCCAACGCCCGCGCCGCGCTCTCACCCGCTTCCACCTGCGCCACGCCCACGTCGAAGTCGATCACGAACGGCGGCTGGTCACCCGCACTTTCGAACGCCGTGCAGCCGATGACCGCGGCGATCCGTTCGCCGACTAGGCGGGCTTCGCCGCCGTTGGTGGCGGGTAAGGCCAGCGCGAACATCTCCGGCGCCAGGCGCGCGGCGGTGTCTTCGGCGCGGACCAGGCGCGAGACCATCGAGCCGATCTGCGGCATGGCGCGGTCGAGCCAGCCCTGTTCGCGTGCGCGAGTCACTTCCGGACGGTCGGCGACGCGCAGCACGCACACCGAGAGGTCGCGCCCGCGTTCCCGCGCCGCCGTGGTCAGGCGCGCCAGGTGCGCCGCGAACAAGTCGCGCGTGAACAGGCCCGTGGTTTTGTCCATCAGGCCCGAACCGCGCGCGTTCTCGAGCGCCTGGCGCACCGCGCTCTGGCGGCGATAGGCGCGGGCCAGGCCGACGATGCGCGCCGCGGTCTGGGCTTCGGTCGCGTCGGGAGCGGCGACGTCGGTGACGCCGCGGTTGAACACTTCGCTGAGGTTTATGTCCTGGGTGTGGTTCAGATAGAGCACGGTCGGAATGTGGAACAGGCGCGTGTTGCGCCGCATGCCGGCTGCGATCGACAGCGCCTCCCCCTGTTCCTCGCCGCCCCACAGCGCGACCGCGTCGAAGGGCTTGTCGTGGAGATAGTCGAAGGCGGTGTAGGCGGTGAACGCGCCGACCACCTCGGCCTCGGTCTTCTGCAGGGCGTTGGAGAGCGCCAGGAACTGCGGCGCGGGCGAACCGACGGTCAGCACCCGCAACGGCCGGTCACCCTCGTGCGGGCGGTCGAGCCGCGACCCGCGTTCGGCGAAGGTCTCGGCGCGTAGTTCGAATTCTTCCTCGGAGACCGCGACACGCACCAGCTGTTCGAGCCGCAGCGCCGTCTGCACCGGATGCGGTTCGGCGGCCAACACCAGGTCGAACAGGGTTGCATCGATGCCGGGATCGCCGGCGCCCAGGCCGATGATCGGCAGGCGGCGGGGCCAGCAGGCGGTGCGCAGTTGCGCGCTGAGCGGCCCGGCGTCAGCGCCCAGACCCTTGGGGTCGATGATGGCGGCTTCGATGTCGAGGTCGCGCAGGGCGGCGGCGGCGCCGGCCAGGGATCGGGCCGTGACCGTGCGCCAGCCCAGGCGGTCGAGCCCCTCCGAAAGGGGTCCCGCCAGGCTGTCTTCGGCCGCCACGATCAAGACCCGCGCGTTCGGCGCCAAGCCCATCCCCTCCATATCCCTCTTGGTTTTTAGGCCACGGACCTTAACAGGATTCCACCGCTGGGCGACCACGTGGCCGCGTCGGAACGCCACAATCCACAAGCGGCGCCCGACCCTCGCCCCCGCCGCAAGAATCGACTGGAAATCCCGGGCTTGCCGGGCGTTTATCGCTTCAGGTCCCAGGAAGAACCGGCTTATGGTCTTTATCGGACGGGGGAGAAGAGGCTTGGCGGTCGTCAGTGAGCATGCCGTGCGGACCAGCCGGCTTTGCCTGGGGATCCTGAAGCGCGCGATTCTGCGCTGCTGGGGCCGCGACGTGATGCTCTATGTGGGCGGGGTGTCGTTCTTCGCGCTGTTGGCGCTGTTTCCGGCGCTGACCCTGCTGATCGGGTTCTACAGCGCGGTCTTCACCCCCGAACAGGCCGAGCTGCAGACCCAAGCCTTTGCCCAGCTGTTGCCCGAGGGCGCCCAAGGGTTGGTCGAGCACGAGCTGCATCACCTGTCGACGACGCCGGCGCGGACCATCTCGGTGCAGAGCGCGCTGGCGCTGATCATCGGCGCCTACGCCGCGCATCGCGGCTTCAAGGCGCTGCTCGCAGGCCTGACCTTCATTCACGACGAGGAAGAGCCGTGGGGCTTCCTGCGCTTCAACTTTGTCGCCTTCGTCGTGGCGCTGGGATCGTTCGTCATGGCGACCAGCCTGTCGGGCCTGATCATCGCCTCGCGCATCGTCAAGACCGAGGCGCACATGCGAACCGGCCAGGAATTCAGCTGGTTCACCAGTGAATGGCTCTGGATCACCCTGTTCGGCGTGGTGGGCTTAAGCGGCCTCTACCGCTGGGCCATGTCGCATTCGGGCACGGTGATCTGGCGGGCGGCGGTCATCGGCGGGATCGTAGCGACCGCGCTGGCGGTCTGCGCCTCGGCGGCGTCGGCCTTCTACGTGAACGAGATCATGCACCTGGGCGCGACCTACGGCTCGATCGCCACGGTGATCGTGTTCCTGATCTGGGTGTCGTGGAACGTGAACGCGGTCTTCTTCGGGGGCGCGCTGGCCACCGAGGTCGAGATCGTGCTGAACGCCTATCGCGCGGAAAAGGACGCGGCGACCGCACCGGCCGAACCGCAACCTAGTCTGTCGCCGCCCGAGCGCGCTTTTCGACGGTGAAGGCGAGCATTGCGCCGTCCTCGCGAACCTCGACCAGGACCGATCCGATCTGACCCAGCAGATGGGGTACGTCGACCCGCGCCATGGGGTCGTCGGCGAGCAGCGTGATCCGTTCGCCCTCCGCCATCCCCTCCAGCGCCTTGCGCAGGCGCAGCGACGGGATCGGGCAATGGTGGCCGCGCGCGTCGATGACCGGATGCTCGTTCATATCCTCAAAACCGAATCCCGGCATGCTTTCGCCCATGCCGCGCGCGACGTCGAGAGTGGGGAGGGGACTAGTCCTCGGGTTCCTGATGGCCCTGATGGCGCTCCCGAGCCTTGCCCAGGCGCCGGTCACCGGCGGGCCTCGGCTCGAACCGGACTTTTACGCTGTGATCGGGGTGGCCGGCTTCGAGCGGCCGGTGGAGGTGCGCCAGTCGGGCGCCAAGCGGCGCGAGGATGTGGCGACCGGCGGCGTGGTCCAGACCTTCCTGACCGACCGCACGCGGGGCGCGCTGGTGGTGATGACCGCGGCGGGACAGCGGCGGGTCGCGTTCTTCTTCCCCCTGTCGCCGGGCCAGGCGTCGCCGCCTTTGCCGCTGGACCTCGTGGACCTGCAGGCCACGGCCAAGCTCAACCGTATCGGCGCGGCCAATGTCGCGGGACGGCCGTGCAATCTCTGGCGCTACAACGGCTATCTGAACCGCTCCGGCATCGTCTGTGCGACCAGCGACGGGATCGTGCTGCAGCTCACGCCGGACGGACGCCATTCGCCGCTGTTTTCTGTGGTCAGCATCACCTTCGCGCGCCAGGACCCGCGCTGGTTCACCATTCCGCCGGACTATCAGGTCGCCTCGCTGCCGGGCGAGGGCGGGTTGGTCGCGGCGCCCGCGCCCGCCGCTGCGCCGCCGGCCCACTGAACCAAGCCTCGCCGCCGCCGTTGTCTTCCCGAATCAGGGAGCAGACCCATGGCGCCGCGTCCGACCTGGCAGGGCCACCTTCGCCTTTCGCTCGTCACCTGTCCGGTGGCGCTCTATCCCGCCACGCGCGCGGGGTCGGACATCTCCTTCCACCTGATCAACCCCGACACCGGCAACCGGGTGCGCATGATCGCGACCGATCCCGAGACCGGACCCATCGACCGGTCCGAGCTCGTGCGCGGCTATGAGTTCGAGAAGGACCGCCATGTCGTGCTCACCGACGAGGAGATCGAGAGCGTGCGGATCGAAAGCACGCGCACCATCGAGATCGAACGCTTCGTCGACTCGGGCGGCATCGACCGTCTGTACTGGAACACGCCCTATTTCCTGGTCCCCGACGGCAAGCTCGCGGCCGAGGCCTATGCGGTGATCCTGAAAGCGATGGAGGAGTCGCAGCAGATCGCCATCGGGCGGGTACAGATGCACACGCGTGAACGGCTGTTGGCGCTGGAGGCGCGGCCGCCAGGGATCGTGGCGACGACGCTGCGCTCCTACAACGAGGTGCGATCCGCGGCGGATGTCTTCGACGAGATTCCGCACGCCAAGCCCGAGAAGGGCATGGTGGAGATCGCTTCCAAGATCGTCGACCAGCTGTCGGGCGATTTCGAACCCGAAGAGTTCAAGGACCGCTACGAGGACGCGCTGCGCGACCTGATCAAGGCCAAGCTGAAGGGCAAGGCGGCGACCATCACCGCGCCGGAACCGGAAGACACCCCCGCGGGCGATCTCATGGCGATGCTGCGCAAGAGCCTGCAGGCGGCCGCGACGCCTGCGCCGCGACGCACGGCTAGTGCGCGTTCAGGGTCGGCGGCTAAGCGCAAGAGTGCGGCTCCGGCACGCAAGCGCGCGAGCCGAAGGTAGTTACCGACGCGGGTTGCGGCGCCCTAGCCCGCCTTTTTCAACTTTGTGATGGCGTCTTTCAGCGGCGTCGCCGCGTCTTCCCAATCTTCCCACGGATTGCGCTTCTTCATGCGCGCGACGGCGGTGCGGATGGTGAAGGCTTTCGGGTCGAGGCCCTTCTTCGCTTCCTTCCAGTCGAGCGGCATGGACACCGGCGCCCCGGCGCGGGCGCGGGGCGACAGCACGCCCACGGCGGTCGAGGTGCGGTCGTTGCGCAGGTAGTCGAGGAAGATGCGGCCGCCGCGGACCTTCTTGGACATGTTGACGGTGTAGGCGTCGGGCGCATCGGCGGCCATGCGCGCGCAGATTTCGCGCGCGAACGCCTTGGCTTCGGACCAGGCGATCGGCGAGCGGCCCTGGGTGAAGGGCGCGACGATGTGCAGGCCCTTGCCGCCGGTCGTTTTCAGAAAACTGGTCAGGCCCACGTCGCTCAGACGTTCGCGCACCTCTTTCGCCGCGTCGATGACGCGCTCGAAGGCCATGGCCTCGTCGGGATCGAGGTCGAACACGAAACGACCCGGGACCTCGGGCTTGCCGGGCAGACAGTTCCACGGGTGAAATTCGCTGGCGCCGCTCTGCGAGCCCGCGACCAGGGCTTCGGCCGTGTCGAACTGCAGATAGGGCTCCTTCTCGCCCTCGACCTTAGTGAACGTGATCAGAGAGGAGGTGCCGCGACCCGCATGCCGCTGGAAGAAGCGTTCGCCCTCGATGCCGTCGGGCGTGCGGATGATCGAGCATGGGCGCCCCTTCACATAGGGCAGCAGCCAGGGCGACGCCGCCTCGATGTACTGGATCAGCTCCAGCTTCTCGACCGGGCCGCCGTCGGCGTCCGGCCACAGCACCTTGTCGGGATGCGAAACCGAGACGCCGAGCACGACCGGCTTGCCCGCGCCCGCCGACTTGGCGATCACGGCCGCCGAGGGCGCCGCCTTGGACGTTTTCTTCGCCTTGCTCTTGGTCTCTACAGATTTCACGGACGCGGGATCCTCTTCGCAGATTTCACGCGCGGGCTTGTCTTCGCGCAAGCCCTTGAAGGACGCTTGGCGAATATGACCGTCGCCGGTCCAGCCGGCAAAGGCGATTTCAGCGACCAGTTCGGGCTTCACCCAGTGGATGGTCACGCCGCTCTTGCGCGTCGGCTTACTCGCGAAGGGCGAGGTCTTCACCTCGAGCTTCTTCAGTTTCGGCAGCAGCTTGTCGACCACATCGCGGCCGAAGCCTGTGCCGACGCGGCCGACGTCGACCAACTCGCCGTCGCGATAGACGCCTGCGATCAGCGACCGGAAGCTCGCGCCGGTCGAGGTCCAGCCGGCGATCACAACCTCCTGGCCGCCGCGGCATTTGGCCTTCACCCAGTCGTCGCTACGGCCTGAGCGGTAGGTCGAGTCCAGACGCTTCGACACGATGCCTTCGAGGTCCATGCGGCAAGCCGACTTTAACACCGCATCGCCGCCGGTTTCGAAGTGATCGACATAGCGCAGGCGGTCGTCCACGCCGTCGAGGATTTGTTTCAGACGCGCCTTGCGATCGCGTAGCGGCAGGGCGCGCAGATCCTCGCCTTCGGCGAACAGGGCATCGAACAGAAAGAACACCAGCTTGCCGGTCTTTTTCGACGACAGCGCCGCCTGCAGGCCGGCGAAATCCGGCCGCGCCTGCGCGTCGAGCGCTACGATCTCGCCATCGAACAGGCCGTCGGGGAGCGCTGCGCACGCCTTCGCGATTTCAGGAAAACGCGCGGTCCAGTCGAGGCCCTTGCGTGTGCGCAGGATGCAGTCTGCGCCCTTCACCCGCGCCTGCATGCGATAGCCGTCGAACTTGACCTCGTGCGCCCAGGCGTCGCCGGAGGGAGGACGGTCGACGAGCCGCGTCAGTTCGGGCTCGACGAAGTCGGGCATGGCCGTGCGCTTGCCGTGCGAAACCTTCTTCGGCGCCTTGGCCACCGCGCCGACGAGTTTCGGCAGTGGTTTCGCCGGCGGTTCGGGATCGCGTTCTTCCGCCCGGTTGGATTTCCAGACGGCCGCCGCCTTGCCCTTGGCCTTGGTGATGAACGGTGTGGGGGCGCGGCCCTTGCCCTCGGCGATCTTCTCCATCGAGCGGCCCGAGGCGACGGAGGTGTCGTTGTCCTCCAGCAACAGGTCGTCGTCACCGGGGTGCGCGGTCTCGTCGTCGTGTTTGATCAACAACCAATTGTTGCGCTTGCCGCCGTTGCGGTCGTTGCGGATGCGAATGAGCGACCATCCGCCGTGCAGGCGTTTGCCGTCGAAGCGAAACGACAGATGCCCCTTCTTCAGCGCCGCCTCGACCGAGGTTCCCTTTTCCAACTCCCAATAGCCGCGGTCCCACAGCATCACCGTGCCGCCGCCGTACTGGCCCTTGGGGATGATGCCCTCGAAGTCGCCGTAGTCGATGGGATGGTCCTCGACCTCCACGGCCAGGCGCCGGTCGTGCGGATCCAGAGAAGGGCCGCGCGTCACCGCCCAGGACTTGAACACGCCATCGTATTCCAGGCGCAGGTCGTAGTGCAGACGCGTGGCGGCGTGTTTCTGAATCACGAACCTCAGCCGTTTGGACGGCGCGACGCGCTTGGCGCCCGAAGGCTCCCGGGTCTTGGTGAAGTCGCGCTTGGCGCGATAGATTTCCAACGGTTGCGGCATAGAAATCTCCGTCGCTTGTGAAGGCTCCGCCGTGCGATAGGGTTCCCGCCTGAGCTTTATATAGAGCCGCCGATCGGAGCAGAGGAATGGACAAGCCGGCCTACGACATCGCGGACGATGTCCTCTTCCCGCCCGCCACCCACATTGATGTGAAGGCCGTGGCCGACGCTCAGACTCCCTGGTGGAACCGGGCGCTGACGGCGGTGAACGACACGGTTGTGCGTCTGAGCGTGCTCGACGGCGACTTCCACTGGCACAAGCATGAGGACGAGGACGAGTTCTTCTTCGTACTGGAGGGTCGCCTCGATCTCGAATTCGAGGACGGGGCAGTGACCCTTGACCCCGGGCAGGGCTTCACCGTGCCCAAGGGCCTTATGCATTTCCCACATGCACGCGGACGTACGGTCACGCTCGTGGTCGAGAAGGCGAGCGCCAGGCCGACCGGAGACTAGACCGTCGCGGCGGCGGCCTTTGGAGGCGCCTTATTGCCGAACAGCAGGACCGCGAGCACCGTCACCCAGGTGGTGAGCGCCAGGCCGAAGCCGAACTCCCCGGTGATCCACGCCGTGTGCGGCCCGTTTACCGTGGCCTGGTCGAAGATCGACTGGACGAAGAGATTGTGCGACGCGTGGATGAGCGCGCAGGGCCACACGCTGCCGGTGCGCAGCCGCAGCCACGCATAGAGGATGCCCGAGGGGATCACCATCGCGGCGAAACAGGCGATCTGGTAACCGATCGGCGGACCTTCGGAGTGATAGTCGCTGCCGAGGATCGCCGGCAGATGCCAGCAGAACCAGATCGCGCCGGTGATCAGGCCCGTCTGCCAGAGCGGCATCAGTTTGAGAAACTGCGGCACGAGGAAGCCGCGCCAGCCGATCTCTTCGCCGAGCGCGCGCCCCAGCTTGTCGACCAGGCCCACGGTCAGCAGCAGGCCCAGCGCCGCGGCGGCGCTCCCCGGGTCGCTGAAATAGGGGATCGCCTTGCCCCACTGCGAAGGGTCGAACCCGCCGGCGCCCACCAGCCAAACGATGACGTAGACGGGCAGGGCGTAGGCGATCGGGATCAGGTAGCCGGTCAGGAGGCCCTTAAGCCCGCCGGAACGGGCGAGGCCCAGGCCCTTAAGGCTGCGATTATAGATGAGCGCCACCGCGATGCCGCAGGTCCCCGGCACCCACATGCTGATGAAGGCGCTGAGCCGCCTGGGCAGGTGCACCTGTTTCAGCAGGTAGGCCGCCAGCAGGGTGAAGATGGTCACCAGGACCACGTAGGTCGCGATCCGGATCCAGGCCGCGCGCTTCTCTTCGGGCGTCGTCGCCATTTCGGTAACGGTCAATCCAGCCTCCCCGCTCGATTCAGCTAAATCATAGCGGAAATTCGCCGATGTCCTGAACCCGGAGCGAATCCGGCGTAAGAGGACGACCGGAACGGGACCGGTCCCGGACGGTTTGGACCTCTATGGAAGCCGAAGACGGCCTGCCGATGCCCCGCCGCATCTGGGCGGTGGCCGCGATCCTGTTGGCCATCACCATGGCGGTGCTCGACGGCGCGATCGCCAACGTCGCCCTGCCGACCATCGCCCGCGACGTCCACGCCGACCCGGCCTCGGCGATCTGGGTGGTCAACGCCTACCAGCTTGCCATCGTGGTCTCGCTTCTGCCGTTCGCGTCGCTCGGCGAGATCGTCGGCTATCGTCGCGTGTTCCGCGGCGGGGTGATCGTCTTCACCCTGGCGTCCGGCGCCTGCGCCCTGTCGCACACCCTGTTCGAACTGACCGCCGCGCGCATCGTGCAGGGCTTCGGCGCCGCCGCGATCATGAGCCTGACCACGGCGCTCATCCGCCACAGCTATCCGCAGCGCATGCTGGGCCGCGCCATCGGGATCAACGCCCTGATCATTTCCATCGCCGCGGCCACAGGCCCCTCGATCGCGGCGGCGATCCTGGCGGTGGCGAACTGGCCCTGGCTGTTCGCGGTGAACCTGCCGATCGGCGTCCTGGCGGTGATCGCCTCTGTGGCCCTGCCGCGCACCGACGGGTCGGGACGCAAGTTCGACTGGCTGAGCGCCCTGATCAACGCCGTCGCCTTCGGTCTGCTGATCATCGGCGTGGACGCCGTCGCCCACGTCGGGGCGATCGGCGTTCTGTCCATCGCGGGCGCCGTCGCCGCGGCGTTCGCCCTGATCGTCCGCGAATGGCGCAGGCCCGCGCCCATGGCGCCCATCGACCTCCTGAAGATCAAGCCGATCGCCTTTGCGGTGAGCGCCTCGGTCTGTTCGTTCACCGCCCAGATGCTGGCCTATGTCACCGTGCCGTTCTTCTTCGAGGAGGCGTTTCACAGGGACCAGGTGCAGACCGGCCTTTTAATCACACCCTGGCCGGTGGCGGTGGGGATCACAGCCTCGATCTCGGGACGGCTGGCCGATAAGTTTCCCGCCGCGCTGCTCTGCGGGCTCGGCGGCGCCATCTTCGCGGCCGGCGTGCTGCAGCTGGCGTTATTGCCTACCGATCCGCCGACCTGGCGCATCGTCGTCGCCATGCTGACGGCCGGCGTCGGTTTCGGGCTCTACCAGGCGCCCAACAACCGCGAGATCATCGGCTGGTCGCCGCGCGCGCGTAGCGGCGCCGCCGGCGGGTTGCTGGCGACGGCGCGTTTGCTCGGTCAGACCCTGGGCGCGGCGTTCGTGGCGCTGGTCTTCCGCATCGACACCCACGGCTTCCGCATCGCCCTGTTCATGGCGGTGGGTTTCGCAATCGCGTCAGCGATCATCAGCGCGCTCAGACCGCGCGGCCGTTTCGGCGAACAGCCGATCACCCAAGCGCCGGAAGCACCGTCTCAGCCCGCAGTCCTCCGCCGGGCCGGTTCGAAAGCGTGACATCGCCGCCGTGGGCGCGGGCGATGGTGCGCGCGGTGGCGAGCCCCAGGCCGAAGCCGCCGGTGGTTGTGCTGCGCGCGGCGTCGGTGCGGTAGAAGGGTTCAAACACGCGCTCGAGCTCGTCGGCAGGCAGCCCGCATCCGGCATCGTCGACACGCAGGATTGCCTTGCCGTCTTCGCGGCTCAGCGAGAGGGATGCCGCGTCGGCGAACTTCACCGCGTTGTCGATCAGATTGACGACCACGCGCTTCAACCCCAGCGCGTCGCCGAACACCAGGACGGGCGCGCCCGCGTCGAACCCGACCTTGGCGCCGGTCTCGCGCATATCCTCCACCACCGACGAGACGAGCGCGGTCAGGTCCAGGCGCGCGCGTTCCGCGCTTCGGGTCTCGCCGCGGGCGTAGGCGAGGGCGGCGGAGATCATGCCGTCCATCTGTTCGATGTCGGCGGCGACGCGGTCGCGAATTTCGAGCGGCGCGCCCTCGATGCGGAAACGCAGGCGCGTCAGCGGCGTGCGCAGGTCGTGTGCGATGGACGCGATCATCAGGGTGCGGTCGTTGACGTAACGCCGCAGCTTGTCTTGCATCTCGTTGAAGGCGGCGACCGCGGTGCGCACCTCGGCGGGGCCCTGGAAGGTCAGAGGCGGCGCCTGCGGATCGGCGCCCAGGCGCTCAGCGGCGCCGGCGAAGGCGTGGATCGGGCGAGCGAGCCTTCGCGCCGCGAACCAGGCGATCAGGATCACGATCAGCGCGCTCGCCGTGAAGGTCGCCATCATGCGAATCTGCCAAGCCGAGAGCAGGGGATGGGGCGGGGTGATCACCGACCAGCGGCCGTCGGGCAGTTTCAGCGCCGCGGCGAAGGGCGGAAACAGCGCCGCATCCTTCATCACCGCGCCCATGTGCAGGTTCACCTGGTCCGGAAGCACCGTCGCATGACTCATCTGGATCACCAGACGCGTATGCTCGCGCATGTGCCGGGTGATCTCATCGTGAGTGCTCGCCATGTCTACAGCGCGATAGAAATGTGGCTGCGGGTGGTGCACTTGCACACGAACGCGATCCGGTTCGACATTGAGCGCCTGGGCCAGCGCCTCGGCCACGACGGGATTGAGCGGGTCGTCCTGCGCGTTGTCGTCCGAGACGCGCTTTGTGAGCGTCCTCTGCGCACCGACGCTCGTCAGGGTTATCACGGGTATCGGAAGGGACCGGGTCGCGAACGCGGGGGGATGCGATGTGACTTCCGCAAGGAGCCGGTGGCCGGACGGCGTGACCACGGGATGGCCCTGCAGGGCCTTGGCGGCGTCGGCGATTGAAAAGCCCTCGGGCGGCGGGTCAGGCAGGAACAGCACGCCAGCCAGGTTCACCAGCTGAACCGACACGAGGCAGAGCACCGCCAGCGCCAACAGCTGTACGAAGATCGGCAGACCGCCGCGGTTCGCTTTCATCACGCGCCGGTCCGGGCGGCGAAGACATAGCCCTCGCCGCGAATGGTGCGAATGATTTCCCGCCCGGAGCCATCGTCCAGCTTGCGGCGCAGGCGGCTGATCTGCACGTCGATGGCGCGATCGAAGGCGTCGCTGTTCGCCGGCCGCGCGAGGTCGAGCAGTTGATCCCGCGTCAGCACGCGCTCGGGACGCTCCACGAAAACGCGCAGCAGGTTGAACTCGCCGGACGACAGGTTGACCGTCACCCCCTGGGGTGAAGACAGTTCGCGCCGCACCAGATCGAGCTTCCAGCCGTCGAAACTCAAGAACAGGGTCGGCGCCGCGGCCCGCGAGGTTTCCCTTCGACGGCGCAGCACCGCGCGCACGCGAGCCAGCAGTTCACGCGGGTTGCAGGGCTTGGGCAGATAGTCGTCGGCCCCCAGCTCGAGACCGACGATCCGATCGGTCTCCTCGCCCATGGCGCTCAGCATGATCACCGGCGGCCCGCCCGCGGCGTAGAGCCGTTTGCAGGCGGAGAGGCCGTCCTCGCCGGGCATCATCAGGTCGAGCACCACCACGTCTGGCGGCCGCTCGTCGATCGCGACATCCATGGCGCGCGTGTCCGCCGCCGCTTCGACCTCATAGCCGTGGCGGCCGAGGAATTCGGTCAGGACGTCGCGGATGCCCGGGTCGTCGTCGACCACGAGGACGCGGCCCAGGGACTCTTCGGCGGTCATTCCGGTAGTTTCACACGTCACGGAAGCGGGTGGATTTCGGCGCTGAAACAATCTCATAACCGAAGTCTGTGATCAAACGCCTCAGATGTCAGGGCTGAAATAGTGGGACAAACCGGTGCAATATCCGGGGGTCATGCAAGACCGTCGGGGATTTTCCTCGCTGAAGTCAAGGAATCGACCATGAAGCTCAAGATCCTTCTGGGCGGCGCGGCCGCGCTCTCGGCGCTCGTCGCCGCCAACGCCTGGGCCGGCGATCCGCAGGCGCAGGTCGAGGAGCGCCGCGAGGTGGTCATCTCCGACGACCCGCACGGCCACCATTGCCACGTGATGACGATGCACATGGGATCGGACGACGCCATGAAGGCGATGCACGACCACCACGGCGAGATCACCCGCGACGAATTCATCGCCATGCACGCGAAGATGTTCGACGACCTCGACCTGAACCACGACGGCAAGCTGGAGCCGGACGAGATCGACAAGGCGCACTCGTCGATGATGTCGGGTCACGACGAAGAGTGCGCCAAGGTCATGCACGATCACATGGGAATGCACGGCGATATGGACATGCATGGGGATGGCCTCGGTCCCATTCACGATGACCACGGCGAGGGCGACCGCCACGTCGAGATCCGCATGGTCCAGGGCGCCCATGACTTCGACAAGATGGACGCCAACCACGACGGGCGCATCTCGTTCGAGGAGTTCGCGGCGCCGTTGCGTGAGGCCTTCGACGACCTCGACAAGAACCACGACCGCTCCATCGACAAGGCCGAGTGGGAGACCGCCGGCCACATGGAAATCCGCAAGGAAGTCCACGAGGACCACTGACCACACCTTACGACCCCTCCTTCGGTCCGGGGGAGGGGCTTGCCCTCGCGGCCTCCAGGCGCCACCAACGGTCAACAGCTTTGGAGACCGCGTCATGGCCGAGCGCCAACACCCCCTGGACAACCCTGAACTCGAGCTTCGCGCTCACGTGGCGGGGGTGAACTTCGCCACCCAGATGCTGTTGCATCTGCACGACGACCTGTACCGCTCGGTGACGGGCTATTCGCCGGACTGGGTGGCCATCGCCGATCACTTGATGAAGAGCGTCGAGGCGGGCGACACGCCGTTGCACCAGATGAACCGCCGCGGCCGCGAGATCGCCGCCAACTTCATGCTCGAGACGGATACTTGGTCCCGCGCCCACGGTTCGCCCGGCCCCGCGCCCAAGACGGGCCCTCAGCTCTCGTAGAGGGCCGCGTAGCGTTCGCGCAGGCGCGCCTTCTGCACCTTGCCCATGGCGTTGCGCGGCAGCTCGGTCTCGAAGAACACGCGCTTGGGGAGTTTGAACGCCGCCAGCCGCGGGCGCAGCGCGTCGATCACCTGCGCCTCGTCGAGGGTTGCGTCCGCGCGGGCGATGACGACGGCCGTCACCCCCTCGCCGAAGTCGGGGTGCGGGCAACCGATCACCGCGGACTCGACCACGCCGTCGAGCGCATCGATCTCGCTCTCCACTTCCTTGGGATAGACGTTCAGGCCGCCGGTGATGATCAGGTCCTTGCCGCGGCCGACGATGGACACATAGCCCGCCGAGTCCATCACCCCGAGGTCTCCGGTGATGAAGAAGCCGTCGGCGCGGAATTCCTGCGCGGTCTTTTCCGGCAGTCGCCAATAGCCCTTGAACACGTTGGGGCCCTTCACCTCGATGACGCCGATCTCGCCGCTCGCAAGCGTTAGGCCGCTGTCCGGATCGGCGATGCGCACCTCCACGCCCGGCAGCGCGGGTCCCACCGAACCGGGTGCGCGGTGCCCGTCGTAGGGGTTCGAGGTGATCATATTGGTCTCGGTCATGCCGTAGCGTTCGAGGATCTCGTGTCCCGTGCGCACGGTGAATTCGCGATGCGTCTCCGCCAGCAGCGGCGCCGAGCCCGAGACGAACAGGCGCATGGTCCGCGCCATCTCGCGCGTTAGGGAAGTTTCCGCGAGCAGCCGCGTGTAGTGCGTCGGCACGCCCATATAGACCGTCGCATAGGGCAGGCAGCTGATCACGTGACGCGGGTTGAACGCCGGCAACCACAGCATCGACGCGCCCGCGGCCAGCACGGTGTTGACCGCCACGAACAGGCCGTGGGTGTGATAAACCGGGAGCCCGTGAATCAGGGTGTCGTTCTCGCTGAAGCGCCAGGCGTCCTTCAACGTCAGCGCATTGGACGCGAGGTTGGCGTGAGTTAGCATCGCGCCCTTCGAACGCCCGGTCGTGCCCGAAGTGTAGAGGATCGCGGCGAGGTCGTCGTCCGCCACCGCGACGTCGTCAAACGTTTCCGGCGCGCACCGCGCCTGTTCGAGCAGGGAGCCGGTCGCGCCATCGTCGCCCAGGCTGGCGATGCGCGCATTGCCGACCGCCGACGCGAGCGACGCGATCGCCTCCGCACGATCGGGCGTGCAGACGATCAACGCCGGTTCGGCGTCGCCGATGAAATATTCCAGCTCCGCCAGGGTGTACGCCGTGTTCAACGGCAGGAACACCGCCCCGGCCCGTGCACAAGCGAGGC
Organism: Caulobacteraceae bacterium; assembly: GCA_035551675.1. Lineage (GTDB taxonomy): Bacteria > Pseudomonadota > Alphaproteobacteria > Caulobacterales > Caulobacteraceae > JAFECT01. The sequence continues at coordinate 134,053 of DASZMV010000040.1, read as the reverse complement.
ACAGCAGGATCGCCTCGACGCTCTTCTCGACCTGAACCGCCACGCGATCGCCGGGCCGCACGCCGTAGTCGATCAGGACATTGGCGAGCCGCGCGGTTTCGGCGAACAGGCCGGCATAGGTCAGGCGGCGTCCGCCGACGATCTCCACGAAACGGCGTTGCGGGTTGACGGCGCGCAGGCCGAGCTGGTCGATCAGGCTGGTCATCGACCTGTCCTTACCGCCTCAAAGGTCCGAATAGGAGTCCACGCTGGCGTGGGTGCGGAAGACGTTGCTGCGGCCCGCGAGGGCGTCGGCGATGCGCGCTCGGCTGGTGGTGCGCATGGGCGTGGGCAGGGCATCCGCCGGGAACAGGGCGCAGTCGGTGATCTCGTCGCCGGGCGTCCATGGCTCACGCATCAAGATTCGGGCGCGAAAGTGCAGCACGAGGTCGTCGCGCCAGGGCGAGGCGCTGGCGCCGATGAAGCCGGTGACCGCGGCGCGATAGCCGGTCTCTTCCAGGATCTCGCGAAGCACGCCGTCCAACGGCGCCTCCCCCGGCTCCAGCCGGCCGCCAGGCTGCGCCCAGCACTGGCCGCAGTAGTTCTGGCGCACCAGAACGATGCGTCCCTGGTCGTCGAACAGGCTGGCAAACACGCCGATGGAGTGGGTCATGCGGCCGCAAAGCTAGGCGGTCTGGCCGGCCGATCAACGAGAAATCGTAAGGTTCACAAGGGATTGAGTGTCCGGTCGCCGCACCGCCTGTCGCCCCTGGCGGCCGGCCCCTATATATTTTATACTTAAAGCATTCCGATTCCGGAGGACCCGATGAAGGTCGCCTGTCTGGGCGGGGGCCCCGCGGGGCTGTACTTCGCCATTTCGATGAAGCTGCGCGACCCGTCGCACCAGGTCACGGTCTACGAGCGCAACAAGCCGGGGGACACCTTCGGCTGGGGCGTGGTCTTCTCCGATCAGACCATGGACAACCTCCGCATCAACGATTCGGTGAGCGCGGCCGAGATCGCCGACAGTTTCGCGCACTGGGACGACATCGACGTCTTCCTGCGCGGCGAACGGATCACCTCGTCGGGCCACGGCTTTTCCGGTATCGGGCGCAAGCGACTGTTGAACCTGCTGCAGGATCGGGCGCGCTCGCTCGGTGTCGACCTGGTGTTCGATCGCGAGATCGAACTCGAGGACCTGGAGACCCTGGACGCCGACCTGATTGTCGCCTGCGATGGATTCAACTCGAAGATCCGCACCCACTGGGCCAAGGACTTCGAAGCGGACATCGACACCCGCGCCAACAAATACGTGTGGCTCGGCACCCACAAGGCGTTCGACGCCTTTACCTTCGCCTTCGAAGAGACCGAGCACGGCTGGGTCTGGGCCCACGCCTACCGTTTCGACAAGGACACCTCGACCTTCATCATCGAGTGTTCGGAGGAGACCTGGCGCGCATCGGGCTTCGACCAGATGGACCAGGACGAGATCTGCCGCGCGGGCGAGCGTCTGTTTGCCAAATATCTCGACGGCCACAGCCTGATGAGCAACGCCAAGCACCTGCGGGGCACGGCGTGGCTGAACTTCAACCGCGTGCTCTGCCGCAACTGGCGGCGCGGCAACATCATCCTGATGGGCGACGCGGCGCACACGGCGCACTTCTCCATCGGATCGGGCACCAAGCTCGCCTTCGAGGATGCGATCAAGCTGGCGGCGGTGCTGCACTCCGGCAAGCCGTTCGACCAGGCCATGGACGACTACCAGGCCGAGCGCGAGATCGAGGTGCTGAAGCTGCAGAGCGCGGCGCGCAATTCGACGGAGTGGTTCGAGCATCTCGACCGCTATCTCGACCTCGATCCGCAGCAGTTCACCTACAGCCTGCTCACCCGTTCGCAACGTGTCAGCCACGAGAACCTGCGCCTGCGCGACCGCGACTTCCTCGAGGGTGTGGAACGCTGGTTCGCCGGCAAGGCGGTGGGCCACCCCGTGAACGACGCCATGCCGCCGATGTTCACCCCGCTCACGCTGCGCGAGATGACGGTGCGGAACCGGATCGTGATGTCGCCGATGTGTATGTATTCCGCCGTCGACGGCCTGCCGGGCGAGTTCCACTTCGTCCACTACGGCGCGCGCGCCATGGGCGGAGCCGGACTGATCATCAGCGAGATGACCGACGTTTCCGCCGACGCGCGGATCACGCCCGGCTGCGCGGGACTGTACAAGGACGAACACGTCGCGGCGTGGAAGAAGATCGTCGATTTCGTGCATGCGTCGAGCGGCGCGAAGATGGCGCTGCAGTTGGCGCACGCCGGCCGCAAGGGGTCGACGCGGGTGCCGTGGGAAAGCGATTACGAGGACCAGCCGCTTGTCGAGGGCAACTGGGACCTGATCGCGCCCTCAGCCATCGCCTGGTCGGAGCGCAACCAGACGCCGCGCGCAATGACCCGCGAGGATATGGACCGGGTAAAGGCGGACTTCGTGCGCGCGACCGAGCGGGCGATCGAATGCGGCTTCGACATGATCGAACTGCACTGTGCGCATGGCTATCTGTTCTCGGAATTCCTGACCCCCCTGTCGAACCAGCGCACCGACGAGTACGGCGGCTCGGTAGAGAACCGCCTGCGCTACCCGCTCGAGGTGTTCGAGGCCATGCGCGCCGTGTGGCCCAGGGAGCGTCCGATGTCGGTGCGCGTGTCGGCCACCGACTGGGTCGACGATGGTCTGAGCGAGGACGACTCCGTCGCCATCGCAGCCGCGTTCCATGCCGCGGGCGCCGATCTGATCGACGTGTCGGCGGGGTCGACCTCGCCGCGCGCCAAACCCGTCTATGGCCGCATGTTCCAGACGCCGCTGTCGGATCGCCTGCGCAACGAGGGGCGGGTGCGCACCATGGCGGTGGGCAACATCTATGAGCCGGATCACCTGAACTCGATCCTCGCCGCGGGGCGCGCCGACCTTTGCGCGCTGGCGCGGCCGCACCTGGTGGACCCGTTCTGGAGCGTGCGGGCGGCGGCCGAACTCGGCTACGAGGGCATCGCGGCGCCAGTGCAATACCGCGCCGGCCAGCAGCAGCTGAAACGCAACCTTGCGCGTCAGCAGCAGACGGCGCTGGCGGTCTAGGGGCGTGCCCGATCCGGCGCATCCCCTGAAGGACCGCCACGCGGTCGTCACCGGCGCCGGATCCGGCATCGGCGCGGCGACGGCGAAGCGGCTGGATGCTCTGGGCGCCTGCGTGACCCTCATCGGGCGCGACCGGGTGAAGCTGAAGCAGACCGCCGCGGCGTTGCAACACGCCTGGGTCGCGCCGGCCGACATCTCCGACGAGAAGGCGTTGCGCGCCGCGCTGAACAAGGGCCGCGCTCATTTCGGTCCGGTGGCGATCCTGATCAACAACGCCGGCGTGGCGCCGTCCGCGCCGTTTCTGAAAACCAGCCGCCAAACCCTCGACGCGGTGATGGCGGTGAACCTGACCGGCGCCTTCCTTGCGAGCCAGCTCGCGCTGCCCGACATGCTGCTGGCGGGCTCCGGGCGCATCGTCAATGTCGCCTCGACCGCTGCGCTGGAGGGTTATCCCTACGTCAGCGCCTATGTCGCCTCCAAGCACGCGCTGCTGGGTTTGACGCGGTCGCTGGCGCTGGAGGTCGGGCGCAAGGGCGTCACCGTGAACGCCGTCTGTCCGGGTTTTGTGGATACCGATATCGTCGCCCGCTCGATCGAGACCATCACCGCTCGCACCGGCCGCAGTGCTGAGGAAGCCCGCGCCGAACTCGCCGCCGCCAATGCGGGCGGGCGGATTTTAAGCGCGGAAGAGGTCGCCGACGTCATTGGGAGGCTGTGCCTGGACCAAAGCTCGGCTATCAACGGCGAGGCCGTGCCCGTTTCGGGAGGGGAGTCATGACCTTGGACGAGCGGACCCGAATGCTGCAGGCCCAGGGGCTGCAGGACAAGCTCGGCGACGCGCCGCACGCCAAGGCGGCGGTGCGGCTGGAACTGCGGCTGCTCACCTGCACCCACCTGATCGAACAGCGGCTGGGCGCACTGTTTCGCGAAACCTTCGAGACCACCCTGGCGCGCTTCGATTTCCTGGCGGCGCTGGACCGCAAGGGCGAACTGAGCCTGGGCGAGGTGTCACGGCTGCTGATGGTGTCGAACGGCAATGTGACGGGCCTCGCAAACCGGCTGCGTCAGGACCGCCTGATCGAGGACGCGCCGGGCCGCGGCGACCGGCGTGCGCAGTACGTGCGGCTCTCGACCAACGGCGCGCGCCAGTTCAAGAAGATGGCCACGGCACACGAGGGCTGGGTCGAGGCCATGTTCGCCGAGCTGAGCGAAGAGGATCGCGAGGACCTGATGCGCCTGCTCGATCGTGCGAAACATTCGCTGCGCCGCGAAACGAACGGGGAAGACCGCTCATGATCGCCGCCGACTATCGCGCTCAACACTTTCTCTGGTCCCTGCAGGACGGTGTCGGGCGCATCACCCTGAACCGTCCCGACCGCAAGAACCCGCTGACCTTCGAGTCCTACGCCGAGCTGCGCGATTTCTTGCGCGCCCTGGTCTACGCTAAGGACTGCAAGGCGCTGGTGATCTGCGGCGCCGGCGGGAATTTCTCGTCGGGCGGCGACGTGCATGAGATCATCGGGCCGCTGACGAAGATGGATATGGGCGGCCTGCTCGCCTTCACCCGCATGACCGGCGACGTGGTCAAGGCCATGCGCGCCTGTCCGCAGCCGGTTATCGCCGCCGTCGACGGTGTGTGCGTGGGCGCGGGCGCGATCCTGGCCATGGCGAGCGACATGCGCCTAGGCACGGCGAAGGCTAAGACAGCGTTTCTTTTCACCCGCGTGGGCCTGGCGGGTTGCGACATGGGCGCCTGCGCGATCCTGCCGCGCATCATCGGCCAGGGGCGCGCGAGCGAGTTGCTGTTCACCGGCCGTGTCATGACGGCGGAGGAAGGCGACCGCTGGGGATTCTTCAACCGCCTCGTCGACCCCGATGCGTTGTTGGATGAGGCGACGACGCTGGCGCGTTCGCTCGCGGCCGGCCCGACCTTCGCCCACAGCGTCACCAAAACCCAGCTCAACGCCGAATGGGACATGAGCCTCGACGCCGCCATCGAGGCGGAGGCGCAGGCCCAGGCGATCTGCATGCAGACCAAGGATTTCCGCCGCGCCTACGAAGCCTTCGTGGCCAAGCGCGAACCGAAATTCGAAGGCGACTGATGGCCGACCGCAGCTTCCTCGACTGGCCATTTTTCGAACCGCGTCACCGCGCCTTCGCGGAAGCGCTCGACGCGTGGTGCGCGGATCACATCGCGCCGCTGGAAGCAGACGGCGAACCCCACGGCGACGCGGGGCTGGATGCACGCTGCCGCGAGATCGTGCGACGGCTGGCGGATGGCGGCTGGCTCAACAATGCGGTGCCGCAGGCGGGCGGCGCGCTCGACGTGCGCACCCTGTGCCTGACGCGCGAGACCCTGGCGCGGCATCTGGCCCTGGCGGACTTTTCTTTCGCCATGCAGGGCTTAGGCTCTGGTCCGATCAGCCTGTTCGGCACGGACGCGCAGCGCGACGCCTACCTCCCTGCGGTGGCGGCGGGCAGGAAGATCGCGGCCTTCGCCCTGTCCGAACCGGACGCCGGCTCCGACGTGGCGGCGATTTCCACGACCGCGCGGCGCGACGGCGATCATTGGGTGCTGGACGGCGCCAAGACGTGGATCTCGAACGGCGGCATCGCCGACTTCTATGTGGTGTTCGCGCGCACGAACGACGGCGGCGCCAAGGGGCTCGGCGCATTCATCGTCGACGCGGACTCGCCGGGCCTGCGTATCGCCGAGCGTATCCCGCTGATCGCGCCGCACCCACTGGCGACGCTCGTGTTCGAAGGCTGCCGCATACCGTCAGACCGGATGATCGGCGGCGAGGGCGAAGGCTTCCGCATCGCTATGGCGACGCTCGACGTGTTTCGCTCCACGGTCGGGGCCGCCGCTCTCGGGCTGGCGCGCCGCGCGTTTGACGAGAGTCTGGACTATGCCCGCAAGCGCCAGCTTTTCGGTGCGCCGCTGACGGAGCTGCAGCTGACCCAGGCGGCGTTGGCGGACATGGCGCTCACCATCGACGCCTCGGCGCTGCTGGTTTATCGCGCCGCGTGGACCAAGGACACCGGCGCGGCGCGGGTCACCCGCGAGGCCGCCATGGCCAAGCTCCACGCCACCGACGGCGCGCAAGAGGTCATCGACAAGGCGGTGCAGATGCACGGCGGTCACGGCGTCCGCGTCGGAAGCACCGTAGAACGCCTCTACCGCGAGGTTCGCGCCCTGCGCATCTACGAAGGCGCCTCGGAGGTGCAGAAGGTCGTCATCGCGCGCCAGGCGCTCGCGGCGGCGGGAGGCTGAGTCCGTGTCCGCGCCGACCGCCCATCGCGACACCTTCGTGCGGGATAACCTGCCGCCGATCGAGGCGCAGCCGGTGTTTCTGTTCGATCGGCCGGAACTGCACTATCCGGACCGCCTGAACGCCGCGCATCTGCTCGATCGCGTGATCGAGGCCGGTCGCGGCAGCGCCGACGCCATCGTCTGCGGCGATCTTCGCTGGAGCTATGCCGAACTGAACGCGACCGCCGCGCGGATCGCCCACGTTCTGACTCGAGATCCGACCTTCGCAACCGGCGCGCGGGTCCTGCTGCATGGGCCCAACGCGGCGCGGACCATCGCCGCCTGGTTCGGGATCGTGCGCGCCGGCGGCGTGGTCGTCGCCACCATGCCGATGCTGCGCGCCGGCGAATTGGCCAAGGTGGTGGAAAAGGCGCGCATCTCCCACGCCATCGCCGACGCATCCCTGGCCGAGGCCGTCGAAGGCGCGCGCGATGCGACCGGCTGGCTGACCCGCATCCATTATTTCGGCGAGGGCGGCGCGCTGGAACGCGACGCGGCGGCGATGCCGGATGCGTTCCCCGCAGTCGAAACCGCCGCGGACGATCCCGTGCTGATCGCCTTCACCTCGGGCACGACCGGTGTGCCGAAGGGCTGCATCCACTATCACCGCGACGTGCATGTGATGGTCGACACCTTCTCGCGCCATATCCTCAAGCCGGAGCCGTCGGAGATCTTCTGCGGGACGCCGCCCATTGCGTTCACCTTCGGCCTCGGCGGCGTGGCGATCTTCCCGCTCGCGGCCGGCGCCTGCGCCGCGCTGCCGTCCAAGCCGGGGTTCGACGGTCTCGAAGAGGCGATCGAACGGCATGGCGTAACCACCCTGTTCACCGCGCCGACCGGCTATCGCGCCTTGTTGAAGACCCATCCGAAGGGCCCGCGCGGCCTGAGAAAATGCGTGTCAGCGGGCGAAGCCTTGCCCGCAGCGACGTCGCAGGCGTGGTTCGAGGCGACCGGCGTGCGCATCATCGACGGCATCGGCGCCACCGAGATGATTCACATCTTCATCTCCGCATCCGGCAATGACGTACGGCCGGGCGCGACCGGCAAGCCGGTGCCGGGCTTCATCGCTGAGATTCAAGATGACGCGGGCGCCGCGCTGCCGCCCGGCGAGATCGGACGCCTGGCCGTTCGCGGCCCGACCGGCTGCCGCTATCTCGCCGACGCGCGCCAGGCTGACTACGTCAAACGCGGCTGGAACATGACTGGCGACATGTACCGCGTGGACGAGGACGGTTACTTCTGGTTCGTCTCGCGCGCTGACGACATGATCGTCTCCTCCGGCTACAACATCGGCGCGCCCGAAGTCGAGAACGCGTTGCTGCAACACGCCGACGTCGCCGAAGCCGCGGTGATCGGCGTACCGGACGCCGAACGCGGGCAGATCTGCAAGGCATATGTGGTGTTGAAAACCGGTGAGGGTTCCGACGCCAAGGCGCAGGAACTGCAGGCCTTCGTGAAGGGCGTCATCGCGCCCTATAAATATCCGCGCGCGGTGGAGTTCGTCGAAGCCCTGCCCAAGACCCAGACCGGCAAGCTACAGCGCTTTCGTTTGCGCGAGGGCGCCCTCCCGGAGGGTCGCCCGGCATGAGCCTGTTCAAGGTCCGCTATCCGATCCGCTTCGGCGACTGCGACGCGGCCGGCATCGTATTCTATCCTCGCTATTTCGAGATGATCAACAACACCGTCGAGGACTGGTTCGCCGGGCCGCTGGCGCATTCGTTCAAGCGGCTGCATCTCGAAGACCTGACCTCGATCCCGACCGTGCGGTTCGAGGTCGACTTCGTGAACGTGTCGCGGCTGGAGGACCAGCTCGATTTCTCGCTGATGGTCGATCGGTTGGGGACCAGCTCCTGCCGCCTGCGCATCCAGGCGCATTGCCATGGGGAACTGCGCATCGACGTCCGCCAGACCATCGTGTTCGTCGACATGAGGACCATGGCGCCCGCGCCCTGGCCCGACGACCTGCGTGCAAAGATGGAGCCGTATATGCTGATAGGCGCGGAGGGTCGCGATGGCGCTTGAAATCCTGTTGCCGCAAGGCTGGCCCCGTCCGAAGGGCTACGCCAACGGCGTGCTCGCCGAAGGTCGGATCGTGTTCGTCGCCGGCCAGATCGGCTGGGATGAGGCGGGCGAATTCCCTGACCCGAGTTTCGCCGGTCAGTTTCGCCAGACGCTCCTCAACACGCTTGCGGTGCTGAAGGCCGGCGGCGCGGGGCCAGAGCACGTCGCGCGCATGACCTGGTTCATCACCGATAAGAAGGCCTATCTCGCCGCCCTCGCCGACATCGGCGCCATCTGGCGCGAGCTGTTCGGGCGCCACTACCCCGCGATGGCGGTGGTCGTTGTGGCGGCGCTTATCGAAGACAAGGCAATGGTCGAGATCGAAACGACGGCCGTCGTGCCTTAGGCCCTCTGCGGAATGAGTGAGCGTAGCGTCGCATTCTCATGCTTCAGTTCGTTCGCCGCGGTGGTGAGCGCCTCGATCTTCAGCGCGTGCAGGTCGAGGCCGACCTGGATCGCCGCCCAGCCGATCAGCTCGATCTCGTCGGGCCGCCACGCCGACCCGGTCGGTTTCGCCGCCAGGAGCGCCACGCCGATGACCTCGTTGCGATTTATCATCGGCGCGGCAAGGGCGCCCTTCAGCGGGCCGTCTTCGATCTCGGCGGGCTTGAGGTTCGCGCGCATGCTGACAAGAACCGGCAGATCGCGGTCCACGACAGGCGGGGCGGCGTCGAAATCGCCGGCCGAGCGCGCGTAGCCGGTATCATCCGCCAGATAGAGCGCGCATGTCGTCCCTTCGGCGTAAGCGCCCATCGCCCTTGCGCTGGCGCGGAGGAGGGCGGAACTGTCGGTGAAGAAGGGCGCCTCGCGCACGAAGCGGCGCAAGCCTTGCTCGGCTTTCTGCCATCGCCGGAAGAACAGGCTTTCGACCGTATGCTCCACCAGGTCGCGCACGCGGTGGAAGGTGAGAAAGACGCCGACAGCGATGGCGGCGTCGATCAGGGCGTTCTTCTCACGGCCCTCGATCGCCAGCAGGTGGTCCACCGCCCATTCGATCAGGCCGAAGGCGGCCAGCAGAAGCGCGCTGACGGCGCCGTAGACGAGGGTGCGATTCAGCGCAAAGCCGAGATCGAAGACGCGATGGCGAAGGATCGAATAGGCGAAGAGGCCCGCGCCGACGATACCGGTCAACAGCGCGTTCGCAATCTCGTGGATCGTCGCGATCGCGTTGGGGTCAATGCCCAGGGCGGCGGAGGCCACGCTCGTCAGGTAGTCGAAGGATTGCGCGAGAATGATCGCGGCCGTCGCCACGAGCATCAGGGCGTAGCGCTGCTGCGATGCCGCGATGCTGCGCCGCCAGCCGCGGATCAGGTAAAAAAAGCAAAGGCCGAACCCGACGTAAGACGCAGCGACCGACAAGGGGAACGCCGTGCCGACTACCGGAAAGGCGATGCCTAAGTAGAACGCAATGCCGTAGATCAACGCGGCCCCCAGTTGTGCGACCGCGTAGACCCAGAACACGGCTTTCTCCGAGCGGCGGACCGGTCCGACGTTGTCGGTGTAGAACTGAATTGCGAAGCGGTAAAACAAGGCGGGAATCGCAAAGAGGTTGGTGACGCCGACCACCCAGGCGATCTGGTACAGGCCCGGCGCGGCGACATCCAGCTGTGGTACGTAGGTGATTAGGCCGTAGGTCAGAAGGCCCATCCCGAGCAACAGAGTGGAGGTGGTTCGGCCGCCGCGCCAGATGATGAACGCGCCGATGATCGCGGCCAGCATGGTTGCGGCGTCGTAGGCGAATCCGAGCCACATTTCCGTCGTTAGGGGCTGTGGCTTCACCGGCGCCGCGACGATGGTGCGAAGTGAGGGGCCGGCCGGCGTGCCCACGTAGACGCGGACGAGGTCGCCGGCATGGCGCCTGTAGCTTTCATTCGCATAGACCGGGTCGAAGCGAACCCGGTCGCCGACCTTGATCCCTGCCTTGGCGAAGGCGCCGTTCGCATCGACGTCCCCGACACGCACGTAGCCGGACAAGCTGTCGGGGATCTGTGTGTGAGCCCCCAGCTCGCCGGCGCCTGGTTGGCGGCCCAGGTCCCAAAGAATCTGCTGGACGTCCTGCACTAGGACAATCGCCGAATAGATCAGGCAAAGGACCCAGAGGATCCGGGCGATACGGCCATGCGGCGCGGCTCTCGCCGGCGCGGCTTCAGTCGTTCCGGTCATGAATCGGGTCCCCACTGACGATGGCGCTACACAGGCCAAATCTGTGGCCGTTCGGCAAGCCGTATCCAGGGGTTGCGAAAGAACCGTGTTCGGATTGCGAGTGGAGGTTGCAGGGCGCGCGGATGTCGGGGTAGCGTCGAAACGGGGGTGGTTCATGCCTAAGTCGCGGATTTTTCGGCTGTTGCTCGGGGCATTGGCCGGGTGTTGCCTGCTGGCCGGGCCTGCGTTCGCCGGCGATGACGACGACCATGCGAAGGTTGCGGAGCCGGACTGGATGGCCGAACCTTCGTTCGCCGATCTCGCGAAGACCTACCCACAGGCCGCCTTGGAAAAGGGCGCGAGCGGTCGAACCGAATTCTCCTGCGAACTCGACGATGACGGGCGGCTTTCGCACTGCAACCTTGCGAAGGAGACGCCGGGAGGCTTGGGATTTGGCGAGGCGTCGTTGACGCTCGCCGACAAGTTTCGCATGAAGCCGGAAGCGGTTAAGGCCTATCAGGCGAGGGGCCGCCGCGTCTCGGTCCCGATCCATTGGGCGATGATCAGCAGTCCGGACTGGCTTCAAAAACCGAGCAGCAGGCAGCTCGAGGCCGACTATCCGCGCCGTGCACTTATCAACGGGGTTAGCGGCAAGGCATTGGTTCGTTGTCGTGTGCAGGTCGACGGTTTACTCGACGATTGCAGCATCCTTTCAGAGTCGCCACTCGGTCTTGGATTCGGCGAAGCGACGCTGCGCGCCGCACATCATTTCCGGATGCGACCCGAGAAGCTGGACGGACAACCGGTCGAGGGCGCCGTTGTCCTGATTCCGCTCAGTTGGAACATTCAGGATGGCCAGAACTATCGCGGTGGCATGGTCGGCGTGGTGCTCACGGTGATCGAACACGAGAAGGCGGCGACCAAGGGAATACAGTCCGTTCCGTGTCCGACCGACGCCGACAAAGGTCGCATGTGCGGCGCACATCCCGTCGACTGGGAGGAATCGCCATCGATCGACGACCTGCAGAAAGCGCTCGACGACAACAAACTCGCGCGCGGTCGCGCGCAGTTCGAATGCACGGTCGGCGCCGACGGCCGATTGGGAGATTGCGCCGCCCAGGCCAAGACCTCTTCGGAGGAATTGGCTGCGATGCGAGCGCTTTCACAACACTGCAGAACAATGGCCATGACGGGTGACCGCGTTCGCCTGATTGGCGCGCGCATAATCCTGTTGTTTGATTGGGCTTCCCTGCGCGAACAGGTGCGGCTGGGGCATTCGAAGTATTAAGCAAGGCCGGGGCGTTTTCATCCGGCATCGCTGGGCGCTCCACGGCCGAGATGATAAGCACAGCAGCGAAACCTCAACCGCCTCAGCCGCCCCAGCCGCATGCCTACCTTGAACCTATCTCCGAAACTGCAAGGCCAACTCCGGCACGGATTCCGCGTCGCCGTCTCTGTCGCTCTGGCGTTCGGGATCGCGAGCTGGGCGCTGCATCTGCAGCAGGGGTACTGGGCGGTCATCTCCGCGCTTCTGGTCATGCAGACCTCCATCGGAGGTACGCTGGGCGCCTCGCGCGACCGGCTCGTGGGCACCTTGCTGGGCGCCGTCGTCGGCGGGGTCGCTGCGTTCGTGCGGCCGGAGACCATGTGGGCGGAGGCGCTCGCGCTGGTCTTGTGCGCGGGCAGTCTGACCATCGTCGCGGCGCGCTGGCCGAGCCTGAAGGTTGCGCCGGTGACTTCCGTCATCATGATCGTCGGCAATGCGGCCCACGCAACCTCGCTGATCGCCGCGCGCGATCGCGTGCTGGAGATCACACTCGGCAGCGTGATCGGAGTGGTCGCGGCAATCTTCATCTTTCCCGCGCCCGCCCGCCAGGTCGTGGGCAGTCGCGTAGCGGGCACGCTCGGCGATCTGGCGCGTTTGCTTGCGCTGTTGGCGGACCAACTCGACAATCCCGCCAGCGAACACGCCGCGACCCTGCCGGTGCACGACAAGATCCGCGCCGACCTGACGGCGGTGGAAACCGCGGTGACCGAGGTCGCGCACGAGAGCACGGTGCGGCTGAACCTGAAGCCGGTGTCGCCGGCGATCCCGCGCACGCTCTGGCGGCTGCGCAACGATGCGGTGATGATCGGTCGCGCCACCGACCACGCTTGGCGGGGCGAGTTGGCCGAACGGCTGCATGCGCCCGCGGTCGCCCTGTTGCGCGCCCAGAGCCGCACCCTGACCGACTATGCCCGCGCGATGCTCGACGGCGGGACGATCGAGGCGCCGGACCTCAACGCCCAGGCCGGCGCCTATCGCAAGGCGGTGGAGGCGCTCGACGATGCGGCTCTGCCCCAGGGCCGGCGCTTCGAGGCCATGGGCCAGGTGTTCGGCCTGGCCTACGCCTTCGAAGCCTTCAACCAGAACCTGACCGACCTCGCCGCGCGCCTGCGCGAGTTCCTGCACCCCGCCGAGGATTGACCCGCACGCCCCAGCGGGGTCACAACGGACGCTCGAGTCCGGGGACAATCCTATGAAATCCTTGCTGATCGCCGCCTCCACCTGGGCGCTCGCCGCCGGCCTCGCCTCTGCCGCACCGGCCGCGTCGACCATGCCGCCGCCCGAGTACAAGGCGATGTCGCACGACATCCTGAAGGAGCTGATCGAGATCAATTCGGTCCACAAATACGGCTCGACCATCGCCGCGCATGCGATTGAGAAGCGCCTTCTCGACGCGGGCTACAACCCCGCCGACGTGGTGTTCGTGGCGCCGCCGGATCATCCGACCAAGGGCAATCTGGTCGTGCGCGTGCACGGCAACGGTCTCGGCAAGCCGATCCTGTTCCACGGCCACCTCGACGTGGTCGAGGCGCTGCCGCAGGACTGGACGGTCGATCCGTTCAAGCTGACCGAGAAGGACGGCTATTTCTACGGCCGCGGGACCAGCGACATGAAGGGCGACGACTCCGCCATGCTCACCGCGCTGATCCGCATGAAGAAGGAAGGCTTCGTCCCCGACCGCGACATCATCGTAGCCTTCACCGCCGACGAAGAAGCCGAGGGGGACGCCAACGGTCCCGACTATCTGTTCAAGAACCGGCCCGAACTGGTGAACGCCGGCGAGGCCTTCAACGCCGATTCCGGCGGCGGCGGCTTGAAGAACGGCAAGCCGATTTACTACGGCATCCAGACCAGCGAAAAACTGTACGCGACCTACGTCTTCGAGACGGAGAACAAGGGCGGCCACTCGTCCGAACCGCGCGCCGACAACGCGATCTACGAACTGGCGCACGCTCTGTTGCGGGTCGAGGCGTACAAGTTCCCGGTGCATCTGACCGAGACGACGCGCGGGTTTTTCGCTGAGATGGCGCAGCTCGAGACCGGACAGGTCAAGGCGGATATGCTCGCCGTCGCGCAGCCTCAGCCCGATCTCGCCGCCGCTGATCGGTTGAGCGTCAACACCGGGGACAACGCGCTGCTGCGCACGACCTGCGTCGCGACCCTGCTGTCCGGCGGCGACGCCGAGAACGCGCTGCCGCAGCGGGCGCGCGGCGTGATCCAATGCCGTCTGATCCCCGGCGAATCCGTGGAAAGCGTCCAGGCTCAGCTGGCCAAGGTCGCCGACGATCCGGGGGTGAAGGTTTCGCTGTCGGCGCCGGTGAAACCGAGCGGCGAGTCCAAACTGACCCCCGACATCACCAAGCGCTACGAGACCGTCATCCATTCCATGTGGCCGGGCCTCCCGGTCGTGCCCTGGATGGACGCCGGCGCTTCGGACTCGGTCTACACCCGCGCGGTGGGAATTCCGAGCTACGGCTCGTCCTCGATCTTCGGCGACGTCGACGACGTGCGCGCCCACGGCCGCGACGAACGGGTGGGGGTCGACGACTACTACCGTGGTGTCGAGTTCACCTACCGGCTGATGAAGGCGATGAGCGCGCGATGACCGCTTGACGACGGGGGGCGAGGGGGCTTGATGGCGGTCGCTGCAAGGATGCCGAGAGAAACAGCGCCATGGCCGACGACCTGACCCCGCCCTCCATCGCCGAGATTCGCGCGGTGCGCGACCGCATCGACGCGCACATCGTGCGCACGCCCATCCACCTGTGGCGCGGGCAGGAAATCGAGGCGCGGACCAGTCCCGAAACCCAGGTCATCCTCAAGCTCGAACTGTTCCAGCACACCGGCACCTTCAAGCCGCGCGGCGCCTTGAACAATGTTCTCTCGCTGTCGCCGGAACAGCGCGCCAAGGGCATCGTCGCGGTCAGCGCCGGTAACCACGCCATCGCCGCCGCCTACGCAGCCAAGACCACGGGCGTCTCGGCCAAGGTGGTAATGATCAAGACCGCCAATCCCGCCCGCGTAGCGCGCGCCAAGGCGCTCGGCGCTGAGGTGATCATCGCCGGCGACGGCGCCGAAGCCTTCGCCAAGGCGCAGGAGATCGCCGACGCGGAAGGCCGCTTCTTCGTGCATCCGTTCGAGGGGCCGCGGGCGGCCGAGGGCACCGGCACCGTCGCGCTCGAGCTGCACGAACAGGCGGGGCCGCTGGACGCGATCATCGTGCCGGTCGGCGGCGGCGGCCTGCCCGGCGGCGTGTCTAACGCGATGAAACAGCTGCAACCGGACTGCAAGGTCTATGGCGTCGAGCCCGTCGGCGCCGACAGCATGAGCCGCAGTTTCGCGGCCGGCGCGCCGGTGAAGGCCGCGCCGGTGACCTCCATCGCCGACAGCCTGGGGCCGCCGTACTCGCTGCCCTATTCCTACGCCTTGTGCCGCGACAACATCGACAAACTGGTCACCGTCACCGACGATCAGCTTATGGAGGCGATGGCGGTGCTGTTCCGCGAAATGAAACTCGCCGTCGAACCGGCCGGCGCGTCCGCGACCGCGGCCCTGTTCGGTCCCTTGCGCGAAGAACTCCTCGGCAAACGCGTCGGCCTGATCGTCTGCGGCGCCAACATCGACATCGAAAGTTTTGCGAAGTACGTGGCGCGAGGGAATGAGATCGCGGGAAAGACGTGAATCCTGGGGCAGACACCGGCGCGAACCGCGCCGTAGGCGCCATTGGAAGAAGAGACCGCAGAGAAGCGCAGAGCCGACAGTGAGGAAGCCCACGGAGCGCTCAATCTTCCTCTGCGTTCTCTACTCAAATTGGCGCTGCGCGCCGAGGAAGGCTCGACAGACTCACCCTCAAGCACTCCGGGTAGTCCCGCCGTCCTTCATCTCTTATCTTTTGAAAGCTACGATCTTTTCCAGCACCGGCCAGTCGATGTTGCCGCCGGAGACGATGGCGATGGTGTTGTGCGCCGGATCGTGGGCGGCGGCGGCCAGGGCGGCGGCGCCGGCGCCTTCGGCGACCACATGATGCTCCTGCAGCAGGCGGTTCACCGCCTCTGAGACTTCTGCCACGCTGACCACCACCACGTCGTCGACGACGCGTTGCAACAGCGGCCACATGTCTTCCAGCACGCCGGTCGAGCCCATGCCGTCGATGAAGCTCGGCCCGCGCTCGACGGTCACCGGCTTGCCGGCTTCGAAGGCGGCCTTCAGCGGAATCGAAACTTCGCTCTCCACGGCGACGATGCGGCACGACGGATTGCGCGCCTTCACCGCCTGGGCGATGCCTGAAATCAGGCCGCCGCCGCCGAAGGGGACATAGATGGTCCGCGCGTTGGGCAGGTCGTCCATCAGCTCGTCGCCGAGGGTCGCGGCCCCCGCGATCACCTCGCGTTCCGCGACCGGATGGATGAACACGCCCTTTTCGCCTGTCTCGCGCGACTGCATGATCTCCCACCAGCGGGCGAAGGAATGTTCCCTCACCTCGGCGCCTAGGCGTTTCAGGCTCTCGATCTTCACCCGCGCGGCGATGTCGGGGGCGTGGATGATGCACTTCAGGCCGTAGGCCTGGGCCGCTGCCGCGACCGCCTGGCCGAAGTTGCCGGCGCTGGCGCTGATGATGGTGTCGACCTCGCCGTCCACCTCGATGCGCGCGCGCACCGCATTGGTGGCGCCACGGATCTTGTAGGAGCCGTACGGCTGCAGACATTCCAGCTTCAGGTGCGTGCGCCCGTCCAGCGTGGGGACCAGCGGGGTGACGATGGCGGCCCCCTCGATGCGGCGGTGCGCGGCTTCGATCTCGTCTTCGGTCAAGGGCGCGTCGAGCGCCGGGCGGGCGGTGCGGCTGGCTTCCAGGGTCATGGCCGCAGTCTAGCGGGACGGGGTGGGCGGGGCGAGAGTGAGTACGAAGCCGGAATCGGTTCGCAAAAGCGTCATCCGCGCCAGGCTGGCCGGGTCGGCCGGCAGCTTGGACCGCACCGCGATGTCCTTCAGTCCCAGGCGGTTGTTATAGTCGTGCTCTGCCCACAACAGGGTGGGGCATGCGGTGGAAAGCGGGATCGAGCGGATCGCCGAGGGGTGGACGATGCGCACCGCAAAACCGTGCAGACGACCGACATAGCCGTACCCCCAGTCGTGGACCACGATCTCGTTGTCGGGAGCGGGCGCCTTCACGCCGGGCGCCTCCAGTTCGAACGGATCGACCGCATAGACGAGGGTTTGGGAACAGTCGTCGACCGCGTCGGCAATCGCTTCGGCGCCGTCGTTCCAGTTGCCGGTGAAGGCTTCGTCCTGGGTGGTGAAGGCGGTGATGAGAGCGGCGTTGGCGATGAACAGGGCGAACACCCAGCGGCGCGACAGGATCATTTCCGCGGCGACCGCGGCCAGCGCCGCGCGCCAGAACGGCGTGAGCATGATCAGGTAGCGCGGAATGATCAGGGGCTTGACCACGTTCAAGACGACGACCGCGATCGAGGCGCAGCCGAGCGCGACTGCGAACACCACCGCGAACCGCAGGGACGCGGACATCGGTTGCCTAGGCGTGCGCCGAAGGCCGGTCAGCACATAGACTGCGGCGCCGGCCGCCGCCGCGTTCAGCAGCAGAGCCTTGACGGTCTGCGAGGCGACGATGTGCAGCGCGTCCGCAGTCGACGCCGTCACCCAGAAGTCTTGCGCGGCGACCGTAAGATACGGCCACGCGGCGATCTCGGCGCCAACCAGCGGTAGGCCCGACACGAAGGCAATGGCGAGCAGCGCCACGCCCCACTTCACGCGGCGCGCCAGCAGGTGACCGACACCGGTGACGCCGAGAACGACACCGGTGATGAGCGCGGACACTTGGTGGAAGCTCATGATCGCTGTGGCGGCGAACAGAATCGCGATGGCCAGACCGATGTCGCGCTTCTCGAGGTCGCGGGTTTCGGTCTCGACCGTGAACAGCGCGGCGGCGAGCACGCTGGCGGCGCACAACTGACTGAAATAGGATCTGAGCTCGCCGAAGTCGCCGACGAACAGCGCGCTGCACGCCATCAGCACGGCGTAGACGATGAGGAAGGGCCGCAGCCGCGATCGCGTCAGGCCCAGCCAGAAAAACGCGCCCGACGCCAGGGCGAGGGGGATGAGATTGAGCAACCGCGATGCGAACAGGTTCAATCGCGTCAGCGGCTCGAACAGCCAGGCGAACATGTAGAAGAAAGGCGGGTTGGTGTCCTGCAGCCATCGCTCGTGCAGCGCGCGGGAGAAGCCGACGTCGTGCTGGCTCATCCAGAGCGACCACAATTCGTCGAGCCACACGCCTTTCATGCGGGCGACCAGGATCGCGGCGGCCAGCACAAAAGCGAACAGGACGGCCAGAATCATCAGCGCGCCGGATTGCGACATCCCGCTCACCGCGCCGTCCGGCTCGGTATTCGACCTCAGTTCCCCCACGGCGTCCACGAGTACCTGTCCCTGGACCCCGCCCTTAGCGAAGAACAGCTTCAGCGGACAGGCCTAAAACGTGGATTTCACACAATTTCCGTCCGTTGCGGAACCCGAGCCTCTGTTCTTTCCGTCTCCGCACAAACCAGCCTAAGCTTGGCCGATGATCAGGCGATTGGGGTTCCTGAACGGCTTTCGCGCGGGCGCCGCCCTGTGGGTGCTCATCGCCCACTGCCTGATCTGGTCGGGCTATACCGGCTTCCTACCGCAGCCCAAGTTGGCCGTCGCGGTGTTCATGCTGCTGTCCGGCTATCTCATGGCGTTCAACGCCGCCGCGCGCGAGACCGCGGAGCCGCTCGCGAAGCCGTCGACGTGGTTGACCTTCTACGCGCGCCGATTCTTCCGCCTGGCGCCTTTGTATTACGTCGCGCTGCTGGCCGATGTGCTGCTGTTGCCGATGATGAAACAGGGCTACGGCGCGCTCTGGTCGCACTATGCGTTGCAGCTGCACGCGGACCCCAATCATGAGCCGAGCAAGGTTGCGATCGGCGCGGGCAGCTTCGTTGCGCATGCCGGCTTCGTCTTCGGTCTCTTTCCCAAGCTGGTATCCTCGACTCTCCTGCCCGACTGGAGCCTTAGTCTCGAGGCGCAGTTCTATGCCGTGTTCCCGTTCCTTTACCTCGCAATCCGACGATGGGGTTCGGCCGCCGCGCTCGTTGTCGCCGCCGTCTGCGCGGCAAGCCTGCCGTTCCGCGAACTGTATCCTGATCCGGGCCCGTTGCCGATGCAGATCGACTACTTCCTGGCGGGGATCCTGGTGTACGAGGCCGCACAACGCCGCGCACGCTTCGCCTTTCCGCTGGCGCTCCTGCTCAGCGTTTCGGAAATCTGGCTCTACCGCACGCCGACGATCGTACTTCCGGCGGCCGTGATGGTCATGTACCTGCTGAGCCGGGGTGCTACGCGCTGGGGCCTGGCGTTCGTCGAAAAGCTGCTCGACACCGCCATCGCACGCGGACTCGCCGATATCTCCTACGGTCTCTATCTGGTGCACGGCTTCTTCGTCGCCGCCGCCGGCGTGCTGTTCAGCCAGGCGGCGTGGTTCACGCAGCTCGGGTTGGCGGGCCGCGTCGGGGTGATGATCGCCTTCGTGCTTCCGTGTTCGATCGTCGCCAGTGTCGCGCTGCACTGGCTGGTCGAACGGCCTGGGATCGAGCTTGGGCGCAGACTTTTGCGTCGTCGGGCGCCGCTTGCGGAACCCTTGGCGCAGCTGCCCTGACCATCAAAGGCTCGGCTTGGCGACCATCAGCCAGAGGATCGCGAGCACGGCGAGGAAGGCGGGAATGCCCAGCACGAACCACAGCCGGAACAGACGAAAGTAGGCGTCGGGAAGCGGTGCGCCCGTCGTCGCAGCCTCGCGCGCCAGATTGCGCATCCGCGTCTGGATCCACACCACGGGAAGCCAGCAAACACCGGCAAGGATATAGAGCGCGAGGCTGAGGCCCAGCCAGCTGTGCATCAGCGGCAAGCCGTCCATGCGCGCGAGGAAATAACCGGTCACCGGCTGCAGGGCGACCGCCGAGGCGGTGAAGGTCCAGTCGGCGACGACGACGACGGACGCGGTGTGCGCGATCGCCGTCGAGTCGCGGGTGCGGTGCGCCATCAGCATGAAGAAGGCGATGCCCGCGCCGGTCCCCAGGATCACCGTCGCGCCGATCACGTGCAGGGTCTTGATCAGGGTGAAAGCGTCCATCAGCGTTCGTCCAGCATCGCCAGCGTCGCGCAGGTCGCGAGCATCACGGGAACGACCTTGAGCAACGCGCCGAGCGGATCGCTCCACAGGCCCGGCGCCCACAAACTGCCGCCGATCAGATAGGCCGCGCTCACCGCCAGCATGCCGAGGAGCGCCACGCGCGTGTAGCGTCGAAAGGCCAAAAGGCAGCCGAGCGCGATGTCGACGCCGCCGCCCAGCGCGGCGAACGTTGCGGCCGTGGCGTCGGGCAAGCCCGTGGACCGCACCACCGCAACCGCCCCCGGCGAGCCGGCGGTCAGCCCGATGACGCCGCTCAGGATCCAAAACAACGACAGTCCGACCAGCAACGCGGGCTTCACGAAATAGAGCCGCGCGAACCAACGGTCCTGCACGCTCGACGGCCACGCCGCGAGAGTCTGCAGCAAGGATCTGAGCTCTATGCCGAGCGCCCGCCTCGCCGCGCCGCCGTCGCCGCCAACGCCCAGGCGAAGCTGCTCCACGGCGGCGGTGCGCATGGGGCTGCGCCACCCGAACCACGCCAGCGCGTCGCTGATTAACGCGGTCGAGCGTGCAACGAAGGCGGGGACAGGAACGATCGGCGCCGGTTTCAGACCGAGCCAGGCGCGCAGACTCGCAACCAGTTCACCCAGGCGTACGTCGTTGGGATGCACAAGATCGATCTTGACCCGCGCGGGCGCGCCGGGAGCAAGCGAGCGCACGACCGCTTCGACCACATCGTCGATGAAGACGGTCTGGATGCGCGACTGGGCGAAGACGACCGGCAGACAGAGCGGAAACGCCGCGAGCCCGCGCAAGAGCGCCGTGCCGCCGTAGGCCGCAGGCGCCAGCACCAACCCGGGTCGCAGGATCACCCAGTCGACATCGCTCGCCTCGACGACGCCTTCGCCCTTCCATTTGGTGGTGTTGAAGGCGGTCGGCCGGCCTTCCTCGACGGAGGCGGCGGAAAGATGCACGAACCGCCTCACGCCGGCGCTCGCGCACGCGTCCAACAACCGCTCCAGGCCCCCAGCATGCACGGCCTCGAGATCGTCACGGGGATTGTCCTGCAAGGCGCCCGCGCAGTTCACCACGGCCTCGACCCCGGCCAGGGGCGGGGCCCAGTCTTCGACCGTCATCCGCGCCAGATCCGCCTTTACCCAGCGCAGGCTCGCGAACCGTCGCTGCGCCATCGCGACGTCGCGCCCGGCGCCGACGACCTCGTGACCGTCCGCGTTCAGTCGCGCGGCGACATAGCCGCCGATCAGGCCGTAGGCGCCGATCACGAGAATGCGCATGCCGCAGGACCCCGGAGAATCTCTCCCCCGGAGTCTTAGCGCAGTCTGGATTTGGCCGCGCCTACTCCGCCGCGTTCAGCGGCGTGAACACGCCGGCGTCGGCGTCGATGTCGGAGCGGGTATCGGTGATCACCATCGGACAGACGTGGCAGGCCTGCGGCCCCGACTGGCGAAACCAACGACAGGCCGGGCGGATGGCGCAGGCGGGCACGGTGTGCTCCCCGTCGGGCGGGATCGCCTGCGAGACCTTGTCGATGACGCCGCAGCGCTTGCCCGTCCATTGCGAACAGCCGCCCTCGACGCAGCGCCCGGCAAAGCGATAGCGCTGTTCCGGACGGCCGTCCTCGGAGACGTCGTCGATGAACTGCTGGTCGATCGCGAGCCAATCCTTCAGGTACTGCACCCGCCCGTCGGCGCCGAGGACTCCGATGACGGCTGCGCCGGGCTCGGCCCGCGTGCTGGGACAGAGCGCCGGCGCGTCTTCGTCGGTCTTCACCCGAAGGCTACTCGGCCACGTAAGCGTTCACGCCCTGCGGACGCAGAATGAACCCGTACCAGCCCGGATGCGGGCCGATCACGCGTCCGGCGTTCGCCACCTTGACCCCCGCGCGGGCGACCGCGTCGAGGCATAGCCGGCTGATCTGGTTGCTGAGTTCGGTCGCTTCGTGCTCGGGCAGCGACACGCCGCCGAGATCCACCTTGAAGACGGTGGGACGGCCCTTCGCCATCCGCATCGGTTCGGCGGCGCTAGCCAGCACCGGCGTGGCGATCACGCCGGCCGCCGTCGCCGCGGCGATCAA
Source organism: Caulobacteraceae bacterium (assembly GCA_035551675.1). Classification (GTDB taxonomy): domain Bacteria; phylum Pseudomonadota; class Alphaproteobacteria; order Caulobacterales; family Caulobacteraceae; genus JAFECT01. The sequence goes on along the minus strand of DASZMV010000040.1, from coordinate 111,848 downwards.
CGTGCGGCGGTCGGTACCCTGGTCGGTTTTCTTGGTCATTCCTGGAGCTCCCTGGTGTGAAATGCGCACTTACGGGTAAGCAACAGAGCGCTGGACGATACGGTGGGGCTTGAACGTCTGTAAAGCCGTGGACCGGACCAACGTCACCATAGGCGGACACATTCCGGTGACCGGTGCGTAGTCGCGGAAAACCTCGCGTTACTCTCGGGATTTGGGACAACGGCAAAGCTTGATTGTTGCTATTCTGACAGTTGTTTGGCGACTCTGGGCGACACGGCCCTAGGAACGGCCCCGGCGCCCGGGCGTTGGACGGCGGCAAGTTGAGGCCGTTCGAGAGGAGTTGAGCATGACCGAGGTGCATACCGGGGGCGAAAACAAGCCGGAAACCGAGAGCGTCACGGGTGAACCGATGGTCGTTCGGCCGGGCCGTAACATGCAGGGATTTATCCTGGTCGGCGTGGTCGCGCTGGCCGCGATCGTCGCGGTAGTGATCATGGTGGTCAGCGCCAATCGCCGCGATGCGGACGCCGCCAACGCCGCCGCCAACGCGGTCGCCCAGACAACCGCGGCCTACCAGAGCGCGACCCAGGCCCAGGTGCAGGCCGCGGACCAACAGACCGCCGCGGTCCAGGCCGCCGCCAACCAGGTGAGTTCGGCCGCCAGCAACGCCGACGCCGCGGCCCAGACCGCCGCCGCGACGGCCGCCTCCCAGCGCGGCGCCATCCCGCCCACCGCCGCCCCCGGCCCGGACCAGCAGCCCGCGCCCAACGGCGGCCCGCAATAGGCCGAAAACGTCTGGCTGTTCGCCGGCTAGACTGTTCGAAGGAGACGAAGCGACCGTTCACCCCTAAAACAAACCCTGGCGTCTCGTACGAGTCTAAGGGGAGGGGTGAATGGTGTTTCGCAAATGGAGCCTTGCGAAGGGCGGCTTGTGCGCGGGCGCGGCGATCGCGGCCTTGCTTTGGACGCCGGCCGCCTTCGCCCAGACCGTATCGCCCACGGCCTATCAGGCGCTGGAGTGGCGGCTGGTCGGTCCCTTCCGCGGCGGTCGCGTCACCGCCGTCGCCGGCCACCCGGCTGAGCCCACCACCTTTTACCTCGGCGCCACCGGCGGCGGGCTCTGGCGCACGACCGACGCGGGCACGACCTGGAAGAACCTGTCGGACGAGTATTTCCACACCACCACCATCGGCGCCATTGCGGTGGCGCCCTCGGATCCGAACGTCCTCTACGTCGGTACGGGCGAAGCGCCGGTGCGCGGCGTCGCCGCGGCGTCGGGCGACGGTCTCTATCGCTCCAACGACGGCGGCCGGACCTGGATTTATCTCGGCCTACCGTACAGCCGCCAGATCTCGCGCATCATTGTCGACCCGGCCAATCCGAACCGGGTCTTCGCCGCGGTGCAGGGCGATCCGTGGAAGGCGAGCGAGGACCGCGGCGTCTATCGCAGCGACGACGGCGGCGCGACCTGGAAGCGGCTGCTCTACGTCGATCCGACGACCGGTCCGTCGGATCTGTCGATGGACGCGCACGATCCGAAGATCCTCTACGCAGCGATGTGGGATCACCAGCGCACGCCGTGGAACGTACGCAGCGGCGGCCCGCATTCCGGGATCTGGAAATCAACCGATGGCGGCGATCACTGGACCCAGCTCAGCGCCGGTTTGCCAAAACTGATGGGCCGCATCGGCGTCGCGGTTTCGCCGGCGGATTCCAAACGCCTCTACGCCATGATCGAGGCCGAGCACGGCGGCGTCTATCGCTCCGACGACGCAGGCGCGACCTGGACCCACGTGAACGCGGACCAGGGCATCCGCGACCGCGGCTGGTACTACAGCCACGTTTTCGCCGACCCGAAGAACCGCGACAAGGTCTATGTGCTCGCCGCGTCCATGGTGGTGTCGGCCGACGCGGGCAAGAGCTTCGCTCCCGTGCGCGAGCCCCACGGCGACAACCATGCCCTGTGGATCAATCCCGACAAGCCCGAGGTGATGGTCGAGGGCAACGACGGCGGCGGAATCGTGTCGCTCGACGGCGGCCGCAGCTGGTCGAGCGAGATGAACCAGCCCACCGGTCAGTTCTACCGCATCGAAACCGATGACGTCTGGCCCTATCGCATCTATTCGGCGCAACAGGACCGCTCGTCCTTCCGCATCCCCTCGATGACGACGCATGGCGGCATCGGTCCGCAAGATTGGGCGGACGTGGGCGGCGGCGAGAGCTCGTACGTGGCGATGGATCGCAAGCATCCGCGGTACGTTTACGCCACCGCCTTGCTCGGCGGCCTCACCGAGTTCGACAGCGAGGCCGGCGCGGTGCGCTCGATCGATCCCTATCCGATCTTCCAGGGCTTCACGCGCCCATCGGACCTGAAGTGGCGCTTCAACTGGAACGCCCCGGTACGCGTGTCGCAGCAGGATCCGAACGTCATCTACCACGGCGCCAACGTCGTTCTGAAAAGCGAGGACCGCGGCCAGACCTGGACCGCGATCAGTCCCGACCTGACGCGCGCGCGGCCGGCGACGCTCGGCACCATCGGCGGCCCGATCATGCTGGAGGGCGCGGGCGGCGAGACCTACGCCACCCTGACCGACATCGTGGTGTCGCCGCACGACTCCAAGGTGATCTGGACCGGCTCGGACGACGGCCTGGTGCATGTGACCCGCGACGGCGGCAAGTCCTGGCAGGACGTAACACCCAAGGGTCTTCCGGAAGCCGACATCAACGCCATCGAGGTCTCGCCGCACGATCCGGCGAGCGCCTACATCGCCGCCTATCGCTACAAGCTCGGCGACAACTCGCCCTACGCCTACAAGACCTCCGACTTCGGCAAGACCTGGACCGAGATCGTCTCAGGCTTCCCCTCCAACGAGTTCGTGGAAGTGGTGCGCGAAGATCCCGAGCGAAAAGGACTGCTCTATGCCGGCTCGGGGTGGGGGGCCTATGTCTCCTTCGACGACGGCGCCCACTGGCGCCCGCTGCAGATGAACCTGCCGGTGGCGCCGGTCACCGACCTTCAGGTGCACGGCGACGAACTGGTCGCCTCGACCCAGGGCCGCGCCATCTGGATTCTCGACGGCCTCGAAGCTTTGCGTGCGGTGACGCCGGACACTGTCGCCGAGCCGATGCACTTCTTCGCGCCCGCGCCGGCGCTACGCCTCGAACGGGTGCAGCCCGCGGCCGGCATCGACGCGCCTAATCCCGCCTACGGCGCGACCTTCTACTACAGCCTTGCCGGCACGCCCGCGGGCGAGGTGACCATGGACGTGATCGGCCCGAACGGCGCGGTCGTCCAGCACTTCTCCAGCCGCTCGCAGGCCATCGCGCTCGGCGACTCGACGGTGAAGGGGACCGAGGTTTCGGCGCCGCCCCAGCCGTTGCCGCTGCGCACCGGTCTCAACAGATACGCGTGGGACCTGCGCTATCCGCCCTTCGTCCCGGTCTCCGACACCATCCGCTTCGTGTCCTACCGCCCCCCGCGCGTCGGCCCGGGCGTCTACACTGTGCGCCTCACCGTCGACGGCAAGACCTCCGAACAGAAGCTGCAGGTTCTGCCGCATCCGGGCCTGGCTCCCATGAGCGATGCCGACTGGGCCGAGCAGCAGCACGTGACCAAACAGCTCTACGACCTGGTCAACGACATCCACTACGAGACCGACATGATCCGCAAGAAACAGGCGGACATGATCAAGGACAACGGCGACAAGACGCTGATCGCCAAACTCGAGGCGTGGCAGGATCAGGTCCCCCAGGCGCCGCTCGCAGGCGGCGTCGTCGACAAGGTCGGCTATCCGAGCCGGCTGCTGTCGACCCAGGTGCTCTATACGCTCAGCATCGTCGACGACGCGCAACCGGTCAGCGCCGCCGCGAAAGCGCGGACGGCCGAACTGGAAGCGCAGTGGGCGAAGATCAAGGTCGAGGGCGACAAGCTGCTGAAGGAATAAGCCGCCGTGGCCGCCGACGTCCGCATCGCCTGCCTCGGCGGAAACTGCCCCGTGCAAGCTGAGGGAACGATCAACGGCAAGGCGTTCTATTTCCGGGCGCGCGGGACGGAATGGACCATCGGCATCGGCGGCGATGAGGTGCTGTTCCCCGAATGGTCCGACGGCGCGCCCTACGGCAACGGCCCCTACGACGCAGGCTGGATGCCGGAAGAAGAGGCGAGGGCGTTCATCCTGGCGTCCGCGGAAAAGTACGACGCGGAGACGAGGCCCGTTTCAGCGGGCCCAGATCGCTCAGGCTCGGCCCCGTCGAGCTGATTTAGCACTGCGCGGCGCGGACAGGAGTTCAATCCGTGCCGCTCGAGACATTGGCGTCGACGCCTTTGCCGCGGTCGGCTAGCGCTTCCGGACGCGATCAGGAGAGCGACCCATGCACGCCGACAATGAAGCCGCCATCCAAACCCTGATCGAGAACTGGGCGGCCGGCGTGCGACGCAAGGACCTCGGCGCCATCCTGCGCCATCACACGTCTGACATGGTTATGTTCGACGTGCCGCCGCCCTTCCAGCATCGTGGCATCGACGCCTATGCTGCGTCGTGGGACCAGTTCTTCAAATGGTCGCACGACCCGCTGGTGTTCGAGATCCAGACCCTGGACATCGTCGCCGGCGAGGACGTCGCGGTCGCCGTGGCCACGATGAAGTGCTCGGGAACGGAAAAAGACGATAAGGACATCGACCTCGATTTCCGGCTGACCGTCGGCTTGAGGAAAATCGACAACCAGTGGACCATCTTCCACGAACATCACTCAATCCCGGCGGAAGCGTAGCGCCACGCTCCGCGAATGCGGACCAAAGGTCTGCCCTTGACGACGCAGAATTTAAAGAAGGGGCCGAGTTCACCGCGAGGCGCGACCGTCGAAGCCAACTCGCGCCGTGCTAAATGCCCTCTCTCAGAAGAGCGGGGACATGTACGACTTATCGAAGCGCTCTCAGTCCAACCAGAACTATGTCGTCCGTGTCCCCACTTTTCAGTTCACGACATCGAAGAAGCGGACGATACGCGAGGTCTGGTAACCGACCACGAGGACCAGGACGACCACCTGGACGCGTTCGCGAGGGCTCAACAGGCCGATGAGGCAGAGCAGCGCGAGCCCCGCCTGGGCGATCGGGTATTCGATGCCGAGCGATGCGAAATGCGCCGTCCCTTTCGCCAAGGTGTCGATGACGTCGATCCCGAGCCACGCGATGAGCAGCCCGAAGAACCAGCGCCGGCGCGCCATGAAGTACGCCTTGAAGTCGGGGTAGGGGGCGATGTCGCTGGGGAACAGCACCGCGCAGATCAGGTAGATCAGAAAGGCGTAGCCGACGACGAAGGCGTAGAGCTCGAACGTCCAGCTACCGGTCGCCTTCAGGCGATACTCCCACCACCACCAGAACACCGCGCTGACGAACATGTAGACGACCCAGCACAGGTGCACCCACCAGATGCGCACGCGGCCGGGGTGTTCGATGATTCTGGCCAGCCCCTGCATCAAGTGCGTGAGCGCAAGGCCGATGACGACCCCGGTCAGGACGACGACATACTCGAACATGCCCATGGCGGAGCCTCCCCGGTCTGGGGTTAGCACGGTTCGGGCGGCGGTCGGAACGGGTCGCGAGGAGAGAGGGCCGCAGGCGCAAAGCGATTTTACGGCCGAGGCTGGGACAACGTGGATTCGCGCATTCCGAAATCGGCATCCGCGCCGCTAGCGTTCGCGGTCGCTCCAAGCACGCTGAGAGGGAGGGCGCCGTCGGATGACCTGGAGATCCTGGCGCAAGCATGCCTCACTTCGCCGGTGGAGGCTTCGTGACGGCAAGCCGGCCGTTCTGCCGTGGCGTTGGAACTCTCGACGAATGTGAATAGGTCCACGCGACCCCAGCCCCGCGGCTGCATTGTCAATGCGTATCGCCGCGCCGGCTGCGCATAAACGAGCTGAATTACCACCCTCGCTGCGTGCACAACGAAAAGAAAATCCCTCCGTCCACGCCTAATGTTTTTTGACAGTCGCGATCCCTGCCAGGGCCACGGAAACCCGCGGGCGCGGCTGTGGGGAATTAATGGGGGATGCCGCAATGACGGTCCAATCGACTAAGAGCCGGCTGCTGGCCTCGGCGACCATCGCCTTCGCCCTGGCGGCCTCGTTCGGAGGCGTCGCCTTCGCCGCCGACGGTCAGTCCGATCAGGCGAACGCCACCGACACATCGAAAACGTCGACTGTGTCGGAAATCGTGGTTACGGGCTCGCGCATCAAGCGCTCCGCCACCGACTCTCCCGCGCCCATCGATCTCTTGAGCAAACAGGATCTGGTCGATCGCGGCTTTACCAACGCCGGCGACCTGGTGAACCTGGTCACCACCAACACGCCGTCCTTCGCGGTGACGCCGACGTCGTCGGGTCCCGCCGGCGGCGGTCAGACCTACCCGAACCTGTTCAATCTGGGCGCCGGGCGCACGCTCACCCTGGTGAACGGTCAGCGCGTCGTCAGCACCTCGACCCCGATCACGCCGTCGAGCGCGGCGGGCTTCGGCTCTGGCCAGGGCGGCGCGGGCAACGGCGTCGACACCGGCATCATTCCGATCGGCCTGCTCGATCACATTGAAGTCGTCGAAGCGGGCGGCGCCGCAGTCTACGGGTCCGACGCCATCGCGGGCGTGGTCAACTATGTGATGAAGCAACACTTCACCGGCCTCGAGGTCGACGGCCAGGCGGGCACGTCGTGGAAAGGCGACCACGACGCCTATTCCGCGCGCATCACCGCGGGCACCGACTTCGCCGATGGACGCGGCAACATCGCCGCCGATTTCGAATGGTCGAAGAGCGATCCGCTGCTGCAGAGCCAGCGCAACTACCCGGAGATCGGTCGCTTCGCCGCCGGTCTCCAAGTCATGCCCGACGCGCACTTCTACGCGTTCAACAAGACCGGCGTGTTGTTCTCCATCCCGGCGCCGGTGCCGATCTGCAGCGGCGTGGGCGGCAATTGCTTCGTCAACTCCGGCGGCGGCCCCATCGCCTTCTCGGCGGACGGTTCCTCGCTGGTGGCCTACAACCCAGGCTTGAACGCATCGGGCGGCCAGGCGTTGTCTCCGCCCTTCGCCAACGGCGGGGACGGCTATGCGCTCAGAGACCTGACGGCGCTTGCTACGGGGATCCACCGCCGCACCCTGAACGTGCTCGGCCACTACGACATCACCGATCACATCAAGCTGTCGGCGTCGGTGGTCTACGATCACGAGGTCGGCTACGACCCGATCGGCAGCCAGGGCGTATTCCGAACCGTCCTGTCGCCGGCGCCGGACAGCGCGCTGCTGATCTTCAAGTCGAACCCCTACCTGACCTCGAGCGAGATCGCCGAGATCAGCGCTGCGGATCCGACATTCGCCCACGGCGGCCCGGTGTGGCTGTCGAAGGCTTTCATCAACGTCCTGCCGACGCAGGAATTCACCTATCCGACCAACACCTACGAAGGCCACATCGGACTCGACGGCGATTTCAACCAGTGGAACCGCGACTTCACCTGGAGCGTCGGTTACAGCCATGGCGAGGTCGAGAGCTATCAGAACGGCTGGGACGTCTATACCACCCAGTTCGCCAACGCCTTGAGCGCAGCGAAGAATGGCGCGGGCCAGATCGTCTGCTCCATCAACGCGGTCACGGTCACCGACCCGAACTGCGCCCCGATCAACCCCTTCGGCAACGGCCCGATCAGCGCCGCGGCGGCGAAATACGTGGATGCGCCCATCGGCTACCACTATTCGAACCGCGAGGATGATTTCCTGGCCCTGTTCGGCGGCGACCTCGTTCACCTGCCCGGCGGCGAAGCCAAGTTCAGCGTCGGCTATGAGTTCCGCAATGAATACGACAGCTTCACCCCCTCGGACGCGCAGCGCGCGGGACTGAACGACGGCAGCGGCGGCACACTCTCGCCGGTCAGCGGCGGGTCGTACGAAACCAACGAATTCTCCGGCGAACTGCTGGCGCCGATCCTTGGCGACAACTTCACCATGGCGCCGATCAAGGGCCTCGACTTTACCGCCCAGGGCCGCACCGTCGACAATTCGATCGCCGGACGGAACACAGTCTGGGGCCTGGGTCTGAACCTGCGCCTCGAAGGCGGCCTGACGCTCCGCGCGTCGCGCAGCCAGAACTTCCGCGCGCCGACGCTTTATCAACTGTTCGCGCCGACCTCGACGACACTCGCGGGCGGTGTCCAGGATCCCTGCGATCCGCGTTACATCAATACCGGTCCCAGTCCTTCGACGCGGGCCGCCAACTGCGCCGCCCTGTTCGCGGCAAATCCAACCTACGGCACGGGACCGGGTGAAGCGGCGCCGGGTTCATCGGTGGCGCAACGCCTCGCGGCCTTTACGGATACGGCGGTCAACTTCTCGACCGCGGAGATCACTTCCAGCGGCAACACCAGTCTGAAGAACGAGGTGTCCGAGACCTTCACCTACGGCTTCGTGTGGCAACCGACCTACGTGCCGGGCAACCTGACGATCACCGCCGACTATATCTCGGTGAACATCCTGAATGGCCTGACCGCGTTTACCCCGACCAATTTCGCCCAATCATGCTTCGACAATGCGGGCGGCACATCGCCGACATGCGGCTTCTTCACTCGCGACGCGTTCGGTAATATCGCGACCGCGACCCAGACGACCTACAACGCCGCCTCGCTGAAGTACAAAGGCGAGACCGCCAACATCGACTACCGCTTCCCGGTCGAGTGGCTGGTGCGTCGTCCGGACTCGGGCAACCTCGAGCTCCAGCTCGAACTGACCCATAACGACACCCTGAAACAGAACGTCGACGGTGCGGTCACCCAGGTCGCCGGCACGATTGCCGAGCCACGCTGGGTGGCGCGAACCGACGTCCGCTACAACTACGGTCCGTTCCGCTTCACCTACGAAGCCTTCTACCTGCCGTCCTCGCTGGCTGGGGAAGGCGACAATGCGTCGAACACCGCCCTGCCGGTGATCAAGAGCAACCTCGAGCACAGCATCTCGGCCAGCTACGACTTCGGCCACTTCCGAGTGCGCGCCGGCGTCAACAACCTGACCAACGAACCGCCGTCGGTCGGCACGCTGACCTACGGCGATTACATCGGCCGGACCTTCTGGCTCGGTCTGACCGCCAAATACTGAGAACTTCGGTGTAATCGAGAGTAAGATTCAGGCGCGTCGCGGTTCTCCGCGGCGCGCTTTTTTCCAGGACGGCGAGGATGTGATGGCGATGTGGCGTTCGACGGTGCTCAAGGCGGTGCTTTTCGGGGGCGCCCTTACGTCCGTGGTTCTGGTCAGTCCCACGTTCGCCGCAGCGCCCGAAAACGCGCCTGGGATTATCCAACCGCTGGCGGACGGCGACGAGCCGATCGTCGTCACCCAACATGTGGTCAATACCGTACACGGTCCGCTGCGCTATGAAGCGCGGGCCGGCCGTCTCGCCATTCGCGACGCCGAGACCGGCGAGGTGAGGGCGCACATCTTCTTCGTCGCCTATGTCGCAAGGACTAAGGATGGCAAGAAGCGCCCCCTGACCTTCGTCTGGAACGGCGGACCGACCGCGTCGGCGATGACGCTGGAATCTCAGGCGCTCGGGCCGCGCCGCATCACCAACGACGGCTTCGTCGACAACGCCGAGACCTTGCTGTCGAGTTCGGACCTCGTCTTCTATGACCCGATCGAGACCGGCTTCAGCCGTCCGGCCAAGCCCGAGTTTGCCAAGGAATTCCTGACAGTCCTCGGCGACTTTGCCGAAACCACCGAATTCATCCGCGGCTATCGCGCCAAATTCACCTCGCAGGAACAGCCGCTGTTCCTGCTGGGCGAAAGCTACGGCACCTGGCGGGCCAGCGGCGTCGCGGAGATGATGGCCAAGCGCGGCGAGGCGATCGCCGGCGTGATTCTGATCTCGGGCGGCGTGCCCGGCTCGCTGATGCCGCCGCAATTCCAGGACGCTATGTACGTCCCAGCACGGACCGCCGCGGCCTTTGCCCAGGGACGCCTCGCACCCGACCTGATGAAGAACCGCGATGAGACGATGCGCGAGCTGAACGCCTGGATCAAATCCACCTATCTGCCCGCGCTCGAACACCTCGACACGCTGAGCCCGGCACAGCGCGACGCCATCGCCGTGCAGCTCGCCCGTTACATCGGGGTCAAGCCGGAGTTGATCGACCGCAAGACCCTGGTGATGTCCAACCTCGAATATCGCAAAGCGGCCTATGGCTCAGACCGCGCCCTGATGCTCGACACCTACGACATGCGGATCAAGGGTCCCGTCCCGCATCTGCAGAATTCCCGCGCGTCGATCAGTCACTATCTTCGCGTCGAACTCGGCTACGCCACCGACCTGACCTACGAAGGCGAGGACGAGGAAGGCTATACCGCTGTCGGCCAGAAGCGCCGCACCACCTGGGACCAGTTCGTCTACGACCACACTACCATCACGCCGGAGTCGATGGCGCGGATGAAGGCAGGCGCTGGTCCGCCGCTATCGCAGCCGTGGATCCAGAACGCCATGAAGCTCGAACCTGACATGCACGTGTTCGTGGGCGCCGGCCGCTACGATTCGCTCAACATGTGCGAGGGCAACGAGATCATGGCCAGCAAGCCGGAACCGTCGGTCGCGGCGAGGTTCGAGACGCACTGCTACGAGGGCGGGCACATGATGTATCACGATGAAGCCACGCGCCTGAAGATTTCGGAAGACTTGGCGTCGTTCTTCGCGCGGACGGAGTCGCAGGCTCACGCGAAGCCCTAGGCGCCGCGCGTTTTACAATTCCGCTTCTGAAGTTCCTCTCGGAAGCGGCCCGTCCGCCGCAGGAATCGCTCTCCGGTTCCTGCGGCGGGCGACTCTAAGAAAGATCGGGCGATGATTGGTCGAACAGCGATCGCACTCACGGCGCTCTTATTCGCCACCACTGCTGCGGCGGCGCCCAATCCGGCGGCCCCCGATCCCGCGACTCAGGCCGGCGCGGTCACAACGCAACACACGGTCGATCTCGCCGGTGGCCGCAAGCTGGCCTACACCGCCGAGGCCGGGCGCATCACCCTCCGCGACGCTGAGACCGGTGAGCCGCACGGCTATATGTTCTACACCGCCTATCGCGTTCGTTCGGACAAGCCGCGGCCGGTGACCTTCATCTGGAACGGCGGTCCCGGCGCGGATTCCTCGACCTTGCATTTCCATGTCGCCGGTCCCGTCCGCGTGGTCGACGGGCAGCTCGTCGAAAATCCCGACACCTGGCTCGCCGCCAGCGACCTCGTCTTTGTCGATCCGGTCGGAACCGGCTTCAGCCGCCCGGCCAAGGCCGAATATGCCGACGAGTTCTACGGCACGGTCGGCGACGTGGCCTCGGTCGCCGAATTTGTCCGCAACTGGCTGCTGCAGCACCACGCCGACGGCGCGCCGGTCTGGCTGGTCGGGGAAAGCTGGGGCGCCGGGCGCGCAGGCAGCGTCGGCGCGGCGCTCGAAAAACGCGGGGTAAAGGTCAGCGGCATGGTGCTCCTCTCCGGCGGCTCCGGCTTGCATAAGGACTTCATACCGCGCGAACTCAGCGAGGCGCTGCACGTCGCCGACCTCAATGCGACGGCGGCCTATTGGCATAGGGCGAAGGCCGATCCGCAGGCCGCCGAAAGGTGGGCGCGCGTAGTCTACGCGCCTGCGCTCGCCCATCGCGACCAGCTGTCCGACGCCGATCGCGCGAAGATCGTCACCGAGCTCAGCGCCTTCACCGGCCTTTCTGCAGACCAGATCGATCCGAAAACGCTTCTGATCACCCCACGCCAATACCGTTCTGGTCTGTTGAAGAGCGAGGGCAAGACCCTGAACACCTTCGACATGCGCATCACCGCCGAGCCGAAGGAGGGCGCGGACGTCGCCGCCATCCTGCGCTACCTGAGGCATGATCTCGGCTACCACACCGACCTTCCGTATGTGGGACTGGAGCCGGCCGAAGGCGGTTATGGCGCGTCTGTCGGCGAGCGGTGGAACTACGCCACCGAAAAGGTCACGCCGGAAGCCTATCAGGCCGCCCTCGCCGAAGCGATGAAGCGGGGCGGCGGTCCGCCCGTGCTAGGCGCGCCTTTGCCCTCGACCGCGGAAGAGATTGCGCTCGATCCGGGCACGCGGGTCCTGGTGGCGGCGGGGCTCTACGATTCTTTGAACAGCTGCGCCGCCAACGCCGAGACCGGCAAGCGCCTGCCGTCCAACCTCGCCAAGGCGATCACCTTTCGCTGCTACACCGGCGGCCACATGATGTACCGCGACGAACCCACGCGCATCCGGCTCAGCGACGACATCAAGGCAATGATCGGAGGACGTTGATGCTCAGATCCCTCGCCGCCGCCTTGCTCTGCGCCGCTGTGGCCGCACCGGCCTGCGCCCACCCCGCGCCCGCGGCTAATCCTTGGCGCGCCATGGTCGAGCAGGACCTGACCTACGCCCAGGCGACGCTCGACAAGGAATACATCTACGCGGTCTATCCCGGCGGGAACGACTGGCGCGCGCTGATGGACAAGGCCGTAGGCGAGGCGAGGGCAGACGAGGACAAGGTCGTCAACGCCGCCGGTTACCAGGCCGTGATGCGCCGCTTCGCCGGACGGTTTGAAGATCCGCACCTGCGCGTAAGTTTCAAATTCCAACCGTCCTCCTACGACTGGCCGCGCTTCCTCGTGCGCCATCGCGGCGGCCGCTATGTCGTGGTCGACAGTGAAACGCCCGCGGTTTCGGTTGGCGCCGAGGTCACCGCATGCGACGGCGTTCCCATCGAGGACGCGATCGAACAGACCGCCCCCATCGAGGGCTTCATCCCGAACCTGGAGTCGACCGAGGACTCGATGGCGCGTCTGCTGTTCCTCGACGCCCAGTCGCCGCTGCGTCACCGGCCCAAGAGCTGCAGCATCGGCGGCAAGGACGTGGAACTGGTCTGGAGCCCGGTCGCGGCTGACCGTCTCGCGGTCATTGAGGCGCCTTATGCCTCCCTGCGCGATCACAAGGTCAGTATTTCGGACTTCGGGACCGGCGGCGCCTGGGTTCGCCTCGGCGTCTTTGCGCCGGATCAGGATGCGGCGGCGGCGTATCACCGCGTGATCGCCGTCATGCCGACGCTGCGCGACAAGCGAGTCGTCGTGTTCGACGTGCGCGGCAACGGCGGGGGCCCTTACGACTGGTTCATCGCGGTGCTGCGCGGCCTCTACGGACCCGAGTACGCCGCCCACTACGCCCAGGCGCGCACCGAGATCGTTCCGGTGTTCACCCACGATCCGTCCTACGGCGACGACCACAAGGCCGACCCGCTCGGCACGCCCCACGACACTGAACTGGAAGCCACCTACGCCAAGGGCGTGAAGGTGATCACCACAGCCGCGGGCGTGAAGGTGTATCAGCTCCAGCGCACGCCCAGGCCCTCCGGCGGTCCCGCGCCCGCCAACCTGGTTCACGCCAAGGTCTACGTCCTGACCGATACCGGTTGCGCGAGCGCCTGCATCGCCTTCGTCGACGAGCTGTTGCGTATTCCCGGTACGGTGCAGATCGGAACCGACACCTTTGTCGACCGCCGCTCCGGCAGTCCCATGCCCTTCGCGCTTCCCAGCGGCGCCGGCAGCATCAGTTCGCCGACCATGGTCCGTGACGGCCGCGAGCGTGGCGAAGACGTCCCACGCCGCCCCTCGATCCGCTACGACAGCGACATGGCCGACACCGCGGCGCTGAAGCGGTGGGTGGAACAGATTTCCGTCCGTTGACGGCGCGAGAGGTATTCAAATGTCGCCCTGGAAGTCTCTGACCGTCATTCTCGCCGCGTCGTTCGCGCTGGCTGTCTCCGCCGGCGCGCAGGCGCCGTCCTTCCTTCCACCGCCGGGCGCGCCGGTGCAGGGCGGTGATCTCGCTGTGCACGGCCCCGATGTCGCGCCGATCCACGCCGTCACCCATCACCGCGTGCGCATCGGCGGGACGGATGTCGCCTATACCGCGACGATGGCCGAGGCCTACGTTCCCGCCGTGGCCGGTGGACCGCCCGCAGGGGTCATGGTCAACGCAGCCTATGTGCGCGAAGGCGTCGCCGATCCGGCGCATCGGCCAATCATCTTCCTGTTTAACGGCGGCCCCGGCGCGTCTTCCTGGATGCAGTTTCGCGGCATCGGGCCGCGCATGTTCGGCGAAGGCGTGTCGCCGAAGATGGAGGACAACCCGGACAGCTTGCTCGACGTCGCCGATCTCGTGTTCATCGATCCGGTAGGGACAGGTCTCTCGCGGGCCTTGCCCGGGCACAACGTGCACGAGTTCTGGTCTTCGGGCTCCGACGCCGAGTCGGTGAGAGCCTTCATCAAGGCCTGGCTTGCGGAAAGCCATCGCGAAGCATCGCCGCGATACGTGTGGGGTGAAAGCTACGGCACCACCCGCGCGGCGGAGCTGGCTGCGTTCGAAGATCTGCATTTGAACGGCGTTGTCCTGTTGTCCTGCGTGGAGGGCGGGCTCGGCGAGGATCTTGGCGCGGTGACCATGTTCCCCTCCTTCGCCGCAACCGCCGCCTATCACGGCCGCGCGCCCGCCGATGGCCGCACGCCGCAACAGGTGTTCGACGACAACATCGCGTTCGCACGTACGCGTTACGCGCCCGCGCTGATCGCAGGCTCGTCTCTGCCGCCCCAGGAGCGCGCCGCCGTGGCCGATGAAATGGCGAAACGGCTGGGTCTCCCGGTGGACCTCATCTTGCAGAAAAACCTGCGGCTGAGTCGCGAGGACTTCATGCTGAACCTGCTGACGGATCGCGGCCTGCGCACCGGCCAGCTCGACGCCCGCAAGACCGGCGACCTGGCCTACTACGGCCGCCGTGTCGTGGCCTACAACGATCCCGGCATGGATGTGGTGATGGGCCCGCCGCGGGGCCGCTACGCCCAGCCGGACGACGCGCAAAGACCGCACGCGATTCTGCCCTACCTGCGCGACGAGTTGGGCTATCCGCTGGCGACGGACGCCAACTACATTGGCCTCAACTTCGACCTGCTGTTCCAGTTCAAGCACGAGCGCGAACCGCCGTCGGCGGTTTCAGGGGTGACGCGCGTGATGGAGAAGGACGCGCGTCTGCGCTTGCTGGTCGCGGGCGGATTCTACGACCTGACAACGCCGCTCTACGCCTCCGCCTACGCGGTGAACCATTCCGGCGGAGTGAGAAGTCGGATCGATCTCGAGGAATTCGCCGCCGGCCACGAATCCTACGAGGGCGACGTGCGTGTGTTCACCGACGCCGTACGCCGGTTCCTCGCCGGGAAATAATCAAGCGGTCAGCACGCCGATCAGGCGGTCGATGTCTTCGGGCGTGTTGTAGACCGATGGTGAGATGCGGAATCGGTTCGGGTACAGCTGGATGTTGATCCTGGCCTCGGTGATGCGCGACCGCAGCTTGTCGCGCGCCCCGATCAGCGAAAAGGCGATGATCGACGACCGCGAGCCCTTCGGCGTCATCGGCTGGTAGTGCGCGGACAGCTTGTCGTAGAGGCGGTCCATCAAAGGTTGGCGCGCCGCCTGCAGGTTCGGCACGCCCCAGGCCAACAGGTTCTTCAGCGACACGGCGGCGGCGGCCTCTGCGCCCTCGCCGGTCGAACCGACTTCGAAGCGTCCCGCGGCGGTCGTGTCGTTCGGTTCGGCCTCGAACAGCACCGGACCGGGCTTGTCCCCCGGGAACGCGTGATAGGCCAAGTCCTTCGGCTGGTGATAGCCGAACTCGGTGCGCTTCAGTTTGGGGATCAGGTCCGGCCGCACATAGAGAAAGCCGCAGCCGAAGTCGCCCATCAACCACTTGAAGGTCGAGCACGACAGGAAGTCGACGCCGCTGGCCTGGACGTCGATCGGAACCGCGCCGGCGCCCTGAATCGCATCGACGTAGACGTAGGCGCCTTGTTTGTGCGCGATGTCGCAGACGGTCTTCAGGTCGTGCTCGAAGCCGTTGACCATCGACACCAGCGAGATCGAGACCAGCCGTGTTCCCGGCTTCACGGCGTCGGCAAGCCGGTTCATGTCGATGCGACCGTCCGGCGTCATCGGCAGGATGGTCAGGGGCGAGCCCAGCTTGGCTAACTCGCCATAGGCATAGAGCGAACCGTCGAAGTGCAGGATGTCGGTGACGATGCCGGCCGAGCGGTCGCCCTCCAGACCCAGCGCGCCGATGACGAAGCTCTCGCCGTAGGATGTGGACGGCGTGCCCGCGATCGCGTCGGGTGACGCCGCATTGATCAGCGTGGCGAACAGCGCCTTGGCGTCATCGCCGCGCTTGCGCGGCAGGCCGGGGTCGCACCGGCGGGCGACGAACTCACGCAGGGCCGCGCCGGCGTCGAGCGGCAGCGGGTGAGTGTAAGCGGCGTTGATGTAGGTCCCGCTGATCTTGAAGTTGCCGCGCGGCGAGGGTGCGACCCAGGCCGGCTCCGCGGCCGGCGTGTCGGCGGGCAGCGCGGCGGCGGGCCAGGCCAGGGCGCCGAACGGCGCGGCGGCCAGGGCGCCCAGCGACTGTCTGCGTGAGATCATGGCCTGGTCCTTTGGGCTCCTGGCTACGCTAGGCTCGCGGCGGCGAAAATTCTTTGCGATTCCGCAGCCCAAGGTCCCATGCTCAGGTCTATCGATCCAGCCTCGAAACTCGGACTGCATTATCCATGCGTAGTCTATCATGCTCTTGAATTGTCCGACCCGGCCTGCCGGTCCAGGGTCGCGCAAACGACAAACAATTTTCCGCCGTGGTCGTAAACTCTCAAACGGTTCGGAAGGGGGATCCATGGCAATCCGGTGGAGTCGGCTGCGACTTATCGCGCCCCTTTCCCTTGCGGCGCTGTTCGGCGTCGGCGCCCGGGCATACGCCTTGCCCGCGCCGTCCGCCTACGACGTCTCGCTGAAACCGCACGTGATCGGCGGCGCCGTCGATTACATCGACGTGCACATTCGCATGGAGCATCCGGATGTCGCCGCGGGCGCGGCCATCGTGCGGATGCCGCTTGTGGTCGCCTCGATCCCGACCGCGCGCTACGACGGCGATGCGCTTCAGGCGAGCGACGCCAACGGCTCCCTGCCGCTGACCATCAAGGACCTGCCGCCGACGCCGTCTCTGACCTATCGCGAATGGTCGCCCAGCCGTGCGACCTCCGGCGACGTCGTGTTCGCCTTTCACGCGCCGATGCGCCAGGTCTCGGCGACGACGCGCAACGGTCCGCTGTTCGATCTCCGAGCCGAGGCCGGTGGGCTCGACGGCGCCGGCTACACCTTCCTCCCCGACGCGCCTGGCGTCGAACCACGCAGGATCAGCATCCATTGGGACCTTTCGGGCATGGCGCCAGGCGCCCGCGGCGTCACCAGCCTGGGCGAGGGCGACGTCACGACCGTCAAGCCCGCGGAGTTCATCAACGATCTCTATTTCTACGCAGGACCGGTGAAGAGCTATCCGTCGCAGGGCTCCGACCGGTTCGCCATGTACTGGCTGACTGAACCTCCGTTCGGCGCGACCGATGCGGCGACCATGATCGACAGGCTCTACGCCTACATGTCGACCTTTTTCCACGACGAGGGCGGCTCCTATCGCGTGTTTATCCGCAAGCAGCCCTACAAGGGCGACGGCGGCACCGCGCTCTACCGCTCCTTCATGTTCGGCTGGGGCACCGGCAAGGCCCCAACCACCGACAATCTCGAGGGCCTGATCGCCCACGAGATGACGCACAACTGGCCGAGCCTCGACGGCGATCACGGCGACACCTCGTGGTATTCGGAGGGCACGGCCGAGTACTATTCCATCCTGTTGTCTCTGCGCGCGGGCTTGATCTCACCCGATGAATTTCTCAAGCGCATCAACGAGCGCGCCGAAGGCTACTACGACAATCCGCTGCAACGGCTGAGCAACCGCGATGCCGAGGCAATCTACTGGCGCGACGCGCGCGCGAGTCACGTGCCCTACGGTCGCGGCTTCATGTACCTGGGAAGGGTCGACGCCGAAATCCGCGCCAAATCCCATGGCAAGCGCAGCCTCGACGACGTCGTGCTGGCCTTGCTCGAACTCAAGCGCAAGGGCAAACCGGCCGGCCTCCAACAATGGCAGGACTTGACGGCAGCCGAACTCGGGCCGATCGCGCGGCGTGAATACGCCGACATGGTCGCCGGCAAGCCGATTGAGCCGCCGGCGAACGCTTTTGCTCCATGCTTCACGCCGGAGCGATACGAAACGCGCCCGCTTGAGCCCGGCTTCGACGTTGCTGCGCTGGAGCAGGCCCGCCATGCGGTCACCGGCCTGGTCGCGGGATCGGCGGCGGAAAAGGCGGGCCTGGAGAACGGCGACGAGATTGTGCACGCACCCGATTTCGCCGCCCCCGATCTGCATGGAACGAACGGGCCAGTGGAGGTGGTCGTCCGCCGCGCCGGTCGGGAGCTGACCATCAAATACGTGCCGCTCGGGGCGCCGGTGGCGGCCTGGCGCTGGGCGCGCAATCCCAAAGTCGCCGATGCGGCGTGCAAGGTGTGAGCTGATGATCCGTACGCTTCTGATCCTGGCGACGCTGCTCTCGGCCCCCGCCGGGGCCCTCGCGCACGGCGCGCCGCCGCCGGCGCAAGCGAGCGCTTCCGCCGCGCCACGCACGCCGGTTGTCGCGGTGACCCGGCATACGGGCGTGATCAACGGCCAGACGATTCACTACACCGCGACTGTCGCCGAACATTTTCTGCTTGACGAAAAGGGCGCGCCAGCCGCGTCGATCATCACCATCGCCTACACGCGCGACGACGTGAAGGACGCTGCGCAGAGGCCCGTGCTGTTCGCCTTCAACGGCGGCCCGGGCGCCTCGTCTTCGCCGCTGCACATGAACGCATTGGGACCGGTGCGCCGTGTCGGCGAAACGCCGGGAGACCGGGCGAGCGGGCATTTGGCGGATAATCCCTACAGCCCGCTCGACGCCGCCGATCTCGTGTTCATCGATCCGGTCGGCACCGGCTTCGCGCGCGCCTTCCCCGGCGCCGACACCAAGCGCTTCTACAGCATCACCGGCGACGCCGCGGCGGTGAAGTCGGTCATCGCCGAGTGGCTGAAACAGAACCATCGCGAGGCCTCGCCGCGGTATCTCGTGGGCGAGAGCTACGGCACCGTCCGCGCGCCGATGATCCTCGACGTCGGGCCGCCGATGAAGTTCGACGGGGTAATGCTGATCGCGCTGGTCGGCTCGGCGCCGGGACACGAGATGCCCTATGTCACGAGCCTGCCGACCATGGCCGCCGGCGCCTGGTTCCACAACAGGATCGATCATGGCGACCGTGGCGTCGCCGACGTCTACCGCGAGGCGGTCGAGTTCGCGCGAACCGAATACGTTTCCGCCCTGATCCAGGGTTCGAGCCTGCCCGACGCCGAGCGACGCCGCGTCGCCGAGCGCATGTCCAAGCTGATCGGCCTGCCGGTCGATCTGATCCTGGCGAAGAACCTGCGCGTCACGGACAACGACTACATGTTCAACCTGTTGAAGGACAAAGGCCTGCGAACCGGCCTCCTCGACGTGCGGGTGACCGCGCCGCTCGAACCGGGGGAGATCGGCGCCATCGACGATCCGTCGCTCGGCGTCGCACCCAAGCGCGACAAGAACGCACCGGCGGGTCCGGCGCTGACACCCGAGAGCATCGGCGCGGTGCCAAGCCCCGCCGTCGGCCGCTACCTGACCGAGCAGTTGAAGTTTCCAACGACCGAGACCTACTACGGCGTGAACTTCACGGTGAATTCCAAGTGGAACCACGAGGATCACCCCGACGCCATCCTGCGTCTCGCCAAGGCGATGAAGGCCGATCCGCACCTGCGTCTGTTCTGGGCTGCGGGCTATTACGACCTGACCACGCCCGCCTACGAGGCGCGCTACACCCTCGACCAGGACGGCATCCCAGCGGACCGCCTGACCGCCGCCTATTTCGCCGGCCCGCACGGCGTCTATGCCGGCGACGACAATCTTGCCGCCTTCGACGCGGCGGTGCGCAAGTTCGTCACGGACGAAGCAAGACCGTGAAATGCTTGTCTGCAAGACAACGCTATATGGCCGGCGGGGACGGCGGCTCAGGCGTTGGGGCTGAAATAGCTTATGCGCACCCTGATCGGCGGCCGCATAAGCTATCCGCCATATCCGGCCGCCAGGGGCAAAATTGCAAAGAAAACCCGGCGCGGGAGCCTAGACTGGCGAGCCTCGGGGTTGGGGCGTGTCTCGCGGCCCGAGACCAGGGAAGGGGACCCAGGCCTTGAATCCACCCGGCACGTCGACAATCGCCGTCAAGGCCGAACCGACCGCGCGCCGCGCGGAGCTGTTCGACGCGCCGACCTATTCGGACTGGGTGCGCGCGCAGACGCGCATGCCCAAGGCGAGCGACACGATCGTGCTCTACGACAGCACAATCCGCGAACCGACCGATGAGTTGATCGAGGTCGTGCGCGACGCCTTTTCGCTGCGCATCACCAACCGCTACGTCAGCGCCTTCGACGGCGGCAACCCGTTCGCGGTGGAGGCGCTTTGCCGTCGCTACGGCGTCGAGACCGACCGCCTGATCGCGACGACCGGCGCCACCAGCGCGATCTCGCTCGTGCTGCGCACCCTGGCTGAGCCCGGCGATCATGTACTGATCGAGCGGCCGTGCTTCGACCTGCTGACCCAGATGGCCAAGGGTGCGGGACTACAGGTCGACGACCTGCCGCGGCGACCGCCGACCTATGGCGTCGACATCGCCGAGCTGCAGCGCCGCCTGACCGACCGGACGAAACTCATCCTGCTCACCAACCTGCACAATCCCTCCGGTGGGATTCTGACGCCCGCCGAGATGACCGCGATCGCCCAGGCGGCCGCACGCGTGGGCGCGCTGGTGGTGGTCGACGAGGTTTACGGCGACTTCGCCCGCGACATATCCCCGACGCCTGCCGCCTCTCTTGCCCCGAACATCGTGAGCGTGGCAAGCCTGACCAAGGTCTACGGCCTGTTCGCGCTCAAGTGCGGTTGGCTGACCGCCGATCCGGACGTGATCCAGCGCATCAAGGACGGCGCGCCCGAGGGCGACCTCGGCGTGTCGAAGCTCGCGCACGCCGTCGCCGCCCACGTCCTGGAAGAGCCCGCAGTGTTCGACGCGCACTGGCGCCGGATCGTGTCCCTGACCCGACCGATCCTCCAGCGTCACGCCGCGCGCCTGATCGAGGCGGGCCTGATCGAAGGCGACGTCCCCAGCCACGGCTGCATGTATTTCCCGCGTGTCGTGGGCGTCGACGATACGCTCGGACTGGCGCGCGCGCTGTGGAGCGAGTTCGGCCTGCTCGTCGCGCCCGGCGAATATTTCGGCGCCCCCGGACACTTCCGCATAGGCTTTGCCTCGGACAGCCCCGATTTCGAGCGCGGACTCGAACGGCTCGGCGCGGCGCTCGAGACGTTGCGCAAGACCGGCTGGTAGACCGCGCCGATGGCCTACTCGGTAGAGGCCAGTGAGAAGCGGCTCACCGACGACGTTCGCGCCTTCGTGCGCACCCTGACGAGAGGCGAGGGGAGATGCGTTTCATGATCCGCCAGGGCCTGCTCATCGGCGCCATTCTCGCCGCCGGCGCTTTCACCCAAGCCGTCGCCGCCGAGGCGCCGCGCTATCAACTCACCCTGAAGCCGGCCGCGCCCGACGCGCAGGGTCACGTGGATGCGCTCGATGTGTCGATCGTCGAGGGCCCGGTGGATGCGCCGGCGGGCGCGGCGATCCTGCGCATGCCGCTGGTGGAGACGAACGTCGTCACCGACGCCACGACGCTGCAGGGTTTCAGCGTGACCGACGCGGACGGCGCCGTTCCGCTCACCACACGCGACGACGCCGACGCGGGCCAGACCTTCTATCGGCACTGGGTCACCGGGCGCGCGGTGCACGGCGACCTCGCCATCCGCTACCGTGCGCCGATCACCAACGCCCTGCCCGTGCGCGGCGCCGCGCCACCGCTCGACATGCGCACCGACGACGGCGGTTTCGGCGGCGCCGGATCGACCTTTCTCGTGCTGCCGGACTCTAAGTCTCCGGTGCGCTTCAGCCTGAAATGGGATCTGAGCGCCCTGGCCAAGGGCGCCGCAGCGATCTCGAATTTCGGTCCCGGCGATGTCGCGCCCACAGCACCGATCGCGCCGGAACGGCTGGGCTCGCTCTACGTCATGGCCGGGACGATCGGCCTCTACCCTGACCCCGCGCCGAAACAAGGCTTCATGTCCGCCTGGGAGGGCCATCCGCCCTTCGACGCGGCCGCGCTGATGGCCTGGACCAAGACTCTGCACGATGCCTACGACGGCCTTTTCCATGCCGACAGCGCGCGGCCCTATGCCGTCTTCCTGCGCCGCAACCTGGTGAACGCCGGCGGCGGCGTCGAGCTCGACGGGGCCTTCATCGGCAGCTGGGGCGCCAAGACGGACAGCGACGGGTTCAAGGTCACCCTGGCCCACGAGATGCTGCACACCTACGTCGGCGGGCTCGACACGCCGCAGGGCCTCGAGGGGTCGTGGTTCACCGAAGGCACGGCGGTGTTCTACGCCAGGCGCCTCGCCCTGCGCTTTCATCACATCAGCCCCGAGCGATTCCTCGAGGACCTGAACTCGACCGCCGGCCGCTATTACTCGAACCCGCTGGCGGACGCGCCGAACTCGGAAATTCCCAAGCGGTTCTGGGCCGACACGCGCATCCGGGTGCTGCCCTACGACCGCGGCTCGATGTATTTCAGCGTCGTCGACAGCGAGGTGCGCAAGGCCAGCCGCGGCAAGCGAAACCTCGACGACCTGCTGCTGTCCATGTTGGCGCGCCGACACGCGGGCAAGCCGATGGACCAGGCGGCGTGGGTCGAAACCGTCACCCGGGCGCTGGGTCCGCGCGGCAAGACCGAGCTCGAGGCGATGCTGTCCGGCGCGCTGCAGCTTCCGCCGTCCGACGCGTTCGGCCCATGCTTCCGCCGCACGACGAAGCCGCTGCGCCGGTATGAACTCGGCTTCGATCCCAAGGTGCTGGTCGAGCCCAAGCGCATCGTGCGCGGCCTGGTCGCCGGGTCCGAAGCGGCGAAAGCGGGCCTGCACGACGGCGACGAGATTCTGAAGCCCGTGCCGCAGGACGCCATCCAGGCCGATCAGAAGGCCACGCTCACCCTCGACATCCGCCGCGACGGCCGCGACCTCGCGATCACCTACCTGCCCCGCGGCGAAACCGTCCCTGCTTACCAATGGGAACGTGTTCGCGGTGTTCCGGACAAGACGTGCGCGCTTTGAAGAAGGATTTCCCATGCTGAAGGCGCTGACCGTCGCCGCCGCGTCGCTGCTTCTGAGCTTCGGGGCAACGTCCGCCTTCGCCGTAGCGGTCGCGGGTGAACCCGCGCTCGAAAAGCCGCCGGTCACGCCGGCGGAAGACATGGTGGTCACGCACGGACGCGTCGTCGTCGACGGCAAGGCGCTGGCTTACACCGTCCATACCGGCCTGTTGCCGATCTACGACAATGACACCGGCGCGCTGGCGGCGCGGATGTTCGTCATCGCCTATACGCTTGGCCGGCCGGCGGGATCACCGCCGCGGCCGCTCACCTTCGTCTGGAACGGCGGTCCGGGATCCAGCTCGTCGCAGGTGCATCTAATGGGCTTCGGCCCCAAGACCTTCCAGATGCCGGCGACCTATCCCGAGTGGAAAGAACAGCCCAAGGTCATCGCCGACAACCCCGACACCTGGCTCGCGGCCAGCGATCTCGTATTCGTCGATCCCGTCGGCACGGGCTACAGCCGCGCGACCAGCGACGCGTGGCGCGACAGGCTATACACCACCATCGGCGACGCCGAGGCAGTGGCGGAAATGATCCGCGTCTATCGCACGCGCTTCGACGCCTTCGACCAGCCGCTGTTCCTGGCCGGCGAGAGCTATGGCACGACGCGGGCGATGTACGTGGCGGAAGCGTTGTCGCGTCGGCGCACGCCGGTGGCGGGCGTGATACTGATTTCGGGCTTCTACGACGCGGGCCAGAAGGTTCCGGCGTCGCTACGCGAGGCGCTCGAACTGCCGATGTTCACGCGCACCGCCTGGTACCACAAGCGCCTGCCCGCGGACCTGCAGGCGCTCAGCCAGGACGCCGCCGTGCGTCAGGCGACGGACTGGGCGCGCACCGTCTACGCGCCGGCGCTGGAGCACAAGGACGCCCTCGCCGACGAAGCGCGCGCCAAGGTGGTCGCGGGTCTCGTGCGCTATACCGGGCTTGATCCGAAGTTCGTCGATTCGAAGAAGCTCGTGGTCGACAAGGGGGATTTCACCGACCACCTGCTCGCCGGCCAGGGGCTCGAGCTCGGCCGCTACGACAGCCGCGAAGCGTTGCCGCAGCGCAAGCCGGGCCAGCAATGGGGTCCGCGCCAGGACCCTTCGCTGACGCCGATGATCGAGCTGATGGAGGGTACGTCGCCGCCTTTGATCCGCTATCTGCGCGACACGCTCGGCTATCGCAGCGACCTGCTCTATCGCGGCCCATGGGGGAATTCGTTCCATCCCGATCCGATCCCGTACAACCCGGCCGGATACGCCGACGACTGGATGGCGCTGATGTGGGATCACGGCGCGATGATGAAGGCGCCCGCGACCGAGCGCGGCCCAGGCAGCGCGCCTGAAGGCCCGCCGCCGCTCAGGCTCGCCATGCAGGCGGAGCCCAGGATGCTGGTCTTCAGCGTGACCGGCGCCTACGACGGATCCTGCGCCGAGCGCGACGAAGAGGTCGCGCGCACCGACCCCGGCCTGCGCGAGCGCGTGCGGACAGGCTGCTACGGCGCAGGTCACATGGTCTACACCGATGCGGTGACCCGGCGTCAGCTCCGCCAGGACTTCGCAAGGTTCGTGGCCGACGGCGTCGCCGCGCAGCGCTGACAAATCTTCCTAGCGGAACTGCCGCGCCTTCAGCGGCACGGCGGTCGTGCACTTGGCTTCCGACATGGTCACGATCGAGCGGATGTCCTGCACGCCGGGCACCTTTAGCAGAACCGAGAAGATGAAGTCCTGGTACCAACGCACGTCGGGCGCGAGGACGGTCAGCAGCGTATCGAGCTCACCGAACACGGTGTAGCACTCGATGATTTCGGGGATGCTCTGGATGACACGGACGAACTCGGTGCGTTCGTCGTCGGTGAGGCGGGCCATCTTCACCTGGGCGAAGATCTTCATCGAGAAGCCGAGCTTTTCGCGGTCGAGCACCGCGACCTGGGCCTTGATGTAGCCGTCCTCCTTCAGGCGCTGGATGCGGCGCCAGCACGGCGACTGGGACAGGCCCACTCGGTCGGCGAGCTCGGCGGTCGACAGCGACGCGTCCTGCTGCATCAGGGCCAGGATCTTGGTGTCGATGGCGTCGAGAGTGGCCGACATTGTCTCCCCGCGGCGTTTCCGGTTCGTCTCGCATAGCGTCGCCGATCCGGGTGCTTGTCAAGATTACACGAGCAAAGGTGCTTGGCGAGTGCTGATCAGGATGCGCCGAAACGCCTCGTCTATCTCGGTTCTTCCTCGGGACGACGCGGTCAAGTTATCGTACAACACAAGCGCGCATTATCCTTGCGGACCTGACCCAGGGTAGGCGCAAGAACGAAAGGACAATTCGCCGATCCGCGCTTAAGGTCTCTAATGGGCGCGGAGTGGGGCGCCGGTCTGGGAGCGTGCGGGTGCTGGCGACGGCGCGTACGGTTGAGGGAACGGGCGGTCCGCTCGTGGCGATCGACGCCGCGACTGTGCGCCGGACCCTGTCGCACGAGGCGGCCTATGACGCGGTCCGCGGCGCCATGATCGCGCTGTCCGCCGGGCAGGTGCGCCAGCTTCTGCGCAGCTTCATCGGGCTGGAGACCGGCGGGACGTTCGCGATCATGCCCGCCGCCTTCGACGGCGCGGGCGTCTTCGGCGCCAAGCTGGTCAGCGTCGTCACCGGCGACGACGGACGCCGTGCGCACCAGGGGCTCGTCGTGCTGTTCGACGGCGTAAGCGGCGCGCCGGTCTGCGTAACGGACGCCGCCGCGGTCACCGCCATCCGCACCGCCGCCGCGAGTGCGGTCGCCACCGAGGCGCTCGCGCGGCCCGACGCAAGGATCCTCGCGGTGCTGGGAACCGGCCGGCAGGCGCAGGAGCACGTCGCCGCCATCGCCGCCCAGCGCGACCTTGCCGAAATCCGCCTGTGGGGGCGCTCGCCCGACCACGCTCGCGCGCTCGCCCAGCGCCTGATGCTCGAGACAGGCGCGCCGGTCTTTGCGTGCGCCGGCGTAGAGGCCGCGGTCGACGGCGCCGACATCGTGTGCACGGTGACCAGCGCCCACGACCCGATCCTGAAAGGCGGCCAGATCGGCCCCGGCGTGCACCTGAACGTCGTCGGTTCGAGCGGTCCGGCTCCCGCCGAGATAGACGAGGCCCTGGTGGCCAAGAGCCGCTTCTTCGTCGACCACGCCGAGCACGTGCGCGTTCACGGCGGCGAATACCTTCGCGCGCTGAAGGCGGGCGTGATCGGCGACAATCACATCCTGGGCGAGATCGGCGCGGTACTCTCCGGCGCGGCGCTCGGTCGCGCATCGGCCGACGACGTGACGATCTACAAATCCCTCGGTCACGCCGCGCAGGACCTCGCGGTCGCCGCGTGGCTTTACGAGCGCCTGAAATGACCGACGCCTCCACCAGCAAGATGAAAAAGGGCGTCGATCTTCCCGCCGTGGTCGCGCTCGGTCTCGGCACCGCGGTGGGCGTGTCGATTTTCTCGGTTATTTCGCCGGCGACGGCGCTGGCCGGGCCCGCCATGTTGATCGCCGTGCCGATCGCGGCGGTTCCGATGTTCATCATCGCCGTCAGCTACGCCTTCATGGGCTCGGCCGTCCCCACCTCGGGCGCCTCTTACGAGTGGCCGCGGCGTTTTCTGCATCCCTTCGTGGCGTTCGTGATCTCCTGGTTGCGCATTGCGGGCACCACCAGCGCGCTGCTTGTGCTCGCCCTGGTCATGACCCGCTATCTGTCGATGGTGGCGTCGATCCAGATCAAGCCCGCCATGCTGGCGGCGTTCGGCGTCGTCTTCGTGATCAACTTCTTCGGCGTGAAGCTCGCCGGTCGGCTGTTGACCGTGCTGGTCGCGGCCATGGTGCTGCTGTTCCTGGGCTATTCGGCCTGGGGCGCGCCGCATGTCGAGGCGGCGAACTTCGAACCGTGGTTCCCGCACGGCTGGAAGGGCGTGTTCGCGGCGGTCCCGTTGCTGGTCAGCCTGTTCCTGGGCATAGAGACGGCGGCCGAGGTCGGCGACGAGATCGAGAACGGCAAGAAGAACCTGCCCATCGGCATCGCCATCGCCATCATCGCCGCGGTGGCGCTCTACCTGATCGTGGGCGCCGTCACCATCGGCGTGATGGGCGTACCCGCGCTGGCGGCCAGCGATACGCCGATCCTGGCGGCCGCCAGCCGGTTCATGGGACCGATCGCCAAACCGTTGGTGGTCACCGCCGCGGTCATCGCCACCGGCAAGTCGCTGAACGGCGTGACCATGGTGTTCTCACGCTACCTCTTCGCCATGGGCCGCTCCGGCGTGCTGCCGGCGGCGTTCGGGCGTGTGCATTCGCGGTTCGGCACGCCCTACGTCGCGTTAATCGTGGTGTTCGTGCTCTGTGCGCTGGGCCTGTTGCTGCCATCGAGCCTGACCTTGCTGTTCCTGGCGGTGAACATCCCCACGCTTCTGATGTACGCCGCCGCCAGCCTGTCGGGCGCGCGCGTCGCCGCCAGGCATGCGGAGATCTATGAAGCCGCGAGCTTCAAGATGGGCCGCCGAGTGACTCAGATCTGGGCCTATGTCAGCGTGCTCGTCGCGCTTTGCCTGATTGCGCTCGGGATCACCACCGACTGGCGGCCCTATGTGGCGCTCGCCGCCTGGGGCGTGGTCGGCGTCGTCTACTACGTGGTTCGGGGAGGGGCGCGCGTCGCCGCGCCGGCAAGCAATGCCTAAGTCAGGGGCGGGCGCGTTGGCGCTCGCGGTAGCACTTCTCGGTGCATCCTACGCACACGCGGCGCCGGCGGCGTCCGGTTCGGACACACTGTCCGCGCTCGCGTGGCGCAACATCGGACCGTTCCGCGGCGGTCGCGCCACCGCGGTCGCTGGAATCGCGAGCGAACCGTTCACCTTCTTCATGGGCGCCGCCGGCGGCGGCGTGTGGGAGACCACCGATGCGGGCGTGACCTGGAGCAACGTCTCGGACGGCTTTCTCAAGACCGCGTCGGTCGGCGCCATCGCCATCGCAGCCTCGGATCCCAAGGTCATCTACGTCGGCATGGGCGAGGCGACCGCGCGCGCCAACACGCTGCATCGCGGCGACGGCGTCTACAAGTCCGTCGACGGCGGCAAGACCTGGAGCCACATCGGCCTCGACACGGTGGATGAGATTTCGCGCATCCTGATCGATCCGCACGATCCGAACCGCGTCTACGTCGCAGCCCAGGGCCCGCTCTACGCGCACAGCCAGGATCGCGGCGTGTTCCGCTCGGCCGACGGCGGCGCGACCTGGAAGCGCGTGCTGTTCACCGGCGACGCGGTCGGGCCGGCCGATCTCGCGATGGACCCCACGAACCCCAGGGTTCTCTACGCGGCGATGTGGGACCACCTGCGAACGCCGTGGGAGATCCGCGCCTTCGGTGAAGGGAGCGGCCTGTACAAGAGCGCCGACGGCGGCGACACCTGGGCGAAGACCGACGCCGGTCTGCCGTCTGCGCTCGGCAAGCTCAGCGTGGCGACCACCGCCGACCCGAACCGCGTCTACGCGCTCGTCGCCACCCAGGTCTCCGAAAAGTCCGGCCTCTACCGCTCCGACGATGCGGGCAAGAGCTGGTCCCTGATCAACAACGACCGAAACCTGACACGCCGCTCCTGGTACTTCCTCAAGGTGTTCGCCGACCCGACCGACCCGCAAACGGTGTGGGTCGCCGACCTCGCCATGCACCGCTCGACCGACGGCGGAAAAACCTTTGCGCCGGTCAAGCCGCCGCACGGGGATCACCATGACCTGTGGATCAACCCGACGGATGCGCGGTTCGTCGCCGAGGCCGACGACGGCGGCGGCACGATCTCGCTCGACGGCGGCCGCACCTGGTCGTCGCAGGACAATCAGTCGACCGCGCAGTTTTATCGCATCGCCGCCGACAACGCCTGGCCCTATCACCTCTACAGCGGCCAGCAGGACGACGACGCCATCGCCATCGCGTCGGCCTCGTTCGAACCCGGCGGCATAGGCCGCCAGGATTGGCGCCCCACCGCGGGCAACGAGAACTCCTTCGTCGACGTCGATCCCGATCACCCCGACGACGTCTGGGCCAGCGGCTATCTCGGCGAGATGGACCAGTTGACCCAGAGCACGGGCGTGACCCGCGTCACCAGTCCGTATCCGGTGCTGCTGTGGGGCAATTCAGCCAGCCGGATGCAGACCTATCGCTACGTGCTGAACACCCCGATCCTGAAGTCACGCCACGCGCGCAAGACGCTCTATCTCGGCGCCCAGATGCTGCTGGCGACCGACGACGACGGCAAGACATGGCGCGAGGTCGGGCCCGACGTGACGCGCCGCGGCAACGTTGCCAACGCGCCGCAACACCTTGGAACCGGCGAGACCGGCGACGGCGCCTATGGCGCCATCGACTATGTGGCGGAGTCGCCGCTGAAAGAAGGCGTGCTGTGGACCGGCAGCGACGACGGCATGGTCGCGGTCACCCCCGACGGCGGCAAGACCTGGCGTAAGAGCACGCTGCCCGGCGTTCCCGACGCGCGCATCAGCGCCATCGATCCCTCGCCGCACGACCCTGCGACGGCATACGTCGCCGCGACGCGGTTCCAGTTCGACGACCAGAAGCCCTACCTGTTCAAGACTACCGACTGGGGCAAGACCTGGACGCGCCTCGGCGCCGACCTGCCGGCGTGGACAGCGGTGGTGCGCGAAGATCCCGCGCGTAAGGGCCTGCTTTATGCGGGCACTGAAACCGGCGTGTTCGTCTCCTTTGACGACGGCGCGACCTGGCGGTCGCTGCAGTCGAAGCTGCCGCTGACGCCGATC
Source organism: Caulobacteraceae bacterium (assembly GCA_035551675.1). Classification (GTDB taxonomy): domain Bacteria; phylum Pseudomonadota; class Alphaproteobacteria; order Caulobacterales; family Caulobacteraceae; genus JAFECT01. The sequence continues at coordinate 81,814 of DASZMV010000040.1, read as the reverse complement.
TCGGACCTGCTGGTGCACGACGGCGACCTGATCGCGGCGACGTCAGGACGGGGTTTCTGGATTCTCGACGACCTCGAACCTCTTCGCCAATTCGGCGGCGGCGAGGCGGTGAAACTCTATCGCCCGCGCACCGCCTACCGCTCGAGCCTGGGCAGCGGCGAATCGAGCTTCGACAAGGCCTACGGCAAGAACCCGCCGCGCGGCGCCATCCTCAATTTCCAGCTCGCCGCTAAGGGCGACGCGGACATCGACATCCTCGACGCCTCGGGCGCCGTCGTCCGTCACCTCGGCGCCGATGGCTCCCCGGGCCTGAACCGCTTGGTGTGGAACCTGCGCGAGACCGCGACGCCCCTGATCGCCGACGGCCTGGTGTTCGGCGGCGGCTCCCCCCAGGGCGACTGGGCGCCGCCGGGCGCCTACATCGTGCGCCTCACCGCCGGTGGCGCGACGCAAACCCAGCCGTTGACGATCGAAGCGCAACCTGGAACCGCGGCGCCGCGCGACGCCTATCTCGAACAGGACCGCTTTCTGAAACAGATCGACGCCGATCTCACCGCCTTCCACGACCCCGCGCTCCTCGCGCGCGACGCGCACCGCCAACTAGAGACCGAGGAAGCCAGGATCACCGATCCCGTCCTGCTCGCCGACGCCAAAGCGCTGTCCGCCAAGCTCGCCGTCGATCTCGAACCCTACGGCGACATGGCCTTCCTGCAGGTCAAGAACGACCAGGTCGTCCCGGTCGACCAACCGACCTCGCGCACGCTCTACGAAAAACTGCACTCAACCCTGACCGCCCAGATCGCCGCATTGAACGACGCACTGGGCCCGCAACTGACGGCGCTCAACGCACGTCTGTCCGCCGCAGCTTTGGCGCCGGTGCAACCGAAATTGCCTCCGGAGCCGCACCAGGCGAAAGGCGCGGGCGGCGAATTCCAGGACTGACCGGAGACGCGAGGACCCCGCGCCAAGACCGCGGTCAAGCGGATGGCGCCGAGGGTGGGTCGCCGCCGACGCGAAGGCGAGGCGCCGCCGTCAAAACCACTTGCACATTTCGGTCGACGCCGCCCGCTCGGCCTCGCTTTCCATCTCTGAGCTTTCTCTCGAACTTGCTCCGCCGCCGCACAAACTCCATCTTGACCGCAGCGACGGTCTGGCGCGCTTCAGCGCGTGCGCACCCAACGCCACCGGCCGGAAGTTCGATCCTTGCCCCGCGTTTACAGGGGGGGCTGTCACATCACCGCGACCGTGGCAAACTACCCGGGCCGACCCGCCAGCATCTTGATCGAGGTCCGCTCATGATCGACCACACAGGGATCGGTGTCGCCGACGTCGCGCGATCGTCCGCCTTCTACGACGCCGCACTCGGCGCGATCGGACTGAAGCGGGTGTTTGAAATGCCGGGCGAGGACGGGCTCGTCGGGGTAGCCTGGGGCGTCACATTTCCGATCTGGTGGATCGACCGGTTTCACCCTACCGGGCGTAACCACACCGCCTTCGCGGCCCGCTCGCGCGCCGAAGTCGATGCTTTCCATGCCGAAGCGCTCAAGGCCGGAGGGACCGACAACGGCGCGCCTGGCCTGCGCGACACGGCGAAGGGCTACCCGCCCGGCTATTACGCCGCCTTCGTCATCGACCCCGAGGGCAACAACATCGAGGCGGTGTTCCGGGAGGTGTGAGCGGTAGACACTCGATGGGGAGGAAGTGCGCGGGGGCAAACGGTCGGAATGCTCGCGCCGGCGAACATGGACGTTAGGCTTTTGCCTCCCTTTCCGCCCACTCGCGGAAGACGGAAACGAGAGCGGCCAAGTCGAGGGAACCGCATGCGGCATCGAAAACGCCATCCTTCACCTCAGCGATCCACCAACTTCCGGTTCGTTTCCACTCGTCCAAATCCTGACTCATCTCGCCATACGTCCCCTTCGCAAAGGCTTGGTCTTCGAGGAGCGTGTCCTTGAGGTCTATCTTCAGCGACCAACCTGGGTTGTCGTACGACATCGCATCGCCGATGATTCAGCGCGCACCAGGTTCAGATAAGTCGTACGTGTCCCTCCTTTTCTTCGCACTCAATTCCTCCGGTCGAGATAATCGGCGAGCCCGCGCGCTTGCGCCTGCAGATCGCGGGTCAGCTTGAGGTGACGGCTGGTGTAGAGCCAGTAGTTCTCCGCCGCGGCGAGCAGCTCCGGATTGTGCGCCAGCGCCGCGGTAAACTGGTCGACGGTCGCAGGCTTCGCGGGCGACAGGCCCACGCGCAGTTCCGCGTTGACGAACTTGTCGCGGTTCTCTTCGAGCCTGAGTTCGTAATGGTTCTCACGATCGACCGCCGCGTAGTAATCCTCGATCCGTCGCAGCGCTTCGATATCGCCCATGTTGGCGATCACGCCGGTGTGGATCATGGTTTCGTACGCCGAGCGGTTGTCGTCGAGCGGCGTCAGGATGAAGAGGGTGAAGGCCGGCGACGCGTCCTTTGCCGCGTCGTACCGTGGAACGGGTTCAGTTGCGACACGTCCCCGCGCCGACTCGAACACGGTGGGGAGGGTCTGTCCCGACGCTTTGGGCAGCATCGCATTGAACAAGCCCATCCGAGCTTCCGAAACACGGATGATCTCGTTAAGATCGGAGATGTCGCTGCGGACATCGTGTGAGATGCGCACCAGATAGGCCGCCTCGAGCGCGCGCTCTTTGCGCTGATCGTTCCAGTTCGAGGCCTGGATGCCGAGGAATACCCCGGCCGCCACGATCGCAAACTCGATGGCGACCGCAACCCAGTCCTGCTGCTTCAGACGCGCACCCAACCGCCGCAGAATCATCGGATCCCCCGAATTGGCGTAGCGCTGTTCTACCCGGTCCGTCGCCGCCGCCGAATACCCTGTGCGCGGCGTTCCATCTCTGAATTTTTCCCGCCCTTGCTCCGCTACCGCTCAGACCCCACCCTCGCCGCGCCGACGGGTCTTGACAATCGAAACGGAGACGTCCGCCGCGGGAGGCGGGCGCCGTAAATACGGTGAAATGCGGTGGGGGCGGCGCCGTTAAATACGGCGATTTACGGTGAGGCGCGGTCCGTCAGAGTGTCTGGCGGACGGGGTGAGATTCGAACTCACGGTAGGCTTTCACCTACGGCGGTTTTCAAGACCGCTGCCTTAAACCACTCGGCCACCCGTCCGGCGCGGGGTCCATAGCAAGCCCTGAGCGGTAGGCGAAGGATTAACCACCTCGCTTAAGCCGGCCCCAACCACGGAGCCCGTATCCTGTCCCCATGGATCGCGAAATGTTCGACCTGCCGATGACCGGCCTGTTCCGGGTGCTGGTGCTTCTGGCCGCCGGGTTCTGGATGACGGCCTAGCCACGCCCGGCTGAGGTTTGGCTTGCCCAATCTTTAGCTTGAACGGCCGGCGCGAGCCGCCATTGTGCGCGCGTGAAACGCGGGAAATTTCTGACGCTCGAAGGAGGGGAGGGGACGGGCAAGTCCACCCAGGCCCTGCGGCTGGTCGACCGGTTGCGGGCACGGGGGCTTGAGGTCGTCGCCACGCGTGAGCCCGGCGGCACGCCGGGCGCGGAGGCGTTGCGCGCGCTCCTGGTCCAGGGCGGCGCCGACCGCTGGTCGCCCACGGCGGAGGTCCTGCTCATGTACGCGGCGCGGGCGGACCATCTTGAGCGGGTCATCCGCCCGGCGCTGGAGCGCGGCGCCTGGGTGGTGTCGGACCGCTTCGCCGACTCCAGCCGCGCCTACCAGGGCGCCGGCGGCGGGGCCGACCCGGAGCTGATCGAGCGGATCGACCGGGCTGTGGTCGGGCTCGACCAGCCGGACCTGACGCTGGTGTTCGACCTGCCGGTGGAGACGGGGCTGGAACGAGCCCAAGCGCGGGGCGGCGACGCGCGGTTCGAGGCCAAGGGGGTCACCTTCCACCAGCGTCTCCGCGACAGCTTTCTCGAGCTTGCGGCGATGCGCCCGGAACGTTGCGTGCTGATCGACGCGGCGGCCGACCTCGACGCGGTGACCGAGCGCGTCTGGCGCGAGGTCGAGTTCCGCCTGCTGGCCGAGACCTCGAATGGCTGACGCCCATGGCTGAGGACCTGCCGGCCCCCCGCGACGTCTACGACTATGAGCGCGGCGATCAGGTCGAGGGCGCCTTCCTCGAGGCGCTAGCGCGCGGCCGGCTGCACCACGCCTGGCTGCTGACCGGCCCCGAGGGCGTGGGCAAGGCGACCTTCGCCTATCGCGCGGCGCGCCGATTGCTGGGCGCCAAGCCCGACCCGGCGTTCGGGTTGCTGGGATCGAGCCCCGACGATCCGGAGAACCGCCTGATCGCGGCCCAGTCCCACCCCGACCTGATGACGCTCGAGCGCGCGGTCGAGGACGGCAAGACCAGGAAGTACATCTCGGTCGACGACGCGCGCGCCCTGCCGGGCTTCTTCGCCAAGACGCCGTCACGCAGCCCCTACCGGGTCGCCATCGTCGACGCCGCCGACGACATGAACGCCAACGCGGCGAACGCGCTGTTGAAGACGCTGGAGGAGCCGCCCGAACGCGGCGTGCTGCTGCTGGTCTCGCACGCGCCGGGTCGGTTGGTCGCAACCATCCGCTCGCGCTGCCGCCGGCTCGCGTTCGCACCCTGGCCGACCGAAGCGGTGGCCGACTTCGTGGCGCGGCGTGCGGGGCTCGCCGAGGAAGACGCGCATGCCGTTGCACAGATGGCCAAGGGCGCGCCCGGCCGCGCATTGCGGCTGGCGGAAGGACACGCGCTGGAGTTCGACGGGATCGCGCGCGATCTCGTGCTCGGCGCGCCGCCGGCGGACAACGAGTTGTTGGCGCTTGCCGACAGCTTCCGCGGCCAGGCCGGGCAGGGGCGGTTCGAGCTGTTCCTTGAGCGGTTGGCCGAAGCCCTGCGCCTCGCCGCCACGGCGCCGCGCCGCGACCCGGCTTACGCGTCGCGGCTGGCGGAGTTCTGGGACAAAGTCGCCGACGCGCCGGGCGAGGCGGACGCGGTGAACCTCGATCGCGCCGACATGTTCTGGACGCTCTTGGCGGAGCTGAGGTCGCTCCGCGCCCAGGCGCCGGTGGAGGCGGCCTGAGCGGATGCTGATCGACAGCCACGTGAACCTGCACGCGCCCCAGTTCGACGACGACCGCGACGCGGTCATTGCCCGCGCGCGGGAGGCCGGGGTCGGGCTGATGGTCGAGATCTCCGACCGGGTGTCGAGTTTCGAGGCGACCCATGCGCTGGCCATGGAACACCCGGACATCTGGTGCACGGTCGGAACCCACCCGCACGAAGCCAAGGAAGATCCGGCGCTTTCGGTTGAGACCTTGGTCGATCTGGCAAGCCGGCCGCGCGTCGTCGGCATCGGCGAATGCGGCCTCGACTTCCACTACGACCTTAGCCCGCGCGAGGTTCAGGCGCGTGTGTTCGAGACCCACATCGATGCGGCGCGCGAAACCGGCCTGCCGCTGGTCGTCCACACCCGCGAGGCCGACGACGTCATGGCCCGGCTGCTGCGCGAAGGACGCGAGCGCGGACCGTTCAAACTGCTCATGCATTGCTATACGAGCGGACCGGAACTCGCGAAGGCAGTAGCGGAAATGGGCGCCTGGTTCTCGGTCTCCGGCATCGCGACCTTCAAGGCGGCCGAGGAGGTGCGCGCGCTGATCCGCGACATGCCGGCCGACCGGATCCTCATCGAAACCGACTGCCCCTATCTCGCGCCCGTGCCTATGCGCGGCCGACGCAACGAGCCGGCCTATGTCGGCCACGTGCTGGACAAGCTGGCCGAGATCCGCGGCTGGAGCCGCGAGGACGCCGAGGCGCGCACCACCGACGCCTTCTTCGCGGTGTTCGACCGGATACCGCACGCATGAGCCTCGAGGTCACCATCCTCGGCTGCGGATCCTCCGGCGGCGTGCCGCGGGCCGACGGGAACTGGGGGGCTTGCGATCCGGCCGATCCGCGCAACCGGCGTTCGCGCTGTTCGCTGCTGGTGCGCCGCGTCGGAGCCCAGGGCGAGCCGTGGACGACCGTGGTGGTCGACACCGCGCCGGACTTTCGGCTGCAGGCGGCGGCGGCCGGGATCGAGCGGGTGGACGGGGTGATCTACACCCACGACCATGCCGACCAGACCCACGGCATCGACGACCTGCGGGTCTTCGCGGGACGCATGGCTCGTCGGGCGCCGTGCTTCATGAGCGCCGAGGACCACGCGACGCTCACGCACCGTTTCGCCTACATTTTCAACGGTGCGATGGACTATCCTGCCATTTGCGATGCGGTGGTCATGCCCGCGCATGGAACACCCTGGAGCATCGACGGACCTTCGGGAGAACTTCCCATAATCACGTTCCCGCAGGTGCATGGGCCGATCATGTCGGCGGGCGTGCGCTTCGGCGACGTGGCCTATTCCAGCGACGTCTCGCAGCTGACGGCCGAGGCCATGGACGCGTTGCGCGACCTCGACCTCTGGATCGTCGACGCCCTGCGTTGGAAGCCGCACCCGACGCATTCGAACGTGCAGCAGGCGCTGGACTGGATCGCCGAGGTGAAGCCGCGCCGCGCGGTGCTCACCAACATGCACGTCGACCTGGATTACGCCGAACTCGCTCGACAATTGCCCGCCGGAGTCGAACCCGCCTTTGACGGCTGGCGTGACGTGTTTCCGTTAGCAGTCGGAAGCGACTGAAATTTTCGAGTCAGCGCGTTGAACTTATGATCGCCTTGCGAGCCTGCGCCTTCGCGGCCTAGGCTCGACGCGTCGTTTCGGGGAGTTCGTCATGGGGTTCAGGTCGTTTGCGAGGGCGCTCGTCCTCGCCGGTTTCGCCGCGCCGTTTGTGGTTTCGGGCGCGAGCGCCGACACGCCGGCCAGCGTCTATCACACGCCCCCCGCGCCGATCCCGGCGATGATCGAGGCCACGCCGACGCCGTCGGTCAGCCTGAGCCGCGACCGCAAGCACCTGGCCATCTTCGGCCGCGAGAGCCTGCCCACCATCGAGAACCTGTCGCGACCGCTGTTGCGGCTGGGCGGCTACCGCATCTCGCCCCAGACCAACGGACCCGCAGAAATCCGCCTCAACTGGCTGACGTCGCTCACCTTTGAGGACGTGGCCACGGGCGCGACCCGGGACGCGGCCCTGCCCAAGGGCATGCGTTTCAGCGCGGCGCGCTGGTCGCCCGACGACAAGCACGTAGCCTTCATCGCCGAGGCGCCGGCCGGGCTCGAGCTCTGGGTGGCCGACGCCGACACCGGCCAGGCGCGCAAGCTGACCGGCGCGGTGGTGAACGCGGCCTTCGGAATGCGGCTGGAATGGACCCCGGACAGTTCGGCGGTGATCGTGCCCTGCGTGCTGGACAGCCGCGGCGCCGCGCCGGTTGCGCCGACCACGCCCGATGGCCCGATCATCCAGGAGAACGACGGCCACGTGGCGCCGGGGCGCACCTACGAGGATCTGTTGAAGGACGCCCACGACGAGGCGCTGTTCGACTACTATTTCACCGCACGGCTGACCCGCGTGAGCCTCGACGGCCAGGCGCGGGCGATCAGCGCGCCTGGCGTGTTCGAGTCGTTCTCGCTGTCGCCCGACGGCCGCTTCATCCTCACCGAGCGCCTGCACAGGCCGTATAGCTACAACGTCCCGGCGCGCCTGTTCCCCACCGAGATCGCGGTCCTCGACGCGACCGACGGCCACCCGGTGAAGATCCTGGTCGACCGCCCGATCGCCGACAACCTGCCGATCAGTTTCGATGCGGAGGTCACCGGACCCCGCGACGTCGACTGGCGCGCCGATGCGCCCGCGACCCTGGTCTGGGCCGAGGCCCAGGACGGCGGTGACCCGCGCAAGAAGGTCGACATCCACGATCGCGTGGTCCTGCTGGACGCGCCCTTCGCCGCGCCGCCGCGCACGCTCGCCGATCTGAACGAACGGTTCCGCAACATCGACTGGGGCTCCAAGGACGTCGCGCTCCTGACCGAGCGCTGGGGCAAGACCCGGCACGAGACGCGCCTGGTGGTCGATCCCTCCGGCGCCAAGCCGGCCCGCGTCCTGCTGCAGCGGAACTCGCAGGACGAATACAACGATCCAGGCCAACCTCTTGAAAGACCTGGCGTATTCGGCGAACCGGTGATGGCGATGACCGCCGACGGCGAGGGCGTGCTGTTCGCGGGCGCCGGCGCGGCGCGCGACGGCGAGCATCCGTTCCTGGCGCGGATGGACCTGGCCACCGGCAAGGAAGACCGCCTGTGGACCGCCGAGGCCGACGACTACGAGACGCCGCAGGGCCTGCTCAGCGACGACGGGCGCAAGCTGTTGACCCGTCGCGAGAGCCGCACCGATCCGCCGAACTACTTCGTGCGCACCGTTGGCCAGGCCCAGCCCCGCGCCCTGACCCATTTCCCCGATCCCGAGCCACAGTTTGCGGGGGTGACCAAACAGCTCCTCGTCTACAAGCGCGCCGACGGGGTGAATCTCTCGGGCACGCTCTATCTGCCGGCCGGCTACGACAAGGCCCGCGACGGGCCGCTGCCCATGCTGATGTGGGCCTACCCGACCGAATTCACCGACGCAAAAGTCGCCGGTGAAGTGATTGATCGGTCGAGGAATCGGTTCACGCGGCCGGTCGGAATCAGCCACCTCTATCTCCTGACCCAGGGCTACGCGATCTTCGACGGCTTCTCTGCGCCGATCATCGGCGCCAATGGGGCCGAACCCAACGACACCTACGTCGAGCAGCTGGTCGCCGACGCCAAGGCCGCCGTGGACGAGGTGGTCGCTCAAGGCGTGGCCGATCCCGACCGCATCGCGGTGGGCGGTCACAGCTATGGGGCCTTCATGACCGCGAACCTGTTGGCGCACTCGGACCTGTTCCGCGCCGGCATCGCGCGGTCGGGCGCCTACAATCGCACGCTCACCCCATTCGGCTTCCAGAACGAGGAAAGGACCTACTGGCAAGCCACGGACGTCTATACGAAAATGTCGCCTTTCACCTTCGCGCCCCAGGTCAAGTCGCCGATCCTCTTGATCCACGGCGAACAGGACGACAACGACGGCACCTTCCCGGTCCAAAGCGAGCGGTTTTACGCGGCGTTGAAAGGCGCCGGCGCCACGGTGCGCTACGTCCAGTTGCCCTACGAGCCGCACGGCTATCGCGGCCGCGAGTCCACGCTGGAGGTGCTGTGGGAGATGAACGACTGGCTCGACCGCTACGTGAAGCACGCGCCGCCACGGGCGAAACCCGCGGCGGCGACGAAGGCGGCGCCCTGATCCCAAAGTCCTACTAAAAATTTAGTTGACGGTCCGCCGGACCGCGCGCAGCCTTCTCCCAACGATTTAGGAGTACGGCCTTGGCGACCCAGCCCCGCGAGCGCGCATCCGGCGTCCTGACCCCGCTGGAGCTGGAGATCATGCAGGTGCTCTGGGACGGCGGCGCCTCGACGGTGGCCGACGTCCAGGGCCGGCTGAAGGGCGAGCTGGCCTACACCACGGTGCAGACCATGCTGACCGTGCTGCTGCGCAAGAAGAAGGTCCGGCGAACCGCGGTCGGGCGCGCCTTTGCCTATGAACCGGCGATTACCCGCGAGGGCGCGGTCAAGTCCACGGTCACCGACCTGGTCGCGCGCATGTTCGGCGGCTCCAGCGAGGCGCTGCTGATGGCGCTGGTCGACACCCGACAGATCACGCCCGAACAGCTCGAACGCGCCGCCAGGCTGCTGCAGGACAGTGAGAAGGCTAGAGACAAGGACGGGGAGGGCGGGGAATGACCGGCGTCCTCGACTACCTGATCAACGCACTCTGGCAGGCGCCGCTGCTGGGCCTGGGCGCCTGGGCGCTGACGCGGATAGGGGGCCTCAGTCCCGTCGGTCGTCACCGCGTCTGGCTGATCTGTCTGGCGCTTTCGGTGACCCTGCCGGCGATGAGCCTCCGGCTCCCGTCCATGCCGGTTCACGCCGTGCCCCGAGCCGTCATCGTCGCCGACGCCATTCCCACGATCGAGACCGATGGGCCGTTGGTCGCCGCTGCAGTCCCGCACGCCGACACGACCATGGCGCCCGCAGTTAAGACGGCGCTTGAAGTCGATCCGCGCGTGGCCTGGGGCTTGGCCGCGCTTTTCGCCGCGGTCGTCGCGCTCGGCTTCGGGCGCCTGTTCCTGAGCTGGCTGGCGGTTCGCAAACTCGTCGGCGGCGCCCAGTCCGTGACGTTGCCGGACGGCGTCCAGGCCGATCTCAAAGCCTTCATGCGCGCGCGCCATCGCCGCATGCCGAGGATCCGGCAGACCGCCCAGGTCGCATCGCCGGCGGTCGCGGGCGTGTTCGCCGCGACGGTGCTCGTGCCTGAGGCCTTCACGCAGCGGCCGGACGCCGAGCTTCGCGCCGCGCTGCTGCACGAGTTCGCGCACGTGGTCCGCCGCGACTACGCGATCAATCTCGTCTGCGAGACCCTGGCGCTGCCGCTGTGGTGGCACCCGGCGGCGCACCTCATGCTGGCCGAGGTCAGGCGCACGCGTGAGCTGGTCTGCGACGCCCTGGCGTCAACGGCCATGCGCTCCGAGCGGGCCTATGCGCAGAGCCTGATTTCACTGGCGGGGGCCATCCAACCGAGGCTCGTCCGCGGCGCACCCGTCGCTGTCGGCCTGTTCGGAAAATCCATGCTCGAGGAGAGACTTATGCACCTCATCGGACCCAAGCGCTCAACCGGCCCCGCGCTGAAGGCCCTCGGCCTGATCGGCGGCGGCCTGATGGCGGCCGGCGTCGTCGGCGCCACGACCCTGCTTCACGTGAATACCGCCTTGGCCCAGACCGAAGCGCCTCCGCCGCCGCCGCCGCCCGCCATGGCCGTGACCCCGGCGCCGCCCGCGCCGCCGACGCCGCCCTCCATCGCCGAGATGCCCACCCCGCCAGCGCCGCCAGCGCCTCCGGCCGCGCCCCAGGCCATTTCAGATGACACTGACGACGGCGACAACGTCGTGATCGAGAACGGCCATGGCCGCCACCACAAGCACAAATGGGTGTCCGCGTCGGGCCGGAGCTTCACGATCTTCAACGATGAGGACGGCGACCTGACGCCCGAGCAACAGGCCAAGCTCGAAAAGGACATCGCCAAGGCGACGGAAAAGGCCGCGGCGGCCGAAGCCATGGTCAACTCGCCGGAATTCAAAGCCAAGATCGCGGAGGCCACCGCCAAGGCGGCCAGGGCCGAAGCGTACGTGAACTCGGCCGAGTTCAAGGCGAAGATCGCTGAAGCAACCGCCAAGGCCGCGAAGGCCGAAGCTTTCGTCAATTCACCGGAGTTCAGGGCGAGGATCGCCGAAGCGACAGCGAAAGCGGCCAAGGCCGAAGCCATGGTCAATTCACCGGAGTTCAAGGCGAAGATCGACCGCGCGCAACGCTTCGAGCAATCGCCGGAATGGCGCAAGGCCGAGGAAGACCTGCGCCGCGCCGAAGAGCATCTGCGGGCGGTGGAAGAACAAGAACGAGACCGGTGACGCAGCCAGGGGCCGGCTTCACGGCCGGCCCCGAATGGCTCAGAGGACGCTTACAACGGATCTCTGGAGGCTCTGGCTCAAAAGACCTATCTCATATTTCCCATAATATATATTAGGCGCGATGTGGCTAACCCTTGAGCGCCCCCTGTAGCGGGCTGAAGTACCAGCCCCACATTGCCAGAACGACCGCGAGGCAGGCGAACTGCAGCCAGGTCTTGCGGACGAAGATCGCCGCTAGGATCGCGGCCGCGAGCATCGGAATGATCGCCACGTTCTGCTCGACCCATTGGCCGACGCCGACAGCCGCCCCGAGCAGCGTGTTCACCGCGATGGCGGCGACGCACAGCGCGGCGAAGACCGCGATGTACTTGCGCCCGTTCTCGACATGGAACGCCACGAGGTCGACGTCGGCGCCGGCCTCGATCCGCGGCGAAACCAGGCGGCTCAGAAGGTAGAACCCGCACGCCACGCAGAAGAACAGGCAGATCATGCCCATGGCCCAGGACGCTTGGCCGCGCAGGTCCCACATGCCGATCCACCAGGAGCTGGTCCCCAAGAGCGCGGTCAGCATCCAGCCGGCGTTCAGCCAGGAGCGCCTGACCCGCTTGCCGGCGATGATTATCTCCGCCGCCGTCGCCAGCAGGTGCATAATTGCGCCCGCGTAGACGAACGAGAAGAACAGGACGACGTAGTCGAACGCGTGCATGCGCCTCCCCCAAAAGCTGCGCCTGGGACTCTTCTAGCCGATTCAGAGTCCGGCCTCGCTCGTCCGCCCGACTACCTTGCCGTCACCCTGGTGAAGCGCATGTGCAGGGCGCGACCGGCGTCGATCGACAGCGCGTCGCACGGCGCGTCCTGCGTACAGATGAACGTCACCGTGCCGACCCGCGCGGCGAACGCGTCCTTACCGACGGGGATCAGATCGAGATCGCCGCCGGGATAGCGGACCTGCAGCCCGCCCTCCCCGGCGGACACGTCATAGGTCACGTCGAGGTCGGCGCTGTAGAACCGGCCCGCGTAAGCGGCGAGCTGTTCCGCCGACGGCTTGGGCGCGTCGAGGCGCTTCATGGGCAGGACTGAGCCGCCCAGGTGCAAGGCGGCGCTCGTCTCCGCTGCGCCGCCGGGGGCGCCGGCGAAATCGACTTCCGCCTGCGGCTCCTTCATGCGGAAGGCGGTGTTGGAGACGGCATCCATCGCCATCCGGCCGCCGGCGTTTATCCGGGCATCGAGATGATCCTTGTCGCGGACCAACGAAAGGATCAGGCCGGGCGTGACCTGGTAGTCGCCGGCGTAGGCGTCGAGCAGCTTCGCATCGACGATAACCGCCGGCTTGGCGACAAGCTCCGTCGCCGCCGGCGCGGGTTTCGGCGCGTCCTTCAGAAAAAGATCCGCGATCGTGCGTGCGAACACGCCCGGACTTGCCGCGCCGTCGTTGCACAGAACCACGACCGACAGCTTTTCGGACGGGAACCACATGTCCTCGGTCCGATAGCCGGCGAGCGCGCCGCCGTGCTCGATGACCTTCAGGCCACGATAGGTCGTGGGCTCCAGCCCCATGCCGTACTCGATCGCCTTGCCGTCGTTCAGCTTGCCCGGCGCTTCCATGGCGGCAAGCGCCTCGGCGCCCACCTTCGGGTCCTCGAAGTTATCCATCCAGTGGAACATGTCGTCGATGGACGAATAGAGTCCGCCGGCGCCGACCACGTCGTTCATGCTGTTGGACGTGTGCCACGCGTCGTCGCGCAGGTCGTAGCCGTAGGCCTTGTTCGGGATGATCGCCGAATGATCGTGCTGGAAGCGCGTCATCGTCATGCCGAGCGGATCGAACAGGTCGGCGCGCGCAACCGCGTTGAGCGGCTTGCCGGTTACGCGTTTCACGATGACGGAAAGCAGGAAGTAGCCGGAATTGCTGTAGAGGTATGTGGTTCCGGGTTCGAAATTCAGCTCGTGCTGTTGCGCCAGCATACGCAGCACGACGTCTTCCTTGTAAGGCAGGTCGTCCGGCAGGCCGGCGAGGCTTCCGAGTGTGTAATAGTCGCGCAGGCCGCTGGTGTGGGTCAGCAGCTCGTAGATGGTGATCTTGTCGGCGTAGGCCGGCAGCTCTGGGACGTATTTCCTCACCGAGTCCGTGAGCGCGAGCTTGTTCTCCTTCGCCAGCGTCAGGACGGTCAGGGCGGTGAACTGCTTTGAGACCGACGCCATGTAGAACATGGTCTTGGGCGTGATCGGGATGCCGTGCTCCAGGTCGGCCATGCCGTAGCCCTTGGCGAACAGGCTCTTTCCATTTTGTTCGACGCCAACGGCGCAGCCCGGCGTGGTGCGGTTGAAGGCCGAAAACGTCGCGTCGATCCGGGCCCCGGGTCCCTGCTCGGTCCCCTGTCCGCCAGGCGCGGCGGCGGCCGCGCCCGCCCAGATAGCGGCGATGACGGCGGAAACGACGGCGGTACGCATGACTCTCTCCCCTGCACTGCCGGGTTAGGGAACCACACGGCCGGGTCCGCGCAAAGACCATCGATGTCGAGGAGTTCCTGCGCCGGACAACGCCCGGCCGGCCGTTAGTGCTGAGGGGCGCCGGTCTAGGGGTTGCGGTTGTCGGGCTTGTTTATCAGCGGCCTTGGTCGTGCGTTGCGCGGACGTCTGGCGCTGGCCTGTTTCGCGTCGCTTCTGGCGCTGGCCTGGGCGCCCTCAATCGTCCACGCCCAGACCGACCCTCAGAGCGACCCGCAGGATCAGGTCGACACGCCGCAGACCGACCAGGACCGGCCCGAGCGTAAGCGCCCTCGGCGCCACCGCCGGCCGCCTCCGAAACCGGCCGACAAGACCAAGCCCACAGGCGGCGGTCCCGCCACAACCGTCCAGGGCGTCACCGTCACCAGCGGCAGCGAGCACATGCGGACCTCGATCGACCGCCTGAGCTACGACATCAGCCACGACCTGCAGGTCCAGGCCGGCGGCTCGGTGGCCGACGCGCTGAGCGACGTGCCGGGCGTCGACGTGGACCTGAACGGCAAGGTATCGATCCGCGGCGATTCCGGAGTGACCATCCTGGTCGACGGCAAGCCGTCCAGCCTGTTCTCGGGCCCCGGCGGCGCCCAGGCCCTGCAGACCGTGCCCGCCGACGAGTACGAGCGGGTCGAGGTCATGACCAACCCCACCGCCGAGTTCGCGCCCGACGGCTCGGCCGGCATCATCAACCTGGTCACCAAGAAGACCCGCCGCGGCGGCCGCAAGGGCGTGTCCGGTTCGATGCGCACCGCGGTGAGCGCGGACGGTCGCTACAATGTGGGTCTCAACGGCGCCTATCACGACGGCCCCCTCACCTTCACCGGCGGCGTGTTCGTGCGCCACGAGGTGCAGCGCGGCGAGAGCACCGACACGCGCGAAGGCTTCGACACGACGGGCGCGCCGACCTTTTCCACCGACACCATCAGTCGCACCCACGGGGAGCGCGACAGCTGGGCCGCGCGCGGCAAGCTCGACTACGACATCGACGATGCGACGCGGCTCACGTTGGGCGCCAACCTGTTCGGATCGAAGTCGTCCAACCACGCGACCAGCGACATCACCGGCGCCGACGGTTCGGGCGTCGTCGACCAGGTCCTCGATCGCACCGGCCATACCGAGACAGACCTCACCCACGCCACTGTCGAGGGCGACCTCCGTCATGACTTCGCCGGCGACGAGCACAACGTCACCTTCAGCCTGCAACACAGCCGCACGCCGTTCGATTCCAGCCAGCATTTCGAGGACGATAACCTCACGCCCGCGCTGGGTGGCAGCTTCGACGAACAGATCACCAACTCGACGACCCAACTGAGCGACCTCAAGGCCGACTATCAGCGGCCGATGCCGATGAGCGGACGCTTCAAGGCGGGCGCCGAGGTAAAGATCGAGGACGATCTGATCGACAACCAGGGTTTCCAGGGCTCCTTGACGCCGACGGCGCCGTCGGATCCCGCCGAGACCGACCTCTTCCACTTCAACCGTCAGATCGACGCCCTCTACACCACCTACGAACAGCCAATCGGCAAGCTGACCATCCTGGGCGGCCTGCGCTACGAGACCAGCCGCATCAAGATCGACGACATCACCTCCAATGCGGTCGACCATAACGATCAGTGGCGGCTCTATCCGACCGTGCACCTGGCCTGGAGTTTCAACGACGCGAACCAGGTGGTGCTGAGCTACAGCCAGCGCGTCTCGCGTCCGCAGCCACAGCAGTTCGACCCGTTCCAGGTCATTCGCAGCCCGCTCAACATCAGCGAGGGCAATCCGGACCTGAAGCCGCAGGAGACCCAGTCCTACGAGGCCAGTTACCGCTATCGCGACGGCGCCGCCAACTACATCGCCACCCTCTTCTACAAGGACAACACCGGCGCGGTGACGACGGTGCAGGACAGTTTGGGGAACGGCGTCCTGCTCTCGACCCTGGAGAACCTCGACCGGTCGAAAAGCGCGGGCCTGGAGTTGATCGCCGCCAAGCACCTGACGCCGACGCTGAGCTTCAACGTTTCCGGCGACGCGTCCTGGGACCAGATCGATGCGCGATCGCTTGGCTTCGCGCAGCTGCGTTCAGGGGTCAGCGGCCGCGCGCGCGGTTCGGTGAACTGGCAGATGACGCCGGAAGACCTGTTCCAGATTCGCGTGAACTACTTCGGCCAGCGGCTTGCGCCCCAGGGCTTCAGCGAACCGCGAGGGCGGGTGAACCTGGGTTACCGGCACAAGTTCAACAGCCACCTCTCCACCTTGGTCACGGTGCAGGACGCCTTCGACACCTTCCACAATCGCAGCGTCATCGACACGGCGACGCTCGCCGAGGACAGCCGCCAGCACGCCGCGACGCGCGTGGTGTTCTTCAGCCTGATCTACGCCTTCGGCTATGAGACTCGGCGGGACCAGGACTTCGATTACGGCAGCGACGAAGGCGGCGGAGGCGGCGACCGCTAAGGCCTGAGCAACGCGCCTGCTGCGGCGCCGATCTCGTCCAGCGCGCGGCGCGCCGTCGGCGACAGGTGCGTGAGGCTGCCGAAGCCGTGCACCAGCGGCGGATAGTCGAGCGCAACGACCGACCGGTTCGCCGCCTTAAGCGTTTCCACCAACGCCGCGGCGTGGCCTCGGCACGGATCGAGCGGACCGCCGGTGGCGATAAGCGTCGGGATCGGCGCAATATCCGACGCGGTCCGAAAGGATGGCGCTTCCGGTTCTGCCGCGAGCGCGGAGCGGACATATTTCATCGCCGCCCAGCCGACCGCGCGCGTGCCGTCGAACAAGTCGTCGGCCCACGCCGCGTCACGCATCTCGAGCAAGGGATAGATCAGCACCTGCGCGCTGACGAGATCCGCCAGTTCCGCATGCAGTCGCGCGGCGGTGAGCGCCGCGAGATAGCCACCGGCGGAGTCACCGCCGAGCGCGATGCGGCCGCCTGATCCGATGACTGCCCTTCCCTCGCCTGTCGCCCATCGTGCAACCGCCAGCGCGTCGTCGATCTGCGCGGGGTAACGATGCTCGGGCGCGAGGCGGTAGGCGGCGGCCAACAGCCGAAAGCGCCCGGCCGCGGCCAGCCGGATGCACATGGCCTCGTGCGACTCGAGGTCGGAGACCACAAAGCCGCCGCCGTGGAAGAACACCAACAGCGGCGCATCCTCCGCGACGCCCTCAGGGCGATAGAGCCGGCCCTCCAGCGGTCCGGCCGGTCCCGGCATATCGAGCGTCGTAAGGTCGGCCAGGGCCGGAAGCCGGCGGTCGAGCCCGGCGATCCCCGCCTTGATCGTGCGCCGCGCAGTCTTCAGCGCGAGCCGGTGCGACGCGTCGATCAGATCGGACATGCGCTCGCCGCCGCTCATTGGCGTACTATGGCATGGCTCTGGCGATTGGTCTCAGGGGTGCAGGCTGTTGACGCCGGCGCCGTGCTGCTGCGGTTCCTGCCAGCGAATCCATATCTGCAGCAGGGGCGCCAGACCGAAGGCGGCGTAGCTGAGCAGGCGCAGAATGCCCGTGAACGATCCGAACGCCTGCGCGACCTTCACCGGCGACTGGTTCTCGATGACGAGCGAGACGTAGGCCTCGGCCAGGATCAGCAGGCCAAAGCCGATCCCGCCCATCACCAGACGGGGCGCCGCACGATCCGGGACGCGGTTGGCGCTGGCGGCGATGATCGCGGCCGCCCAGGCGATGACGATCAGGATCAACACCTGAATGTCGAAGTCGGGCGCGCCGTCGAAGACCGGGACCGCGATCAGGCGGCCGGCGGTTTCAAACAACGAGACCGCGATGGCGAACAGAACGAAATAGATCGCGCCGCCGCCGATGGCGTTGCGGGTCCAAGCCTTGGGTACGGATGGCGGAACGCGAGTCATGCGTAACCATAGTGCGGGACAGAGCAGAAAAAATTCTTTCTGTTCAAATAGTCTGCGACATTATCGCAACCCGCGCTCAATGAACTTGTTTACCCCGCCAAGGGTACGCGCATAAAAATTATCAGCTAGGTGACGCCCGATACCTGCTCAACCTTTTTCGACAAACGCTTTCAACCGACCGAGCGCGTCGTCCCACTGCGCCGATACATGATCGAGATAGTCACGCGCCTGCTCGATCGGCACGGGTTCGAAGGTAAATCGGCTCTCCCGCCCCACCCGCTCGCTGGTGACAAGGCCGGCCGCCTGCAGCACGTGCAGGTGCTTGGTCACCGCCTGGCGCGTGAGGTCGGTGTCTGCCGACAGCGCCGAAATCGATCGCCGGGCTCCATCGCTCAACGTGCGCAGCAGGGCCAGGCGGGTGGGATCGCCGAGCGCGGCGAACACCGGGGCCGGATCCCGCGCCGCCGCCTGCGCCCTAACGCTCGACATGGCTTTTGATATTCAGCATCTGCTGCGCCCAGCCCTGGTCGTTCATGCGCAGCGCGTCGGCCAGCCGGTGCGGGGGAAGCTTTTCAAACCCCGTCTCGACGACGGTCAGGTGCGTCCCCTGCCCCTTCGGCTCCAGCCTGAACTCGACCAGGGTGGGCGTCTCGCCCGAATAGTCGACGTTCGGGTCGATGGCGTAGGGATGCCAGGTCATCGAGAAGAGGTGCGGCTTTTCCATCGCCATGACCTTGGAGTTCCAGCGGAGATGCTCATACCCCGGCATGTCGATGTATCCGGTCGAAGCCTGGCCGGGCTTGAACGGCTGGTCCAGCTTCACCCGGAACCAGGCGCCGAACTGGTCGTGGTCGGCAATGGCCTCCCAGACGCGTTCGATGGGGGCGTCGATGTCGACGGATTTCTCGATGCGATCGGTCATAGGGCAACCTCCTGGTTGCTGGTTATTTAGGCCGACCGTCGACCTCGCGCAACCCTTTTGTTGCGTATTTCAACCGCGACTCTGGAAGACCAGGGTGTAGCCGTCCGGATCGGTGACCTCGAAGGTCTTCAGCCCATAGGGCGTCATGATCGGCGGCGGCGCAGCGATTCCCTTCGACACGACGTGGGCGTAGGCCGCGTCCACGTCCTCGCAGGCCAGGTAGAGCGCGGTGTCGGCATGGCCCGCCCAGTGGATTTCGTCACGTATCGGCGGCCGCTCGCCGGAGTCGTAGGCGGTGTTCAACATCAGCTCCGCCTGATCGCGGCGCAGAAAGACCCAGTGCGAGAACCGCCCCTCGGGCGCCTCGACCTCGGGCGAGGCGTTGACCACCTCGAACCCCAGCAGGTCGCGGTAGAAGGCGACCGCCTCGATCATGTCGAACACCAGGAACAGCGGCGTCGCGCCGGCGAGCTTGTAGGCCATGGGTCTCTCCCGCGCGGACAATTGTCCCGCGCCCCAGCACCAACGGCTGACGCGGCTATAGCGTTCGCGCGGTCAATCCTGGCTCTGGTCGGGATCGCGGCCGTCGGGGTCCGGCGCCGGGATCGTGTGGGCGTCCGGCAGGCTTATGCCCTCGGCCTTGAAGGTGTCGCAGGCGTTCTCGTCGCCCGACTGATAGCCGACCTTGAACCAGTGCGTGCGCTGTTCCGACGTACCGTGGGTAAAGCTGTCGGGCACGACCTGGCCTTGCGTCTTCTTCTCGATGGTGTCGTCGCCGACGGCGGCGGCGGCGGAGAGCGCGCTGTCGATGTCGCTGGCGTCGGCGTGGCCGGTCTTTACGTAGTCCTTGGCCCAGATGCCCGCGAAACAATCGGCCTGCAGCTCGGTGGGCACCGAAATCAGGTTCACCGCGGTCTTGCCGCCGGTCTGCGACGCGACCCGCTCGGCGCGCTGGATGCGATCGGTCAGGCCCATCAGGTTCTGCACGTGGTGCCCGACCTCGTGGGCGATGACATAGGCGCGGGCGAAGTCGCCCTTGGCGCCGAACTTGGTCTCCAGTTCCCGGAAGAACTGCAGGTCGAGATAAACCTTGCGGTCGATCGGGCAGTAGAACGGTCCCATCGCCTCGGCGCCGAGGCCGCAGCCGCCGAAGGTCGCCTGGTCGTAGAGCACCAGGGTCGGCGGATCGTATTTCATGCCCCTGGCCTGGAACCGCGCGGTCCACACGTCCTCGGTGGACCCCAGCACGACCGCGGCGAACTTACCCTCGGCGTCCTTCGGCGCGCCCGCGGTCCCTTGCTGGGTCGCTCCGGCGATCTGGCTCAACTGGGCAAGGATGTCGGCGGGATTCTTATGGGTGACGAGGTAATAGACCACGCCCACGATCACCAGCCCGCCTACGCCGATGCGGCCTACGCCGCCGCCCCGGCGATCTTCCACATTGCCGGACTCCCGGCCGTCTTCCCAGCGCATGGCTCCCCCCTCCAGGCCGCGTCCCGGCCTACCAAATCCCGAGACCGACGCCCTGGCAAGCGTCGCTAGCGGGTCAGGCGATGCAGGACGAGGCCGCTGGTCACCGCGACGTTCAGCGAGTCCATGGCCCCGGCCATCGGGATGCGCACCGTCCGCGCCCGGTCCATGAGCTTCTGTGACAGGCCCTCGCCTTCGGTCCCGAGCAAGATTGCGGCGCGGGACGGCGGCGTCAGCGCGTCGAGGGTTTCGGCGCCGGCGGGGCTGAGCGCGAGCGGGGTGAAGCCGTGACGCTCGAGCAACCGGATCGGGTCGGTGGCGCGCGCCAGCCGCGCCCAGGGCGTCACCAGGGTCGCGCCGACCGAGACGCGGATCGCCTTGCGATAGAGCGGGTCGCAACAGTCCGCGTCGAGCAGGACCGCGTGGGCGCCGAAGGCCGCCGCGTTGCGGAAGACGCCGCCCATATTGTCGTGGTTGGCGATGCCGAACAGCATCACGACGACGGCGCGCCCGGCCGCGCTCGCGAGCAGTGCGTCCGGATCGTGATCGTGCGGTCGCCGCACCAGGGCGAGAATGCCGCGATGCAGGTGAAATCCCGCAATGGCGTCGAGCACCGCCTGACCCGCGGCGTATACCGGAATATCGGCGTCTAACGCCGCGACCACATCGGCCAGGGCGTCGACACGCTTGGCGTCGATCAGCAGCGACACAGGCGAGGCGCCGCCGGCGCGCACGAGCGTGCGCAGAACCACCTCGCCTTCAGCAACGAACAATCCGTCTCGACCGGCGAGATCGCGCTCGCGGATGTCGCGATAGGGGGCGACGCGCGGATCGTCCGCATCGTCGATCGCAACGATCGTGGCTATGAGTGCGGCTCCGGTGACGGGCTCGCGGGCGCTGCCTGAGGCTTCGCGGATGGAAGCGTTACCACGGCGCCTTTCGCGCCGGCAGCCGCGGCGGTCGGTGTGAACAGGGGTGCGACGCCGGGCGCGGTTTGCGACGGCGCATCGGTGAGGATGGGCGGGGCGGTCGCGGGCAGCGGGCCCTTCACATATTCCCAGTGCCACGGCTCGAAGGGGTAGTTCACGAAACCGAAACGGGCCGCGTTGTCGACCATCCAGCGATAGGCCGGGGTGCGGGTCTGCAGCATGCGGTTGTCGACGGTGGCGTCGTCGGCGTGGTCGCCCGACATGAAGCCGACGTCGAGGTCGATGGCCGTGCCGGTGCGGTGCGCCGAACAGGACGCGCGATGGGCGCCGTCGCAGTTGTGTTCCGTCTCGCAGCGCTGCGCGTCGGACGCCGGATCGCGATAGCCGGAGAAGATGGTCAGCGCCCTGGGGTCGGCGGCGATGGCGCCGGACTCGCGTCGCGCGGCGGTCAGCATCTGCTGGTAGGCGGCGAGCGCGTCGGCGCGGAGCATGCGATCGTCGCGTTCGAAGGCTTCCTCGTCCTTCGGCACCGGCTTCAGATTCGACGGCGCGGGCGTATCAGGACAGAGGTGTTGCACCCGCAGCATGACGAACGGCCGCCGCTCCTGCCAGACGCCCTTCAGCGTATCGAAGGTCGCTGGCGTAAACACGCCGTCGGGCGCGAGCTGATACTTGGCCTGAAAGTCGGCGAGCTTCTGGGCGAACACGGGCGTCCCGGCGCCGCAGGTCGTGCCGATCTCGTGATCGATCATGATTTCATAAATCGCCCAGCCCTTCTCGTGCGGGCCGAAGGGCGCCCAGTCGAGCGTATCGATGCTCTGGGCGTTCTTGGACGCGGCTTCGACGAAGGGCGGCGCAGCGTCGCCACAGGAGGCGTAGGTCGCCGCTTGAACCGCCCCGGGCGCGAGCGCGCAGGCGCACACGGCCGCAACGACGGCGGCGCCCAGACCGGCGACAAAGCGAAGCAGGCTCAATCCCATACGCCAGAAAACCGCTCCCGCGTGGCGAATGCAAGGCGTCGACCGGTCGCGGGCGCCCCTTCCCGGCCGAGGTTGAGGTGGGCTATCGATAGTTCGGGGCGCAGGAGT
Source organism: Caulobacteraceae bacterium (assembly GCA_035551675.1). Taxonomy (GTDB): domain Bacteria; phylum Pseudomonadota; class Alphaproteobacteria; order Caulobacterales; family Caulobacteraceae; genus JAFECT01. Next base: position 59,587 of record DASZMV010000040.1, on the reverse strand, counting down.
ACGGGTGATGTCTCGGAGCCTATTGGTTTTATTAGGGGTCTTGGCCCTGATGGCGGGCGCCGCCTCGGCGCAGGACCCCGCGCCGGCCGGCGCCGCCGACGCGACCCAGGCCGCGGTGCATGCCGTAGTCCATACCGCGGTCCATGCCCGGGTCCACGCCGCGGTCCACGCCCGGGGCCGCCCCTGCACCAACGCCGACTGGTCGTGCACGGAGTGGGTGCCGCTGGGGCGTCACGGCGCCAGGGGACTGATCTACCGGACCCTGCCGCTGGACGTGCGCAATCTGCATGTGCGGCGCGCTCTGATTATGGTGCACGGCACGTTGCGCAACGGGGACCACTATTTCCGCACGGCGACCGGCGCGGCGTTCATGGCCCACGCGCTCGGCGACACCCTGGTCATCGCGCCGGTCTTCCGCTCGGCCCAAGGCGAATGTCTCGACGCGCTCGAGCCTCACGAGGTGAGCTGGAGTTGCGGCGGCGACAGCTGGCGTTCCGGCGGCGCCTCGGCCAGCGATCCGAACCTGACGTCGTTCGGTTTCATGGACGCCATCCTGCGTCACCTCGCCGACAAGAAGGTGTTCCCGAACCTTCAGGTCATAGTGGTGGCGGGACACTCCGCCGGCGGTCAGTTCGTCGAGCGCTATCAGATGGCCAATCGCGTGCACGACACGCTTCACGACGTGCGCATCGACTATGTCATCGCCAATCCGTCGAGCTACGCGTGGCCCGACGCCAGCCGTCCGCTTCCCACCGGGGATGCGGCGCCCGACGCGGCGGCGCTCGGCTGGAAGAGCGAGACGCCGCACACCGATTTCAGTTATGGCGATTTCGACTCCGCCAAGGCGCCGACGTTCGATGATTGGCCGTATGGTCTCGAAAAACGGGAGCACGGCTATACCGCGCGCGAAAGCGACGATCAGTTGCGCAGCCAACTCGCGTCGCGGCCCGCGACCTATCTGTTGAGCCAGGTCGACACCCTTCCGCTCGGCGGCTTCGACGGGTCGCCCAACGCGATGGCGCAAGGCGCGACCCGGCGCGCGCGCGGCGAGGCGTTCGTCAAATATGTAAATGAGCATCTCGGCGGTCATGCCAAGGCGATCATCGTGCCGGAATGCGGTCACAACGACCGCTGCGTCTACACGACCGACGAGGTTCTCAGGGTGATCTTTCCACCGCTCGCCAAGTTCTACTGACGGATTCTACTGACGGGGCCCGCCGCGCCAAGTGGGCATCGGGGCGTCGCCGAGCGCTACATTGACCGCGGCGATGGCGAGAAGCTGGGTGCTGGCCAGCGTTGGGACCGGCGAAGTCTCGTCGTTCAGGATCATCGGCAGCTCAGTGCAACCGAGGACGACACTGTCGCAACCCTCTCGGGCAAGACGCCCCACGACGTCGACGAAACACGCGCGGGACGTTTCGAGGAACACACCCTGCACCAGCTCGTCCATGATGATGGACTGCACGTCGGCGCGATCCTGCGCATCCGGCGCCAGCGAGGCGATACCGGCGACGGCGAATTCGCGCGGATAGACTGGACCCTCCATGGTCCAGCGGGTGCCGGTGACGCCCACCTTCTTGAATCCGCGCCGCTTGGCTTCGGCGGCGACGATCGACTGGATGTGCAGCCCCGGCAACGCGAAGGGCGGCCCCTCTGCCTCCAGCGCCATGTGCGCGGTGTTGTCGGGGCACAGGAAGAAGTCGGCGCCCGCGCCCTTCAATCGCTCGATCTGTCGCGCGAAGCGCGCGTGAACCGGTGCGTAGTCCTTCCGGTCGTAGTCGGGCAAGCTCGGTCCCATCGGCTCGATGTCCATCACGATGTCCGGATGGAAATGCGCGCCCATGCGCCGCTGCCCCTCGTGGATCGCGGTCAGGAAACAGAGCGCCGCACCCTCGCCCGAGTGCGCGAGAATACCGATCCGTTTCAGTTGGCGACTCCATAGAGCTTCATCACATCGTGGCGCAGCGCGGCGCCGGAGTCCGGGCGGCTGTAGAACATGTGACCGCCGGGATAGGCCTTCACCTGCAGGCGCGTCGGGTCGCCCATCACCGGGGTCTGGTCAACGATCAGCACCGAGGCGAAGTACGGGCACGACAGGTCGTCGTAGCCGTGCGCGATCAGCACCCGCATCTTCGGATCGAGCGCGACGGCCTGGCGCAGGTCGGTGACCGATTCCAGATCGCCGCCGCGGCCGCGATCCCAGCCGCGTCCCACGGTGCTGCTGAGCGCTTCGTAGCGGCCGTCGACCTTCCAGCCGACGACGCGGGTCATGAAGTCGACCATGGCGCTGGTGGTCGGCGCCACGATCGAGTCCAGGATCGGATCGTTCGACTGCTGCTCCGGCGCCCAGGGAAAGGGATCGTAGGCGGTGACGTTGGAGTCGTAGCGGCTGCCGAGAATGCCCCGGTCGCGGTAGACCTCGCGCAGATAGGCTTGCGTCTCCAGCCGCCCGCCGAGCCGGCGCACGAAGGTCGGATCGAGCCCGGTCAGCTCGGTGACATGCTTGACCATCGCGTCGAAGGCGGCGGTATCGGTGCGGCCCTTGACCAGGGTCGTCATGTAGTCGCCGCGGATATAGGCCTCGACGTCGGCCATGGCGGCCGGCGTCAGCTTGCCCTGGCGCTCGAGATTGGCGGCGGTGATCGAGGCGAGGTTGATCATCCACGGCAGCGGCGATACGTCGCCGTCCCCGCGCTCCGGACCGTCCAGCAAGGGCGACACCAGCACCACGCCGTTGACGCCGACGCCGAGCTCGGTCTGCAGAGTGTGGGCGATGCGCGGACCGCGGAACCCGCCGTAGCTTTCGCCCACGACATATTTGGGCGACTGCATGCGGCCGTTCTTCAACAGCCAGTCGTAGACGATGCGCGACAGGTAATCGATGTCCGGCTTGGTCGCCCAGAACTTCTTCTTGGTCGTCGCCTCATCCACCAGCGAGTGCGAGAATCCGGTGCCCACAGGATCGATGAACACCAGGTCGGTGAAGTCGAGCCAGGTCGAGGGATTGTCGTCCAGCCGCACGGTCTCCGACGCGCTGTCGCCCTTGGCGCCGAACTGGATGCGCTTGGGGCCGATGGCGCCAAGATTTAGATAGACTGACGACGCGCCCGGACCGCCGTTGAAGGCGAAGGTCACCGGACGGTTGGGATTGGGGGGACCGTCGAGGGTGTAGGCGGTGAACACGACCTCGGCGATCTTCTTGCCGTTCTCGTCGCGCACCGGCAGCGAGCCGACGGTGGCGGTATAGTTGACGGTCTTGCCGGCCACATGGGTGACCTGTTCCACGTGCGCGTCGGCGGGAAACGGCGGCGGATTGACCTTGGTGTCGGCCGTCTTGGCGTCGGTCTTGGTCGCGGCGTCATCGGCAAAGGCGATCGAGCTGACGCCCAGCGTGAGGGCGGCCGCGACCAGAATGGAGGGGATCAGGGAGCGTAAAGTCATCTCAGGCCGCTCCATAGAGGGTCATGACGTCGTGGCGGAGCGCGGACTGGCTCCCGGGGCGGCTGTAGAACATGTGTCCGCCGGGATAGACGTGCACCTGCACGCGGCCTGGATCACCCATCGCCGGCATCTGGTCGACGATCAGCTCGGAGGCGAAGTACGGGCACGACAGGTCGTTGTAGCCGTGCACGATCAAGACCTTCAGCTTTGGATCCAGGGCCACGGCCTGACGCAGATCGGTGACCGCCTCGACATTGCCGATGCCGCCCTCCCAGTTGCGGCCCACCTGGAAGCTCAGCGCCTCGTAACGACCGTCGACCTTCCAGCCCACAGTTCGCGTGACGAAGTCGACCATCGCCGAAGTGGTCGGCGCGATGATCGAATCGAGCAGCGGATCGCTGGCGCGCTGCTGCGGCGACCAGGGGAACGGATCGTAGGCGGTGACGGTAGAGTCGTAGACGCTTCCGAGCATGCCCTGATCGCGATAGACGCCGCGCAGGAAGTCGCCGGTGTCGAGGCGGCCCGCATCGCGCTTGACGAAGCTGGGATCCAGGCCCGTGAACGCCGTCACGTGCTGGACGATGCGATCGACCGCGGCCTGGTCGCGCGCGCCCTTCAACAGGTCGGTGATGTATTCGCCGCGCGCATAGGCCTCGACCGCGGCCATGGTCTCGGGGTTGGGAACCTTACCCTGGCGTTCGAGATAGGCCGCCGACATGGACGGCAGGTTCACCGCCCACGGAATCGGCGACAGCGAACCGTCGCCGGTGGAGGATGCGTCGAGATAGGGCGAAACGAGCGTCACGCCGTTGATGCCGACGCCGAGCTGGGTCTGCAGATAGTGCGCCAGGCGCGGGCCGCGATAACCGCCGTAGCTCTCACCGACGAGGTATTTCGGCGACGCCATGCGCTCGTTCTTGAGCAGCCAGTCGTAGACTATGCGCGACAGGTATTCGATGTCCGGCTGGGTCGCCCAGAACTTCTTCTTCGTCTGGTCCAGCGGCAACAGCGAGCGCGAGAAGCCGGTGCCGACCGGATCGATGAACACCAGATCGGTGAAGTCGAGCCAGGTGCCGGGGTTGTCCTGCAGCTGCGGTGAATCCGAGGCGTATTCGCCGGAGATTCCGAACGGCACGCGCTTTGGACCGATAGCGCCCAGGTTCAGATAGACCGACGCGGCGCCAGGACCGCCGTTGAAAGCGAAGGTCACCGGCCGGGTAGTCGGATCGGCCTTGTGACCGTCGAGGATGTAGGCGGTGAAGACCACCTCGGCGATCTTCTTGCCCTTCTCGTCGCGCACCGGCAGTGAGCCGACGGTGACGGTGTAGTTCAGGGTCTTGCCCGCCACGTGGGTGACCTGGGCCACGTGTGCGTCGGCCGGGAACGGGGTGAAGTCGCCGATGTCGGCGTCCTTCTTGGTCTCAGTAGCGGGCTTATCCTTGCCGCTGTCCTCGGCATGGGCCGCGACCCCGCCCGCAAACGCCAAAACGGCCGCCATGGCGACCGCCCGAAACACCGAACGCATAGGGATTCCCCTCCCGGCAACCGACGCGGCACCATAGGGACCCAGGCGGGGGAGCCAACATTAAAAATCCGTAGGGTTGATGCCCGCTAGAGGCCAAGCCGCCGGAGCGCCTCGGCTACGCGCCCGCGTGCGGGGACATCCCGGAAAGGGAATGTCCTCATGAAGTCTTCAGCGCCCAGGCCCGGCTGCCGCACAAGGGCGGATTGCGCCCACTGTCGCGCCCGCGCCTGGTCGCCGTTCAGGTCGTGCGCCACGGCGGCGATCAGTTCGATGAATGGATGCGCGCGCGGCGCTCGCGCGGCCTTTTCTCCCCATCGGGCCGCTTCTTCGGGTTCATCGAGCACCATGTGAGAAAACGACCGGACACCGAGCATGCCGTAACGCAAGGGATCGAGCGGGCTGAGGTCGAGCGCGTCGTCGACCAGGCCCTGACCCTGAGCGCCCTCCCCCAGCAGGGTGCGTGTCCAAGCACTCGAATATTTGGCCTGGGCATAGTTAGGGTTGAGTTCTACCGCGCGATCGAGCCACGGCAGTCCCGCCTCGAGGTCGCCCTCCAGCCAACTCGCGCGTCCCATTACCAGATTGCAGAATGGATCGAGCGGATCGTGCTCGAGCGCGAGTTCGGCGTTGCGCCGTGCGCTCGCCACGGCATCCCGCTTGTCTTCGGCGAAACGCAGAAAGGCGTCTTCGAAATGAGCGAATGAAAGTCCTGCGTAGGCCCGCGCAAAGCCCGGCTCCTTTCCGATTGCGTCCCGGAAACAGGCCCCTGCCCGCGCCGCGCCGCCGCGGGTGAACTGGAACATATGATGCAGGCCAAGGTGGTAGACCGACCAGGCGTCGAGGTTTTGTGGCGACCTCAGCACGCGCTGCGCCTCGTTGAGCGGAATCTGCAGCTCGAGCGCATTGACCACGGCGTGCACGATCGCCTCTCGGATCTCGTGTACGGCATCTAGCTTGCCGCGGTAGGTCTCGCTCCAGACGATATTCTCGTCAACGGCGTCGTTGAGCTCGACGGTGACGGTGATTCGCTCGCCCGCCATTTCCACAAGGCCGGTCAGCGCGTAGCGGACATTGAGCGTCTCTCGCACCCGGCTGAGGCGCGCATCCGTCCCCCTCAACTGGAATGACGACGCGCGCGAGATCACGAACAGCCAGCGAAGCCGCGACAGAGCCACGATCAAGTCGTGCGGCAGCGCGTCGGCGACGGTCGCGGAGGGTCCCGCCACGCCGACCAGCGAAAACGGGAGGACGGCGATGGACGGCCGCGCGCGATGAAACGCGTCGGTTTCTACGGTAGGCGCTGACTCGGGCTCGGTAGGGCGCCGGGCGCCCAACGCCCGCACCTCGGCCACGAAACGAAACCCCCGACGGTGAAGGGTGCGGATCAGGCGCTGGGCCCGGCCGTCGTCGCCGATGGCGTGGCGCGCGGATTTGATGCGGCTGGCGACTGCGGCTTCGGACACGATCCTGCCGCGCCAGATCCGATCGATGATCTCGTCCTTGCCGACCATCCGCTCGCGATGCTCGATCAGCAGGGTCAGGAGCGCGAAGACCTGCGGCTCGAGCGGAAGCGGATCGCCAGCCGGCGAAACCAGCTCGTGCTTGGCCGTGTCGAGTCGATAGCCCTCGAATTCATAGATCATCACCCCGCCTATAGCACCTCCATGAAATCTCCCGAAAATCTCCAGGGTTTCCTCAAGCGTGGGTGGACGTCGGGCCCACACTGTTCAAGTTCCCCGAGCGACAGGCTCGGGCAGACCAGGAGGCGACCCATGCCGTGCGTGACCATCGACGTGATCAAGGACGTGTTCTCTCCGGCGCAAAAGCGCGACATCATCGAAAAGGTGACCGACGCCATGGTGTCCGTGGAAGGCGAGGCCCTCCGCGGGGTGACCTGGGTGCGGATCCAGGAGTTCGAGCAGGGTGACTGGGCGATCGGCGGCAAGGCGCTGACCGCGGGGGACGTTCGGGCGCTCGCCGGTCAGAAGGCTGCCTGACCCGGCGTCCGCAGGGGCGGGAGGGCTTCCTTCCGCCTCCCCGCCGCGACGCTGTCGGAACTTTGATGCTAGGCTCGCGCCGATGGTGGATTCGGCGCGGCGCAGCAACGGCATCTTGCTTGCCTGGGCCGGGCCCTGCCTGCCCTATGCGGCCATCGGCCTGCCGCTCGCGGTCTATCTACCGAACTACTACAGCCAGATCCTGGGCCTCGGCCTCAGCGCGGCGGGTTTCGCGTTCGTGGCGGTGCGCATGGTCGACATCTTCTTCGACCCGATCGTCGGCTGGAGCATGGACCGCACGCGCAACCGGTGGGGGCCGTACCGGACGTGGATCACGCTGGGCACGCCGATCCTGGGCGCGGCGATCTTCATGATCTTTATGGCCAGGCCGGGGGTGACGTTCCACTACCTCTTCGTCTGGCTCCTGGTGCTCTATCTCGGATTCTCGATCACCACCCTGGCGCAGCTCGCCTGGGGCGCGGTGCTGGCGCCGGAATACGACCAGCGTTCGCGGCTCTGTGCCTGGTGGCAGGGGGGCAACATCCTCGGCGTCCTGATCGCCCTTTTCATTCCGATCCTGGCGACCAACCTGTTCCACGCGTCACCCGCCCAAGGCGTGCAGGCGATGGGCTGGTTCATCATCGCTGCTCTGCCGATCACGCTCCTGATCAACCTTCGGGTCGTTCCCGAGCCGCGCGCGCCGGCGAGCGCGCCCCACGGCGGCGTCGGCGCCTATTTCGCCCTGTTCAAACGCAAGGCCGTGCGCAAGGTCCTGATCAGCGACCTGCTGCTGGGGCTCGCGCCCGGCATCACCGGCGCGGTGCTGTTCAACTTCTTCGAGGCGGTCAAGGGCTACGACCGCACCCAGAGCCAGATGCTGATCGTGCCCTATTTCGTCGCCGGCCTTGTGGCCGCGCCGTTCTGGAGCTGGCTCGCCACGCGCATCGGCAAGCATCGTGCGCTGATGGCGGCGAGCATTATTTTCGCGGTGCTCTACTGTGGCATCGGATTCATTCCCGGCGGCAATTTCATGATCACCGCCGCCGGCATGTTCGTCGCCGGCCTGCCCTATGCGGCGGGACTCCTGCTCACCCGCGCGATGATGGCCGACATCGCCGACGAGGTGCAGTTGCAGACCGGCGTCGACCGCATGGGTCTGTTGTTCTCGCTGCTAAGCCTGACCACCAAGCTCGGCTACGCCATTTCGATCGGCTGCCTGCCGTTGCTCGCCCAGCTCGGGTTTAGCGACAAGTCCGGCGCGCACAATTCCGACCAGGCCATCCTCGCGTTGCAGATCGTGTTCATCGCCGTCCCGACCGTGCTCCTGGCGACGTCATCGGTGGTCCTGCGCGGCTATCCGCTGGGGCCCTACCGCCACGCTGAGATCCGCGCCGCCCTGGAAGCCCGCGAGCAATCGGCTTAGACCAAGGAAATGGCCGACGACGCCCCTCGCCAACGCCCCATCGACAAGCTGCTTGCCGTCATGGCGCGGCTGCGCGATCCCGAGCGCGGCTGTCCCTGGGATGTCGAGCAGACCTTCGCCAGCATAGCCCCCTATACGGTCGAGGAGGCCTACGAGGTTGCCGACGCCATCGAGCGCAACGACCTTGTCCACCTGAAGGAAGAACTCGGCGACCTGATGTTCCAGGTCGTGTTCCACAGCCGCATGGCCGAGGAGATGGGCGCTTTCGACTTCGACGCGGTGGTCGACGCCGTCGCCGACAAGCTGATCCGGCGCCACCCGCACGTGTTCGGCGACGCGGGCTTTCGCACGTCGGAGGAACAGACGCTCGCGTGGGAAGAAATCAAGGCGCAGGAACGCGCCGCCAAGAAGGCCGGCGGCGTGCTCGACGACGTGCCCGCGGGCCTCCCGGCCCTCACCCGCGCGGTGAAACTGACCAAGCGCGCCGCCCGCGTCGGTTTTGACTGGCCGTCCACGCGCGAGGTGTTCGACAAGCTGCGCGAGGAACTGGCCGAACTCGAGGTCGAGATCGAAGCCGGCGACGCTGAGAAATCACGCGAAGAGCTCGGCGATTTCCTGTTCGTAGTTGCGAACCTCGCCCGTAAACTCGACGTCGAACCCGAAGACGCACTGCGCAGCGCCAACGCCAAGTTCATCCGCCGCTTCCATCACGTCGAGGCGCGCTTAGCGGAAACCGGCCGCACGCCGGACCAGTCGACGCTCGAGGAGATGGACGGCTTTTGGGACGAAGCGCGCGCGGCGGACAAGCTGAAATGAGGGGACCAGGATGGCGACATTGAAAGTCGCGTCGGCCTTGGCCGCGCTAATCGCGGCGGCAAGTCTGACGGGTTGCGGGAAGCCGAAGCCGGCGAACACGCTGACCGCGGATGGCGTCAAGGCGGACGTGCACAGCCTGATCGCCGCGTTCAACGCGCACGATGCGGCGAAAACCGTGTCGCACGACGCGCCCGACTTCGTCGGCATGTTTCACGGCATGGCCAACAACCTGGGACCGGCCGCGGACCTTTCGATCACCAAGCTGCAGGTCGCCGATCCCAAAGCGCACATCGACCTGAGCAACGAGAGGGTCGACGTTTCCAAGGCGGGCGACATGGCGGTCTATCGCGCGACCTACGCGGCCACGTCTACCGATCCCAAGGCCAACAGGACCGTCGTCGAACACGGCAACCTGCTGATCGGCTATCGCATCGGTCCCAATGGAATGCCGCAGGTGACCTGGGATAGCTTCTCGGACACGCCGGCGACGTCGTAGTCGTGTTCTCACTCTTTGCCCCAAAACGCGTGGTTCTTTGCATACGCGAGACAAAGACGGCAGTCGCTATCTCGAGGCGCGTCTCGAACGCAACGGCGACCTCATCATCGAAGGCCAGGACCTCGGCGACGGCGTGGAACGCTGGTTCGCCCCAGCCAGCGCGAGTACGAATGGACCCGGACGGTGAAAGCCGCCGACGTTCCAAGACTGAAGTCGGCGCTCGGCGCACGAGGCTCGCTGCTCAAGGCTTTGAAACACCGCTTTTCCGGCGACGCGGCCGCGAGTCTCGGCTTAACGCGAACGCAGTCCCCTACGAAGCGTGGACGCGCACCGGCGACTGAGGGCTAGCGTCCTCGGCCAGCGGCTTTTTGTTTGCGTACTGTCCTGACCGCTACCTTCCAGATCAGGACGGCGAACGTTTGCGTTCGATCGTCCATGTTTAACGCGTCCAGCGAAAGCCTCACGAACAGTTAGTTGTGATTGCGCGCAGGATGATCAGTGGATGTAGCGTTGGATCATCCGTTTGGTCGTTTAGTTTCATGAACGTCATCCGCACGATCCGGCCTTGAGTCGGTTTGGCTGTGCGGTCGACTGTTGCAGCCTTGTACGCCTCTGCGACTTCCTGGGCGACCACGCCCATCGGGCTGCTCCGAGTCTCACTTAGAACGCGGCAATGGTTCGGACGGTGAGATGGCCCAATAACGCATTCGACTTCCCCGGTCGCACCACGTGGGGCGCCGTAGGCGTCATTCCCGTCGAAGAACTTGCTGCCGTCCTGGACCCAATCCCAATTTATGGGACACGCCAGTAGCGCCTGCGTTGCCTGAACGCTCGAGGGGCCCAGAAGCGCGAGAGAAACGAGGAAAGCGATCCACCGACCCATGACAGCCTCCGCTCACCTGTCGGTGTAACGGGCGGTCGCGGACAATCCCGTCGGGCTACTGCGCCGCGTTCAGCAACCGCGCTTCCGGGAACAGGCGCTCGAAGCGGCCCAGCGCCTGGTCGTCGAGGCGCACGGTCATCATCACCGAGCCGTCCGGATCGTCGCGGCGCTCGACCACGCGGCCGTTCTGGTAGAGCCACGCCAGGGCTTCGCCGTCGCCGGGCGGGACGCGGGTTTCGATTTCGGGGGCGTCGTCGACGGTGTCGGCCATCAGGTCGAGCAGGCGGTCGATGCCCTCGCCGGTCACAGCGCTAACCGCCGCGGCGAGCATGCCGCCGGTCTCAGCTGAACGCATGGCGCGGGCGAAGACGACGGCGTGATCTTCCTCGTCGAGCAGGTCGATCTTGTTCCAGACCTCGATCTGAACCTGGCGCTTGCCCTGTGACGGGGGGATCTGGGCCAGCACCTCTTCGACATCCTTCGCCTGGGCCGCCGTGTCGGGGCTGGCGATGTCGCGCACGTGCAGGACGAGGTCCGCCTCGCGCACCTCTTCCAGAGTGGCGCGGAAGGCGGCGACCAGTTCGTGCGGCAGGTCGGAGATAAAGCCCACGGTGTCGGAGACGATCGCGGAACGGCCGCGCGGCAGGCGCACGGTGCGCAGCGTCGGATCGAGCGTCGCGAACAGCAGGTCCTTGGCCACGACGTCCGACTTGGTCAGCCGGTTGAACAGCGTCGACTTGCCGGCGTTGGTGTACCCCACCAGCGCGATGGTCGGGAACGGCACGCGTTTGCGCGCCGCGCGATGCAGGCTGCGGGTGCGGCGCACGTCTTCGATTTCGAGCTTCAGCTTGACGATGCGCTCGGCGATCTGACGCCGGTCGAGTTCGATCTGGGTTTCGCCGGGACCGCCGGTCTTGCCAAGGCCGCCGCGCTGGCGCTCCAGGTGGGTCCAGGTGCGCACCAGGCGCGACCGCTCGTAATCGAGCCGCGCCAGCTCGACCTGCAGCTTGCCTTCGCGCGTGCGGGCGCGCCGTGCGAAGATTTCGAGGATCAGCCCCGTGCGGTCGATGACCTTGGCGTTCCACGCCTTTTCCAGGTTGCGCTGTTGCACCGGCGAGAGCGTATCGTCGATCACCACCACGCCGGCGTCGGCGGCGCGCACCAGGCTCGCGATCTCTTCCACCTTGCCGGCCCCGAACAGGGTTGCGGGCGTCAGGCGACGCAGGCGCGCGATCTCGGCGCTGCGGACGTCCAGGTCCAAGGCGCGGGCGAGGCCAACGGCTTCTTCGAGGCGGTCGTCGGCGTGGCGCTCGGACTTGTCGCCCGGCGTCTCGGGATGGATGACGACCGCGATCTCAACTTCTGGGGTGCGGTCGATGGATTTGGAGGTCACTCTTCGCCGTTTTCTGCGTCAGGCTCGTACAGCTGCACCGGCTGGGCGGGCATGATGGTGGATATGGCGTGCTTGTAGACCAGTTGCGACTGTCCGTCCCGGCGCAGCAGGACGCAGAAGTTGTCGAACCAGGTCACCACGCCCTGCAGCTTGACCCCGTTCACCAGGAAGATGGTGAGCGGCGTCTTGGACTTGCGCACGCTGTTCAGAAAAGTGTCTTGCAGATTCTGCTTCTTGTCTTGGGACACGACTGGCCCGTCCTTCTCGATTATCGGGAGGGCAACACGCCCCCACACACACACCCCTAATAAAGCGAGTGATCGCCGCCGCCGCAACCGTTTCGAGCGCTTTTCCTTACGCCCGGCCGAATTGATAGGTCACAGGAAGTGATCCCCAGGGCCGGCTTCACCGTGGCAAAGGCTGGGCTCAAACAGGGAGATCGAGTTCGATGGCGGAGCGTGCGCTCGCGGACGACCTGACGCTCGAGGCCCCCCGCGTCCGGCTCGAACCGCTGGGGCTGCGGCATGTTGACGGTCTGGTCGCCGCCGCGGCGGAGGACCCGTCGCTCTACGCCTGGAGCTACATTCCCCAGGGCCGCGAGGCCATGAACGCCTATGTCGAAGCCGCGGTCGAGCTGCGCAGCCGGGGTCTCGCCCTGCCCTTGGCCACGGTGCGCCGGTCGGACGGCGCGTTGGTCGGTTCGACCCGCTTCTTCGACTTCGACCGCTGGCCGTGGCCGCAGGATCACCCGCGCCGCGGCGGTCCGATGGACGGCGTCGAGATTGGCTACACCTGGTTGTCGGGATCGGCGGTGCGCACCGCCATCAACACCGAAGCCAAGCTCCTGATGCTCACCCACGCCTTCGAGACCTGGCGGGTCGTCCGCGTCTGCCTGCATACCGATGCGAGGAACGACCGCTCGGCGAAAGCGATGGAACGAATTGGCGCGAAGTTCGAGGGCGTGTTGCGCGCGCACCGCTTCGCGGTGGACCACACGCCGCGCGATTCGAAGCGGTTTTCCATCGTCGCGGAAGAATGGCCGATGGTGAAGGCGAGGCTGGCGGCGAAGCTTGAACCCTGGTGAACGGTCACTCCGCCTGACCGCCGGGAACGCCCTGTCCGACGCACACGTTTGTCCAAGGAGCCGGTCGCGTTTGGATCGGCGCTGTAACCGTGCAAGGAGGCGGACCATGAGCACCGGCCTCGTCGACTATGGTCCCGGGCATGAACCGCCCATTCGAGAGAAGCTCGGCACCTACCATCATTTCCTGATCGCCGCGCGCTACATCGTCCTTGCCCACGTGGTCGTGGGCACGTTCCTGGTCATGGCGTTCGCGTCGCAAGCGACGGTGTTCTCGGCCTTCGTCGTCGCCCTGATCGAGCTGATCATAGGCCTCTACGTCGCCAAGGAGCGTAAGCCGGGTAACTGGGTCTCCGGCGCCGCGACGCTGTTGATGGACACGTCCGCCGACAGCGGCCATGTGATCGAGGATAGGGTCGCCCAGGAAAACGTCGCCAGACCGATGCGTTAGCGCCCCGCGGCGGGTTAAACCGCCTCAACCCTTGCATGCTCCAGGTACAGCGCCCGCAACTTCTTCGTAATCGGTCCCGGCTTGCCTTCGCCGATAACCGCGCCGTCGATTTTGATCACCGGCGTGGCGTAGGCCGACGCGGCGGTAAAGAAGGCCTCCTTCGCCGCCTTCACATCCTCCACGCTGAACGGGCGTTCCTGCACTTCGATGCCGGCGTCGCGGGCGATCTTGATCATGGCGTTGCGGGTGATGCCGCGCAAGATGTTGGCGTTGGTGTCGCGGGTGCGTAAGATTCCGTCAGCATCGACGATCCAGGCGTTGGTCGAGGACCCCTCGGTGATCAGGCCGAGATCGTCCACCAGCCAAGCCTCCGTGGCCCCCGCCTCCTTCGCCGCCTGTTTGGCGAGGATGTTGGGCAGCAGCGCCACCGACTTGATGTCGCAACGGCCCCAGCGGATGTCGGGCTGGGTCGCCACGGCCACGCCCTTCTGCGCCTTCAGCTCGTTGGCCGAGCTGTCGACCGGCTTGCAGGTGATCACTACGCTGGGCGGCGTGTCAGGATGGGGGAACGGATGGTCTCTTCGCGCCGTGCCCCGCGTCACCTGGATATAGAGCAGGCCGTCGCGCAGGCGGTTGCGCCGGATCGCCTCGCGCAGAACGTTGGTCAAGGCCGCGCGCGTCATCGGGCGTTTGATGCGCAGCTCATCGAGGCTGCGCTCGAGCCGCGTCATGTGGCCTTCGTAGTCGGACAGCTTGCCGCCGAGCACCGCCCAGACTTCGTACACGCCGTCGGCGAATTGGTAGCCGCGGTCCTCGACGTGCACGGTGGCTTCGCCGTGCGGGTGGAAAATGCCGTTCACATAGGCCTGGCGCGACATCAGTCCTCTTCTTCCTCGTCTTCGCCGGCGCGCGCGGGCGCGACGCCGAGCGACTTCAGCTTGCGGTGCAGGGCCGAACGCTCCATGCCGATGAAGGCCGCGGTGCGCGAGATGTTGCCGCCGAAACGCAGGATCTGCGCCGACAGATATTCACGCTCGAACACCTCGCGCGCGTCGCGCAGCGGCAGGGCGATGATCCTCTCGGGGCCGACGGAGCCCGCCGCGCCTGCCGAGGCCACTTCACTCGGCAGCATCTCCGCGGTGATCGGCTCGCCGGGATCGCCGGTGGCCAGGATCAGCAGGCGCTCGATGTTATTGCGCAACTGACGCACGTTCCCCGGCCAGGCGTGAACCTGCAGCGTCGCCACCGCGTCGTCGCCGAGCTTGCGCTTTGGCAGGCCCTGAGCCTCCGCGATGCCGACGATGAAATAGTCGACCAGTTCGGCGATGTCCTCGCGCCGCTCAGCCAAGCCCGGCACGCGGATCGGCACCACGTTCAGGCGATGGAACAGGTCCTCGCGGAAGCGGCCCTCGGCGATCTCTTCGCGCAGGTCCTTCGAGCTGGAGGAGATCACCCGCACGTCGACCTGAACGTCGTTGTCGCCGCCCACACGGCGGAAACGCTGTTCCACCAGCACACGCAGGATACGGCTCTGGCTCTCGCGCGGCATGTCGCCGACCTCGTCGAGGTAGAGCGTTCCATTATGGGCGCGTTCGAACACGCCGATCTTCTTGGGGCGACCGCCCTCGCCCTCCTCGCCGAACAGTTCGATGTCGAGCCGTTCCGGCGCCATGCCCGCGGCGCTCAGCGCCACGAATTCGGCGCGCGCGCGCGGACTGCCCTCGTGAATGAGGCGGGCGACCAGCTCCTTGCCCGACCCCGGAGGGCCGGAGACGAGGACGCGGCTGTTGGCCGGCGCCACCTTGGCTACCGTCGCGCGCAACGCCTGGGCCGCCGCGGACTTGCCGATCAGGCCGTCGGGCACGAAGGCCTTGGCGCGCAGGCGGCGGTTTTCGCGCTTCAGACCCGCGTTCTCGATGGCCCGCTGAATGACCAGCAAAAGCCGGTCGGACTTGAACGGCTTCTCCAGAAAGTCGTAGGCCCCGCGCTTGATGGCGCTGACCGCGGTTTCGATGTTGCCGTGGCCCGAAATCATCACCACGGGCAGGTCTGCGTCCAGTTCCTTCACCAGGTCGAGCAGCTCGAGACCGTCGAGGCCGCCGCCCTGCATCCAGATGTCGAGCACGAGACAGGTCGGCTTGCGCGCGCGCAGCGCCGCGAGCGCCGCGTCAGAATCCGCCGCCGATCGAACGGAATAGCCTTCGTCCTGCAAAATGCCGGAGACGAGTTCGCGGATGTCCGCCTCGTCGTCGACCACCAGAATGTCGGCGCCCTGGGGGCTCTTCATGTGTACCTCAAGCCGTTGTTGTCGCGTGCGCGCTGGGAGAGGTTGCGTGCGCCGCGGTCAGGGTTCGTGGGAAGCGAAGCGAAACGCGCGCGCCGGTCAGGCTCTCCGCGTCGCCGAGCAGAAGCTCGCCGCCGTGGTCCTCACAGATGCGCTTGACGATGGCGAGACCAAGGCCGGTGCCCTTCTCGCGGGTGGTGACGTAGGGTTCGGCCAGGCGGTCGCGATCCTTCACCGGAAGGCCGAGGCCCGCGTCCTCGACCACGAAGGTCAGGGTGTCGCCGTCGACGACCAGCGCCGCTGACATCTGCGCCTTGAGATTTGGGTCCTGCGCGAGCTTGGCCGCGACGGACTCGCCGGCGTTCTTCAGCACATTGGTCAGGGCCTGGGCGACCATGCGGCCGTCCGCGACGAAGTCGGCCTCCGCCGGCAGGTCACCGAGCGTCACTTCGATCTCCGGCGCGGCGACGCGTTGGGCGAACACCGCCTGGCGCAACAGCTCCGCCGCGTTCTCGTGCGCAAAATTGGGCGCCGGCATGCGCGCGAAGGAGGAGAACTCATCCACCATGCGCCCGATGTCGCCGACCTGGCGGATGATCGTGTCGGTGCAGCGGTCGAAGGTTTCCAGGTCGCTCGACACCTGGCCGCGGTACTTGCGGCGCAGGCGCTCGGCGGAGAGCTGGATCGGCGTCAGCGGGTTCTTGATCTCGTGGGCGATGCGGCGCGCGACGTCGCGCCAGGCCGCGTTACGCTGGGCCGTCATCAGGCGCGTGATGTCGTCGAAGGTGAAGACCGGACCGCCCTCGCCGCCGCCGGACACGCGCACCCGCAGGCGCCGCGTCTCGGTGCCGCGCGTCACGTCCACGTCGTGGTCGCCGGTGGATAGGCCGGAACGGTTGGCGATCTCCGCCAGCTCCGGCGCGACGCGGCTGAGCGGCTGGCCCAGGACGCTCTTGGTCTGGTCCAGCGCCAACAGCTTGATCGCCTGGCTGTTCACCACCGACACCCGACCGCGGTCGTCCAGACCGATGACGCCGGCGCTGACGCCCGACAGCACGGTTTCGATGAAGCGGCTGCGGTCCACCGCCTCGACGCTGGCGGCCTTCAAGGCTTCCTGTTGCGCCTGCAGGTCGCCGGTCATGCGGTTGAAGGCGTTGGACAGCACCGCGATCTCGTCGGGGTCGTTCTCGTTGTCCACGCGTGCGTTGAGATCCCCGCCCGCGATCCGGTCGGCGGCCTGCACCAGGCGCGACACCGGCGCCGAAATCTGGCCCGCTGCCCGCATGCCTAGCCACGCGGCGCCGACGAGGACCAGCAAGGCGATCTCGAGATAGGCCAGGCTGAAGGCGATCTGCACCATCTGGCGCGCCTCGGCGCGTTCGCGATAGGCGCCGATCTCCGCCGACGAATTGCGCAACCGCGCAACCATCCCGGGCTGCAGCGCGCGCACGACGTAGAGGTAGGTGTTCGGATAGCCCGGCAGCGGAAACAGCACGCGCACAGCATCGGGATTTTCGGTGACCGCCACCGGCGGATCGCCCTTACTTTGCGCGGCGGCGGCCTGTTTCAGCGCATCGGCCGGGGGCGCCAGGTACGGCGGCGCAGTGCGCGTTTCGCCCCGCGCCAGCACCGAGCCGTCGGGCGAAATCAGATAGAGCGCGGCGTAACCGCGGAACTCCGCCAGCGAGGTGAGCGCGTTGGAGAAGCTCAGGCGGTTCTGGAACATCGGGTGGATCTGAGCGAGTTCCCCGGACATCGCCTGGAAGTCCCGCGTCATCTGGTCGTCGACATCCTTGAGGTAGTTCTTACCGATGGTGGCGGAATTCTCCACCGACTGACGCACGTCCTTGGAGAACCAGCTCTCGACGCCGCGCGTCACCAACACACCGAAGAACAACGCCACCACGACGGCCGGCACGACGGCTGCGGCGCCGAACAGAAAGACGAAGCGAAGGTGCAGTCGCGCGCCCGCATCGTCGTGCCGACGGCGCACCAGCCGCGCCACCCGCAGGCCGATGTAACCCGCCAGGACCAGGATCAGGAGGAGATTGAGGCCCAGGACAATGATCAGCGTCCGGCTCGCCGGCGCGATCGAGCCGGTGCGCGGCGCCGACGCCACCAGCCAGACGGCGAGCGTCGTGATCGCGGTCGCCAACGCGAAGCCGCCGGCGAACAGGGCGCGCGCCCGACCGGGCCCCGGCCAGCGTTCCAGCAGCGACAGCGCCGGCGCGCTCTTACGCGCAAAGGCATTGACCATGGGGGTAAGCCTATGCCGACACTGTGTTCAAATTTCAACACATTGTTGCATGAACGCTTCGCCGCAGGTTAGGCGGCCGCCCTCTGCTCCGAACGCCAGAGCGCGATCAGGCCGGCCTCGACCTCGCTGGCGTGCTCCAGGCGGCAGAGGCGCGCGCGAGCCTCGCGTCGGGCCTCGGCCGAAGGGGGCCAAGGCGCCTGCTCGACGTACCAGCCCAGGTGTTTGCGGAAGGTCTTCAAGCCTAGGGAGTCGCCGTCCCTGCGGCCCTGGCCGTAGAACGCCAGGCTGTCGCGGAAATGGTCGAGGACGATGCCGAGCCGCTGGTCCAGGCTGGGTTCCTCGTCTGCGCGGCCCCCGGCCAGGGCCTGGTCGATCGCGGGCGCAAGCCAGGGCCGCCCATAGACGCCGCGGCCCAGCATCACCGCATCAGCGCCCGACCGCGCCAGGGCCTTTCGCGCCGTCGCCGCGTCGGTGACGTCGCCGTTGACGATGACCGGGATCGAGACCGCGGCCTTCACCTGGGCCACCGCGTCCCAGTCGGCCACGCCCTTGTAGAACTGCTGGCGGGTGCGGCCGTGAACGGTCACCGCCTTTACCCCGACCGCTTCGGCCCGGGCGGCAAGCTCCGGCGCGTTCTTCGAAGCGTCGTCCCAGCCCAGGCGCATCTTCACCGTCACCGGCCGGGAGGTCGCCTCCACCGCCGCCGCGATCAGCCGCTCAGCCTGGTCCAGGTCGCGCATCAGGGCCGAACCCGAGAGGCCGCCGGTGACCTCCTTACAGGGACAGCCGAAGTTGAGGTCGATCAAGTCCGCCCCGGCCGCCTCGGCCATGCGCACCCCGCCCCGTAGCCACTCGGCGTTCCGCCCGACCAGCTGGATGACCGTCAGCGGGAGCCCCGCGCCCACCGCCGCGCGCCGCACCACATCCGGTCGCCCCCGCGCCAGCTCCACACAGGCCACCATCTCGGTCGCCACATAGGCCGCCCCCAACCGCGCCGCCGCCCGCCGGAACGGCAGGTCGGACACCCCGGTCATAGGCGCGATCAGCACCCGGCCGGGGAGGGTCACGTCGCCGATGGTGAGGGGCGCGGTCATGGGGTGGGCGTTGTGACCCAATGCCCCGAGCGGGTCCAGCCTCTACGTCTCTAAGTTCCCGTCATCCGGGAAGACGGATTGAAAAATAAGCGGGCGTGGCCGATACGCGGCTCATGGTGTTTGACGCGATTATCGTGGCGGCCGGCTCGGGTGCGCGCGCGGGTGGGCCCAAACAATGGCGCATGCTGGGCGGCAAGCCCGTGGCGCGGTGGTCGGCCGAGGCATTCCTTGCGGCCGACGCGCGGCGGATCGTTGTCGTTGTTCCACCCGGTGATAACACCCCTCAAGACGTATTCTCCGGTTTGGAGCGCGTCACGCTGGCACAAGGCGGCGGCACGCGCGCGCAGTCCGTTGCGAACGGGCTTCGCGCACTCGGGGACGATGCGGCCGAGATCGTGCTTGTTCACGACGCCGCAAGGCCGTTGCTCACCGCAGTTCATGTTGCCGGGTTGTTAGGGGCGATGGGTGACGCGGACGGCGCCATCCTGACCCTGCCCCTCGCCGACAGCCTGAAGCGCGGGGCCGATGTGATCACTTCGACAGAATCCCGCGACGGCCTGTGGCGCGCCCAGACGCCGCAGGCGTTCCGTACCGACGTGCTGCGCCGCGCCTACGCCGCGTGGCCCGCGGAGCAAACGCCCACCGACGACGCCGAGGTCGTCGAGCGCATCGGGGGACGCGTGCGGATTGTCCCCGGCGACCCTCGCCTGATGAAACTGACCTATCCGGAGGACTTCGCCATGGCTGAGGCGCTGATCGGACGAACGACGCGGGTGGGCCAGGGGTACGATGCACATCGCTTCGGGCCGGGCGATCACGTGACGCTCTGCGGCGTGAAGATCGCGCACGACCAGGGGTTGGTCGGTCACTCCGACGCGGATGCGGGGCTGCACGCGATCACCGACGCGGTGCTGGGCGCGCTCGGCGCCGGCGACATCGGCCAGCATTTCCCGCCGAGCGATCCGCAGTGGAAGGGCGCCGCGTCCGACCTGTTCCTGGCGCACGCCGCGCACCTGGTGAGCGCTCGCGGGGGCCGCATCGTCCACATCGACGTCACCCTCGTCTGTGAAGCGCCGCGCGTGGGCCCCCATCGCGACGCCATGCGCGGCCGCGTGGCCGAAATCCTCGCCCTTCCCCTCGACGCCGTCAGCGTGAAGGCGACCACCACCGAGGGCATGGGCTTCACCGGCCGCAAGGAAGGCCTCACCGCCTCGGCCATCGCCACCGTCGAACTCTTGGCATAAACCGTCACAGTCCGATCGTAGAGATGGTCCTCATGCGCACGCTTTCCCTCGCCGCCGGTCTCCTGTTGGTCGCCACCGCTGCGTGCGCGACCGAAGACGCGCCGCTGGCGCCGCAGCCCGACTACGCCCAGGCGTCGTCCTGGCTCTGCCGGCCGGGCGCGGAGGCCGTGTGCGCGGCCGAAATGGACGCGCTCGGCTTCGACGCCCAGGGCCAACGCACGCCCGAGCCGCGGTTCAAGCTGGCCGACGACGCGCCGGTCGACTGTTTCTACGTCTATCCGACCATCTCGCAGGAGCACGGGACCTTCGCCGACGCGAAGTCGGAACCGAGCATCGTTCGCGTCGCCCGCGCCCAGGCCGGACGTTTCGCGTCGGTGTGCGGGCTCTATGTGCCGCTCTACCGGCAGTTCACCCTGGAAGCGCTGTTCAAGCCGCGCGACGAGAAAAATCCGCCCAATTTCAATCCGCCCTACGACGACGTCAAAGCGGCGTGGCGGCATTACCTCGAGCACGACAACCACGGCCACGGGGTGATCCTGATCGGCCATAGCCAGGGCACGATCCTGTTGCAGCGTCTGCTGGCCGAAGAGATCGATGGCAAGCCCGAACAGAAGCGCCTCGTCCTCGCGCTGCTCGGCGGCAATCCCGGATTCAGCACGCCGCCGGGCAAGGCTGTCGGCGGCACGCTCAAGTCGATCCCAGTGTGTCACTCCAGGGGCGAGGCCGGCTGCGTCCTGACCTGGTCGAGTTATCTGGCAGACGATACATCCGCGCCGATCTTCGGCCGCGCGCAACCCGGCATGGAAGCGGCCTGCACCAACCCCGCCGCGATCGGCGGCGGCCGAGCGCCGTTGAAGGGCTTCGTGCACAAGCCTGCCATCGCGCCGGAAAGTGATCCGCCGTTCGTCGAACAGCTCGGCCAGATGTCGGCCGAGTGCGTCGCCGATAAGGGCGGCGCCACCCTGCGCATCCGCATCGAGCCCGGTCCGTTCGCCGGCTTCATCAAGGACGGCCTGGCCAAGACCAGCACCCTCCCCGGCTGGGGTCTGCACGCGCTGGACTACAACATTCTCGAGGGCGACCTGATCGACGACGTCGCCGCGTCGTCCGCGACCTGGATGCGCGAGCAACACTGACCTAGAGCGGTTTCCGGCGAAGTGGAAACCGGTTCGCCGTCAGAAACCGCGACAAAGCAACAATCTAGAGCGCCGTTCTGATACAATCAGAGCGAACAGCGCTCTAGTCGGTCGCCATCTTCTGCTTCATCCTCCGATAGAGCGCGCCGATCAGGTTGGTGTAGTCGTCGGTCCACGGACGCGTCGTGCTGCGCGGCGGGTTGATCCAGCGTTCGTCCCTGGCGAAGTCGGCGAGCGCCTGGGGCGTCTTCGCCAGGATCACCGCGTCGGTCGACGAGCTCCAGCCATATAGCGCGCCCGGCTCTTCCCAATAGGCCTGCATCCGCACCGGCGCTCCGATCGCGCGCGCGGTGGCGACCGCCGAGGTGTCGAGCTCGAGGTTGCGGTTGGAGAGGTGCAGCACGACGACGCCGTTGGGCTTGAGCACGCGGAGATAGCCGCGCAGCGCCTCTTCGGTCAGCAGGTGCGTCGGCACGCTGTCGGAGGAAAAGGCGTCCACCAGAAGGAGATCGAATTTGTTGGACGGCTGTTTGGCGAGGCTGAGGCGCGCGTCGCCCATCACCACCTTCACCGGCCCTTGGGCGCAGCGCTTGATGTAGCTGAAATAGGTCGGGTCGAAGGCGAAGTGCAGCACCTTCGGATCGATCTCGAAATAGGTCAGGCTATCGCCCGCGCGTTTGTAGGTCGCCACCGTCCCCGACCCCAGGCCGACGACGCCCATGTCTTGGCTTGGCCCGCGCGCCTGCACCATCTTGATCGCCTGGCCGATGGAGGTTTCGGGTGCATAGTACAGCAACGGGTAGCAGAGCCACTTGCTGTTATCGCGCGCCTCGCCGCCGTGCAGAGTCGAGCCGTTCATCAACAGCATCAGACCGCGCTTGCCGAAAGCGGTCTCCGGATAGGTCGCGGCGCGCAGGACGCCGAAGAAACTGCGTTCGCTGTGCACCCAGTCGTAGCGTCCCGCGACGTTCTGGGCGCCGAGCCACAGGCTCGTCAGGGCTAAGAAAAAGGCGAAGGTGTTGCGCCGGGTCATGAACGCCGCGGCGGCGCCGAAGCCCAGCACATAGTAGGTGATGACGATCGGCTCGACGCCCTGGGTCATGAGCCAGATCTTGGTGCGCACGGTGGCGTCGACGCGCATCCAGGCGACGAGACCCCAGCAGCCGAGCGCGAACACCAAGGCGACCGCGAGCCAGACCATATCATAGGCGCGAGGCTTCTTCCGCGGCCAAGGCCGCGCGAGCGTCGCCGCCAGCAGCACCAGCGGATATTCGCGCACCGTGTTGAAGATCAAGGGCGCCACGAGCGCGTTGAACGCGCCGCCGACGACGCCGCCGACGGCCAGCCACAGGTAGAACTCGGTCAACCGGTCCGGCGGCGGCCTGCGCGCCGCCAGCGTCTGGTGGCACATCAGCGCGGTGAAGAAGAAGGCCAACAGATTGACCCCGAACATCACCACCCAGGGCGACGAGGTGAACGGCAGGGTCGCGATGCAGGCGCAGATGAAGCCGGCCTGGATCAGGAGCGTATAGCGCAAAGGCAGGAGCGGCTTCTCCTGGAACGCCAGGACGAAGGTCAGGAGATACAGCGCGAGCGGAATGACCCAGAGAAACGGCGCGGAGGCGATGTCGACGCTGAGATGTAGCGTTACGCCCAGCATCAGGCTCGCCGGCGCCGCCGCCAACGAGACCCAGGTCAGTTTCTCGCGCCATGGGATCGCAGCACTCGTAGGAAGCGGCTCGGCCGGCGCCTCGTCGCGGGCGCGCCAGCTCATAAAACCGAGCACGGCGACGATCGCGATGAACAGGACGTAGCCGGCGGTCCACAGATAGCGTTGGGTCGTCAGGTGCAGCAGCGGCTCGACGACGGCGGGATAGGCCAGCAGCGAGATGAAGCTGCCGAGATTGCTCGCGGCGTAGAGCACGTAGGGGTTCTTCGCATCCTCGTGACCGGCGCGCACCCGCGCGTACCAGGCTTGCAGCAAGGGCGCCGTCGCGGACAGCACCGCGAACGGCGCGCCGATCGACAGGGTCAGCTCGCCCAGCAGCCACGGGATCGGCAGACCGGTCGGCGGATCGCCCAACAGCCCGTTCACCCGCAGCGGCAGGGTGATGGCGGCGCCCGCCAACAGGCACAGATGGATGACGATCTGGCGATGCAGCGACCGCACGCGCTGAATCAGATGCGCATAGGCGTAGCCCAGCAGCAGGGCGAGCTGAAAGAACACCATCGAGGTGTTCCAGACCGCTGGCGATCCGCCGAGCTTGGGCAGGATCAGCTTGGCGATCATCGGCTCGACCATGAACACCAAGCCGGCGCTGGTGAAGATGGCGAGCGCGAACAGGGGCGGCGCCGCTCGACCGCCGGTCGCGCCGGCCTCCTGCGTCACGCTGATCTGCGCCATGGGTGTCCCTCCCCGCCATCCTTCACGCCGATAAGCGGGTTAAGCTGTGGTCCCCGCCGACTCAAGCCGGAGCCGAGGCTGCCATGTTTCCTAACGACGTCGAAACCGCCGCCCGCGCCCTGCTGGACCGGGCGCGTGGGCGCGGGTGGATGATCGCCACGGCCGAGAGCTGCACGGGGGGTCTGGTCGCCGGCGCGTTGACGGAGATCGCCGGGTCGTCGGACGTGGTGGACCGCGGGTTCGTGACCTATTCCAACGCGGCGAAGATCGAATTGCTGGGCGTCGACGCCGCGCTGACCGAGCGCCATGGGGCGGTGTCGCAAGAGGTCGCGCGGGCGATGGCGGAGAGCGCGGTGCGCCGGTCGAACGCGGCGCTGAGCGTCGCGATCACCGGCATTGCAGGTCCCGGCGGCGGATCGGTGGAAAAGCCGGTCGGCCTGGTCTGGTTCGCGACTGCCGTGCGCGACGGCGAGACGCAGAGCGTGCGGTGTGCGTTCGGGGATATCGGGCGCAGCGCCGTGCGGACGGCGGCGGTGAGACAGGCGCTCGAGTTACTGAGCAGCCGGCTGACCTAACTGATCCATCTATGGTTATAAAAAGGGGAGCTATGCTTTCGCGCCCGCTGCGCCGCCCGGATAGGCATCCGGTTTGACCGGCGCATACATCGCCTTCGCGCGGGCTTCGAAACAGCCCATCAGTTTCATCACCGCGCGGTCGAAGTTGCTGGCCAGCACCGCCGACAATATCCGAGACTTGAACGCATAGGCGATCTGGAACTCGACCATGCAGCCGCCGGCGTCAGGCGAGAACCGCCAGCGGTTTTCCAGCGAGCGGAACGGGCCCTTGATCAGGGTCACCAGGATGGTGCGCGCATTGCCGTCGCGCTTCACGTGGGTCGAGAACTTCTCGCTCAGCATCGCGAAGCCGATGCCGGCTTCGCTGTCGAGCTCGATCACGCCGGGCGCCGTCTCGCGCTGGTCCCACACCCGCATGGTGGTGATCCAGGGCACGAACTCGGGATAGCGCGCGACATCGCCCACCAGGCTGAACAGTTGCTCCGGCGTATAGGGCAGGACCTTGGTGACGGCGTGGCGGTGCAAACGGTCACCGCGACCCGAGTTGGGCGTCCCGGGCGGCCCTGAGCTTCGCGAAATCCTCGCCCGCATGGTGGGATGAACGCGTGAGCGGGCTCGCCGACACCATCAAAAATCCCTTCGCCCGGGCAATGGCTTCATAGGCCTTGAATTCCTCGGGGGTCACGAAGCGGTCGATGGCGGCGTGCTTGCGGGTCGGCTGCAGGTACTGGCCGATGGTGATGAAATCGACGCCGGCGGAGCGCATGTCGTCCATCACCTGCATCACCTCCTCCTTGGCTTCGCCGAGGCCCACCATGACGCCGGACTTGGTGAACTGGGCGGGGTCGCGCTCTTTCACCTTTTCCAGGAGGCGCAGGGAGTGGAAGTACCGGGCGCCCGGGCGGATTTTCAGATACAGCCGCGGTACGGTTTCGAGGTTGTGGTTGAACACGTCGGGCTTGGCGTCGATCACCACCTCGGCGGCGCCGTCCTTGCGCAGGAAGTCGGGGGTCAGGATCTCGATCGTCGTCCCCGGCGCCTGCAGCCGGATCTGCCGCACGACTTCGGCGAAATGCGCGGCGCCGCCGTCGGCCAGGTCGTCGCGATCGACCGAGGTGATGACCACGTGGGCAAGGCCCATCTCGGCCACCGCGCGGCCTACCTTCACCGGTTCGTCCTGGTCGAGCGCAGCGGGCAGGCCCGTCTTCACATTGCAGAAGGCGCAGGCCCGCGTGCAGGTGTCGCCCATGATCATCAGCGTCGCGTGCTTCTGCGCCCAGCACTCGCCGATGTTGGGGCACGCCGCCTCTTCGCAGACCGTGTGCAGGCCCTTGTCGTGGACGATCCGCTTGGTCTCGAGATAGCCCGCCGACCCCGGCGCCTTGACCCGCAGCCAGTCCGGCTTGCGCAGCACGGGCGTATCGGGCCGGGACGCCTTCTCGGGATGGCGCAGGGCGCGCTCGGAACTGTCGATGAGGGTGACCATGACTCGGCTTACGGCAACGCCTTGAACGAGGCCGTTATGTCGGCTCTCGAGGCCCGGAAGGCAAGCGCAGTCGCGCCGAAGCTCAATGACGGAACAGACACTCGTCACGCGGGTAGGTCAGGCCCGGCGGTGCCACCTGGGTGTCCTTGTCAGTCACGATCAGGCGGCACTTTCCATCGAACGGCGTCTCATGGACAATTTCATAGGTATGTCCGGCCTGAGGCGTGAAGCGCGCCACACCGTCGCAGCGCTTGGAGTACACAGAATTCTGGCCAGCCTGTACCGTAGGGTAGAAATATTCGGTCGTGGCATGGACCGCGACAGGGGTGCCGGCGCCCACTTTCTCCGTCCGGCTGTTTCCGGTGGCCCAGGTCATGCGCCCCATGAGCTTCCAGTCATCGCACCTACCGTCGCTTGAGAGGCTGTAGGCCACCATAGCGCCCCGGCCGAATGCCGCCTTATATCCCTTGGAGAGAACAAGCGTCGCTGTGCCACCGCCGGCCTCAGAGGTGAGACTCGCGCCCGCTGGCCCGGCAAGAGCCGCTGTCAGGAGCGCCCCCGCCACCAAGGTTTTCCTCAACCGCTTGAACATGCAGCCCCTAACTCTCAAGCTCCGCATCCTAGCGTGCGCCGATCGAACGCGCGACTCGGTCGGGAGCATTGAAGGCCTCTCCCGGTATGGCCCGTTTACCGTTATCCCTTAGGCGTGCGCGGGCTGTTCACCGTATTCCTGGTCGTCCTGGCGCTCGCGGCCTGCCGCCGCGAGGCGAAGGACGCGTCCATCGACACCCGCACGCCGCCCTCCCTAGCGCCCAAGTACTTCCCGCCCGAAGGCTGGGCATGGGGGACGGTGCAGGCGGAGGGCGGTTCGTCCGTCCGCTACGGCGTCGCGGCCCCGAGCGGCGTGCCCAAGGCCAGCGTCGTCATCGCCGCCGACGCGGGCGAGCCTGCCGAGGTCTACTATGAGACCGCCCGCGATCTGATCGGCCAGGGTTACACCGTCTGGGTGCTCGACCCGGGCCCGTCGCCCTCGGCGGGCGCCGCGGCTATCCACGCCCTGATCGACAACATGGTCCGGCCCAAGGCCAGCGATACGGTGGTGCTGGCCGGCTATGACTATGGCGCGCTGGAGGCGCTGTTGGAGGCCGAGGCCCTGACGCCCCGGATCGACGGCCTGGTGATCTGGGCGCCGAGGCTGAGCGAGCCGCTGGCGACCCAGGCCGCACAGAAGGTCAAGGTCGGCATGGGCGGGTTCGCCGCCGCCGGCGAGCACGGCTGGATCCGCCCGGACTACGACCTGTCGGGCCGCGCGACCCTGGCCCAGGCCTGGCAGACCGCCAATCCGGATCTGCGGCCCAAGGCCCGGCCCTGGAGCTGGTTCGCCAGTGTGGCCGTCGGCGGCGATCAGGCTTCCGATCCGGCGCGGCTGCGGCTGCTGACCGTCCCGGTGCTGGTGATGAGCTCGGCCGCGGACATTCGGGCGCAAAAGGTCTGCACCGAGCTTGTCCACTGCCGCCACATCCCTGCGGATCCCGGGAAGCCGCCGCTCCACCTGGCGCCCGACGCCGAACGCACGCCGTGGCTGCAGGCGCTGGTCCAGTTCATCGCCGCCCGGGTCGCTGAGCGCGTTCACGGCGTGTAACCGACCTTTTCAATGAGGGAACGGGCGTCTAGCCTGCCCGCTAATTAACAAAAGAAGGAACGCCGGCCCATGCCGCGCGACTATGACCCGGGGGCGGGGGAGCGGCCGATCTTCGACGCGCTGATCGACGCGCGGCACAAATTCGGCGCTAACAAAGAGATTCTGGAGGACCAGGATCGCAAGCCCCTAACCTACACGGGCCTGATCCGCGCCGCCTTCGTGCTCGGCCGCAAGATCGCCGACATGACCGAGGCGAAGGAGCATGTGGGCGTGCTCTTGCCGTCGTCGATGGGCGTGGTGGTCACCTTTTACGCGCTGCATGCGTTCGGTCGCGTGCCGGTGCTGCTCAACTTCACCTCCGGCCTGCGCAATGTGAAGGCGGCATGCAAGGCCGCCGGCGTGAAGAAGATCCTGACGGCAAAGCGCTTCATCCAGAACGCGCGGCTGGAGGACCTGATCGAGGGCCTCGAGAACACCGCCGACATCGTCTGGCTCGACGACGTGCGTTCGAGCATCGGTGTGGGCGACAAGCTTTACGGCCTGATGGCCGGTATGTTCCCGCGCCGCTATCGCACCCCGACCTCGCCCGACGACGTCGGCGCAATCCTGTTCACCTCGGGCAGTTTCGGCGCGCCGAAGGGCTGCGTGTTGAGCCAGCGGAACCTGACGTCCAACGTCGAGCAGGTCGCCGCCCACATCGACCTCGACCCGAACTGGGTGATGTTCAACCCGCTGCCGACCTTCCACTGTTTCGGCCTGATGGGGGGCGTGCTACTACCGCTGCTCACCGGCATGAAGGCGTTCGAATATCCTTCGCCGCTTCACACCAAGCAGATTCCACCGCTGGTGCGCGAGTCCAAGGCGTCCATCCTTCTCGCCACCGACACCTTCATCAATCAGTATGCCCGCGCCGCCGGCCCCGGCGATCTCGACGGCCTGGAGTTCGTGGTCTGCGGCGCCGAAAAGGTACGCGACGAGACCCACGAGCTGTTCGCCACGCGCTACAACAACATGCCGGTGCTCGAAGGCTATGGCGCCACCGAAGCGGCGCCGGTCATTGCGGTGAACCAGCCGCACGACAACCATCGCAACACCGTCGGTAAGGTGGTCCCGGGCCTGGAGACGCGCATCGACCCGGTCGCGGGCATTCCCGAAGGCGGGCGCCTGTTCGTGCGCGGCCCCAACGTCATGGTCGGCTATCTGGCGGGCGATAACTCCGGCGAGATCGAGCCCCTGCACGAGGGCTGGCACGACACGGGCGACGTGGTGACCATCGACGACGAAGGCGTCATCCGCATCCAGGGCCGCGTGAAACGCTTCGCCAAGATCGGCGGCGAGATGGTGTCGCTGACCGCGGTCGAGACCATCGCCGACACGGTCTGGCCCGACGCTCGCAACGCGGTGGTCGCCGTGCCCGACTCGAAAAAGGGCGAGCGCCTGGTGCTGGTCACCGACAAGCGCGACGCCGACGTTGCCGCCTTGGCGGCGTGGGTGAAACAGAACGGCGTGTCGGAGCTGAACGTGCCCAAGCGCCTGCTCAAGATCCCGGAAATCCCCGTGCTCGGCACCGGCAAGACCGACTATGTCGCGATCCAGCGCCTCGCCGATGTGGAAGCGGCGAAGGCGGCGTAAGACAGATCCAGTCCCTTTTCCGTCACCCTCGGGCTTGTCCCGAGGGCCCATGTCAGCCCCAAGCTCCGTGGCTGGGCTACTTCGGATCGTGCTTCCATACCCAGACAGGATCGCGCATCAGCTCGTCATAAAGGTGGTCCCACTGCGGATTGTCGCGCTCAATCAGGTTGATCTTCCAATCGCGAACGTAGTGTTTGATCAGCTTTTCCTTGGCGATCGCCTCGGTCACCAACTCGAATCTCTGGAACCAGACGAGACGCTTCAGTCCGTGGGTCTTGGTGAAGCCGGGTACTAGACCTTCGCGATGTTCGAAGACGCGCCGCCATAGGTTACTCGTCACGCCGACGTACAGCGTGCCGTACGGCTTGTTGGTCAGGATGTAGACCGCGATGAACGGGCGCTTCTCTTCCACCCGGGGAGCTTGAGGACCGATGGGCCCTCGGGACAAGCCCGAGGGTGACGGAATTTATTGGGAATAGTATCGGGAATAGGCGCTAGTCCTTCCGCGTCTCCCCCTAGGCATGACCTTCCGATTGACCCTCCGCGTGGACCGGCTTAAACGGCGCGCTATGGCTGGACGGCGCGCGCAACGGTCGGACGCATGGGGATTGACCGCAATCCTCGCGGCTTTTGCGCTGCTCATGCAGGCGCTGGCGCCCACGGTCGCGACGGCTGCGCCCGCCCAAGGCGCGACGCTTGAAATCTGCTCCGCCGGCGAAGCCAGGACCGTCACGCTCGGTCACGCCGAGCATCACAAGGGCTTCTTCGGCCTGAAGTGCGTCGACTGCGTGGTCGCGAGCCTCGCGGGCGCCGCGCCGATCGCGCCACCGGTTCCCACGCGGGTCGGCGAGGCGATCCGCCTCCGTCCCAGTATCGACCGAACAGACTCCCTCGGCCCGCGCAATCCCCCGCGCGTCCGCGAACAATCGCCGAGAGCGCCTCCGACCCTCTGAGTCAAAACGCGGCCTTTGCGGTCGCCTTATCGCTGTGCGCGGGAACCTTATGTCCCGTCGCGCTGTCTGATGCTCAGATCGGGATTACCCCATGCTGTTTTCCAATACCTTGCGACGCGCGCGATGGCGCCTGTCTAAGAGTCTAGCCGCCGCCGCCCTCGCCGCAGCCGGCCTTTCACCGAGCCTTGCCGCCCAGCCCGCCAACGCCTGCGCCTGTGGATGCGGCGTGTTCGATGTGGGCACGGCAAACCTTCTCCCCGAAGGCGCCGGCGACACCATCTACGCCCAGTCCAGCTACATGGATCAGGTGCAGAACTTCTCGGGTGATTCCAAAGCCCCCGCCGCCGACAACGACGACAAGCGTATCCGGTCCGACTTTCTGCAGCTCGGCTGGCAACACATGTTCAATCGCGATTGGGGCGTCATGGTCGACGTGCCGGTAACCGACCGGCTGTACGTGGCCGACACAGGGTCCAGGGTGCAGACCTTTCGCCATACCGCATTCGGCGACGTGAAGATCACCGGGGTCTATTCCGGCTTCTCGCAGGACATGTCGACGGGCCTGATCTTCGGCGTGAAGTTGCCGACCGGCGACTGGAAGTTCTCCGGTTTCGATCGCGACGTCTCAATCGGGTCAGGATCCACCGACCTGATCGTCGGCGGTTATCACCAGGGCAAGCTCGGCAAGACGGCCCAGACCGGGTGGTTCGTGCAGGCGGTTTATCAAGCGCCGGTCGCGATCCAGGGCGGCTATCGGCCCGGCGGTGAGGCCGATGCCGCGGCGGGCGTCTATTGGGAAGGCTGGACTTTCGACAACGGCCTTCGCCTGTCGCCCGTCGCCCAGGTCATCGCCTCGTCGCGCGCGCACGATCACGGTCCCGAGGCCGATCCCGACAACAGCGGCTATCAGCGTGTGATGGTCTCGCCGGGTCTCGAGTTGAACGCCAAGCGCTGGCGTCTTTACGGCGACGTGGAACTGCCGGTCTATCAAAGGGTCAGCGGCAACCAGCTCGTTGCGCCGGCGCTGATGAAGCTTACACTGAGCCGGAGTTTCTGATGGAGCGGACGATGAAGCTGAGCTCGTTCCTCGCCACCGCTGCGGCGATGTCCGTGTTCGCCGCACCCGCGGTCGCGAAGGGCCCACCGGCGGTCGGCCAGCCGGCGCCCGAGATCGTCGCCGTGCAAATCGACGGCGGAACCTTCGACCTGGAGAAGCTGAAGGGCCAGGTCGTGGTGGTGAACTTCTGGGCCACCTGGTGTCCGCCCTGCCGCGCCGAAATGCCCGCCATCGACGCCTTCTACCGCAAGCACCACGGCGAAGGCATGACCGTGATCGGCCTGTCCCAGGATAAGCCGCGCGATCTCGCTCAGGTGAAGACGGTCATGGCCGCCTTCGCCTATCCGGCCGCGATGACCGACAGCGCCAAGGTCAACCGCTTCGGCGTGTTCCAGATTCTACCGCAGACCTTCGTCATCGACCGCCAGGGCAAGGTTCGCGCGACTTTCGGCGCCAGCGGCAAGCCGCTCACCGAGGCGGACCTCAACCGCGTGGTGCTGCCGTTGATCAAGGCGCGGTGATCAATGCCCCAACAGTTTTAGCGCCACCGATTTCCACCACGGCGAAACATACAGCCAGGTCGCCAACATCTCACCGGCGATGATCGCCGCGCCGCCCGTGAGCCATGCGGGATGCAGGCGTTTGCGCGTGATGAAGTCATACGCCCCCATCGCCAGCACCAGAAGCGTCGGCCCCGTATACGACGCGACCCAGAACCGCCAGAAACCGTGGTCGAAGGCGCCGTGAACCAGATTGAATCCGATGCGCGCAAAACCCGCGTCGCTGATCGCGATGGTGGCCAACACCAAGAGACGCTTGTGCGCGGATGAATCGCGATTGCGCAACCACAGTCCCGCCGCGACCAGAGTCGGAAACAGGATGATGTCGTTGAGTTGAATGGCGAGGAAGGACGGATCGGCATGCTTCGTGCCGAGCGACCGGATGTCCATGAACCAGGACACGCTGATGGCGAGGATCAGCATCACGACCGCCCAGCCGGCGCCGAACAGTCCCAGCCGCTTGTGAAGGTCGATATTTCGCGTGCGCACCAGCACGATCTGCGTCGACAGCAGCACCAGCCAGATTACGAACGCAACCGCGTGGATGTGCACCAGGATCGGCCAGTTGGCCGTGTGATGGCTCAACCGGTCCACCACGTCCCAACCGAACCCGGTGACGACCCCGGCCAGGATCAGCACCAGCATGGCCAGGAAGAAATTCCGGTCCCACTTGGTGAAAGGCAAAAAGGCTCGGCTCGGTTGCGCGGTCATGGCCCCACTTCCCCTAAGGCATGACGCCGGTATTTCACAGAGTCGGGCGACCGACAAACCGGGCCCTACCCGACCTTGAACCCCAGCATGGAGATCGAGCTTTCTACCCGGTCATTGAAGAAGCTCAGGGCCTCACCCTCCTCCTGCTGGGCCAGGACGTAGAGCATCGGCAGATAGTGTTCTGGCGTGGGCGCCGAAAGTTTCGCGTCTTCACCGAGCGCGAGGTAGTCGACCGGCGTCTTGTGGTCGTGCTCGACCAGCGCCTTCTTGATCGCGTCGTTGAAGCGCAGGGCCCAGTCGAAAGGCTCGGTGTTTCCGTCGCGGCGCCAGGCGCGCAGGTTGTGCACGACATTGCCCGAGCCCGCGATCATCACGCCCTCGTCGCGCAGCGGCTTCAGCTTTTGCGCCAGAGCATAGTGCCAGGCCGCGTCCTGTTTCGCGTCTAGGCTCAACTGCACGACCGGCACGTCGGCGTCGGGATAGCTGTGCGCCAGCACCGACCACGTCCCGTGATCGAGCCCCCAGTCCATCGCCTCGCGCGTTGTCTGGCGTCCGAGAAGATCGCGCACGCGCTCGGCCAGCCGCGGATCGCCGAAGGCCGGATAGTTCACCTGATAGAGTTCGGTCGGAAAACCGTAGAAGTCGTGGATGGTCTCTGGCCGCTCGTTGCCGGTGACCGCGACCCCGTCGATGTACCAGTGCGCCGAGACCATCAGGATCGCCTTCGGTTTCGGCATCGTCTCGGCGAGGTCGCGCCAGGCGACCCCGTAGGGACCCTCGATGGCGTTCATCGGATTCCCGTGGCCGTAGAAGACGGCGGGCGTTCGCTGGATCATGCGGCGTAACTTAGGGCGTGACCCGGCATATTGAAACTATCCGGCCGCGCGGGGGCGCCTCGCTTGCGATCTAGCTGCTGGCCGCAAACTCGGCCATCAGCGGCCCGAAGCTTTCCGGCGGCGGGAACTCCTCGAACCTATGCCGAGCGGGCGTCGTCGCCCACGGCAGCTTGTCGCGGGTCATGGTTTCGATGAAGGGAACGAACCAGTCGCGCACGTCGAACAGCGAGGGTCGTACGTTGACGAAGCCCGGCATCACATCGGCGCGGGTGAACATCCAGCTCTTGCAGTGTGGACAATGGTAATGGTGCAGGTCCGGCGCGTGATTGCCGCCGATGACCGGCTCACCCTGGCTCACGCGGAAACCATCGGCCGGCATGATCGCTGTCATAGAAAAGGCGCTCGCGCTCATCTTCTGACAGCCGACGCAGTGGCAGGCGGCGGTCATGATCGGATCGGCGGTGATCTCGACCTTCACCCGGCCGCAGCGGCATTCGCCCTTCAGCGGAAGATGCGGCGGTTTCATCAGATGTGCAGCACCCGCCCGAAGGCGTCGAGCGACGCCTCGTGCATGGCCTCGCTCATGGTCGGGTGGGCGAACACGGTGGCGAACAGATCTTCTTCGGTCGCCTCCAGCGTCATCGCCAGCACGAAGCCCTGGATCATCTCGGTGACCTCGGCGCCGATCATGTGCGCGCCGATCAACGCGCCGGTCTTGGCGTCGAACACGGTCTTCACGAAGCCTTCGGTGTCGCCGGCTGCGATCGCCTTGCCGTTTACCTTGAACGGGAAACGGCCGACCTTGATCTCGCGCCCGGCAGCCTTCGCCGCGGCTTCGGTCAAGCCGACGGACGCGATCTGCGGCTGGGAATAGGTGCAGCCCGGGATCGGCGACTGCACGTTGGGCGACTTGAACTTTGCGATGCGCTCGACGCAGTGGACGCCTTCGTGCGACGCCTTGTGCGCCAGCCACGGCGGCCCGGCGCAGTCGCCGATGGCGTAGAGGCCCGCCACATTGGTCTCGCCGTGCGGTCCGGTCTTCACGTGGCCGCGATCGAGTTCGAGACCCAGGGCCTCGACGCCGATGTTCTCCAGGTTGGCCATGATCCCGACCGCCGAGATGCAGACCTCGGCTTCGAGTTTCTCGGCCTTGCCCCCGACTTCGAGATCGACGCTGACGCCGGTCTTGGACTTGGCGACCTTGGTCACCTTGGCGCCGACGCGGAACTTCAGGCCCCGCTTCTCGAACGCCTTCTGCGCCGCCTTGGAGACTTCCTCGTCTTCGACCGGCACGATGCGCGGCAAGGCTTCTATCACCGTCACATCGCAACCCAGCGCGCGGTAGAAGCTCGCGAACTCGATGCCGATGGCGCCGGAGCCGACCACAATCATGGACTTGGGCATGAACTTGGGCGTCATCGCCTCGCGATAGGCCCAGATGCGATCGCCGTCCGCTTCCAGCCCGATCGCCGGAATGGGTCGCGAGCGCGCGCCCACCGCCAGCATCACCGCCTTGGCCTCGACCGTGCGCGAGCCGCCGGCCTTCAGCGCGATCACGACCTTGGGCGCGGTCGATCCCTTTTCCAGTTTCGCCGTGCCCTCGATCACCTCGATCTTGTGCTTCTTCATCAGGTAGCCGACGCCTGAGTTCAGCTGTTTGGCGACGTTGCGCGAGCGCTCCACCACCTTGGCGATGTCGAACGCGGGCTTTTCGGTCGAAAGCCCGTACTCACCCAGGTGCGAGAGCTTCTCGTAGACCTCGCCCGACTTCAGCAGCGCCTTGGTCGGGATGCACCCCCAGTTCAGACAGATGCCGCCGAGCAGTTCGCGCTCCACAATGGCGGTCTTCAGCCCGAGCTGGCTTGCCCGGATCGCGGCGACATAACCGCCGGGGCCGGAGCCGATGACGACGAGATCAAAATCCATGGTCGAAAATCCTCAGGCCACGTTTCTCAGGCCAGCATGGTCACGGGATCTTCCAGCAGCGCCTTGAACGCCTGCAGGAAGCGCGCGCCGGTGGCGCCGTCGACGACGCGGTGGTCGCAGGTCAGGGTCACGCTCATCACCGTGCCGATGTCGAGCTTGCCGCCGCGCACGATCGGCTGTTGCGTTCCCGCGCCGACCGACAGGATCGCGCCCTGGGGCTCGTTTATGATCGAGGCGAAGGTCTTGATGCCGAACATGCCGAGGTTCGACACCGTGAAGGTGCCGCCCAAATATTCTTCGGGCTTCAATTTACGGGTCCGCGCACGCTCGGCGAGGTCCTTCGACTCCTTGGCGATCTGCGACAAGGTCTTGGTTTCGCAGGCGCGGATGATCGGGGTGATCAAGCCGCCGTCGATCGCCACCGCCATGGCGACGTCGGCGTGGTGATGCATGGCGATGCCGTCGGGCGTGTAGGACGCGTTCGCCTCCGGCACGATCTTCAGCGCATTGGCCGCGGCCTTCAGCACGAAGTCGTTCACCGAGACCTTCACGCCTTGCTTTTCCAGCATGGCGTTGACCTTGGCCCGAGCCGCCAGCAGGCCGTCGATCTCGAGATCGATGGTGAGCGGGAAGTGCGGCACATCGCGGAAGCTTTCGGTCATCCGCTTGGCGATGGTGCGCTTCATGCCGTCGAGCGGCACGAGATCGTAGCTTCCTGGCGCAATGCCCATCTGTTCGAGCGAGAGAACCTGGCGCGGCTCAGTGCGCGCGGCGGCCGCGGCAAGTTGCGCGGCGCCTTTCGGTGCGCCTTCGACGTCACGCTTGATGATCCGGCCGTGCGGGCCGGAGCCCTTCAGCGACTTCAGGTCGACGCCCGCCTGCTGCGCGATGCGGCGCGCCAGCGGCGAGGCGAACACGCGCTCGGTGTTGCTCGGCGTCTTCGCTGCGGGCGGCGTCGGTTGCGGCGCCGCGGCTTGCGGCTTGGGCGCCGGCGCAGCTTCCGCCTTGGGCGCTTGCGGCTTCGGAGTTTCCGCTTTCGGCGCTTCGGCTTTCGGCGCGGGGGCCGGGCCGCCGGCGTCGCCCTTCATGCGCGCGATCGGGGTGTTGACCTTCACGCCCTGCGTACCTTCGGGCACCAGGATTTCGGAAATCTCGCCGTCGTCGACGGCTTCCACTTCCATGGTCGCCTTGTCGGTTTCGATCTCGGCGATGACCTGGCCGGGTTCGACCTTGTCGCCGGGCTTCACGTGCCACTTGGCGAGGCCGCCCTCCTCCATGGTCGGCGACAGCGCGGGCATGAGGATGTCGCTCATGTGGCCTCTTTGCTCAGATGGGCGAGCCTTTCGGCGTGCGCCTCCCAATTACGGCCGTCGAAGGCTTCGATATCGAGATCGACCGCCTCCGGTTCGTCCAGACACCGCGCATTCACCGACCAGCCGTCCGGGTTCGAACGCGGGCGATAGAAGCTCTTGATCCCGCACGCCTTGCAGAACAGGTGATGCGCGGTCGCGGTGTTGAAGGTGTAGTCGGTCAGCGCGTCCTTCCCGCTGGTGATGCGGAAACGGCTCTCCGGCACGATGACGTGGATATAGCCGGTCATGCGGCAGATGGAGCAGTTGCAGGTCTGCGCATCGACCTGTTCGGGCAGATCCACTTCGAAACGCACCGCGCCGCAGTGACAGCCGCCCTTGTGGGTATGTATCGCGCTCACGCTTCCACCCGTTCGCGCACGCGACCCGGCGTCCAGCGCGCGCGGCGGCGCTCCAGGCGTTCGTGCAGCGTTTCGGTCGAATAGTCGACCGGATCGGCCAACTGCTCCGACCAGGGCGTCATGCGCAGGCCCGCCGCGTTCAGCGACATCCGCTCGATGCCGTCCGCCTCGAGCACGCAGCCGACATAGGTTCCGCAGGTGGGACACAGGATGTAGTCCGCCGTCATCAGCCCGAAGTGGTAGCGGTTAAGCGGACCGTCCGCGACGATCTCCGCGAAGCCGTCGGTGTCGGTCACCGTCTTGGCGCCGTGTCGGCGACAGAAATCGCACTGGCAGGCGCGCGCCTTCACCGTCGCCTCCGTCGTGCGGAAGTTCGCGCTCACGCGCCCGCAATGGCAGGCGCCGGTATGGATCACGCCTTCACTCACTTATAGGTCACCTTCTTCACCGCCTCGACGATCTTCTCCGCCGACGGCAGCGCCAGCGCTTCCAGGTTGGCCGCGTACGGCATCGGGACGTCTTCGCCGCAGACGCGCAGCGGCGGCGCGTCGAGATAGTCGAACGCCTTTTCCACCACCTGAGCCGCGACCTCGGCGCCGACGCCCATGGGCGCCCAGCCTTCCTCGACGGTGACCAGGCGGTTGGTCTTCCTCACGCTGGCGATGACGGTGTCGATGTCGAGCGGGCGCAGGGTGCGAAGATCGACGACCTCCGCCTCGATGCCTTCAGCCGACAGCATCTCCGCCGCCTTCAGCGCCAGGCCCACCATGCGCGAGTGCGCGGTGATGGTGACCGCGTCGCCCTCTTTACGCACCTTCGCCTTGCCGATCGGCACGATCCAGTCGTCGACCTGGGGTACGTCGAACTCGATGCCGTAGAGCATTTCGTGTTCGAGGAAGACGACCGGGTTCGGATCGCGGATCGCGGCCTTCAGCAGACCCTTGGCGTCGGCCGCATCGTACGGCGCGACGACCTTCAGGCCCGGCACGTGGGCGTACCACGACGAATAGTCCTGGCTGTGCTGCGCCGCGACGCGCGCGGCGGCGCCGTTGGGCCCGCGGAACACGATCTGCGGACGGAGCTGGCCGCCGGACATGTACAGCGTCTTGGCGGCGGAGTTGATGATCTGGTCCATCGCCTGCATGGCGAAGTTGAAGGTCATGAACTCGACGATCGGCTTCAGCCCGGCCATCGCCGCGCCGACACCCAGGCCCGCAAAGCCGTGCTCGGTTATGGGCGTGTCGACCACGCGGCGGTCGCCGAACTCCTGCAACAGGTCGCGCGATACCTTGTAGGCGCCCTGGTATTGAGCGACTTCCTCGCCCATCAGGAACACGTCGGGGTCGCGGCGCATCTCTTCGGCCATCGCGTCGCGCAAGGCGTCGCGCACGGTCGTCTTCACCAGCTTGGCGTCGTGCGGGATTTCCGGATCGACCAGCGGCTGTTTCGGGGTCGCGGGCGTGGCGCCCTCGCCTTCCGGTTTCGGCTTCGCCTGTTCCGGCGGCTTCTTCTCCGGATCGCCGGACGCACCCGGCGGCGGCGCCTGCTTTTCGGGCGCGGACTGAGGTTGCGGCGCAGCGCCGCCGGCGCCGTTCTTCAGGCGCGCGATCGGCGTATTCACCTTCACGCCCTGGGCGCCTTCGGGCACCAGCAGCTCGGCGATCTCCCCGTCGTCGACGGCCTCCACTTCCATGGTCGCCTTGTCGGTTTCGATTTCGGCGATGACCTGTCCGGGCTCAATCTTGTCGCCCACCTTCACCAGCCATTTCGCCAGGCCGCCCTCTTCCATGGTGGGCGACAGCGCGGGCATGAGGATGTCGGTCATTTGCTCACCCGCGGTTCGCTTCGGCCGGTCGCCGGGTTAATTGTATCGGAAAAATCGGGCTTGCTTGAGAGGCTGATCCTTAGGCCGTGTCTCATCGCGCTATCGAGCACCGTCTTCATAGTCGTCTCGCCGGCCGGGGTCGGTTCGTGACTCGAGTCTTCCCTGTAATATTCCACTTCACCATGCAGACGAGCGGCATCGCTTAGTCGGCGGTCAAGCACCGTCGGGTCTCCCGGCTGACCGTTGACCGTGTAGGTCCCGTCTTTCATGACCGCTACCTGGACGACGCTAGCATCATGGGGCTTTGTTGCAGGTGCGGTGCATGCGGCGGCGGCAACGCTAACAAATCCGACGATCGCGATAGGCAGTGCGAGAAAACTGCGCATTACGCCTCCACGTAGATGTCGGTGTAGAGCTCCGACGGATCGGGCTCGGGGCTCTTCTGCGCGTAGTCGACGGCGTCGAGCACGATGGCCTTGATCTCGTCGTCGATCTTCTTGATCGCGTCTTCCTTCACGCCGGCGTCAGCCATCAGCTGTTTCACGTGATCGATCGGGTCGCGGGTCTTCTTCACCTCGTCGACCTCTTCCTTGGTGCGGTATTTCGCCGGGTCGCTCATCGAGTGGCCGCGATAGCGATAGGTTTTCATCTCGAGAATGTACGGCCCCTTGCCGGAACGCGCGTGATCGGCGGCCTTCTTGCCCGCCGCGCGCACCGCCAGCACGTCCATGCCATCGACCTGCTCCCCGGGGATGTTGAAGCTGGCGCCGCGGTGGAACAGCTCCGTCGTCGCCGACGAGCGTTCGACGCTGGTGCCCATGGCGTACTGGTTGTTCTCGATCAGATAAACCACCGGCAGCCGCCACAGCTCCGCCATGTTGAAGCTCTCGTACACCTGGCCCTGGTTCGCGGCGCCGTCGCCGAAATACACGAACGCGACTTTCTTGTTGTCGCGATAGCGATCGGCGAACGCGAGACCCGTTCCGAGCGAGACCTGGGCGCCGACGATGCCGTGGCCGCCGTAGAAGCCCGCCTTCACGTCGAACATGTGCATGGAGCCGCCCTTGCCCTTGGACGATCCGCCGATGCGGCCGGTGAGCTCCGCCATCACCTCTTTCGGGTCCATGCCCGCGGCCAGCATGTGGCCGTGGTCGCGATAGCCGGTGATGACCTGGTCGCCGTCCTCGGACACGTGCTCCATGCCCACGGCGATGGCTTCCTGGCCGATATAGAGGTGGCAGAAGCCCCCGATCAGGCCCATCCCGTAAAGTTGGCCCGCCCGCTCCTCGAAGCGGCGGATCAGAACCATCTGGCGGTAGAAGCCCAGCAA
Source organism: Caulobacteraceae bacterium (assembly GCA_035551675.1). Classification (GTDB taxonomy): domain Bacteria; phylum Pseudomonadota; class Alphaproteobacteria; order Caulobacterales; family Caulobacteraceae; genus JAFECT01. The sequence goes on along the minus strand of DASZMV010000040.1, from coordinate 19,418 downwards.
CTCCTCGGCCGAGGCCTGGGGCGGCGGCGAAGCGGTGTCGGATTTCGCGGCGGCCTTCGCCATGCGGGGATCCTTGTCTCAGCGTGAATTCGGCTTGGGGGTGCGGCTTTAGCGCGCATCGCCTTCGAGGGGAAGCTGTCCGCTCAGTGAGATAGTTCCGCAAGCTAACTAAGCTTGGCCGCTGCCGCCCTCAAACCCGCGTCGGATCAGCCGTATTGACCCGACGGCGTCAGGACCTGCGGGCCGCCGGCTCCGGCATGCGGATGACAATGTCGCGCGGATCGGCGTAGCCCAGGATCACCCGCGCCCGCTCTTCCAGCAGATCTCGAGACAGGTGGTTGTCCTGCAGGAGATCCACCCGCGTTTCCAGGCCCTTGCGCTCGGCGGTGAGGGTGTCGAGTTCGGCGGTGCGCTGTTTAAGCGTCGCCTCGCGCGCGTTCTCGAGCAACAACCCCCGGTCGCCGGTCAGCGCCTGGATCGCGAAATAGCCGATGAGCGCGGTGAAAAGCCCCGTGAAAACATAGGGCCTGATGGTTTCGAACACGCCGGAACGCCCCTTCTGAGCGCGAGCTGATGACTCCGCCGCGAAGGTGCATGAAAAGGGTTAGCGAATCGTAGCTTAGGCGTTGATTCCCCTTGGAATCTGCGGGTTTCCGGTGTCGGAATGGTTAACGCACGGGCGTGCAGCCTTTGGCGCAGCGCCAATTTCATGCAGAGGACGCAGGAAGATTGAGAACGCAGAGGGGGTCGCAGGTTTATCTCTGCGCACTCTGCGCTTCTCTGCGGCCTCTGCGCTAATCGGGCGGTGACGCGTCGGCTTTCTACCCGTGCAGCCTGTGGAACTCGACGGTCGCTCAGTCGGCGCCGCGGAGCACACTGTCGCCGGCGTAGGCGGCCTGGTCGCCCAGCATTTCCTCGATGCGCAGGAGCTGGTTGTACTTGGCGAGGCGATCCGAACGGGACAGCGAGCCGGTCTTGATCTGGCCGCAGTTGGTGGCGACCGCGAGGTCGGCGATGGTGGAGTCTTCGGTCTCGCCCGAACGGTGGCTCATCACCGCGGTGTAGGCCGAGCGATGCGCGAGATCGACGGCGTCCAAGGTCTCGGAGAGGGTGCCGATCTGGTTGACCTTGATCAGGATCGAGTTGGCGAGGCCGCTCTCGATTCCGGCCGCAAGGCGCGCGGGGTTGGTCACGAACACGTCGTCGCCGACGAGTTGAACCTTGGCGCCCAGGCGTTGCGTCAAGAGCGCCCAGCCGTCGAAGTCGTCCTCTGCGCAGCCGTCCTCGATCGAGGCGATCGGGAAGGCCTTGGTCAGGCCCGCGAGCCAGTCGACCATGCCCGCGGCGTCGAGCGACTTGCCCTCGCCGGTCATCTCATAGCGACCGTTCTTGAAGAACTCGGTGGCGGCGCAATCGAGGCCGAGCCAGAAGTCTTCGCCCGCCCGATAGCCAGCCGCCTCGCCCGCCTTGACGATGAAGCTGAGCGCTTCGTCCGCGCTCTTCAGGTTCGGCGCGAATCCGCCTTCATCGCCGACGTTGGTGTTGTGTCCCGCCGCCTTCAGACCGCTCTTCAGCGCGTGAAAGATCTCCGCGCCCATGCGCAGGGCGTCGCTGAAATTGTCGGCGCCGGTCGGCAGGATCATAAACTCCTGCACGTCGATGGGATTGTCCGCGTGCGCGCCGCCGTTGACGATGTTCATCAAGGGCACCGGCAGAACCCGCGCCGCCACGCCGCCGATGTAGCGATAAAGCGGCAGGTTCGAGCTGATCGCCGACGCGCGCGCCGCCGCCAGGGAAACACCCAGGATCGCGTTGGCGCCCAGGCGGCTCTTGTTCTCGGTCCCGTCCAGCGTGATCAGCGCCTCGTCGAGCCGGCGCTGGTCTTCCGCATCCATGCCGGACAGCGCATCGAAGATCTCGCCGTTCACCGTGTCGACCGCCTGCAGGACGCCCTTGCCGCCGTAGCGCGCCTTGTCGCCGTCGCGCCTCTCCACCGCTTCATGCGCGCCGGTCGAGGCGCCCGAGGGCACGGCCGCGCGGCCGAAGGACCCGTCCTCCAGCACCACATCGACCTCGACCGTGGGATTGCCCCGGCTGTCCAGGATCTCGCGGGCGGTGATGTCGATAATGTCGGTCATGGAATCCTCGTACGGGGGAGCGCGCGAGGCTTTAGCGTGCTGCAGGCGTTACGCCAACCGGATCAGGCCGGCGGCTTGGGCAGCGCCTTCTCGTCCATGGCGCTCTGGTCGCTTTTCATGATCAGGGCGTGGATGACCGCGATGGGCAGCAGGAAGACGCCATAGACCCACCACACCCAGAAATCCTTGCGGCCCTTAGACTTAGCGATAAAGGCGGGCACGAAGCCCCAGCACAGGGCCGCCACCGTGAACTGCAGGAGCGTGACGGTGGCGATGGCCGCGACGGCGGTTCCGATTCCCATGCGTCGAGGCTATGGCGCCGCCTCGTTGCAGGCAACCGGCAAGGTTCAGGAAAGCTAAGGAAAATCACGGTTTGCGGCGACGGAAGCACGCCTGCGCGTGCGTTCCAGTTAGGACGGTGCGTCGACCCCCAATCGTCGGTCGCCGTCAGTTCCTGGGAGCAAGGTCCCGCCCGTCTCCGTCGTTCTCCCGGGGCGGATGGGGCCAGGGGACCCGGCGTCTGAACGCAGCGCCGGGTCCTCGCGGGATCAGCTGACGGACGGCAGGGCGCTCGATTTGGCCAAGCTCTCGCCGGCGAGCCGCATGCACGTCGCTGTGATGAGCGGCAAATACTCCGGCTCGGCCTGCGTCGCCGCTTCATCAGTCAGCTTTACCTTCTTGAAGAAGGCGGCGCCGTGGGTCGTGGAGGCGAAACGGTTGATCGCGAGGGTTTGCTTCTGCGTGAAGGGGCGCGGTTTATGGCCGGAAAACTTCACGTCGCGCGCCGCGACCAGCGCTTGCCCTGACGGCGATTCAAGGAACGCGACGTCGGCGCGCAGCTCTTCCTCGCTGTACGATTGCGCGAGGTCGCGACCGATCAACCGCGTAATTTCCGTCTCGTCGATGTCAATGGCCTCCACCATCGACGATCCGACGGCGGATGTGAGCTCAGGGTGTCCCGGGATTGCCTGTTCGGCGGACGCTTGGTCGACGCCGCGCGACGCGCCCTGCTTGAAATATTTCATGTAGTGGGTGTCGCGTATCAGTCGGATCGCGAGCAACTGCGCCGCGTTGTCCGGCGGAAGGTTCGCTAACCGCGACCTTTCGATCGCTTCCGACTTTTCACCGAAACGGCGCAGAAATTTGGCGGCGATCAAGGTGTAGGACTTGGCCATGGTCGGCGCGAGAAGTTTGCCCGTCTCTGCCAATCGCACCATAAAATCCGCGCCTTTTGCACTCTTGCTGAAGGCCGTCAGCTCCTTCTTGGCGTTGTCCGAAAGCGGCGTTATCGGCTTACCGCTTTCCTTCTCTCCGATCGCTCGGATGAATTCGCCCCCGGCGGGAGTCTTGAAAAACTCTACCCCGAGGCGGAGTTCGTCGAGCGGGATATTCGAGGCGAGCGCATCACCCATCATTCCTTCAGCGATCGGCGTCTCCTCCTGAACCGCCTCGTCGGCGGTCTTGAGCAACAGGTCGGACCAATCCGGTCGCATGCGCAGCAGCGTCGCGGTCGTCGGGTTCGCGCGCAGTTTCGCAATCGCGGTGGCCCTGTAGTCGAGGCTGCTCAAGAGCAGGCCGGCGAACTCGCGACCCAATGCCGTCCGTTCGGCAAGGTCGGGGTCGGCTGGGGCCTGAACGGCTGCGGACGGCTCGGACAGAGCAAGCGAGGCGGTCGGCGCGGCGAGGCCGCACGCCAAAAGGGTCAGGCCGCTCACTGCGGCCCGCGTCAAAACGCGCATTGGAAATCAGTCCCCCCGGGTCCGGGCGCAACGGCGCACGGTTGCAGGGACGCAGCCTAGGGGTGCGCCGGCAAACCGTCGAGCCAAACCAGCGTCACGGCGGGGACCTGCGACGCTTGGTCTAGTCTTCTTTGGGGGTCAGGACCTGGCGGCCCTTGTACATGCCGGTCTTCAGGTCGACGTGGTGGGGGCGGCGAAGCTCGCCGGTGTCCTTGTCTTCCACGTAGGAATTGGCGCCCAGGGCGTCGTGGGCGCGGCGCATGTTCCGACGCGAGGGCGAGGTTTTCCGCTTAGGAACGGCCATTTCCGTCTCTCTCAGGCTCTTGCGGGGCCCCGGATCGGCCGGGGTCGCGTAAAACGGGAAGCGGCGGCCCGGGTGGGAGCCGCCGCCGTGAGCGGGGGTCTATGCCCCAAACCGCGCCCGGGTTCAACCCGGCGAGTTCGTGGCCGCGGGGGTCTTGGTGACCAGGTTGACGTAGGAGGCCGCGGTCCCGTCCATCTTGACCTCGATCCGGTCGATCTGGTCCGGCGAAAGGCTGTTGGGGTTGAAGTCCGCGGGGACCGGCTTGCCGTTGAGCTGGTAGGTGCCGAGCGGAAGAAGACCGCTGCCGCCGACCCGGACCGTCGGGTGTCCGATGTAGGTGGATACGCCGGTGGCCTTGTCCTGCGTGACCTGGTCGGCCTGGATATCGACGCTGTTGTCGCCATGGTCGTCGGACGAATAGCGCCCGTCCGCATGTGAAGCATCGCCGCTGGTCTGCGGATCGGGCTCGCGCCGGTCGCGGGTAACCGTGACGCCGCCCTTCAGCACATAGAACTCTCTTTTCTCGCCCGAGGCGGTGATGGCGTAGGACTGCGGCGTCTTGCCGTCCGACTGCAGCACGTAGACGGTGTCGCCGTCCTCGACCTTCAGGCCCTTCGGATCGATCGTCTCCTCGACGACCGCCTTGGTGTCCTTGTCGATGTCCAGGGTCGCCTTGACGCGCACGAGCTTGCTGTCGGTCGTGTCGACCAGCACCGTCATCGGCTTGCCCTTCAGGCTCACGCGCTTGCCGTCCACCTTGACGTCGCCGTCGAGGCTGAGCTTCACAGCCTTGGCCTTGTGCTCGCGCGGACCGCTCACGTCTTTGGTGGTCACGGTGAGCATGGCTTGCGCGGGCGCTGGATCGGGCTGTGCGGCGGACGCCTGAGCGTCAGCGCTCTTCGCCGCGAAGCCCGCGCCGATGACGAGCGCGGCGCCGGCGCCGCAGAGAAGCGCGATGGTCAACGGCCGCGCGGGGCGCGCGGGATCGAGAATAGCGTTCATGCGCATGAGGCGAGATCTCCTACCTGATCCAATGAAAGCGGGGGCGTGTTCGGGACCGGCGCCGAGCCGCAAAGTGTCGACGAGCGCCTGGGCGTAGACCCGGCGAAGTGAGGATCCCGCGTCCGCGAGCGCGTAGGCGTCGCAGGCTTCCTCGGTCGCGGCGGCCATGCGGGCGCGAACCAGGCAAAGCGGCGGGGTCAGCCAGTAGAAACCAAGCAAGGCCTCCTCGAGCGGCCGCCGCAGATTGTCGCCGCGACGCAGGTGCGCCAGTTCGTGGCGGCCGATGAGGCGCAGTCGCTCCGCGTCCACGGCTTGCGCGACCTTTGCGGAAATAAGGATGGCGGGACGGCGCAGACCGGCCAGCATCGGCCGGTCGATCTCGTCGCTGACCAGGATCGGCGGCGCGCCGGCGGCAAGCGATCCGATCGACGGTAGAGGCGTCGCACGGCGAACGACGTGTGCGAGACGCTGAGCGCCGCCAAACCATATCGCCAGCCGGACTATCATGCCCACGAGCGACAGACCCAGAACGGCGCCCGCGATCCAAACCGTTTCCGGCCGCGCCAGCAGGCGTTCGAAGAGAGGCGGCGCAGACAGCGCGGTCGCCGACGACAAGGGGAGCGTCAGCTGCACGCGCGCCGCATGCGCCGCCGCCACGGGCGCGGCTGCGAGGGATTCCGCGACGATCCTTTCGCCCAGCACCTGCAGCAAGAAGAGTAACGGAAGAACCAGCGCCGCGCCCCAGGCGAGTTCGCGCACCCGCGGCGATCGCGTCAGGCGCTCGGCCAGTAAACCGATCACCGAACCTAATGCGCAAAGCGGCCAGGCGGCCAGGACGGCAAGCGCCATGACGACGAGCAAGGCGTTCATGACCTGCGCCCTTTCGTGTCAGCGTCCGCGAGAAAAGCGTCGAGTTCCGCGATCTCGTCCTCGCTCAGAAGATCGCTGCCGCTGAACGCCGAAGCGGCGCGCGCCGGATCGACCTCGAGAAATTCGCCCATCCGCCGGATCATGGCGCCGATGACGCTGACCTTGTTGTCGGACGCTTCATAGACGGCCAGCCCATGCACCGAGCGGCGCACCACCAGGCCCTTGCCGCGCATGCGCTCGAGCACCGTGCGCGTGGTCGACGCGGTCCAGTCCAGCGACGGGCCGGCCTGATCCTGCACTTCGCGCGCACTCAGCGGGCTTTTGCGCCACAGGAGTTTCAGCAGCTCGAGTTCGGTGTCCGAGGGCGGGGTCAAGGCATCCTCCGCGTCATTAGTAGGACTCACGCTACATTTGTAGCGCATCCCTGTCAATCGTCACAAATGCGCCGCCGTGACCCCAGATAGGCTAAGGCTCTTCCCCCATCCGACGGAGCCCTCCCCCATGTCCGCCGCCGCCATTCTCGCCGTCCTGTTGCTGGCTGCTCCGACGGGCGTCGCCCCTGCCCCGCTCGACTCCGCCGCGTGCGAGGCGATCCCGGGCGCGCCGGACGAAGGCCCTCGTTTCGAGGATCCGAACGGCGTCTTCTCCCTGAACTTGCCGTCGAGTTGGATGCAGAGAGAAAGCGGCGCGCTCGGCGTGTCGCAGGCCGATGCGGCGACGCACGGCGACCGCGCCGTCTTCGAACTGCGCCAGGGCGACGTACACCGCCTGCTCATCGCGCGCGTGGTGACGCCGACCGGCACACGCGAACAGGACGCGGCCCGGTTCGCCAAGGACCACAAGATCGCGGTGCTCGGCGCGGTTTCGATCGCGGGCGCGCCGTGTCTGTTGGCGGCGTCGATGGGCGCCGGTCATGCGCGCGAGCTGACGACGCTGTGCGATCTTCAGGTGAAGGGGACGCCCGCGCGCTTCGTCGCCGACCTGATCTATCTCGACAGCGACAGCTGCAACCACGGCGCCGAGATGGGCGCCTACGCCCACGACCTGAAGTGGGGCGCAAGCGTGAAGCCTGGTGCGCGCTAGCGGTCAGGCAAAGGCCTTGGTCAGGAAACTCACCGAGCGGTGGAGCATGTTCATCTCCTCCTTGTCCGGCCACGACGGATGGCCGACACCCTTGACCTCGAGATAGTCGACCGAAGCGCCCGCCTCCTTCAGCGCGCGATTCATCTCTCGCGATTGCGAGACCGGCACGATCTTGTCGGCGTCGCCGTGAATCAGGAACACGGGGACCTTGAACTCCTTCGCGCGCTTGCGCGGCGATGCCGCGTCGAGGGCGGCCTCTCCCTTGTCCAGATCCCCGATCCGCGACGACCAGAAGCCGTAACGCTCATGGTCGGGGGTATCGTCGTGCTGGCGTTCATAGCGCAGCATCTCGGTCAGATCGGCGGGGCCGGCGATGGAGATCGCGGCCTTGTACAGGTCGGGCCTGCGAAGACCGCCCATCAGGGCCGCGTAGCCGCCGTAGCTTGCACCCATGATGGCGACGCGCTTGGCGTCGAGTTTGCGCAACGCAAGGGCCTGGTCGATGGCGTCGTCGAGGTCCTCCTGCATGCGCCCGTCCCAGTGACGCCACCCCGCCTTGGCGAAGTCGAGGCCGTAGCCGCCCGAACCGCGGAAGTTCGGTTGCAAAACCCACCAACCCTGCGCCGCCAACACCTGCACCCAGATATCGAAGCCCATGCTGTCGCGGATCTCGGGACCGCCGTGCGGCATCACCACGAGGGGGCCAGGCTTGCGATCGACGGGCGCCGAGAGATAGGCGCTGATCTTGCCGCCGTCGCGCGTCTTGATGCTGATCGCCTCCATCGACGCGAGTCGATCCGGATCGAGGTCCGGCCGGCTTGTGCCCAGATGCAGCACCTTCGTCTGCGCGCGATCGTACAGATAGTAGCTGCCCGGTTCCTGCGGACCGGTGACGGTCAAAAGAAGGCGGCTAAAGGCGCGATCGACCTCGGTGATCCGCACGTTGCAGGCGTGGTCGAAATAGCTGTTGATGCCACGATAGTGCGGCGCCAGCGCCGGGTCGACAAAGTCGTAGTCGGTGCGGTCGTTGGTGTAAGCGGTGGCGACGAAGCGTTTGTACTGATCGATGAAGCCGCCGGTCGAGTCGCTGCCGGGTCGCGACGACACGGGCTTGCTGAAGATCATGGTCGCAATGTCGAGCTCGCGCACCGAGACCGTGTCCTCGCCTTCGAGGCGCGCCCCGACCAGGAACACGCCAGCCTTTGCCGTCGGACCCACGATAAAGAAATCGGGCGTCTGGTCGGCGCGGAACTTGCGCGCGACCTTCCAACTCGTCTCCCCCGGCGGGCGCGCCAGCACCGTCATCACGTCGCCACGGTCGTTGACGTCGATACGCAGCATCGCCACGCCGTCCTGCACCGCCCACAGCACAGTATGCAGCGAACCGACTTCCACACGGTCGGCGCTGCCGGTCATGACGTTGACACGATAGAGCGCGGGTTCTTCCTTGTTAGGATCCCACGCCATCATCAGGATGTCGGTCGGATGGTCCGACAGAAAGTCGATGGCGCCGCCGAGGTCGACGAAGCCGTTCAGGCTGGTGCGCTTGTTCTCGAACAGGGTGACGGGGTTCGACCCGTCCGGGTCGATGGCGACGATGCGGCGGATGGGATAGCCGTCGAAATAGAGCACGACGATCCAGACCAGCAGGCGATTGTCCTTCGCCCACATGGTGTACTGAATGCGGTGGCCGGACGCGTTGAACTTGTGCAGGACCTTGCTGGGGTCGGTCGCGTCGAGCACCAGGACGACGGGGACGTTCTTGTCCTCGGACGTCTTCTCACCCGCCTTGGGCTCAGGCGCCTTAACCAAACCCGCGAGCGAGATCAGCTTTCCATTGGGGGATAGAGCGGTGTCATAGGTCTCGACATCGCCGAAGAAGTCTTCGATGGCGTAGGGCTTCGGCGGCGGCGCGGAGTCCGCGAAAACACCGGGCGCATGAACGAGATTCGCGAGCGGCGCAACGCCCGCAGTCAAGACCAAATGACGACGCGTGAACATGAACGACCCCGACCCCTGACCACATTAGGGGCCAGCGTCGCGGTCCGGTCAACCCTGGGGTGCGCGAGGTCTAGACCAACCGGCTCTGCACCACCGCCGCGCGGACGAAGTCGGCGAACAGCGGGTGCGGCGCGAAGGGGCGTGACTTCAGTTCGGGATGGTACTGCACGCCGATGAACCAGGGATGGTCCTCGCGCTCGACAGTTTCGGGAAGCAGGCCGTCTGGCGACATGCCGGCGATCTTCAGCCCCGCCTTGTCGAGCGTGTCCTTGTAGTTGATGTTCACCTCGTAGCGGTGACGATGCCGCTCGCTGAGGGTGTTCGCGCCGTAGATCTCCGCGATCTTGGAGTTGGGCGCGAGCGTCGCGTCATAGGCGCCCAGCCGCATGCTGCCGCCGAGATCGCCGTCGGCGCTGCGAACTTCCTTCTGGTTTCCCTTCACCCACTCGGTCATCAGGCCCACGATCGGTTCCGGCGTTTCGCCGAATTCGGTGGACGACGCCTTGGGCAGGCCGCCGAGATTCCGCGCCGCCTCGATCACCGCCATCTGCATGCCGAAACAGATGCCGAAGTAGGGGATGTTGCGTTCGCGTGCGAACCGCGCCGCCTCGATCTTCCCCTCGCTGCCGCGTTCGCCGAAGCCGCCGGGCACCAGGATGCCGTGGGCGCCCTGCAGACGCGCTTCGCATTCGGCGGGATCGCCCTCGAAGGTTTCGGACTCGACCCAGTCGATCTCGACCTTGACGTTGTTGGCGACGCCGCCGTGGTGCAGCGCTTCGATCAGCGACTTGTACGCGTCCTTCAGCACCGTGTACTTGCCGACGACCGCGACGGTGACCTCGCCGTCCGGGTTGAGTCTGCGCTGCGCGATGGTCTGCCAGCGCGAAAGGTCCGGCGCCGGCGGTTCGTCGATGCCGAAACAGGCCAGCACTTCGCGGTCGAGACCTTCCTTGTGATACTCGAGCGGGACGGCGTAGATGTCGGGCGCGTCCATGGCCTGGATCACCGCCGACTCGCGAACGTTGCAGAACAGGCCGATCTTGCGCCGTTCTTCCGCCGGGATCGGGTGCTCCGACCGGCACAGAAGAATGTCCGGCTGAATGCCGATCGAGCGCAGCTCCTTCACCGAGTGCTGCGTCGGCTTGGTCTTCATCTCGCCCGCGGTCTTTACGAACGGCAGGAGCGTCAGGTGCATGAACACCGCGTGGCCGCGCGGCAGCTCCTGCCCCAATTGGCGGATGGCTTCGAAGAACGGCAGGCCTTCGATGTCGCCGACGGTGCCGCCGATCTCGACCAGCACGAAGTCGACGTCGCCGGGATCGGCCAGCACAAACTTTTTGATCTCGTCGGTGACGTGCGGGATCACCTGCACGGTCGCGCCCAGATAGTCCCCACGCCGCTCCTTATCGAGAATGGTCTGATAGATGCGCCCGGTGGTGACGTTGTCGCTCTTGGTCGCCGACACGCCGGTGAAGCGCTCGTAGTGGCCGAGGTCGAGGTCGGTCTCCGCCCCGTCGTCGGTCACGAACACTTCGCCGTGCTGATAGGGGCTCATCGTCCCCGGGTCGACGTTCAGATAGGGGTCGAGCTTGCGCAGGCGGACCCTGTAGCCGCGCGCCTGCAGCAACGCGCCAAGGGCGGCGGAAGCGAGGCCTTTTCCCAACGAAGAAACCACGCCGCCGGTAATGAAAACATAGCGGGCCATGGGACTTCAGCTTATGCCCGATTCGCGCTCGCCGCGTGTGCGGGAGGCGGATCGTCTGGGGACTAAGAGGCGCGGACCGGTTTGGACCGCGCCGGAGATCACTTCTTCGCCGGAGGTTGGCTGGCGGGAGCGCCGCCTGGAGCTTGGCCGCCCGAGGGCTTCAGCTGGATCGGGCCGCCGGTTTCCAGAGCGCCAAGCGAGCCGGCCGCTGAATTGTTGGCCGCGCCGCCGAGGGCCGGGTTGGGCTGGACGGGTTGACCCGGGTTTTGCGCGGCGGCGGCCTTCGCCTCCGCGGCTGCCTGGGCCGGGGTGAGCTTCAGGTTATGGCTCGCCCTGCCCACGGCCGTGTAGGAATTCTCGTAGTTGCCGAGGATGGTCAGGCCCACCGACAGCATGAAGAACAGCGTGGCCAGGACCGCGGTCGTGCGGGTCAGAAGGTTGCCGGCGCCCCGGGCCGTCATCAGACCGCCGCCGCCGCCGCCGCCCATGCCGAGCGCCCCGCCTTCGGAGCGTTGGAGCAGGATGATGACCACCATGCTCACGCTGACGAGGATCAGGAGGACCAGAAGAACGGTTTGAATGAACTGCAGCTGCTGCATGGAGGCCTGAACGGGTGCACGCCCTGATGTGGGACGCGGGGGTCGCGGATCAAGCGCGCGCTTCTATCAGAGTGGTTCCGGCGGCGCCATAGGCGTTTCGCCGCCCTTCCTCCCAGGGTCCAGATCGGGCTCAGACCGCCCGGATGATGGCCAGGAAATCCGCCGCCTTCAGCGAGGCGCCGCCGACCAAAGCGCCCCGGACCTCGGACGCGCGCAGGATCTCGACCGCGTTGGAAGGCTTCACCGAGCCGCCGTAGAGAATCGGCACATCGCCCCCCGCTTCGCCGAACCTTTCGCGCAGGACCGAGCGGATGGCGGCGTGGACCTCCTCGATCTCGGCGATGGTCGGGGTCAAGCCCGAGCCGATGGCCCAGACCGGTTCGTAGGCCACCGAAAAGTCCTTGCCGGCCAGGCCTTGCGGCAGGGAATGGTTGGTCTGGGCGCGGACCACCCCGACCGCGTCTCCGGCCCGGCGCTGTTCCATTGTTTCCCCCACGCAGACGATGGGTTCGAGCCCGGCCCGCAGCGCCGCCTCGACTTTCGCGGCCACCAGGGCGTCGGTCTCGCCCCAGCCAGAGCGCCGTTCCGAGTGGCCCAGGATCACCAGGCTCGCGCCCGCGTCCTTCAGCATCTCGCCGGACAGGTCGCCGGTGTAGGCGCCGGACGCCTCGCAGCGCAGATCCTGGGCGCCGACCTCCAGCGGAGAGCCCATCACCGCGTCCACCAGCCGGTGGATCAGCGTCGCCGGCGGGCAGATCGCTACCCGTGCGGGACCGGGCTCGGCGGTCAGGGCCAGGGCCACCGCCCTCGCCTCTCCGATCTCGGAGGCCATGCCGTTCATCTTCCAATTGCCGGCGATCAGGGGGCGAGGGTCGGTCATTTCGGGGCCGGGCCAATGAAGGAAGGACGGGGGTGAAAAACCAGGGAGCGCGATGCTTTAGGCGAGGCGAAAGCTCGCGCCAAGGGCGATACACTTCGCTTGCCCGGACAAGCCCCGCTCTACTATACCCGCGCGGTCCGCCGCGCCCTTGGGCGAACCTGCCGCCGCGCCGCCAGAAAGACCTGTCCCTCCATGATCGCCTTCTTCCGCAAGCTCTCGCAATCCTGGGTGGCCCGGGTCCTGTTCGCGATCCTGGCCGTGGCCTTCGTCGCCTACCTGCCGGGTCAGTTGCACGGAAAGCTGTCGACCGACGACGTGATCACCGCGGGGCCGCGCACCGTCGACGTCCACACCTTCAAGACCGAGATGGAGGACGAGAAGAAGGGCATGGAGGCGCAGCAGACCCAGGGCCAGGTGGTGCCGTGGGAAGTGCTGCAGCAGCAAGGCGTGCTGGACCAGATGGTCCAGGACCTCGCCAACGACACCGCGCTTTCCGCCTGGATGCGGCAGATCGGCCTGCGTCCGTCGGACAAGGTGATCACCGACGCGCTGCAAAAGGCGCCGGGCTTCTTCAACCCGGTCACCGGCGCCTTCGACCGCAACGCCTATGACCAGCGCCTTGCCGAAATGGGCGTCACCGAAGCGCAGGAAGAAGAGAAGCTGAAGGACCAGGTCGCGCGCGAGCACTTCATCTCGGCGATGCGCTCGGGTTTCGTGCTGCCCCGCCTCTACGGCGCCGTGCAGGCCGCCACCCTGATGCAGAACCGCGACATCAGCTGGTTCGTGGTCGGGCAGAAGAGCATCCAGCTTCCGGGCCAGCCGACCGACGCGGACCTGACCAAGTTCATCGCCGCCAACTCCGACCGCCTGCGCATTCCCGAAATGCGCACCATGACCGCGGTCATGTTTGCGCCCGGCGCAGTGGCCAAGACCATCCAGGTCAGCGACGCCGATTTGCAGAAACTCTACAACGCCAGCAGGGACAAGCTGTCCACGCCCGAGACGCGCAGCTTCGTCGTCATTCCCGCCAAGACGCAACAGGCCGCGGCCCAGGTCGCTTCATCGCTGAAGGCCGGCGGCGATCCGAACATCGTCGCGCGCACCGCAGGCGTGAACCCGGTGAGCTTCGACAACAAGCCCAAGGCGACCGTGCCCGACGAGGCGGTGGCGGCCCAGGCCTTCTCCATGCAGGTCGGCGAAGTCTCTCCGCCGGTGCACGGCGCCCTCGGCTGGGCGGTGATCAAGGTCAACAGCATCACGCCCGGCAAGACCGTCAGCTTCGAAGAGGCCAAGCCGAAACTGCAGGATCAACTGGTCAAGCCGCAGGTCACCGCCAAGATCGACGACCTGGTCGACCAGTACCAGCGCCTGCGCGAGAAGGGTGTCAGCATGGCGGACGCGGCCAAGCAGCTCGGCCTGCCGATGCAGACCTTCCCGCCCTTCACCAAGGAAGGCCGCGGACCGAACGGCCAACCCTATACCGGTCCTAACGGCCAACCGTTCACCCTGCCCAAGCCGATGCTCGACGCCCTGTTCTCCAAGCCCAAGGGCAGCGAGAGTTCCGAGCCGGAGGACGCGGGCAACGGCCTCTATTACGCGATGCACGTGGATGAGGTTGCCCCTGCACACCTGCCGCAGTTGACCGACCAAAACCGCGCCGCGCTCGCTCAGGTCTGGACCCAGCGCGAAATCCTGACGCGCGAAAAGGCCGTCGCCGACGCCGCCGCTCAACGCGTGCGCAAAGGCGAAGATCTCGCCGCCGTCGCGCGCTCGGTGAACGCCGACCTGGTGGTGAGAGCCGGCGAGACCTATCCGCGCCAGCAAAACGAACCGGACGCGCAGATCCGGGCCATGGCGTTCCAGACTACGCCCAAGGACGCCTTCTCGGTCGAGACTCAGGACGGTTTCGTCGTCGGCAAGACGACCGCGGTTCATCCGCCGGTGACCTCTGTCGCGGCGTCGGTGACCGACAGGTTGAGTCAGCAGATGGCGTCGAACACCTTCGGGTCGATGGGCAACCAAGCCTATCAGGCGGTGCGCCGGAAGCTGAAGGTGAAGATCGACAACACGCTGGTCGACCAGGCGCTGAACATCAACAATCCGAACGTGCCGAAAAAGCAGTGAGCGCGGAGAGATGAACGCCGAGCCCGGGTTCGAGGCGTTCGCCGCGGCCTATGGCGAGGGGCGCGTGCAGGTCGTCTGGCGCCGCATCGTCGACGATCTCGAAACGCCGGTCTCCGCTTGGCTGAAGATCGCGCGCGGCAAGCCCTATCCGTTTCTGTTCGAGTCGGTAGAGGGAGGCGCCTGGCGCGGCCGCTATTCGATCATCACCTTCGCGCCGGACCTGGTGTGGCGCTGCCGCGGCGACACCGCCGAGATCAGCGAGAGCGACGACATCGCCCGCGACGCGTGGACGCCGCAGGATGGCGGCGCGCTCGACAGTCTGCGGGCGCTGGTCGCGGCGTCGCGCTTCGATCTGCCCAAGGAACTGCCGCCCATGGCCGCGGGCCTGTTCGGCGCTATCGGCTACGATCTGGTGCGCCTGGTCGAACCGTTAGGCGTCGAGAACCCCGACCCCTTCGGCCTGCCCGACGCGATCATGACGCGGCCGAGCATCGTCGCGGTGTTCGATTCCATCGGCCAGGAGATCGTGGTCGTCACGCCCGTGCGTCCATCGCCACGTTCGGCGCGCGAAGCCTATGACGCCGCCGTCGCGCGGCTCGACCGCGTGGCCGCCGACCTGAAGACGACGCTTCCCGCCGCGCCCGAGCATAAGCTCCGCAAGCAGCCCGCCTTCACCTCGCCCTTCGACGTCACGAGCTACGGCAAGGTAGTGAACCGGGCGAAGGACTACATCGCCGCCGGCGACGTGTTCCAGGTGGTGCCGAGCCAGCGCTTTCGCGCACCCTTCGACCTCGATCCCTTCGCGCTCTACCGCTCGCTGCGTCGGCTCAATCCATCGCCGTTCCTGTTCTTCCTCGACTTCGGCGATTTCCAGCTCGCAGGCTCGAGCCCCGAGATCCTCGTGCGCCTGCGCGACGGAAAGATCACCATCCGACCGATCGCCGGCACGCGTCCGCGCGGCAAGACGCCGGAAGAAGACCTCGCCCTCGAACAGGAACTGCTCGCCGACCCGAAAGAACGCGCGGAACACCTGATGCTGCTCGACCTCGGCCGCAACGACGTGGGCCGCGTCGCCCTGCTGCGCGAACCTGGCGCCAACGACGACGCGGTGGAAGCTAACGGTCCGACCGTGCGCGTGACCCAGAGCTTCACCGTCGAGCGCTACAGCCACGTCATGCACATCGTCTCCAACGTCGAAGGCGATGCACCGCCGAACGCCGATCCGGTCGATGTGCTGATGGCGGCGCTGCCCGCCGGCACCCTGTCCGGCGCGCCGAAGGTGCGCGCCATGCAGATCATCGACGAACTCGAGGTCGAAAAGCGAGGCATCGCCTACGCCGGCGCGGCGGGTTACATCTCGTGCACCGGCGCGGTCGACACTTGCATCATCCTGCGTACAGCGCTGGTGAAGGACGGCATGATGTATGTGCAGGCCGGTGGCGGCGTCGTCGCCGATTCCGACCCGGTCGCCGAGTACGAGGAGACCTTGCACAAGTCGCGCGCGCTGAAACGCGCCGCCGAAGAAGCCTGGCGCTTCGCGTAATATGTCTCGCTTCCGCATCGGCGGCGAGCTCGACGTCTGCCGTCTCGGCTTCGGCGCCATGCATCTCTCAGGCCCGGGGCTTTGGGGCGAGCCGGAGGATGCCGACGAAGCGCGACGTGTGCTGCGGCGCCTCCCCGAACTCGGCGTCAACCTGATCGACACCGCCGACAGCTACGGCCCCGGCGTGTCCGAACGTCTGATCGGCGAAGAACTCGGCGGACACCGAGATATCGTCGTCGCCACCAAGGCCGGCTTCGTGCGGCCCAACGCCGACGACTATTCGGTGTGCGGCGATCCGGACCACCTGCGCCGCGCCGCGGAAGCGAGCCGCGCGCGCCTGGGCGTCGAGCGCATCGACCTATGGCAACTGCACCGCATCGACCCGGTCGTCTCCGCGACGCTGCAGTTCGAAGCGATCGCGCGGATGATCGAGGACGGCGTGATCCGGCATGCGGGTCTCAGCCACGTCACCGTCGCCGAGATCGAGGCGGCGCGTGGCTATTTTCCCGTCGCCACCGTGCAGAACCGCTACAACCTGATCGACCGCGCGAGCGAAGCGGTGCTCGACTACTGCGAAGCGCACGCGATCGGCTTCATGCCCTTCTATCCCCTCGCGGCGGGTCGTCTGACGCGCGCGGGCGCGGTCTTGGGTCCGATCGCGCAAGCCCATGATGCGACCGCAAGCCAGGTCGCCCTCGCGTGGTTGCTGCAACGCAGCCCGGTGATGCTGCCGATCCCCGGCACGCGGCGCGTCGCCAATCTCGAAGACAACGCGGGCGCGCTGACGCTGCGTCTCACCGATCAGGAGTTCGCGCATCTCGATGCGAAAGGCCTCGCAGCCTGGACATCCCGCGCCTAGGGCTGCCAGTGCGACAGCGCTTGGTCGTGCTGCGATCCGCCGACGCCGCCCGGGCCAAAAATCACTGCCCCGGCCAGCAGCAACGCCGAAAAGGCCGCCAACGCCGCCGCGCCCAGGCCGCGCCACGCGCTCACCGCCTTGGGCGTCGGCTTTTGCAGCAGCCGGCGGGCTTCGAATACGGCCAGGTCGATGGAAGGCGGGGTCGAGGCGTCGGCCATGGCGGGCTCCGGGTTGGAAACGCCAGGAAACATTCGGTTTGGTTAACGAGAGATTGCCGAAACCTTAACCGGAGCTAGGCCGTTTCGGGTAATGGCGTTACAGTGCGTCAGGGCGAGTATGAGTGGGGCTGGTATGAAGCGTATCGACCTGTCGGGGCTTTTGCTCCTGAGCGGTCAGGCTGCGGCGGGTTTCGGCGCGGCAGTCGCCCTTTCCTATGCGGTCTGGCGGGCCTGGCAGATGGACGCCCATGCGCTGGTCGAAGGCATCCGCTCCCTCGAGATCGGCTTCATGAACCTGTCCCTGGTTCTGTTCGCAGCCTTCCTCTGGCCCCGCTTGCGAGCCGCGAAGGCCAGGGACTGACTCTCTCAATCGACTGACCTTGGCCGGCCAGCCTTGGCCGGACTGCGGTTCCGGCCTAGATACGACCGCCCCCGCCGCGCGCTTCGGAGCGCCCATGATCCTCGTCGTCGACAACTACGACAGCTTCACCTGGAACCTCGTCCACTATCTGGCCGAGCTGGGCGCGCGCGTGCTCGTCCGTCGCAACGACGCTCTTACGGCCGATGAGGCCCTGGCCATGGGCGCGCAAGCGGTGGTCCTGTCGCCGGGTCCCTGTACGCCCAATGAGGCCGGCATTTGCCTCGACCTCATCGCCAAGGCGCCGGACGCGCTCGCGATCCTGGGCGTATGCCTGGGCCACCAGTCCATCGCCCAGGCCTTCGGCGGCCAGGTCAGGCGCGCCAAGAGCCTGATGCACGGCAAGACCAGCCCGATCCATCACGATGGCGAGGGCCTGTTCAAAGGCCTGCCCGACCCGTTCACCGCCACCCGGTACCACTCTCTCGCCGCGCCGCGCGAACACCTTCCACCGGTGTTGAAGGTCACCGCCTGGACCGAGGACGGCGAAGTCATGGGCCTGCGCCACGCCACCCGTCCGATCGTCGGCGTCCAGTTTCACCCGGAGTCGATCGCGACCGAGGGCGGCCACAAGATGCTCGCCAACTTCCTCGACCTCGCCGGCGTGAAGCGCCGCAACCTCGCGGCCTGACATGTCCGACACTTTCAAACCCCTGCTCGGACGCCTGGCCGCCGGGGAGATCCTGACCGACGAAGAGACCGCCGCCTTCTTCTCCGCGTGCCTGCGCGGCGAAGCCTCGCCCGCACAGGTCGCCGCCGCGGTCACCGCCATGCGGGTGCGCGGCGAAACCGTCGGCGAGATCGCCGCGGGCGTGGCCGCCATGCGCGAGGCGGGGCTCAAGCTCGAGCACGCTCACGATGTGGTCGACACCTGCGGCACCGGCGGCGACGGCCAGCACACCTACAACATCTCCACCGCCGCCGCGTTCGTCGCCGCGGGCCAGGGGGTGAAGGTCGCCAAGCACGGCACGCGCTCGCTGTCGTCGAAATCGGGATCGTCGGACGTGCTGGCGGCGCTCGGCGTCAACATCGAAGCCAAACCGCAGTGTTCGCTCCGCGCGCTGGACGAAGCCGGCATCTGCTTCCTGTTCGCGCCCGCCTATCACGGCGCCATGCGTCATGTGACGCCGGTCCGCGCCGAGCTCGGCTTTCGCACCATCTTCAACGTCATGGGCCCGCTGTCGAACCCCGCCGGCGCCAAGCGGCAGGTGGTGGGCGTCTATGACCCGGCGCTGGTCGAGCCGCTCTGCGAAGTGCTGGGCCGCCTGGGCGCAACCCACGCCTGGGTGGTGCACGGTTCGGGCCTCGATGAGTTGACCACCACCGGTCCCACCGAGGTGGCGGCGTGGAAGGACGGCGAACTCAACCTGTTCAGCGTCACGCCGGAGGAGGTCGGCCTGCCCCGCGTCGACATCGCCGCGCTGCGCGGCGGCGACGCCAGAAAGAACGCGCGCGCCTTGCGCGACGTGCTGGCGGGTAAGGCCGGCGCCTATCGTGACGTCGTCCTGCTGTCGGCCGCCGCGATCTTCGTCGTCGCCGATCGCGCCTCGACCCTGACCGACGGCCTGGCGCTCGCGGCCCAGTCGATCGACCAGGGCAAGGCCCAGGGCGCGCTCGACAAGCTGGTCGAGATTTCCAACGCGTGAGCGACACCCTCGCGAACATCGCCGCCTACAAGCGCGACGAGGTCGCCGCCCGCAAGGCCGCGTGCCCGCAAGCCGAGATCGATCGTCGCGCCGCCGATGCGTCGGCGCCGCGCGGGTTTCGCCGCGCGCTGGAAACCGGATCACGTCCGGGAAGACTCGCCCTCATCGCCGAGATCAAGAAGGCAAGCCCGTCGAAGGGTCTGATCCGCGCGGACTTCGATCCCCCTGCGCTCGCGCGCGCCTACGCGGCCGGCGGCGCGTCGTGCCTGTCGGTGCTCACCGACACGCC
>DASZMV010000039.1:0-68229 GCA_035551675.1 Caulobacteraceae bacterium | reverse complement strand
CCTCCGTCACGGACTCGCCGAGGGCGGGGGTTACGATGTCGGCCATGAGGGTCGGGCTCCGGGGAGGGTCTTCAGGGTTTTAATAGTACCGTTTATCCCCGCGAAAGCGGCTTTCGCGGGGATGAGCGGAATCAGGCGGCAAACGCTTCTTCCAAGAAAGTCTCGAGTTCTTTCAGGTGGCGGCTGAGCAGGCCCGAGGCGGTCGAGGCCGAGGCCGGACGGCCGGCATAGCGGGCGCGCTTCACCTTCATCTCGGTGCGCTCCAGGGTCAGCTCCAGCCACGGGTCGACGAAGGTCCAGCCGCCCATGTTCTTGGGCTCCTCCTGGCACCAGACGAGGTCGGCGTTCTTGAAGCGGCCGAGCTCTGTGATCATCGACTTCATCGGCCACGGATAGAACTGCTCCAGCCGCATCAGATAGACATCGTTGATCTTGCGCTTCTCGCGCGCGTCCAACAGGTCGTAATAGACCTTGCCCGAACACAGGACCACGCGCCGGATCTTGTCGTCGGCAACGATCTCGATCCCCGAAACTTCCGGCCGGCTCTGCGCGTCGTCGTGCAGCACGCGGTGGAATGACGAGCCCTCGCTCATGTCCGCGAGGCTCGACACCGCCTTCTTGTGACGCAGCAGCGACTTGGGCGTCATCAGCACCAGGGGCTTCCTGAAATCGCGGTGAATCTGGCGGCGCAGGATGTGGAAATAGTTTGCCGGCGTGGTGCAGTTGGCGACCTGCATATTGTCTTCGGCGCAGAGCTGCAGATAGCGCTCAAGCCGCGCCGACGAATGTTCCGGCCCTTGGCCTTCGTAGCCGTGCGGCAACAAGAGCGTCAGGCCGCACATGCGCAGCCACTTGCGCTCGCCCGCGGCGATGAACTGGTCGATCACCACCTGGGCGCCGTTGGCAAAGTCGCCGAACTGCGCCTCCCACAACACCAGCGGATTGGGATCGGCGACGGCATAGCCGTATTCGAAGCCCAGCACCGCCTCTTCCGACAGCGACGAATCGATCGCCTCGAACGGCGCCTGGCCCGCGCGCAGATTGTTCAGCGGGAAATAGCGCTCCTCGGTGGTCTGGTCGATGATCGCCGAGTGACGCTGGCTGAAGGTGCCGCGCACGCTGTCCTGGCCCGACAGGCGGATCGGAAATCCGTCGTCGACCAGCGAACCGAAGGCGAGGCTCTCCGCCGTCGCCCAGTCGATGTCCTGGCCCTTCTCGATCGACTCGCGGCGGCCGTCGTAGACGCGGCGCAGGGTGCGGTGCGCGTTCACGCCGTCGGGGATCGTGGTCAGCTTGGCGCCGAGGTCGCGCAGCTTGGCCTCCGGCACGGCGGTCTCGCCGCGGCGGTCGTCGCCCTCGGGCAGGCCCAGGCCCGTCCACTTGCCGTCGAGCCAGTCGGCCTTGTTGGCTTCCCAGGTCTTGCCGGCCTCGAACTCCGCGTCGAGAAACTTATCGAAGTCTGAGACCCAGGCGTCGACCTCGGCCTGGGTCGCCACGCCTTCGCTGACCAGGCGGGTCGCGTAGATCTCACGCGTGGACGGCAGGTCCTTGATCTTCGCGTACATGATCGGCTGGGTGAAGGTCGGGTCGTCGCCTTCGTTGTGGCCGAAACGGCGATAGCAGAACATGTCCACCACCGCGTCCTTGCCGAAGGTCTGGCGGAACTCGACTGCGACGCGCGTCGCGAACACCACCGCCTCGGGATCGTCTCCGTTCACGTGCAGGATCGGCGCCTGCACCATCAGCGCCACGTCCGATGGATAGGGCGACGAGCGCGAGTTGTTCGGTGAGGTGGTGAAACCGATCTGGTTGTTGACCACGAAGTGCAAGGCGCCGCCGGTGCGATAGCCCTTCAGTCCCATCAGGCTGAAACACTCGGCCACCACGCCCTGGCCCGCGAACGCCGCGTCGCCGTGGATCAACAGCGGCATGACGCCCTCGCGTCCCGCCGCCGGCGCCGCGCGCAGCACGAACGACTGTTTCGCGCGCGCCTTGCCCAGCACCACCGGGTCGACGATCTCCAGGTGCGAGGGGTTGGCGGTCAGCGACAGGTGCACCGACTTGCCGTCGAAGGCGCGGTCGGACGAGGCGCCCATGTGATACTTCACATCGCCGGAGCCTTCGATGTCGGACGGCACCGACGATCCGCCCTGGAACTCGTGGAAGATGGCGCGATAGGGCTTGCCCATCACCGCGGCCAGCACGTTCAGACGTCCGCGGTGGCTCATGCCGAGCGCGATCTCGCTCACGCCCATGGCGCCGCCGCGCTTGATCACCTGTTCCAGCGCCGGAACCGTGGCCTCGCCGCCGTCGAGGCCGAAGCGCTTGGTGCCGGGGAAACGCTTGTGCAGGAACCGCTCGAAGCCCTCGGCCTCGATCAGCTTCTTCAGGATCGAGATCTTGCCCTCTTTCGAGAAGGTGATCTCCTTGTCGCGGCCCTCCATGCGCTCCTGAATCCAGCGCTTCTCGTCGGGCTCGGCGATATGCATGTACTGCACGCCGACATGGCCGCAGTAGGTGCGCCGTACGATCTGGAGGATTTCGCGAATGCTCGCGTATTCGAGGCCGAGCACGCCGTCGATATAGATCGGCCGATCCATGTCCTGGGGACCGAAACCGTAGAATTCCGGCGTCAGCTCGCGGTTGGCGATCGGCGGCGCGATGCCGAGCGGATCGAGGTCGGCCTGCAGGTGACCGCGAATCCGGAAGGTGCGGATCAGCATCAGCGCGCGGATGGAATCGTGGGCGGCGGCGCGGATGTCGGCGGTGGAGGCCTCGGGCGACTTCTGCTGGATCGCGGCGGCCACCTTGGCCGGCTTGACGATCTCGCCCTCGTCCCATTGGCCGTCGAGCGCGGACAGTTCCTCGGTGCGGTGGACCTGCGGCTCGCGGCCCCAGCTTCCCGCCTGGGCCGACTGTTTCACCTGGTCGGCGCTATCCTTCAGCTGCTCGAAAAAAGCGCGCCAGGCGGGGCTGACGGAATTGGGGTCCTTGGCCCAGCGCTCGTGCAGGTCCTCGATGAAGGCGGCGTTGCCGCCGTAGAGGAAGGAGGTTTCCTGAAACACCTGGTTCAGCCGGCCGGCGTCGTCCGCCATTGTCAAAAGTCCTTACCGCGTCCGTCCCCTGGGGACGGCCCGCCTCTTAGATAGTCACGCATTGCTAACCAATCATGTCCTCCCGGACCTTGGCCGAGCGTGGCTGGGCCGGGCGGTGGCCGGTCAGCGTTTCAGCAGTTCCATCAGGGTCGCGCCCAGCGCCGCCGGCGAGTCCGAAACCTTGACCCCCGCCGCTTCCATGGCCGCGACCTTGGAGCCCGCGTCGCCCTTGCCGCCCGAGATAATCGCGCCGGCGTGGCCCATGCGCCGCCCCGGCGGAGCCGTGCGCCCGGCGATGAAGCCGACCACCGGCTTGGAACGGCCCTTCCTGGCCTCGTCGGCCAGGAACTGGGCGGCGTCCTCCTCGGCCGAACCGCCGATCTCGCCGATCATGATGATCGAGGTGGTGGCCGGGTCGGCCAGGAACATCTCCAGCACGTCGATGAACTCGGTCCCCTTCACCGGATCGCCGCCGATGCCGACCGCGGTGGTCTGGCCCAGGCCCACCTGACTGGTCTGGAACACCGCTTCGTAGGTCAGGGTGCCCGAACGCGACACCACGCCGACCGAGCCCTTCTTGAAGATGTTGCCCGGCATAATGCCGATCTTGCACTCGCCCGGCGTCAGAACACCCGGACAGTTCGGCCCGATCAGCCGCGACTTGGAGCCCGACAGCGAGCGCTTCACCTTGACCATGTCCGCCACCGGAATGCCCTCGGTGATGCACACGATGAGCGGCACTTCCGCGTCGATCGCTTCGCAGATCGAGTCGGCGGCGAAGGGCGGCGGCACATAGATCACGCTGGCGTCGGCGTTATGCGCCAGCATCGCCTCCGCCACGGTGTCGAACACCGGCAGGTTCAGGTGCGTCGTCCCGCCCTTTCCCGGCGTAACTCCGCCCACCATGCGCGTGCCATAGGCCACGGCCTGCTCAGTGTGGAACGTGCCCTGGGCGCCGGTGATGCCCTGACAGATGACCTTGGTTTCTTTGGTGACGAGAATGGACATTCTAATTCCTGCGCGTGGCCGCAGCTTCAGTGGGTGGAGTTTGCGGGCTCAGCGAGCGGGCGGATGTGTCCAAAAGACACTTCCGTACCGTCGTGCGTCGATTCGAGGGAGAGGACCTGGAGATTCTGCGATTTCATCAGGCGCTCGATGTCGGCCTTCGACATTTGAGCGTCGGCCGAGCGACGTGTGCCGTCTGCGTCTGCGACAAAGAAATAGGCGATCGACAGGTCGTCGTCGACGACAGGTGGAAACCCAGCCCACGCTGTCGCTTCCGTGCTCAAAAGCTTCAAAGTTTGCGGTCCAAGATTTCCAGGGCCGCGCAGGGTGCAATCAATCATCTCCATTGGCGGAAATACCCCGCCCTTGGCTGTCCGCGTTCCGGTGATCAGTGTGAGGTCGCCTCGCTTCCACACCTGCGCATTGTCGAGTGGAAGGCCTTGCGAGCCTGCAATTGCTGGTTCGCCTTTCGGCGCAAGGGTGAACCCATCGGTCTTGGCGCGCGCGGCTACACGCCCCGCATTCGCATCCGTGGAGATGCAATATGTCTGCGCTTCAGCAAACAGCGAAGGCTCAGCGCACGCTGAACCTGCGCCTCCCAACAGAATAGTCATTACAAGGGGAGCCAAGAGCCTCACCCCTTCACCGCTTTCACGATCTTCTTCGCGGCGTCGTCGAGGTCGTTGGCGGCGACGATGTCGAGGCCGCTTTCGTTGAGGATTTTCTTGCCGAGTTCGACATTGGTGCCTTCCAGGCGCACCACCAGCGGCACCTTCAGGCCCATTTCCTTCACCGCCGCGACCACGCCCTCGGCGATGATGTCGCAACGCATGATGCCGCCGAAGATGTTGACCAGTATGCCCTTCACGTTCGGGTCGGCGATGATGATCTTGAAGGCCGCGGTGACCTTGGCCTCGTCGGCGCCGCCGCCCACGTCGAGGAAGTTGGCCGGTTCGGCGCCATAGAGCTTGATGATGTCCATGGTCGCCATGGCCAGGCCCGCGCCGTTGACCATGCAGCCGATGTCGCCGTCCAGCGCGACGTAGCTGAGTTCGTGCTTGGACGCCTCGATCTCCTTCGGGTCCTCTTCCGAAAGATCGCGCAGCTCGACGATGTCGGGGTGGCGGAACAGTGCGTTGTCGTCGAACGACACCTTGGCGTCGAGCACCTTCAGGTGTCCGTCGCCAGTGACGATCAAGGGGTTGATCTCGAGCAAGGACATGTCCTTGGACACGAAGGCGTGGAACAGCTGCTGCAACAGCCTGGGCGCTTCCTTGGCCGCGTCGCCCTTCAGCTTCAGCGCCTTCGACAGCGTACGGCCGTGATGCGCCATGACGCCGGTCGCCGGATCGATGGAGAAGGTGAGAATCTTGTCCGGCGTCGAATGCGCCACTTCCTCGATGTCCATGCCGCCTTCGGTGGACGCGACCACCGCCACGCGCGACGTCTCGCGATCGACCAGCAGCGACAGGTAGAGTTCGCGCGCGATGTCGGCGCCTTCCTCGATATAGAGGCGGCGGACTTCCTTACCCTTGGGCCCCGTCTGGTGGGTGACCAGCACCCGGCCCAACATTTCTTCGGCGTTCTTGCGCACGTCGTCGACCGACTTGACCACGCGCACGCCGCCCTTGGCGTCTGGACCCAGGCCCTCGAACTTGCCCTTGCCGCGCCCGCCGGCGTGAATCTGGCTCTTCACCACAAAGACCGTGGAGCCCTTCAGCTCCTTGGCCGCCTTGACTGCGTCTTTCGAGGAAAACGCCGGAAAACCCTTGGGGACCGGGACGCCGAACTCGCGCAGGACGGCCTTGGCTTGATGCTCGTGGATGTTCATTCGGGGATCGATCGGGGAGGGGTGAACGAAGCGCCGAATTTTCCGCTTCGGAAACCGGCCGCGCCCTTATAGGGCCCGCGTCACGACAGGCGCAACCACGTCTCCAACCCCCAAAGGTCCGTCACCCTCGGGCTTGTCCCGAGGGCCCATTTGTCGGACGCAAGAGGCGTAGAAATTCGCGCGCCATCGCCGCCGGCGGGGGGATGGGCCCTACTTCCCCGCGCCCGTGGCCACCGCATAGACCAGCGAGGTGTTGGCCCGGTCGCCGACGACCACCATCAGCGACAGGTCGCCCGAGGTTCCGGCCTTCTTGATGGCGTCCACCTCCTCGCCCTTGAAGCCGGTCTTGGCCCCGTCGTGCTCGGCGAAGGCGTAAAGGTCCGAGGCTTCGTCGCTGTGGACCGGGTCGAAACCCAGCTTGCCACGCATGTCGGCCCTGACCGCCTCGCCCGGCATGCCGTCCATGCCGACCGAGCAGAAGTTCAGTTTCAGCGCCCCGTCCGCGCCCATGGGCAGGCTGCCTGTGCCGGTGATGACCACCAGGCGCCGCTTGCCGTCGAGGCGTGTGCGCGCCTGCAGGCCCTGGGGCGACATCTGCGCCACCGATTGGCGGAAGGCGGGTGCGTCGGTCACTGACTCCGGCGCCGGCTGCCAGCCGTCCGCGTCCGCTGCGGCAGTGACGCGGGCGCCGTCGGCATGGGTGGCCACGCAGAGTTTGTCGAACGCCGCCTCCAGCGGATTTTCGGTGACGAGCCCCTGGGCCTGCGCCCCGCCCGCCGCCAGCGCGACCCCCGCCGCCAGCACAACCCCGATCATCCGCATAACACCGCTCCGTCCAAATGGCCGGCCATCCGACAGGAGGGATGTGTCGAGATCAAGGTGAAACACCGGGGGCGTGGGTAGGATAAAAAAACACTGAACACAAAGAACCGAAGAAAAGGGAAGAAGAGAAGGGCGTCTGCGCAATCCGCGCCCAGGCGACCTTCCACCACACGTCTATTGAAAGACCGCGCGAAGCGCGGTCAGAAAAAGCAAAAAGCGCGAGGCCTCGATCGGCCCCGCGCTTCTTATCTTCTTATCTTAGCTTCGGTTCTTTGTGGTCAGTGTTTTTTTCCGACCACGCCTAGTGATACTGAACCGGATAAGGCGACCCGAGACTCTGATACCGCTTCTGCAGTTCGATCTGGCGTGAGGTCAGCGGTTGTTCTCTGCCGCCGATGATCACCGCCTGCGGCTGCGACGACGGTTCGAACGGATCGCCGGACCAGACCACCACGTCGGCGTCCTTGCCGGGCTCCAGCGAGCCCTTGCGGTCCGCCACGCCGAACGCGCGCGCGGGGTTGATGGTGACCGCGTCGAGCGCCGCCTGCCATTTCATCCCGTGCGCCACCGCGTTGCCCGCGTCGTAGCGCGTCTCGCGGATGCGGTGCGCTCCGTCGGCGGCCTTGAACATCAGCTCCACGCCCGCGTTCGACATCCGCGCGCTGTTCTCCAGCGTCGAGCCCAGCTGTTCGAAGTCCACCGGCAGATCCTGGAGCGGATAGACGATCACCGGCGTGTGCGAGGCCGCAATCTCGTCCGCCACGCGCCAACCTTCGGCGGCGCCGTCGAGGATCAGCTTGATGTGCTGCTCGCTCGCGAAGCGCAGCGCCTGACGGATGTCCGACGCCCGATCGACGTAGATCACCAGCGGCTGACGGCCTTCGACCACCGGGATCAAGGCCTCGAGGTCGGCGCGCGAAACGTGCAGGTCGCGGGTCTCGCCCTTATCGTAGGCCGCGCGGTTTTTCGCATACCAGCGCACGTCCTCGAAGATGTCCTTCAGCTCGACGAACTCCGCCCCGCGCGAACCGCCCGCCGCCTTGGCGCCGGCGCCGCCGAAGGGCGCCACCATCGCCACCCGGGACTTCACCAGCATGTCCGGGCCGTCGGCCAGGTTCACCACCGCCGCCTGGCCCGCGAACAGGCCGCCCACCGCGCTGCCCTTGGGCACGCCCGCGGTGAACTCGCTGCCGTCGTCCAGGTCCAGGTCCTCGCCGCCGCCGCCGCCTGACGGTATCGGCATCACGATCGCGTCGGTGATGCCGCCCATGCGCGCCACCGGTCCGATCGTCGTGTCGGGATCGAGGCCGTACGATACGTCGAAGGCCGCGCCGATGTCGGCGCCCTTCAGCGAAAGGTCGTTGCCGAGCTGGCCCACCTCCACGCCGCCGATCTCGCTGTCCGGCGCGATCAGGCCGGGCGTCACCACCCCGCCGTGCGCGTCGATCACGCGGGCGCCCGCGGGCGCGGAGCCTGCGCCGACGGAGACGATCTTGCCGTCCTTGATCACCACCGTGCCGTTGGCGATTTCGCCCTGCGCGCCGCAGGTGAAGATGTGCGCATTCACGATCGCCACGGTTTCGGCGAACGCGGGGACGGCGATCAGCATCGACGCGGCGGCCGCGGCGACCAGCAGAGTTGTTTTACGAGTGCGGGACATCAGCGGGTCTCCTCGCCGGGATGGCCGATCTCGAAATCCGACTCGGCGTGGAAGCGCGGATCGTGCCGGTCATAGACCACCGCGCCGTCGATATAGACCTTCTGGGTCAGGGCGTAGATCGAGAACGGATCGTGGTTCCAGATCACCACGTCGGCGCGTTTTCCAGGTTCGAGCGTCCCGGTCTGGTCGAGGATGCCGATCATCTTCGCGGGATTGCGCGTGATCCACTCGATCGCGACCTTCTCGGGAATGTCGATGCCGTCGCGGCGCCCGGCCGACATCGCTTCCGCGGCTTCCTGGTTGAGGCGCTGCGTGAGGTCGGGATCGTCGGACTTGATCACGGTGCAGACGCCGGCCTGTTGCAGCAGCGCCGCGTTGTCCTCGGTCGCGTCGTAGGCCTCCATCTTGAAGCCCCACCAGTTCGCCCAGGTGGCGACGCAGATGTCGTTTTCCTTCAGGAGGTCGCGGATCTTGTACGCCTCCACCGCGTGGTGAAAGCCCGCGATGTGGTAGCCGAACTCCTTGCCGATATCGATCATGTTGGCCATCTCGTCGGCGCGATAGCAGTGGTTCTCGACCAGGATCTTGCCGCGCAGAACGCCGGCCAACGTGTCGAGCTGCAGGTCACGCGCCGGCGGTTCGGCCTTTTCACCGCGCCCGATCTTGGCGTGATAGTCGTCCCACTTGCGTTCGTACTCCGCCGCGCGAATCCACGCTGCGCGATAGCCGGCGACGTTGCCCATGCGCGTGGAGGGCGCGCGGCCCTTGGAGCCGTAGACCCGCTTGGGGTTCTCGCCGCAGGCCATCTTCAGGCCGTAGGGCGCGCCGGGGAACTTCATCTCCTGCTCGGTCCGCGCCGGCACGTTGCGGATGGTCTCCGAGCGTCCGCCGAACAGATTGCCGGAGCCCGGCAGGATCAGCGCGGTGGTCACGCCGCCTTCGCGGGCGCGGTTGAATTGCGGGTCCTGCGGCCACACTGAATGCTCGGCCCACACCTGCGCAGTGTCGGGATCGGTCAGCTCGTTTCCGTCGGCCGAGGCGAAGTTCGACGGCGCCGCATAGACGCCCATGTGCGAGTGGCCGTCGATGATGCCGGGCGTCACCCACTCGCCCTTGGCGTCGATCACGTCATAGCCCGCGGGCGGCGCGAGGTTGGCGCCGACCTCAACGATCTTGCCGTCCTTCATCAGCACCGTGCCGTTTTCGAGCTCGTCGCCGGTTCCGGTGAGGATGTGCGCGTTGACGATCGCCGTCGGGCGGCTCGGGAACGGATGGTAGGTCGAGGGGAACGGATCCATGTCCGACGCCGGATCGAGTCCCGGCGGCAGCGGCCGTGCTTCCGGCGCCGAAGACGCGGTCTTGGTCGGCGGCTGCGCCGAGGCGCCGTCCGTCGCGCAACCGCCGATCGCGAACGCCGTCATGGCGAGCGCGCACGCAAGCTGATGGGTTTTCACTCTGTTCCTCCCCCGTCCTGGAGACGTCGTCCGCACACGGACGCGCCGCTCCGACTTTCGTATACACTTTAAGCACCGTGCTTGCGGGCCGGGAAGCGGCGGTCTGCGGATTATAAGGAATTCATGACCGATGACCGGTCCGCCCCAGCCGGCGGCCGATCTCGTCGTCGTCGAGGCCCTCGATAATCAGATGCTTCAGCCGGCTCGATCCGCCGGCGATCAGCCGAACCTGGGACCCCGCCAGCCCCAGCGCGTCCGCGACCAGCGCCTCCAGCGCCGCGTTGGCGCGTCCATCCACCGGCTGCGCCCGCACCCGCGCGTTGAGAAAGGGCCGCCCCGCATCGTCGCTCGACCAGCCTTCCAGCACATCCGCCCTTGCTCGGGGCGTCAGCCGGACAGCCAGCCGCGCACTCACCCGATCAGGCCGTACAGCCACTCCATGATCCGAGGCAGAAGCGCCGACTGGAACGCCTGGATGATGAGCCAGGCGATGACGGGCGTAACGTCGATTCCGCCGAGCGGTGGGATGACCTTGCGCAGTGGCCAAAGCAACGGCGCCGTCACTGCGTCGAGGCCTCTGAGAATCATATTCACCGCCCGATTTCGGGGGTTGATCACATTGAAGGTGACCAGCCAGCTCGCGACAGCATTCACGATAAGTGCGCAAATCAAAATCCAGAGAATTCCGGAAATGATTTCGTAGACAAACAGCGTTGGCCCTGGGGGAAGCATCATGGCCGCTCCCTGCCGCAATCCGGGGGCAGACGCAAGGTCCCAGCCCTTTGCACAAGCGCCACCGGGTTGAAAACAAACCCCTTCTCGGTCGGGAGAAGGTGGCGCGGAGCGTCGGATGAGGGGAAGGGACGAGTCCGGATCGAGCTCAACCAGTCCCGCTGACCGATTAGCCCCTCATCGGTGCTTCGGACCACCTTCGCCCAGTGCGGGAAGGACAGTGGATAGACCACAGCCTCGCCATGGCCGCGGCTTTCACGCGCCTTGACGCTCCGGCGGCGGGTCCGTATGACCGCGCCTCGCGCTGGGGCTGTAGCTCAGTTGGTAGAGCGCTTCGTTCGCAATGAAGAGGTCAGCGGTTCGATTCCGCTCAGCTCCACCATCCACCCCGGATGGTCCCCCAGCGCCTTATAAATCAATGAGTTAGACGAAGTGGGCGGTGGCCTGCCGCCTCAATCCAGCTTCATCCCGGTCGGTGGCGGGCGTTGCGTCTGCGGGCACGGCGGCTGGCTCTGTTCCCAGCCCTTCGCGTCGGCGAAGGTTTCACCGAAACCGTAGCTCTTGCGGCGCTCTTCCACGTGGTCGGGGTCTTCGATCGGATAGGGCCGCCATTTGCCGCCGTCGCAGCGGAACTGGCTGCCGAAACGCTGGGGCCGGTTGTGGGTAATCTGCACCCGGTCGTACATCATGCCGAACGCTTCGCCCGGGACTTCGCCGCTGGCGACGAAGCGGCCGAGCACCGGCAGCCAACGTTCGCGAACCTGATCTCCGCCGTGCTGGACGATGTCGAACGCCGCCCAAGCCGTGCTCTTCCCGTAATTGCTGATGGTGAACCAGCCTTCCGGCGGGACCAGCTTTGCGAGCGCGTCGTTGTCCGCGCGATCGACCGGCTCGATTAGCGCCGAGACGTGCGCTGTCACCGCCTTGCGTTCCTCGGGCTTGAGCGTCGAAAAGTCGAAAGCGACGACCACCTGCCGCGGCGCCTGGTCGAGGTCGTGCAGGCGCATGATGCGTTCGCTGTCGTCTTTCGGCGGCGGCAGGGCGGCCTGCTGCTCGCGCACTTTGTCGATCGAAGCCTGGACCGAGGCGATGAGCGATTGCGCCGCTGGCGACAACGGCGGATCGGCCGTCACAACCGCCGCTGCGAGAAGCATCGCGAGCATGACGCCCTACCGGATGAAATGCACCTTCGCCACGAGGGCGTTCAGGGCGTCGTCCTGGGCCGGGGTGATGGCGCTGTTGCGGATGACGCCCTCGGAGGCGACGTGGCCGGCGTCGAGCTTGGCCAGAACCATTTTCACGCTCACCGCGCCGTCCGGCTCGGGGATCGAGGAATAGTAGGCCGTGCCTCCGACGCCGCCGATGGAATCGGCGCTCTGCTTCGAGGCCGGCGGCGCACCGGCCACCTTCATCGACTGGGCGGCGAGGTCGTCGAGGCTGAGGCTTGTGGTGTCGACCGCCACCACGTTCAGCACGACGCCGCCCGAGTGGTCCGGCGCCAGCAGGTAGAGGTTCCCCGATTCGTCGCGGTTGACGATCCAGTCCGCGGGCACGTCGACCTCATAGGCGGGGGTCCCGCTCTGGGGCTGGTGCTCGATCCCGGCCTGGGCGGGGGCTGCGACCAGGGTGAAGGCCGCCAAGGGCGCGGACAGGGCGGCGGCGAGGAACAGGCGGGGCGTGGCGGTCATGGGGCGGCTCCGGAGAACGTCGCTATTGCTCGCCCGGCGCGGCGGCGCGGTCAATCGCGCTCAATCGTCACAATTCAGCTCATAAAGAAAACGGTAAGCGGCGCGGGTCAGGGTCTGGGCATGCATCGCCGCCTGTTCCTGTCCGCCGTCATGGCCCCTCTCGCCGCGCCCCTGCTCGCCGCGCCCGCGTTCGCCCAGGAAGGCGAGGGCCGCAAGAAAGAGGGCGGCGCGACCTTCATTCCGATCCGGACCATGACCGCCAATACCGTCCGCGCCGACGGCCGCCGCGGCGTCTTCACCGTCGAAGCCGGCATCGACGCGCCGGACCCCAACGTCAACAAGCGGGTGCAGGCGACCATGCCGCTCCTGGTCGACGCCTACGCCGATACGGTCCGCATCTTCGCCGGCGCGCTGCGCCCGGGCCAGGTCCCCGATCTCGACCTCCTCGAAAACCGCCTGCAAGCCGACACCGACCGTATCCTGCGCACCCGCGGCGCGCGCCTTCTGCTCGGAACGTGCCTGGTGAACTAACGGTGGCGGATTCGCGCACCGAAGGCCCGCGTGATACCGTTGTTCGCCATCGGGGGGGCCATCATGCGATCCGCTTTCGCGATCTTCGGAATAGCCTTCGCGCTGCTCGTCGCCACCGGCGCGCGCGCTGACCCGCGCCTCGACGCCCAGCTCTGCGTCGCCGCTGAAGGACCCCACGCCGACCAGATCAGCGCCTTGCTGAAGCAGGGGGCAAACCTGGGCGCCGTTTGCGAAGCGGGCGAGAGTCCGCTTCACGTCGCCGCGCGCACGGCCTGGCTGCCCAATCTCTATGCGCTCGTTTCCGCGGGCGCGAACGTGAATTTGCTCAGCGCACACGGCTATACGCCACTCGCCGCCGTGCATAGCGCGCACGCCGCGGAGTTCTTGCTTGCGAAAGGCGCCGACGTGAGCCGGCGGAACCCGGACGGTGAAACGCCGCTGATCCAGATTTGCGATGCCGCCTATTCCTGGAACTTCTCCGGCGTCGAAGCCTCGAACATCGCAAGCGTGTTGCTGGCGGCGGGCGCCGATGTGAACGCGCAAGCCAACGACGGCCAGACGGCCCTGATCAAGGCGGTTTTGAAGCCGGGCGTTCAGCCCCTCGTGGCGACATTGCTGAACCACGGCGCGAACCCCAATCTCCACGCGGGCGGGCGCTGGGGCGCGCTAGGCATGGCCGAACAACGAGAAAAGAACGAGAGACTCGGTAACGGTAAGGACGTCCAGGACTTTCTCGACTACGAAGCCCTCATCCGCGCCCACGGCGGCAGGGACTAAGGCGCTCCAGTTCGATCAGCCCAGGCCTGCAAGCCGACACCGCCCGCATCCTCCGCACCCGCGGCGCGTGCCTGGTGAACTGAGCGGACCAAAGCGAGTGCACGGACCACACGGAAAGCACGGATTCGCTGCCGTCGAGCCTGCCTCGGCGCGCAGCGCCAATTTGGATAGAGCACGCAGAGGAAGATTGAGCGCTCAGCGCGCTTCATCACTGCCGGCTCTGCGCTTCTCTGCGGTCTCTTCTTCCAAATGGCGCCTACGGCGCCGCCCGCGCTTGCGTCTGCATCGAGGGCCCGCCGCCGCGCGCCGCCGCGCTCACTGCGCGCTCAACCCGCCGTCCACCTTCAGTTCGATCCCCGTCACGAATCGGCTCTCGTCGCTCGCCAGGTAGAGCACCGCATAGGCCACGTCGTTCGGTTCGCCGATCCTCCCCAGCGGAATGCCGCGCGCCAGTTTCGCGTGCGCCGCTTCCTCGTCGCCGCCGCCCATGGCGACGAACGGGTCCAGGATCGGGGTCTTGATGAAGGCCGGGTGCACCGAATTGCAGCGCACGTCGATCTTCTGTTTGGCGCACTCCAGCGCGATGGTCTTGGAGATCAGCCATGCGCCGGCTTTCGCCGAATTGTACGCCCCCATCCCCGGCGCCGCGAGGAGTCCCGCGATCGAGGAGATCACCACGATCGACCCCGGCTGGTTGTCGCGCAGATAGGGCAGGGCGTGCTTGGTGCCGAGCAGGATCGACTCGGTGTTCACCGCGTGCACCTTGCGCCACATGTCGAGCTCGGTCATTTCGACGTAGCTCAGCGTGCCGCCGATGCCGGCGTTGTGCACCAGGATCGAGATACCGCCCATGTCTTTGGCTGCGCGCTTCAGCACCTCGACCCAGGCGTCCTCGCTCGTCACATCGTGCTGATACGCTCGCGCGCGGCCCGGGTGATCGCCGTTGATCTTGTCCGCCACCGCCTTGACCGCGTCGCCGTCGAGGTCGGTCAGCGCCACCGTCGCGCCCTCGCGCGCCATCATCCGCGCCATGGCTTCGCCCAGGCCCCCCGCGGCGCCGGTGATCAACGCCTTCTTGCCGCGCACGCGTCCGTTCATGGTTGGCTCCCGGCGGTTTTATCCATGAACGCGGCCAGTTCGACATCGAGCTCGGTCACCCCGTCCGCGTCGTGCGTCGCCAGCAGCACGTCCACGCGGTTGTAGACGTTAAACCACTCCGGATGGTGGTCGAGCTTTTCCGCCTTCAGCGCCACCCGCGTCATGAACCCGAACGCCGCGTTGAAGTCGGCGAACTTGAAGCTCTTGCGGATCGCGTCACGCCCTTCCGCGGCCGTCCACCCGTCAAGCCGCCCACAAGCCGCCTCCGCCCCGATCCGTTCCCGCGCCATGAATTATCTCCTCGGCTCGCCTTAAGCGCCTGAGCCTGAGGGAGCAAGAATGAACCACGGAAAACACGGAAAAAAGAAGAAAAAAGAAGATTGGAACCACGAACCACACGAACCACACGAACCACACGAACAAGAATGCCGCCGCGCCGCAGGCGCATCCAAAATTCAGATTGCGCTCCGCGCGATCGGCCCTCGACCTCTTTCCCTGTTTTCCGTGTTTTCCGTGGTCAAATTCTTTCGCGCCAACGGCGCGTCTTGTTCGTGTGGTTCGTGTGGTTCGTGGTTCAATCTCTTCTCAAACCACAATCTCGACCGCCCAAAAGAAAAGCGCCCTCCCTCTGCCGAGGAAGGGCGCCCTTCGTTTCAAGCTTTAGCGACCCGCTACCGCTCGTCGTGGTCGCGGTTGGCGGCTGCGGCCGCCGTGGCGCTGGCGACATCGAACGGGTTGGGCAGGTGGTCGAGCAGGGCCTGTTTCATCCCCGCCGTGGTGATCGGCTTCAGACCCTTCTTCTCCAGCGCCTCGTTCACGCCCGGCAGCTCCTTCGCCTTCAGGGTTTCGAACGATGACTGCACGTCGTCCAGCTCCTTCGACAGCGACGCCACCCGCGCCGTCTGATAGTTCGCCGGCGCCCCTTCGTAGGACATCAGCGCGCCATAGACGTCGTCGGCGTTTTCGCGGATGCGGATTTCGCCGGTGATGGCGCCGCCTTCCTTGGTGGCGACGATCAGCTTGCGATCGTCCTGGGCGCGATCGACCAGGCCCATCAGCTGCGTCTTCAACGGATCGCCGTCCGCCAGGCCCTGGGTGCGCTGCAACGCCGCCATCTGCAGGCCGCGAATGCCGTCCACCAGATCGCTCATCCGGTTGAACAGGTCGCGCGCCTTCAGCACCGCGTCGTACTGCGCCTGGCGATCGGCGACGGTGAACGCATCACGCGGATCGAGGCCGACGCTGACCTTCTCCTCGCTGACCTTGCCGTTGTCACTCAGGCGCACGGTGTAGACGCCCGGCGGCACGCGCGGCCCCTGTGTCGACGAAAACGCGATCTGCGCCGCCGTCGGCACGCGCGGCGGCGCCACGCGCATGTCCCAGGTGACCCGGTTGACGCCCTTGCGGATCGACGCCGGCAGGGTGGTCAGAACCTCGCCCTTGTCGTCGAGCACCTCCAGCTTCAGCTTGCCGAACACGTGACGCGCCTTCTGG
Organism: Caulobacteraceae bacterium; assembly: GCA_035551675.1. Taxonomy (GTDB): domain Bacteria; phylum Pseudomonadota; class Alphaproteobacteria; order Caulobacterales; family Caulobacteraceae; genus JAFECT01. Next base: position 52,042 of record DASZMV010000039.1, on the reverse strand, counting down.
TAATAGGTGATCACCATGCCGTTCGAGCTCGCCGGGTTCGGTCCGACGTAGGTGGCGTCGCCCTCGGCCCAGCCGCCGTTGCCCTGGATCGCCTGCACCTGCGGCCGGCCCGTCAGGAAAGTCGAGGTCGCGACCAGCGTCTGCGGCGTCAGCGACCGCAGCGGCGAAACGTCGTCGATGATCCAGATGCCGCGCCCGTGGGTCGCCAGCACCAGGTCGTCCTTCTTCTCCTGCACCGCGATGTCGCGCACCGCCACTTGCGGCATGTCGCCGCCCTGGAACCGCGCCCACGCCTTGCCGCCGTCGAGCGAGATCCACAGGCCGAACTCGGTCCCCATGTAGAGGATGTTCGGGTTCAGCCGGTCTTCGCGGATCACGTGCACATAACCGCGCACGCCTTGCGCCGGCGAGGCGATACGCGTCCAGCTCTTGCCGTAGTCACTGGTGCGATACAGGTACGGCGTCATGTCGCCGAAGGTGTGCCGGTCGAACGCGGCATAGGCGACCGCCGGATCGTGGCGGCTCGATTCCACCCACGACACCCACTCGCCCTTGGGCAGGTCCTTGGGGAAGTTGCCGGTCAGGTTGGCCCAGTGGGCGCCGCCGTCCCGGGTCAGCTGCACATTGCCGTCGTCGGTGCCGACCAGAATCTGGCCGGGCGCCTTGGGACTTTCCGAGATCGAATAGATCGTCGTGTAGGTTTCGGCGGCGGAATTGTCGACGGTGATGCCGCCGGACAGCTCCTGCTTCTGCAGTTCCGGATTGTCGGTGGTCAGGTCCGGAGAAATGCGGTCCCAGCTCTGGCCGTGATCGCGCGAGCGGAACAGGAACTGCGACCCGATATAGATCGTCCCCGTCTCGTTCGGCGACATCGCGATCGGCGCGTTCCAGTTCCAGCGCAGCTTTTCCTTATACCCCGCCTTGGGCTGGATATCGCGCTGCTGCAGCGTGCGCCGATCGATGCGCGCAACGTGGCCGCCTTGCGACTCCGCATAGGCGAAGTTCGGGTCCGCCGGGTCCGAATAGGCCCAGAAGCCGTCGCCGCCCAACAGGTTCTCCCACCGCGAATTGGTGACGCCGCCCGGATACTGCGAATCGCCGACCCAGTCGGAATTGTCCTGCAACCCGCCGTACACCTGGTACGGATCCTTGTTGTCCGTGCTCACGTGATAGAACTGCGAGATCGGCAGGTTCAGCGCCTTGCGCCAGGTGCCGCCGCCGTCGCTCGAATACCATAGGCCGCCGTCGTCGCCGGCGAGCACGTGCTGCGGATTCTCCGGATCGATCCAGTCGGTGTGGTTGTCGCCGTGCGATCCGCCGCCCGCGCCCGAGAAGCTCTTGCCGCCGTCCTCCGACACGATGAGGTTCAGGTCCGGCTTGAACAGACGGTCCGGATTGGTCGGGTCGACGATCAGGTTGGCGAAATAGAACGGGCGCCACACCATCGACTGGCTGCGGTCGCGCTCGGCCCAGGTCTTGCCGCCGTCGTCGGAACGATAGAGGGCGCTGCGCGTGGATTCGATCAGCGCATAGACCACCTTGTCGTCGGACGGCGCATAGCTGATCGCCAGACGCCCCCACGGCCCCTTGGGCAGACCCGCGTTGGTCGACGCGTCCATCTTCGACCACGTCTTGCCGCCGTCGCTCGACCGCATCATCGCCGACCCGGACGGCGCGTCCGGCCCGTTGCCGCCGGAACGGAAGTTCCAGCCCGTACGGCGGAAGTCCCACAGCCCGGCCAGCAGCACGTTCGGATCCTTCGGATCCATCGCGAGCGTCGAACAGCCGGTCGACAGGTTCGGCCCTTTCAGGATCTGGGTCCACGACTTGCCGCCGTCGGTGGTCTTGTAGAGACCGCGGTCGCTGGAATCGCTCCACAGCTTGCCGGGCACACAGACATAGACGTTGTCGCTGTTCGACGGATCGATCACGATCTTCGAGATCCGTTCCGAATTCGGCAGGCCCATGTTGGTCCAGGTCTGGCCGCCGTCGGTTGACTTGTAGACGCCGTCGCCGACACTGACCGAGTTGCGCGTCCAGCTCTCGCCGGTGCCGACCCAGATGGTGTCGGGGTTCTTGCGGTCGATGGTCAGCGCCCCGATCGACATCACGTCCTGTTTGTCGAACATCGAGGTGAAGGTCGTGCCGCCGTCGGTCGACTTCCACACCCCGCCGGACGCGGCGCCGACGAAGATGGTGAGCTTGTGGTCGCGCCACACCGCGTCGAGCGCGGCGATGCGGCCGCTCATCTCGGCGGAACCGATGTTGCGCGCGCCCAGGCCCGACACCACGCTGGAATCGACGATGGGCGCGGCCGGTGCGGCGGCCTTGGCCGCGGGCGCCGCGTGGGCGGAGACGCCGAACGCGGCGATCGAGAGCGCAATCGCGCTGACAGTTAGGTTTTTCATGGGAATCTTTTTCATCGCGCCCTCACTTCGCCGGCGATTTGGGCATGGCGAACAGCGCGTCGTCGGCGCTGGCGTTCGCTTCGGCCTTGTTGAAGGTGATGGTGGTCTTCTGCGTCGAACCCGGCGCGAACGACTCGATCTGGAACGGGAAATACACCCCGTCCACCTGCTCATAGTCGCCGAGGTCGGTAATCCCGACGTTCTCGTGCCCGTGCAGCGTCCGCTTGGTCTGTTCGCGGATGGTCATCAGGCTGTCGGTGTCGATGAAATAGGTGATCTGGTCGCCGGTCTTCTCGGTCAGGCGCAGCTTGTAGGCCGCGGTGCCGTCCATATCCTCGGTTCCCAGATATTCGACGTGCGATCCCTTCGCGGCATAGTCCACCAGCGCGGTGTCGATGTCGGCCTGTTCCGCCAGGTCGCGGCTGTCGTCCGGCGACAGGACCTCGGCGTCCTTGCGGCCCTGGAACGGCTGGATCTGCCAGCCCTGCGACCCGTCATAGGCCTGCACGATGGTCAGGCCCTGGATGGTCGCGTTCTGGCGCATCTTGCCGCCGCGCGCGATCTGCTCGTCGATCACCAGCTTCACGTTGCCGCCGCCGAAGTCGACCAGCATGTCGCCCTCGAAATGCAGGCTCTTGATCGCGCGCAGCTTATCCAGACCGCCGCGCGCCGCGACATGCTTGGCGATCAACTGATCGGCGGTCATCGGCGCCTGCGCAAATGCAACATTCGCCACCGCCAAGCCGGCCGCCAGAACGGCGCCGGCCAACAAATTCTTCCTCATGGTTCCCCCATGGAGTCAGGCGCACGCAGGAACGCCCACGCCGAGACGCCGACCCTAGAGCGCCGACCGCGAGAGGTCGAATTAAATGCAGGAAAGGGTGGGGCGGGGTCCGCCCCAAGAAAAAAGAGAGAGTCCACGGACCCACACGGACACACACGGAAAGAAAGAAAAGAAAAGAGGGCCCACGAAAAGCACGAAAAGGGCCCAGTCCTGCGCCGAAGGCGCAATCTTACGAATGGCGCTTCGCGCCGGGACCCCCCTGCCACTGGAGGCGCGACCCGTTCGTGCTTTTCGTGTTTTTCGTGGGCAATTCTTCGGGATGCGCCACGCCGGCCCCAGCCATCCGTGTGTGTCCGTGTGGGTCCGTGGACTCCCTTCCTTCCTTCCTTCCTTCCTGCAACGCCAAACCCGCCCCTCACGCCTGAAACCCTTGCCCCCATCACCTGCCGGTGTTTAATCCCCGGATCGTATACGCGCGCCCTTCAGCGGCGCGCCCACGGCGCCGGGGAGGGCCCGTTTCATGACCATCGTTCGCAAGCTTTCGCTCCTTGCCTCCACGGCCGCGGCCGCGGCCCTGACCCTCGCCCTCCCGGCCTCCGCCGCCCCCAACGGCCCCGCTCCTCACGGCCCATCCATGGACGAAGCCGCCGTCGAACACGCCTTCGACGCCGCCATCGACCCCGCCGACATGTCCGCCTGGATGGAGCGCATGGCGTCCGAGCCGAACCACGTCGGCTCCCCCCACGACCGCGCCAACGCCGAGTTCATGCTCGCCCAGTTCAAATCCTGGGGCTGGGACGCCCACATCGAGGAGTTCCAGGTCCTCTACCCGACCCCGATCTCCGAGACGCTCGAGATGGTCGGCCCCGGCGACAACCGCTGGGTCGCCACCCTCACCGAACGCCCGGTCCCCGGCGATCCCGTCACCACCCAGGTCGACAAGGAACTCCCCGCCTACGTCGCCTACCAGGGCGACGGCGATGTCACCGCGCCATTGGTCTACGCCAACTACGGCATGCCCGACGACTACAAGGCGCTCGAGCGCCTGGGCATCTCGGTGAAGGGCAAGATCGTCATTACCCGCTACGGCGCCGGCTGGCGCGGCCTGAAACCGAAACTGGCGCAGGAGCACGGCGCCGTCGGCTGCATCATCTATTCCGACCCGCACGAGGACGGCTACTACCGCGACGATCCCTATCCCGTCGGCGGCGAGCGTCCGTCCCAGGGCATCCAGCGCGGCTCCGTCCAGGACATGACCAAATATCCGGGCGACCCGCTGACGCCCGGCGTCGGCGCCACCAAGGACGCCAAGCGCCTCACCCGCGAAGAGGCGCAAACCATCCTGAAAATCCCGACCCTGCCGATCTCCTACGGCGACGCGCAGCACTTCCTCGCCGCGCTCGACGGCCCCGTCGCGCCCGCCGATTTCCGCGGCGCGCTGCCGATCACCTATCACGTCGGCGGCGGCGACCACGCGGCCGTCATCCACTTGGCGGTCAAGTCCGACTGGAGCCTCAAGACCATCTACGACACCGTCGCCATGATCAAAGGCTCGCAATATCCCGACCAGTGGATCCTGCGCGGCAACCACCACGACGGCTGGGTGTTCGGCGGCGCCGACCCGCTCAGCGGCAACGTCGCCGAAATGGGCGAGGCCAAGGCCATCGGCGCCCTGCTGAAATCCGGCTGGCGACCCAAGCGCACCATCGTCTACCTCGGCTGGGACGCGGAAGAGCCGGGCCTCTTGGGCTCCACCGAATGGGCCGAGACGCACGAGCAGGAGCTTCGTCAGCACGGCGTCGTCTACATCAACTCCGACGGCAACGGCCGCGGCTTCATGGGCGTCGAGGGTTCGCCCTCGTGGACCCACATCGTCAACGCCGCCGCGTCCGACGTGACCGATCCGGAAACCGGCGCCAGCGTCGAACAACGCTTGCGCGGCCGCGCCGAGGTCGAAGGCCTGTCCAAGGGCGCCAACGAAGACACAAAACTCGAAGCCAGGCTCGCGTCAGAGGGCAAAGACCTGCCGCTCGGCGCCCTCGGCTCCGGCTCCGATTACTCCTCCTTCTTCGACCACGTCGGCCTCGCCGCCATGAACATCGGCTTCGGCGGCGAAGCCCAGACCGGCGGCGACTATCACTCCGCCTACGATACGTTCGAGCATTACCGCCGCTTCGACGATCCGGGCTTCCACTACGCCAAGACCCTCGCGGAAACCGTCGGCCGCATCGTGCTCCGCACCGCCGACGCGGATGTCCCCGCCATCCGCTTCACCGACGCCGCCGACACCTTCCAGCGCTACGACGACGAGCTGCACAAGCTCGCCAAGGACATGCGCGAACACGCCGAGAAAGACGGCCGCCTGATCGACGAAGGCGCCTACAAACTCGCCGAAGACCCGCTCAAGCCCATGGGCCCGCCGGCCAAAGAAGGCCCCGTCCCCGAAATCGCCTTCGCGCCGCTGGACGCCTCGATCGCCAAACTGAAGTCCAGCGCCGCCGCCTACGACGCCGCCATCGCGGCGAAGGGCGGGTCGCTGTCGCCGGCCGCCGCTGCGCACGTGTCGACGGTGCTCAACAGCGCCGACATCGCGTTGCTGAACCCCAACGGCCTGCCCGACCGCCCGTGGTACCGCAACATGATCTACGCGCCGGGGGTGTTGACCGGGTACGGCTCGAAGACGCTGCCGGGTGTGCGAGAGGCCATCGAAGGGCGGCGTTGGGAAGAGGCCAACCGGTACGCGGGGATCACGGCACAAGCGATTGATGCGTACGCGGCGCGGATCGACGAGGCGACGGAGGTGGTGAACGGGGGGGCGGTGAGGGCTTTCTAGCTCGCACGATATGCCAAGCAGACCTTCCCAGAAGCCGCCCGTATTTCTGCGGTTGTTCCGTGCGCGGTTCGATCCGGTACGGAACGCCGTTGCGCGCACTGTAGTGTCAATTGATGAGGTCGGGAGGGCGATTAGAGAGTCGCTCAAGAGCGGGGAGATCAAAGGCAAGGCAGATAATCCGGCGAACTTTATGAAGGACTATCTTCGCCTTGTTTCACGAAACGACGCGTGGCCTGATGAGATTTGGCACGCAGGTTACACCGCCTCGCAACGCACTGGCGGAGGTCAGTGTTTCGAATTCGTAAAATCGACGCGCGATGTGCCGTTTCCTGACGATTTTGCGCCGACCGGAAAAGAACCCGTATTCATTGTCCAGACGTTGAGCCTTCCTCTCGCGACGCGGGAGATATTGAGAATGGACGAACAATCTCTCGCTCAAGTAGTCGTCAAACTCAATGTTCTTGAGCACCTTCTTTCATCGGCCCCGCCGGACGTTCGAGAAGGTACGATCGAGCTGACGCACCTCCAAAACAACGTGAAGCTTCGTGCGACCGAAATCGACGCGCTCTACAAAGTGACCGCAATTGCTAAAGGTGCCTCGGAAAGCGGCCTGATGACTGTCGAGGTAAAGCTCAAAGATCCGATTATTCGAGAGCAGATCGAAAAGCAGGCCCTTTCTGCTTTGAAGAATCCGTCATTCCGATTTTGCATTCCAGTGGTTCTGAAGCGGTATGCCAAGGGCGAGGTGACAGCATTGTTGTTTAGACGTCTTGATGAGAAGGACGTCGCCATCTCTGACGACGGCAGTGAGGTCGTGCCGCTAGTCGTGGCGTACAGTGCAAAATACGTATTCGAGCCTTCGATCAAAGCGTTATAGGTACGATTCGGCTACCTCAGGTCATAGTATCGTTGCAGCTCTTCTATCCCAATGGAGCTAGAAGGGACGAGACTATAATGCTTTTCATCGGCAATTTGCACGCGCCCGTCGCTCAGCGACAGCTCGAACAATGCAATCATATTGTCGTCCATAAACTGTGCGGACACAGAACGACATACCAGACTTGGAAATTTCTCGGCGCAACACGCTAGGTCTTGCTTGGTCTGGACGACGGACAACTGGTCCGCGCCTCCCTTCGCCTGAACCGGAATTACGTACTGAACGCCATTTCTGTTCACGCCGACATAGATCTCGTCGATCTCAATTTGGCCCACGCCTTTCACTGTGGTGCGCAGATGGTTCTGCAGCGAATAAGCAGTGACACCTAAAAAGACGTCAATCAGGCGGTTGTAGCGAACTTTCGCGAGAAGAGCTTGCTCGTCGTTGAGCGCGTATCCCGAAATGATTTCCGGCGTCGAGTCCGGGATTTTGATCGTAATGAGGTCGGGGTTCGGTCGGATGCGATTTACGGGAACAAGACAAAATTTATAAAGTGCGCGACCAACACCTTCGATCACCCATTCCATTCCCTCCGATTGAGTTTCGAGGATTGAAGCGGGCATGCTGGTGCGATAGCGAATGGAGTATACGACATCGCCCAAGTTCTTAGGGAGCTCGATGTCGAGCTCCTTCGCGGCGCGCTCAAGGTCGTCCCTAGCGAACGCAACTTCCGTGGCGCCGGCCCGGTAATTGCCAAATCTCTCGCCAAAGAAAATGCGCTCGACCAGCGCATAGTATCGGTTCGTCGAGACGGACTTAACCACTGAAGGTCCTCATCCGGGCGAGGCGCTCCGCCTCGATGTCGACCTGCTTTCTCTTTGTCGCGCCGCTCTTTCTATCGCGTCTCCCTATAGGGACAACCACTCCGAAATACTCTGCCGCCTCGGCCATACCCATGCGCAACAATGAAGGCGTCCCCAGAGCCAGTGTCTCTTCCGGATGCACCGGCGTAACGCCGAGTGCATCGATAACCGAACCTGCAATGGCCTTGGCCAGGGGCGGTGGCACCGAATTGCCGATTTGTCGGGCACCATGCCACTTTGTCTCGTGGAAGCGGAACCAATCGGGATACCCATGCAGTCGGGCCATTTCCCGAACGGTTACGCAGCGATCGAATTTGTAGTGGATCGGCCGGGGACTGGTGAATGCACCTCGAGCCGCGTCCGTTCCCGCTCGCAAAGTATTGCTGCGACCGTCGGACGCGAGCTTGAAAAACCGCGAAATGGGTTCGACGCTACCGGGCTCCGTGTCGTGAAACCGTGCTCGCGAGATTTCAGAATGGTCTGTGCGTGCGCTTGAGGTGAGGCGGTCTCTGGGGAAATCTCGAATGTACCCGAAGCCCCACGAGTCGTTATGCAGCGTACGCATTTTCAGAGCGTATTCGCTGGGCTCGCCCCACCAGGTGATCTTCGTTTCATCGCTCTCGAACAGTTCGGGAAATTGTTCCGCATCCGGAAGATCGTCCAACGCATCTCGGCATGTGGGTCCGCCGCCATGGCCTCTGCGCACTTCGGCAGTAGACGGGGCAGGGTACTGCGGAAGCGGAAGTCCTCGCCTCGCGCCAAATAGGATCAGTCGCTCACGGTGCTGCGGGACGCCATAGTGTGCCGCATCCAATACCTTCCAAGGTAGGCGAACGTCGTACCCGGCTTCGTTGCACGCCCGGATGAGTTCCTCGAGAAACGCGCGATGCCGACCTACGGTCAGGCCTTTGACGTTTTCGAAAACAAAATACGACGCGCGCAGCTCCGAAACGATCCTCACAAACTCGCTCACGAGCCGATTGCGCGGATCATCCAGCGCTCGCTGCCCAATCATCGAAAAACCTTGACACGGAGCTCCTCCGAACACGACGTCGACGGTTTTGAGGTCGATGTTCGCGCGCTTCCTAATTTCGGCGCCGCTCAATCCGATAACAGACTGAGCAACTGTCGCGCACCGGGGAAAGTTGAATTCGTGGGTGGCGCAGTGGATCGGGTCGATTTCGACGCAGGCCGCGATATCGAAACCTGCCTGCTCGAAACCCAGGCTCATTCCGCCGGCCCCGGCGAACAGATCGATGCCTATGGGACGGCTCATCGAAACCTCTCAATGCGGCCCACGAACTGGATAACGGCGCACTATCTGCCTCTGCGGCCGAAAAGCAAGAACAAAAAGAGAACTCCGAATCGGCAGGGTAGAGAGAGGTTACCGGCGCGCGCGCGCTATGTCGATCGGATTCTCTGGCCTTTCGGGCGCATGAACCGCCCGATCAATTCCATCAGGGTGTCTCGATCTCGGGTCTGGCACTGCCATATTGTCAAGACATCCCAGCCAGCCTTCCTGAGCGCCCTGGTATTCCTTTCGTCCCTTTGCTTATTCCGCGTGAGCTTGTCTTCCCAAAATTCGCGGTTTGACTTTGGGGGTTTGCCGATTTTGCAGCCGTGAGCGTGCCAATAGCACCCGTGAACAAAGATAATCTTGTTGTGACGGGGGAGCACGACGTCGGGCGTTCCCGGCAGGTCGCGTCGATGTAGCCTGAATCTATACCCAGCCGCGTGAAGCGCTTTTCGCACAATCATTTCAGGTGCGGTGTTCTTACCACCGATTCGCGCCATCAAAGCGCTTCGGCTTTGAACTGTTCGATTGTCCGCCACTGCCTCAATCTAGCGAGAACTGATATTTCGGCGACTAGCTATTTCGACGCGCAACATCAAGCGAGTTCGACGTGGCGCCAGATCAAGCGCAGCAATATTTCAAGTTGGGTCGCCGGAAACGCCGCGACCTAATATCGGCTTGCGAACAATATAACTGGCATTGGCCTTCAGAAGCTCCCAATCCGAAAAGTCTCCGCAGACATGTCTCGGCGGAAGCCCTGCAATAAGGATTTGGAAATGCCCGCTCGAAAGAACGTACCGGCCTTGGAAAACTACACATCCGTCGTGGAAGCCAGAGAGATGCTTTTGACGTTGGAAAGCGAATGTCGAATAATTGCGCACAACCTTGCCAGTGCCGAGGTTGCCGCCCAGGCAGAAATGCCGAAACCGCCGGCAGAATTGCTGCACCGGGAAGTCGGTGCGAAATCCGATCGTGTAATCTCCGAGGCGGAAATCCTCGAGCGTGTTTGGCCCTACGCGCTTCAAAATCGACTTCTTGCGTTGCGCCGGAACTGGACTGCAATGTGCGATGCCGTGAATGCAAAGCATAGCGTGCAAGATTTACAGACAGATGAAGAGCAGCTTGTTGACAAAATATGTGAGGCGCGTCGGAATATCATTGAGCATGTGAGGGCCGAAACGGTCAAGGATGTCCTCATCAAGTTAATCATGGTGCTCAATCTTGGAGATGACGCCTCCGACTCGCGCGCTGAGGCGCAACGTTTGATGACGATTGGCGATTGTATCGATCTAGATCTCTTCTCCTTGTTTCTTGATCTGCAGCGGCTCATCGGCCCGGCGAGCGAATTGGAAAATGTCGTTCCGTTTGAACCTAAATCATGGGTGGCGGAGTTTGAGGCCCTTCCGGGGCATGAGATGACGGAGTTTGGGCCGCGGTTCATGGAGCCCGATGCGTTTCCAACGGCGATCACCGACAAAGATTTTGTGGTCAGCGATTCCGACTTGCTTCAGCGTCACTATGCGCAGAGACGCGCGGGAAATTCGAACGTCCAAGCGACACCATTTATAATGGGAAGCCGCAAGATGATTGCCGATGTCTATGCGGGACGTGATGACGAGATCTCTCGACTGGAAGCATTGTGGGATATGCGCCAGAGTCAGAAGGCTTGGGGTTCCGACAAATGGAACGAACTCGCGATCTGGCAGCGGCATCTTGTGAGAAAATTTGCAGCGGATCGTCGTAATGGTCCGATCAACGCTCAACACGCCGCTGACGTTGAGGCCTGGAACAATCGAAGAGCGGAAATGGGCGCCGCCATGCTGGACCAATAAGAAAATCGGCGGGTCAATGAACTTGATCCGCCACATTTCTGTCCGAAACCGGAGAAATGGCTAATGGCGCACCCGACAGGATTCGAACCTGTGACCTTTGCCTTCGGAGGGCAACGCTCTATCCAGCTGAGCTACGGGTGCGGATGGCGGAGGGCCCGTCTAACGGAAAGCGGGGCGGGTCTCAATCCCGCGCCGACGCGACGGCGGATCGGCCGGGCCGGGATTTGGATTCACCTGTCAAAGACCTCGTTCCGCGCCGACCGGAACGGCGGCGGAGCCACAGGTCTGAATTTAGGCGATGCGGGCCGGTTTGTGAAGAACGAAGCGAGAACGTAAAAGTTCACAAAACGAATCGTTGTCGCTACTCCCGCGTAGGATCCCGCGCGTCCGGGTTCTCGTAGGTCAGGCTCATGAACACGTCCTCCAGGTCCGGGTCCTCGGTGACGATGTCCTTGATGTGCAGGCCCGCGGCGCGGACGGCGGCCAGCACCTGCTCCACGCTGGACTGGCCGGTGCGATAGGTGACCTGGAACGCGCCGCCGGCGCGCAGCTTGGTTTCAAAGCCTTCCAGCCTCGGCGCCTCGCGCACCGGCTCCGCCGGCGTCACCACCACCGCGCGGGTGTCCAGGCGCCGCAGCAGTTGCGCGGTCGGTTCGCACGCGACCACCTGGCCGTGGTTGACGATGGCGATGGTGTCGCAGAGCTCCTGCGCTTCCTCGAGATAGTGGGTGGTGAGCAGGATGGTCACGCCCTGGGCGTTCAGCTTGCGCACGTACTGCCACAGCTGGCGGCGCAGCTCGACGTCGACGCCCGCGGTCGGTTCGTCCAGGATCAGGATCGGCGGATTGTGCACCAGCGCCTTGGCCACCATCAGGCGCCGCTTCATGCCGCCCGACAGCTGGCGCACATAGGCGTTCGCCTTGTCGGCGAGGCCGAGCGCGTCGAGCAGCTCCATGGTGCGGCGCTCATGCTTGGGCACGCCGTAGAAACCGGCCTGCACCTCCATCGCCTCCTTCGGCGTGAAGAACACGTCGGCGGCCAGCTCCTGCGGCACGACGCCCAGCGCGGCGCGCGCGTCGCGCGGACGCTCGTCGATGTCGCGCCCCCAGATCACCGCCTTGCCCGTGGACTTCAGCGACAGGCCCGCGAGAATGTTGATCAGCGTCGACTTGCCCGCCCCGTTGGGGCCCAAGAGGCCGAACATCGACCCGCGCCGGATCTTCAGGTCGATGCCTTTCAGCGCCTGTTTGGGCGGCGTCTTCTTGGCGCCGGCATAGGTCTTGGTCAGACCGGTGACCTCGAGCGCGTACTCGGGTTCGGAGGACAGGCCGACGTCGGCTTGGACGGCGTTGGAGGCGGCGACAGTCATTGAGGCAACAGACCCTGTGTGGGAAACCCTGTGCGGGCGGCGGAAATTGACGCGCCCGGACGCCCCGCCTAGGTATGCCTCCCACCCCTTGCCGCCAAGTCCCGCAGAGGCGCCCGTCCCCATGCCGACCTACCGCGAACCCTCCAACGCCATCCCCCCGCCGGAGGTGATCCTGGTCCGCTCCAAGCGCGTCGGCTGCGACGGGGGCAACGGGGCGCTGGGCCACCCGCTGGTCTATCTCGAGATGGGCGAGGAGGAATGGGTCGAATGCGGCTACTGCGACCGCCGCTTCGAGCTGGCCCCCGACGCCAACCACCACACCCACGAGACGGAGTTCGCCGACCCCGCCGCGAACGATCCGGAAGGGGTGGAGTAACCGCGCTTCAAAATTGAAGCGCGATCTCCCCCCTCTGGGGGGAGACAGCCGCGAGAGCGGCAGAGGAGGGCAGGTGCGCCGACGCCCAGTGATTGTCGGCTAACGACCGCACTGCCCTTACCCGCTTCCCCCCCACCCTCGGCGCACCTGCCCGCCTCTGGTCGCTCCGCGACCTGTCTCCGCCCAGCGGGCGGAGATGCGCTTCTGGCCTGTCTCCGCCCAGGGGGCGGAGATGCGCTTCGGACGGTCTCGCCTAAACCTGCGGCCCCAGCCCCAGTTGCTCCAACAGATGCCGCGCCATTTCCGCATCGTCGTCGCTGACCATCAGGCGGGCCGGGATCACCCCGCCCAGAAGGCCGCCCATGCCGGAGTCGAACACCACGCTCTCGATCCCCGCATCGGCCAGGGCGGCGCGCAAGGCGGACAGTCGGATCGGGTCGCTCAGTCTTTCCAGCTCGGTCATCAAGGCATAACTGAGGCTCCGCGGGCGCGCCCGCAAGGCTCGATCGGCGGAGGTTCGGATGCGCTACCTGCACACCATGGTCCGGGTGAAGGACCTCGACGCCGCGCTCGACTTCTATTGCGCCAAGCTCGGCCTCGTCGAAACGCGCCGCATCGACAACGAGGGGGGCCGCTTCACCCTGGTGTTCCTGGCGGCGCCGGGCGACGAAGCGCAGGCGCGAGAGCACAAGGCGCCGCTGGTCGAACTCACCTTCAACTGGGACGCCGAGGACTACGCCGGCGGCCGCAACTTCGGCCACCTCGCCTACGAGGTCGACGACATCTACGCCCTGTGCGGGTCGCTGATGGAACGCGGAGTCACCATCAACCGCCCACCCCGCGACGGCCACATGGCCTTCATCCGCTCCCCCGACGGCATCTCGATAGAGCTGCTGCAAAAAGGCGAGAGGTTAGCGCCGGCAGAACCGTGGTCCTCGATGTCGAACACGGGGATTTGGTAGCGCCCTAGAGTCCCTCTCCCGCGCGCCGCGCGGGGGAGGTGTCGCGAAGCGACGGAGGGGGCGCGCCTCACGCGCCGCGCTGCATACGCTCCAACGCCAGATCGAAAATCTGCTGCGCGACCATGTCCGGATCGGCGAGCACCGCCTTGGCGCCATACCGGACAACGTCGATCCCCTGTGCGTTCAGCCAGGCATCGCGGCGTTCGTCGCGGCCGACGGTCCATGCGTGGCCCTCGCCGTCAATCTCGATGCACAGCTTCGCCGCGGCGCAATAGAAATCCAGGATGTAGGGTTCAACCGGGTGCTGACGGCGAAAGGTTGGCTTTCCCGGCGCGCGGCCGCGAAGGACGTTCCACAACAGCACCTCGGGCAGGGTCATTTCGCGGCGCAAGGTGCGGGAACGTTTCAGGGTTCGGGTGGTGGATCGCAACACTTTGTCGCGCCCTCGGCGCGCCCCCTCCGTCGCTTCGCGACACCTCCCCCGCGCTTCCAGCGCGGGAGAGGGACTTTTTAGCACGGCTGCTCCCATGCGTCTGTCCGTGACGCGCCCCTCCCACCGCCCTATGTTCCCCCCACGATGACCGACACCCTCGACGCCCCCGCCCGCCCGCTGACCCAGGACGGCCCCGCCGTCCGGCTCTTCCTGATCGACGGGTCGGGGTACATTTTCCGCGCCTACCACGCGCTGCCGCCGCTCACCCGCAAGTCCGACGGCCTGCCGGTCGGCGCGGTGGCGGGGTTCTGCAACATGCTGTGGAAGCTGCTGCGCGAGACCAAGGGGCCCGACGCGCCGACCCACCTCGCGGTGATCTTCGACGCGTCGGAAAAGACCTTCCGCAACGACATGTACGACCAGTACAAGGCGCACCGCCCGCCCGCGCCCGAAGACCTGATCCCGCAGTTCGGCCTGGTGCGCGAAGCGACGCGCGCTTTCGGCGTCAGCTGCGTCGAGCTGAACGGCTATGAGGCCGACGACCTGATCGCGACCTACGCCTGCGCCGCCGAAGCGGCCGGCGGCGAAGCGGTCATCGTCTCCTCCGACAAGGACCTGATGCAGCTGGTGCGCGACAAGGTCGCCATGTTCGACCCGATGAAGAACCTGCGCATCGGGCGTGAACAGGTGATCGAAAAGTTCGGCGTGCCGCCCGAAAAGGTCATCGACGTGCAGTCGCTGATCGGCGACAGCGTCGACAACGTGCCGGGCGCCCCGGGCATCGGGGTCAAGACCGCCCAGGCGCTGATCACCGAATACGGCGACCTCGATACGCTCTTGGCGCGCGCGGGCGAGATCAAACAGGACAAGCGCCGCCAGACCCTGATCGACTTCGCCGACCAGATCCGCCTGTCGCGACAACTGGTGACGCTGATCTGCGACGCGCCCATGCCCGAGACCATCGACTCCATGGCCGTGCGCCATCCCGACCCCGCGACGCTCGGCGCCTTCCTGGAGAAGATGGAGTTTCGCACCCTGGCCAAACGCGTCGGCGACGGCAAGATCGAGTCGACCTCGACGCCCTCCATGGCCTCGCCCTCGGCGCCGATCTCCCGCGCGCAAGCCGATCGCCTCGGCGCGCCGGCGCCCGCGGTCGCCACCGGCACGCATGTCTTCGACGTCGACGCCTACGAATGCGTGCAGTCGATCGAGCGTCTCGATGTCTGGATCGCGCGTTGTTTCGAGGCTGGCGTCGTCGGTTTCGACACCGAGACCGACGCCCTGTCGTCGTCGCACGCCAACCTCTGCGGCGTGTCGCTGTCGACCGGTCCCAACCAAGCCTGTTACATCCCGCTGGGACACCTGTCCGACGAAGGCCTGGCGCTCTCCGGCTCGACCCTCGAACAGGTCCCGCTCGAAGCCGCCGTCGCAAGGCTAAAACTGCTGCTGGAAGACCCGGGCGTGCTCAAGGTCGGCCAGAACATCAAGTACGACATGGCCGTCCTGCTGCGTTACGGCGTGAACGTGGCGCCGATCGACGACACCATGCTGATGTCCTACGTGCTCGATCAGGGCGTGCACGGTCACGGCATGGACGAACTGTCCAAGCTGATGCTCGGCCACGAACCGATCCCGTTCAAACAGGTCGCCGGCGCCGGCAAGACCCTGAAGAGCTTCAAACACGTCGAGCTGAAACCCGCCACCTGCTACGCCGCCGAAGACGCCGACGTGACGCTGCGCCTATGGAGCGTGCTGAAACCGCGCCTGGCGCGCGAGGGCCTGCTCACCGTCTACGAGACGCTCGAACGCGGCATGCCGGCGGTGCTGGCCGAGATGGAATGCACCGGCATTCGCGTCGATCCCGAACGCCTGCGCCTGCTCTCCAACGAATTCGGCAAGGGCATGGCCGAGTTCGAGGCCAAGGCGCACGCGCTCGCGGGACGCCCGTTCAACCTCGGCTCACCGAAACAGATCGGCGACATTCTGTTCGGCGAACTCAGCCTGCCCGGCGGCAAAAAGACCGCCACCGGCGCCTGGGGCACCGACGCCTCGGTGCTGGAGGAACTGGCGCAGTCGCACGAGCTGCCGCGCACGCTGCTCGACTGGCGCCAGCTGTCGAAACTGAAAGGCACCTACACCGACGCCCTTGTCGCCGCCGCCGACGAAAAGACTCAGCGCGTGCATACCAGCTTCCAGTTGGCCGCATCGTCGACCGGCCGTCTCGCCTCGTCCGACCCGAACCTGCAGAACATTCCGATCCGCACCGAGACCGGCCGCCAGATCCGCCAGGCGTTCATCGCCGACGAGGGCAATGTGCTGATCAGCGCCGACTATTCGCAGATCGAACTGCGCCTGCTGGCCCACATCGGCGACATTCCGCAACTGAAGGCCGCCTTCGCCGCCGGCCAGGACATTCACGCCACCACCGCGTCGGAGATGTTCGGCGTCGCGATCGAAGGCATGCCGTCGGATGTGCGTCGCAGAGCGAAGGCGATCAACTTCGGCATCATCTACGGCATCTCGGCGTTCGGGTTATCGAACCAGCTCGGCATCTCGCGCGAAGAAGCCGGCGCCTACATCGCCACCTATTTCGAACGCTTCCCCGGCATCCGCGGCTACATGGAACAGACGCGCGCGCTGGTGCGTGAACAAGGCTTCGTCTCGACCCTGTTCGGCCGCAAGGTGAACATTCCCGAGATCCGCGCCAGCAACGTCGGCCACCGCCAGTTCGCCGAACGCGCGGCGATCAACGCGCCGATCCAGGGCACCGCCGCCGACATCATCCGCCGCGCCATGATGCGCATGCCCGCGGCGTTGAAGAAGGCCGGCCTGAAGACCCAGATGCTGTTACAGGTCCACGACGAACTGGTCTTCGAGGCGCCGCAATCCGAAGCCGAAGCCGCCTCGACCTTGATCAAACAGGTCATGGAGCGCGCCGCCGAACCCGCCGTCGCCCTGTCGGTGCCGCTCACCGTCGAAGCCCGCTGGGCCAAAAACTGGGACGAGGCGCACTAGGTGCAAGCGTCGCGCTGCGCACTCCTCCCCCGCGCGGACGCGCGGGGGAGGTGGCCCAGAGGGCCGGAGGGGGCGTTCGGAATGCGCCCACGCTCAGGCCTGTGTTCGCGCTCCCGGCGCGCCCCCTCCGTCGCTTCGCGACACCTCCCCCGTTCGCTGCCGCTCACAGGGGAGGAGTGTTGTGCGCCGCCCTTGTTCGCGCTTACCTCGCCGCCGTGTCGGGGATCGCTTAATGCGTAGGCTTCTCATCGCAGGCTTGGCCGCATGCGCCCTCCTCAGCGCCGCCGCCTCCGCCGTCGGCGCTCCCGCGCCCGCCGCCAACCCCGACACCCTCCAACCCGACCCCAACATCCGCCGCGGAACCCTCCCCAACGGCATGCGCTACGCGGTGCTCAGCCACGCCGAGCCCAAGGGCGCGATCTCCATCCGCCTGCGCATCGAGGTCGGCAGTCTCGATGAAAACGACGACGAGCGCGGCGTCGCGCACTTCACCGAACACATGGCCTTCGAGGGCGGCCAGCGCATCGCCAAGGCGCGCATGGAGCAGTTGTTCGCCGACCAGGGCGTGCAGTTCGGCCGCGACCAGAACGCCTTCACCGGCGCCTTCGACACCACCTATCACCTGAACCTGCAGCAGGCGACGCCCGGCAACCTCGACCTCAGCTTCCAGTGGCTGCGCGACGTCGCCGACGGCCTCGACATCGCGCCCGACGCGGTGACGCACGAACGCGCGGTGATCGAGCATGAACGCGAAACCAACGAGAGTCCGTCCGAAGTGGTGACGCGCCGCCTGCGCGCGCTGATGAGCCCCGAGTTGCGCATCACCCAGCGCGATCCGATCGGCACGGCGGAGTCGATCGCGACCACCGACGCCGCCAAGGTGCGCGCCTTCCACGATCGCTGGTATCGTCCCGAGAACGCGCTGATCGTGGTGGTCGGCGACCTCCCCGCCGATGCGCTGGAGGCGCGGATCAAGACCGCGTTCTCCGACTGGCGCGGCAAGGGACCGCAGCCCAAGCGTCCCGCGCCGTCCACCACCGATCTGTCGCGGCCGCTCGACGTCGAGTCGTGGCCGAGCGACCGCCAGCTCGCCGACGAGGTCGCCTTCTGCATCAAGCGCGCGCCCGAACGCGACCTACCCGACACCGTCTCGCATCAGCGCGCCGAGATCGCGCGTGAGCTTTGGCAGATGGTGCTGAACCAGCGCCTGGGCGAAATCGCGCGTCGGCCCAACCCGCCGTTTCACACCGCCTCCGCCCTCTACGCCGACGACCGGCGCGAGCTGGCGGCCAACTGCCTTACGCTCAATCCCGACAGCGGCGACTGGCGCGCAGGCCTCACCGCCGCGCGCAGCGAGATGCAGCGCCTGCTCGCCTTCGGTCCCTCTGAGATCGAACTGAAACAGGCGCTGCAAGGGCGCCTGGCGGTGATGCGTTATGGCGTCGATCACAACGACAGCTATCCCAGCGCCTCGCTCGCCAACTTCATCCTCGACGAGATCGACCACGGCCAGGTGACCGCCCCGATCAGCGAACGCTACCGCGCCGAACAAGCCGCCCAGACGCTCACGCCGGGCGAAGTGCGCGCGCAGATGCAGGCGGACTGGAAGGGCGGCGGCCCGGTTCTGGTGATCATCGCCCAGTCGCCGCCGACGCTGGCCGACGCGAAAGCCTTCTGGACCAAACTTGCGGCGGCGCCCGCGCCCACGGACGACTACAAGCCCGTGCAAGAAAAGGCCTGGGCCTACGCCGACTTCGGCCCGCCCGGAAAAGTGGTCAAGCGCGAGGAGATCGCCGAGCCCGGTTTCACCCGCCTGACCTTCGCCAACGGCGTGGTGATGAACTTCAAGTCGACGCCTTTCGCAAAAGGCGACGCGGTGGTGAACGTCTCCTTCGGCGAAGGCCGCGCGGAACTCGGGCGAACCAACATGTTCGCCGCAAGCATAGGCTCGCAACTTCTGGTGCTGGGCGGCCTCGGCAAGGACAGTTTCGAGGATCTCCGCAAGCTGTTTCCCGGCCACATCTGGGGCGCCGCGTTACAGGTCGATCCGCATCGCTTCGTGCTCGGCGGCCGCACGACGCCCCAGGACATCGACGTGCAGATGCAGACCTTGACCGCCTTCCTCACCGACCCGGGATTCAGTCCCGAGATGGAGAGCATGGTCGGGACCGAGCTCGGCAACCTCTACCGCGCCTACGGAACCACGCCCTATCTCGCCGCGGCCGACGCCTTGAACCGCACCATCGCGCCGAACGGGCCGCTCACCCTGCAGGTCCCCGACCGGCTCGGCTCGCTGAAGGCCGACGCCTTCGCCGCCGAGTTCAAGCCGCCGCTGACCACCGCGCCGCTCGAAGTCACCGTCGTCGGCGACATGGACGAGGCGCGCGCCGTCAACGCGGTGGCGAAGACGCTGGGCGCCCTGCCGCCGCGCGCGCCTCAGCCGCTGGTGAACGACACCGCAGCCTTCGTCCGCTGGCCCGCGAGCGGCCGCAACGTGCAGACCTCCTTCAACGGACCCCCCGCGCGCGCCGCGGTCGAGGTGATGTGGCCGCTGTGGGTCGGCTCGCCCGCCCAGCGCCGCGACGAACGCGGCATGCGCTATGTCGGCATGATCCTGCAAGACGCGCTTCGTCATCGCCTGCGCGACAAGATGGGCGAGACCTACGCGCCGTCGGCCTCCACCCACATGGACGACGATTCCGACCAGGGCGCGGTCACGGTTCTGGTGGAATCCTCGCCCGGCAAGACCGACGAGGTGCTGTCGACCATCCGCGAGGTCGCCGCCGACATGGCCGCGGGAAACATCACCTCCGATCAGCTCGAAAGCGTGCGCAAGCCGACCCTCGCCGAAGAGGCCGACCGCCGCACCGACATCAACTGGTGGGTCCACATCCTGGACGGCTCTGCCGGCAACCCGGTCCAGCTCGACGACGCGCGCACCTGGGACGCCGTCTATGGCTCGATCAGCCTCGACGAAGTGAAACGCCTCGCCCACACCTGGCTCGCGGGCCCGGGCCTCTCTTCGATCGCTTCGCCGAAGGACGCGCCTTCGGGATCGCGTGCGGTCACGACGTCGCCGCGAAAATAAATCCGCGCGGCGCCGTGTCGCCGTCCACCTGCGTCGTCAATATTTGACGTCGATCGACAGACCTATCGTCCGCGGCTGCAGCACCGCACCCTCGACCTGCACGACCCCACCGGTCAGTCCGTCCGGAATGTAACCGTCGGTGAGATAGGCTCGCTCGTTGGTGAGGTTCTTGACGAATACGCGAACCGTATAGCGGTCGTTGGAGACGTCGGCGTTTAGGTCGAGCGAGGTGTATCCGCGTGTGGGAAATTCGTTCACCGACAACGGACCAGGGCTGTAGCGCGAATCCACGAGTCGCAGGCCCGTTCCGACATGGCCGCGCCAATCCGCACTCAGGCTCCAGTCGTAATCCGCACGGATCGCGCCGCTCCACCTGGGCACGAACGGCAGGCGGTCCCCGCTGAACGCGCCGACGGAGGCCACGTCTTCAGTGAACGCCGCATCGGTGTAGGTCACGTTGGCCGCAAGTTGCCAACCGTCCGCGGGACGGACGGAGCCCTCCGCTTCAAACCCTCGACTGCGCGCCGTTCCACCATTCGTCGTGTAGCTTACGCCGCCCGGTGACTCGCCCGCGACCTGGATATTCTTCCACTCGAGATCGAACGCCGACAGGTTGAGAACCGCCCTGCCGTCCCAGAATGTCGACTTGAGGCCCACCTCATAGTTGGTGAGCGTGCTGGAATTGACCGCCGGCGGCACGCCGGGCAGGGCGGTGTTGGGGCCGCCGGGCTGATAACCTGACGCCACGCGGGCGTACGCCATGATGTCGCGCGTGAAGTGAAGCCGCGGACTGACGCTGTAGGTCCAGACGCCTTCCGACGAACTTCCCGGCACCTCCGCCGGCGGCAGGACCGGTGAGCCCGGCTCGATGATTTCGGTGAACTTCTGCGTGTTGTGCGCGTATCGGACGCCGGCGGAAATATCGAACCACTTGGAGAAATAGTATGTGGCGTCGCCGAAACCGGCGAGCTCCTGGTAGGTTGTGGGCAACGCGCCGATGAACAGCGGGTCGAGGCCCGGTATCGGGCTGAGGTCGGGATTCTGCGATGTCAGCGTCTGGCGGTTACCGCTGTTCTCGTGGTCGTAGTACGCTCCGACCAGCCATTCGAACTTGCCGTTCGAAGGCGACGACAGGCGTAGCTCCTGGGTGAACTTCTTGTTGCGTAGCGCAAGATCGAATGCCGAGAGTCCGTCCGGAAAACCGAACAGACCGAGGATCGGTTGGTAGGTCAAGGTCGCGTCCTGGTCGACTTCGGTTTTCTGGTCGGAGTAGCTCGACGCCGCAACCAGCTTGGCCCAACCGAAATTCCAGTTCAGGTCCGCCGTGTAGTACTGCAGCGTACTGCGGAAGGTGTTGGACAGGTAGTTGTTGTCGGACAGTTCGGCGAACGGCCTCAGCGTGCCGGGGTCCAGCGCCACGGTCGCGTTCCCGAGCGCATTTTCATGCTGGTAGATAACGCCGAGTTTCAGCGTCGCATCCTCATTGATCCGCCACAGGAGCGCGAGCCGGGCGCTCTGTTGACGAACCGCGTTCTGATCGCTCTGCCCGGTCCGGATATTGTCGATGTAACCCGGCGTGTTTTCGAACGCGTAACTCGCCAGGAAGCCGAGCGTATCGGCGACGAGCGGCGCGTTGATCATCGCGCGGGCCCCGCCGCCCACGCCGCCGCCATCGATACTCTCAACGTCGCCGCCGACGCGCGCGCCGAACGTCGTCAGGCTCGGCTGGGTCGTGACGTATCGCACGATGCCGCCCAGGGCGTTGGCCCCGTAAAGGGTTCCTTGCGGGCCCTCCAGGACCTCGATCTGCTGCACGTCGTAGGGCAGGAGGTCGAGACTGTAGAGCGAGCCGCGGTTATGGAACGACGTAGAGCCGATCGGCGTGTCGTCGATGTAACTCGCCACGGTCGCATTGGCGCTGATCGGGGCTATGCCGCGCATGCTGAGCGTCGTCTGGCCGGGGGTCCCGCCGGTGTCGACCTGGAGTCCGGGCACGTAGGCGCCGATATCGGTCAGCTGAGTGACGTGAAAGTCCTCCAGCTGCCGGCTGCCGACCACACTGATGGTCTGGGGGACGTCCTGAATCTTCTCGGGGCGCTTCTGAGCCGTGACCACGACCTCGGCGACGGTCGCCGGCGTCTTGTCGGACCCCGACGCGCTCTGGGCCTGCGCCGGTCTCAAGCCCAGCGTCCCCGAAGCCAAGGCGGTGGCCGCCAAGAGCAGGACGGACGTCGTGACCGGCCGCGAAACAAGCATGCGCCTCATCTGTGATCTCCCCAATCGCCCCACTGAGATCGACCTTCCCAGCCGCCTGCGCAGGCTTGCGGGTAAAGGGCTCGCGGGTTACCTATACGATCATATAGATCCCGTGGGAGTCCTGCAATCGCACTTTCCGCTGACGATCCTCCCGTCCCGCGGGCGTGGCTCGCGACGATCATCCTGGCGCTGGCGGCCTGTCTGTGCGTAGCGGTTCCGCACCCGGAGGAGCCATGAGTTCAGAACCCGACGCTTCGCCGAATGGACGCGAACGACTGATCACAGCGGGCGTGCGCCTGTTCGCCCGGGACGGGTTCGGCGCAACATCGGTGAGCGCGCTCGCGGAATCGGCCGGCGTATCCAGAGGGCTGATCCGCTTCTATTTCGGATCGAAGGAAGGCCTTCGCCGCGCCGTCGAAGAGACGGTGATGCGGGGTTATCTGGATCGTGTCGCCGCATCCGCGCGGATACGTACGGTGGAGGACGTCTTTCATCTGATCGATGTCCACGAGACAGGCGCTCTCACGCTCGCGGACGTAACGGCCTATCTGCGGCGCGCAATCGTCGAGGAACGGCCGATGGCGGTCGACTTTGTCGCCCGTCTTCTTGCCGAGGAGCCTCAGGACGCGGCCGCCGCCCTGCGGGAGCGCTTTCCGGATGAAACCTGGCTGGAAGATCCGACGCCTGCCGTCTCGACGAAACTCGGCTTGCTGCTGGCGGCGCCCCTCTTCGCCCGGCTCCTGGGCCGCGACGTCTTTTCAGTGGAGGACCTGAAGAAGCGAAACGCCGATCAGTTCCGCATCCTTGACCTCATTCGGCTCGGCTTGGAAAGCGAGCGCGCGACCGGCAAGGCAAAACCACCGCGCGTGTAAGGCGCCTTCCGCCTCGCGTTCGCTGCCGATCCGGCGAGGAGAGGTCAGGCCGCCGCCATCAGCTGTTGCACCAGCGGCATCACCTTCGCCGCCGCTTCCGGCGACTCGGCCAGCTCCTTGCGCACCTCCGGCGCGCGGATCAGGCGCAGCACCTCTTGTTTGGCGCGATCCGCTGCTGGTCCGAGCGGCGCCGCTTCGCCGCAGGCCAACCGCAGCAACGCCGAGAGCTTCTGCACCGCGCCCACCGGCGCCTTGACCAGTTGCGCACAGATGCGCACGTCGCTTTCCACGTCGCCGCCGATCTCGCCCAGTTTGACGGTGATGTCGCGGGTTTCCTTTTCCGGCAGGTCGGCGTGGAACACCGCGCGCTGCAGCGCCGCGAGGCTGGCCAGCCGCGTCATCGCGGGCTCCGACCCTTTGCGGAACTCCGTCTCGAAACGCAGCGCCTCGATACAGCCCATCAGCCAGCGCGCGCCGAGCCGCTTGTTCGCCGCGCCCGCGAGGTTCTCGCACAGTTTTACCAGCGCCATCGCCTCGACCGAGGCCGCGTCGTCGTGACCCAGATAGGCCTCCACGAAGTCCGCGTTCACGATCGCCTTGGAGCGGCGCACGAAGGCGTCCTGCACCTCCTCCAGCGACAGCAGCCGCCCGGCCGACGCGGTCAGCGCCATGGCGAGCGCGCGCAACAGATCGATCTCGGCCTTGGCGTCGGAGGGACGCAGACGCCGGGGGCCCGTCAACTCGTTGATCACGCGCCGCGCCAGCACGGTGCCGAGCACCTTGAACGCGCCCGCGTCCATGTGTTTGCCCAGCCGCACGGCCGCGCCTTCGAGCGGCGGAATCTGTCCTACCAGCCCCGCCTCCATCCGGATCAGCGCCGCGACCTCGCTGGGCGCCGCGATGCGCACCAGCGCCGCCAGCGCGCCGCCGAGGTCCAGCGTCTCGCCGCCGATCAGGTCCTGCAGACCGGCGCGCGAGGCGACGATCTCCGACAGGGGCTGTTCGACCACCACATGCACCAGCGCGCGGCTCTTCAACTCCTCCGGCGCGCCGTCGACCAGGTCGAGCAGCCGGTCGACCTTTTCGCTCCAGGTCGCGGCGGGCGCGATATGGGCCGCGACCCCGCCGCCGAGCAGGAAGGCGCGATCGGGATTGCCGGCGAGTTTTTCCGCGACGGTCGCGATGGTCTGCGGCGTCACCTCGGGGAACAGACCTTTGCGGCCGGCCTTGATCAGGCGTTCGAAGGCCTGCTCGGTCAGACGCTGATAGCTGCGGATGATCTCGTGCACCGGCTGGCCGGTGATCTGGCTTTCGGGGACCGAGACCTTCTGGATGGCGTGCTGCATCTCCATGCCCGCCGCTTCGAGCTTCTCCGCGAGGTCGGGCCGGTGCAGCAGCTCGAAGGGGGTGACGCGCTGGCGCCGCAGCCAGTCGTCCAGCACCTTCTGGATCGTCTCGCGCGCCGGCGGCAGGTAGAGATCCGCCGGACCGTTGCAGGTGGGCCCCGCCGCCGGGTCCCGGGCCGGCTTGGTCTTGGGCTCCTCCGCCGCCCCCCGGGTGATCAGGGTGACCGAACGGAACTCCATGGTCTCGTCGTCCAGGGTCTCCTTGGTCACGCGCACGGCGGCGGCGCGCTTATCCTCCATGATGTCCTCGGCCAGGGTCATGGCCTGGGCGCGGTCCTCGGTGGCGAGCTCCAGCCGCCAGGGCGCCATCGGCGCCTTGCGCACGAAGACCTCGTAGTGGACCTGCCCCATGAACGCCCTTCCCCAGGACTTACTCCCAGGACTCCCCAACGACAGGGCAGGGTGAACGAATAGGCTTAAGCCGGGGTTAGGGGCCAAGGCTCTGGGCCGGGGCCCTGCGACTGGGCTTGGGACTTGGGACCCGGCTCAGGCGTTTGCTTTGCGGCGGGCCCGCGTTTAGACCCCGGACGAGGGCCTGGACGGCCGGAACGCCGCGGCTGGCAAGCTTGAGCGCAATCTGGCCGCAAAACGGCTTAAACTTTGGCGGATTGCTCCCTAGTTTCGCGACTTTGGCGATACCGCCCGCGGAGACGACATGGCTCAAATCACCCTGGTCGATGACGACGAGAACATCGTGACCTCCGTCTCGATGGCGCTCGAAAGCCTGGGTCACGACGTCAAGGCCTATTACGACGGCGCCACGGGGCTGCAGGCGCTGGAGAGCGACCCGCCGGACCTCGTGATCCTGGACGTGAAGATGCCGCGCATGGACGGGATGGAGGTGCTGCGGCGCCTGCGCCAGACCTCCAACATGCCGGTGATCATGCTGACCTCGAAGGACGAGGAGATCGACGAGATCCTCGGCTTCAATCTCGGCGCCGACGACTACATGCACAAGCCGTTCTCCCAGCGTCTCCTGATGGAGCGGGTGAAGGCGGTGCTGCGTCGCGCCGGCGTCGAGACCGGTGAGCCCGAGCCGGTGAACCCCGACGGCTCGCCGTCCAAGGCGCTGAAGCGCGGCAAGCTCACCCTCGACCCCGCTCGCCATGACTGCATGTGGGAGGGCAAGCCGGTGAAACTCACCGTCACCGAATTCCTGCTGCTGCAGGCGCTGGCCCAGCGGCCGGGTTTCGTGAAGAGCCGCGACAACCTGATGGACGCGGCCTACGACGACCAGGTCTACGTCGACGACCGCACCATCGACAGCCACATCAAACGCATGCGCAAGAAGTTCCGGCAGGTCGATCCGGAATTCGACGCGATCGAAACCCTCTATGGCGTCGGCTATCGCTACCGCGAAAGCTGATCAGGGCGAGGCGGCGGGGAAGCGGCCCGTGCGGCGCGTGTGGCCGTTCGGAAGCTCGCGACTCGGCCGCGCCATCGTCATCGTCAACTTCGTCGGCCTGTTGATCCTGGTCGTCGGCGCGCTGGTGCTGAACGAGATCAGCCGCGGTCTGATCCAGTCGCGGGTCGACGCCTTGACCACCCAGGGCGAACTAATCGCCAACGTCATCGCCGAACTGTCCACGCGCGGCGAACCGTCGCCCGCGCTCGAACCCGAAGGCGCGCTGCTGGCGTTCCAGAAGACCTTCGTGCCGCGCGGCCAGCGCGCGCGGCTCTACGACATCGACGGCAATCTGATCGCCGACAGCTATCTGGTCTCCGACGCGGTGGATCAATCGCGACTGCCGCCCGCCCGCGCCCGCGGCGTGCCCCCGCCGCCGCCGCCCGATCGCGTCGGCGCCGAACGTCGGCAAAGGCAGGCCCGCGAAAGCCTCGATAAGGAAGTCCACGACGCGCTGAAGGGCATCCCGGTGCACGAGATGCGCCGCACCGAGTCGGGCGAGCGCGTGGTCTCGGTGGCCATTCCGGTGTCGCGGGTGAAGCGCGTGGTCGGCGTTCTGGTGCTCGAAGCCGGCGACGTGGACCAGATTCTCTGGGCCCAGCGGCGCGCGCTGGCGCCCTTCATCCTGGTGGCGTTCGCGGCCAGCATCCTGTCGTCGGTGCTGCTGCACTTCATCGTGGTGCGGCCGATCACGCGTCTGTCGGCGGCGGCCGATCAGGTGCGGCTGTCGCAGGCGCGCGCGATTTCGCTGCCCGACCTGGAGGAACGCAACGACGAGCTCGCCGACCTGGCCCGGTCGCTCGAGACCATGACCGACACCCTGTCTAACCGCATGGACGCCATCGAACGCTTCGCCGCCGACGTATCGCACGAGATCAAGAACCCGCTGACCTCGGTGCGCTCGGCGGTCGAGACGCTCGAACTTGTTCACGACGAAAAGGCCAAGGCGCGCCTGATGGCGTTGTTGAAGCAGGACGTGCGGCGGATGGATCGCCTGATCACCGACATCTCCAACGCCTCGCGCCTGGACGCCGAGCTGTCGCGTGAAGCGCCGCGGCCTTTCGACGTCTCGCGCCTGCTGCTGGAAATCACCGGCCTCTATGAAGCGAGCACGCGCGAGGGCGAGCCGCATGTGCGCCTGGCCGCCGAGCCCGGACGCGCCCTCTACGTCTCCGGTCGTGAAGGCCCGTTCGGCCAGGTGTTCCGCAACCTGATCGACAACGCCAAGTCGTTCAGCGCCGCGGGCGGCGAGGTGCGCGTCTCCGTTTTCCGCAACGCCGCCGAAGCCGCGCGTCCGATCACCATCGCCGTCGACGACGACGGG
This sequence comes from Caulobacteraceae bacterium, assembly GCA_035551675.1. Taxonomy (GTDB): domain Bacteria; phylum Pseudomonadota; class Alphaproteobacteria; order Caulobacterales; family Caulobacteraceae; genus JAFECT01. The sequence continues at coordinate 24,645 of DASZMV010000039.1, read as the reverse complement.
CCGGGCATTCCCGACGAGAATCTCGAGACCATCTTCGATCGCTTCTACACGTCGCGACCGAAGGGACAGGCCTTCGGCGGCAACTCGGGCCTGGGGCTTTCCATCGCGCGCCAGATCGTTCTCGCCCACGGCGGCCGCATCTGGGCCGAGAACCGCCGCGACGCCCAGGGCAAGACGTTGGGCGCCCGCTTCATCGTCGCCCTGCCCGACGCCGTCGCCCGCGCATGATCGTCCACGCCACGTCAATCGCGCGCCGCCTGGAACGCGACTGGCTGGCGGTGCTGCTGTTCGGCCAATCGGGGTCGGGCAAGAGCGACTTGGCGCTGCGCGCGCTCGACGCCGGCTGGCGGTTGATCTCGGATGACTACACTGTGGTCTGGGCCTCGGCGGGAGCGTTGTGGGCGCGCGCGCCCGACTCCATCGCCGACCGCCTCGAGGCGCGGGGCTTAGGCATCCTTCACGCGCCGCGGCTTTGTGTCGCTAAGGTCGCGCTGGCCGCCACCTGCCAGGCCGCAGACCTCGAACGCCTGCCCGACCACGAGGTCATGACCCTTGAAGGGATTGGGCTTCCCGCCGTCCGCCTCCACGCCCTGGAGACCTCGGCCCTGGCCAAGCTTCACCATGCCCTGGCCACACGGAGCTTGGAGCCGGCCTCGGTTCGGCCTATCTAGCTCCGTCGCAAAGAGCCCCTGATCTAACGGGCCGCGGCGAGGGGCATCGAAGAGGCTTATGGATGATCGGGCTCGTGATCGTCACCCACGGTCGGCTCGCAGCTGAATTCATCTCCGCCATGGAGCACGTGGTCGGCCCCCAGAAGGGAGTCGCGGCCATCTGCATCGGGGCGGAGGACGACATGGAGCGAAGGCGCCGGGACATCCTGGACGCCGCCTCCGCGGTCGATGAAGGCGAGGGCGTTATCCTGCTAACCGACATGTTCGGCGGCACGCCGTCGAACCTCGCCATCTCGGTGATGGAACAGACCGGGGCGGAGGTGATCGCCGGGTTGAACCTGCCGATGCTGATCAAGCTCGCGAGCGTTCGGCACAAGGAAAGCCTGCAGGCCTGTGTGCATCACGCCCAGGAGGCCGGCCGCAAATACATCTCCGTCGCCTCCTACGTGCTTACCGGGGAAAAGTGAGCGTGACCGTCGCGCGGACGGTCGAGATCTGCAACGAACGCGGCCTGCACGCGCGCGCTTCGGCGAAGTTCGTGAAACTGGCCTCGGCTTTCGACGCCGAAATCAAAGTCAGCCGCGAGGGACAGAGCGTCGACGCGCGTTCGATCATGGGCCTGTTGATGCTGGCCGCGGGACCGGGCTCCTCCATCGAGATCACCGCCGAGGGCGCCGAGGCCGAAGCCGCGGTGGCGGCGCTGGCCGAACTCGTCGACGGACGCTTCGAGGAAGATCGCTGATTTAACCTGCGTTAAGTTCCCCTAAGAAATTCGATCAAACGTCACACAACAATGCGCCGCGAGCGCAAAGTCGCTCGCCGAACCGCGTTCCGGCTCTTTGCAACCGAGCCGATTCGGCCGCAGACTCGCACGGCGCATCCCGGGGGTTCGGTGGTCGATCTGAAAGACATCCGCGTCCTCGTGGTGGACGACCACGAGAACATGCGCCGCATCCTGGCGGCGCTCTTGCGCGCGTTCGGCTTTCACGAGATCCGCGAATGCGCGGACGGCGCCCAGGCGCTGGCGGCGGTGCCGGTCTTCCGCCCCGACATCATCGTCACCGACTTCGCCATGCCGCATCTCGACGGCATCAGTTTCGCGGGCGAGGTGCGCGCGATGAAGGACGTCGGCCTGGCCCACGCGCCGATCCTGATGGTCACCGGTCACGCGCACATGAAACAGGTGATGGCCGCACGCGACGCCGGCGTGAACGAGTTCCTGGCCAAGCCCGTGAACGGCCGCACCCTGGCCGAGCGCATCACCCGCATGATTCAGCACGAACGCGCTTCGGCGCAGGGAAATGTGAGCTAGAGCGGTTTCCGGCGAAGTGGAAACCGGTTCGCCGTCAGAAACCGCGACAAAGCAACAATCCAGAGCGCCGCTCTGATTCAATCAGAGCGAACAGCGCTCTAGGCGCGCGCCTCGCTGCCCATCGGCTTCAGACCGAGATCCGCAAACAGTTTCGCGTCGGCGTCGAGTTCGGGATTGGGCGTGGTCAGCAGACGGTCGCCGACGAAGATCGAATTGGCGCCGGCGAGGAAGCACAAGGCCTGCAACTCGCGGCTCATGCTCTCACGCCCGGCGGACAGCCGCACCACGGCCTTGGGACAGACGAGACGGGCGACCGCGACGGTGCGCACGAACTCGAGCCCGTCGATCTCGCCCTCGCGCCTGACCTGGTCGCCGAGCGGCGTGCCGGCGATGGGCACGAGCGCATTGACCGGCAGGCTGTCGGGATGCGCCGGCAGCGTCGCCAGGGCGTGCAGCAGGCCCGCGCGGTCGGCTCGCGCCTCGCCCATGCCGACAATGCCGCCGCAACAGGTCGACATGCCTGCGTCGCGCACCGCCTCCAGCGTATCGAGCCGGTCCTGGTAGGTGCGCGTGGTGACGACGGTCCTGTAGTAGTCCGGACCGGTGTCTAGGTTGTGGTTGTAGTAATCGAGCCCCGCCGCCTTCAGCGCCTTCGCCTGCTCGCCGCTCAACATGCCGAGCGTGGCGCAGGTCTCGAGACCCAGCGCCTTCACGCCTGAGATCATCGCCTCGAGTTTGGGCAGGTCGCGATCCTTCAGTTCGCGCCACGCCGCGCCCATGCAGAACCGCTGCGCGCCGCCGGCCTTTGCCGCGGTCGCCTGCGCGACCACCTCATCGGGCTCCATCAGCTTCGACGCCTTCAGGCCGGTCTCGAAGTGCGCCGACTGGCTGCAATAGCCGCAGTTCTCCGAACATCCGCCGGTCTTCACCGACAGCAGTTGCGACAACTGCACTTCGCTCGGATCGAACCACGCGCGATGCACCTGGGCGGCGCGGAAAATCAGCGCGGTAAACGGCAGCTCGAACAGCGCCTCGATTTCGGCAAGCGTCCAATCGTTGCGGGGCAGGGCGGGATCATGCGCGGTCATGCGATGGCTTTAGCAGCGACGCCACGGCGTGCAACCTCGCTCGTGGGCTCGCCAGGTGGTGAATTCTCTGTCTTTGCAGGCTGGGCGCCGCCGGGCATACACGCCCCATGACCACCCTGGCCGACTGCGAAGCCCTCGACGCCGCCGACCCGTTGCGCGCCGTCCGCGACCGCTTCGAGCTCCCGAAGGGCGTGGTCTATCTCGACGGCAATTCGCTGGGCGCCCTGCCCAAGGGCGTGGCGGAGCGACTGGATCGGGCCATCCGCGAGGAATGGGGCCAGGGGCTGATCCGCTCCTGGAACAAGGCCGGCTGGATCGACCTGCCGGCGCGGTGCGGGGCCAAGATCGCGCGGCTGATCGGGGCCCGGGACGACGAGGTGATCGTCGCGGATTCCACCTCTGTCGACCTGTTCAAGCTGGCCTCGGCGGCGCTCACCATGACCGGCCGTCGCGTGCTGGTGGCCGAGGCGGGCGACTTTCCGACCGACCTTTACATCCTGCAGGGGCTTTGCGCTCAGACCGGCGCCGAGCTTCGCATGGTCGCGCCGGACGCGATCGAAGCCACGCTCACCGACGAGGTCGCCGCCCTGGTGCTCACCCACGTGAACTATCGCACCGGCGAGATCCACGACATGGCCGCGCTCACCCGCGCGGCCCAGGCCAAGGGCGCGCTGTCGATCTGGGATCTCAGCCACAGCGCCGGCGTGCTCGACGTCGATCTCAACGCGGCGAACGCCGACCTCGCCGTCGGCTGCGGCTACAAATATCTGAACGGCGGCCCGGGCGCGCCGGCCTACGTCTTTGTCGCCTCGCGCTGGCGCGAGCCGTTCACCCAGCCGCTCACCGGCTGGCTCGGTCACGCGCAGCCGTTCGCCTTTGTCGACGCGTACGAACCGGCGCCGGGCATCCACCGCGCTTTGTGCGGCACGCCGCCGGTGCTCAGCATGATCGCGTTGGAGGCGGGGCTCGGCGCCTTTGACGGCGTCGATATCCACGCCGTACGCGCCAAGGCGAAGTCGCTGGGCGATCTGTTCATCACGCTCGTGGACGAGCGCCTGTGCGACCACGGCTTCGAGGTCGCCGGTCCCCGCGACGGCGCCCGGCGCGGCGGCCAGGTCAGCCTGCGGCATCCGCAGGCCTACGGCGTCTGCCAGGCCCTGATCGAGCGTGAGGCTATCCCGGACTTCCGCGCCCCGGACGTGGTCCGCTTCGGCTTCGCGCCGCTCTACACCCGCCATGCGGACGTCTGGGAAGCGGTCGAGCGCCTGTGCGCGGTCATGGCGGAAAAGGCCTTTGCGGACAAGCGCTTCCAGGTCCGCAGCCAGGTCACCTGACCTGCTGCTCGGGAGGTCATATAAAGATATCTTTATATGTTTGTTTGACCGGTCTATAGAGCCGCCAATCCTCCCAAAGACCAAGCACCCTCGCGCCTCCAAAGGACCCCCATGACCGACTATGTGATCAAGGACATTTCGCTCGCCGACTGGGGCCGCAAGGAAATCGAGATCGCCGAAACCGAAATGCCGGGCCTGATGGCCGTGCGCGAGGAGTTCGGCAAGGACAAGCCGCTGACGGGCGCGCGCATCGCGGGCTCGCTGCACATGACCATCCAGACGGCGGTCTTGATCCAGACGCTGGAGCACCTCGGCGCCGACGTGCGCTGGGCGTCGTGCAACATCTTCTCGACCCAGGACCACGCCGCCGCCGCGATCGCCGCCAGCGGCACGCCGGTGTTCGCCGTCAAGGGGGAGAACCTTGTCGAATACTGGGAATACGCGCACCGCATTTTCGAATGGGCCGACGGCGGTTATCCGAACCTGATCCTCGACGACGGCGGCGACGCGACTTTGCTCTGCGTGCTGGGTCCCAAGGCGGAGAAGGACTCGTCGGCGCTCGACAATCCGCAGAACGAAGAGGAAGAGGCGCTCTACGCGGTGATGAAGCGCTATCTGAAGGAGAAGCCCGGCTTCTACTCCTCGATCCGCGATGCGATCAAAGGCGTGTCGGAGGAAACCACCACCGGCGTGCACCGCCTCTATCAGATGGGCGAGCGCGGCGAGCTGCCGTTCCCCGCCATCAACGTCAACGACAGCGTCACCAAGTCCAAGTTCGACAATCTCTACGGCTGCCGCGAGAGCCTGGTCGACGCCATCCGTCGCGGCACCGACGTGATGCTGGCCGGCAAGGTCGCGGTGGTGTGCGGTTACGGCGACGTGGGCAAGGGCTCTGCCGCGTCGCTGCGCAACGGCGGCGCGCGCGTGGTGGTGACCGAGATCGATCCGATCTGCGCCTTGCAGGCGGCGATGGAAGGCTATGACGTGCAGACGCTGGAAGACGTCGCGCCCACCGCCGACATCTTCGTCACCGCCACCGGCAACAAGGACGTGCTGCGCCTCGAGCACATGCGCGCGATGAAGAACAACGCCATCGTCGCCAACATCGGCCACTTCGACGGCGAGATTCAGATCGCGGCGCTGCGCAACTTCAAATGGGACGAGATCAAGCCCCAGGTGCACCACGTCGAATTCCCGGACGGCAAGAAGATCATCGTGCTGTCCGAAGGCCGCCTGGTGAACCTCGGCAATGCCACGGGCCACCCGTCCTTCGTGATGAGCGCGTCGTTCACCAACCAGACGCTCGCCCAGATCGAGTTGCACACCAACCAGAATTCGTACGAGAAGAAGGTCTACACCCTGCCCAAGAAGCTGGACGAGAAGGTCGCCATGCTGCACCTGGGCAAGCTGGGGGCAAAGCTGACCCGGCTCTCCAAGGAGCAGGCCGACTATATCGGGGTCCCGGTGGACGGCCCGTTCAAGCCGGAGCCTTATCGCTACTAATCCGTGACGGTTTTGTACTCGGCCGCCGATGGGTTAGCCTGAGCGCCTCCACAGGGGGAGTTCAAGATGTTTACGGCTCTGCAAAAATACGCGGTCTTCAACGGCCGCGCGCGCCGCAGCGAGTATTGGCTGTTCATTCTGCTCGAGATCATCCTGCTGGTCGCGGCTCTGGTTATCGGCATGGTGATCGACCGCGCCGCCGGGCACACGGCCGATCCGGCTCACCCGATGGGCGGTCTCGGCTTCCTGCTCTATGGGCTCGTGGCGCTCGGCCTGTTCCTGCCGGCGCTCGGCGTGACCATCCGCCGCCTGCACGACACCAATCGCTCGGGCTGGTGGTATCTGATCGCCTTCATCCCGTTCGGCGGCATCGTGCTTCTCGTCTTCTTCTGCCTCGAGGGCACCAGCGGACCCAACAAGTACGGCGCCGATCCGAAGATGCCGCCCGCCGCGACGGCCGAAACCTTCGCCTGAGTTTGCGTGATAGATCTGCGACGGGGGCCTGAACGCATCGGGTCCCCGTTCGTTTGCGAGACCGCTCATGCCGCTGGCTCTGATCCTCTCCAGCTATGTCGCGGGCAGCCGCGTGGGCGGCATGGCCCAGGCCCTGGCGCTGGCGCCGTTCAAGATCGACCCGGTTGTAGTTCCCACCACCCTGTTCGGACGCCACCCCGGCTGGGGTCCGCCGGGCGGCAGCGCGGTCGATGCGGCGACCTTCAAGAGCATCGTCGAAGGTGTCGCCGCCAACGGCTTGCTGGCGCTGGCCGACGTGATTCTCACCGGCTATTTCGCCTCGCCCGAACAGGTGTGGATCGCGACCGAAACCATCGCCCTGGCGCGCGCGCAGGCGCAGGCGAAGACGGCGCCGCTGGTGATTATCGATCCGGTGATGGGCGACGAAGACAAGGGCCTCTACGTGAAGGCCGACGTCGCCGATGCCCTGATCTCGCTCGTGCATGATGCGGATGTGATCACGCCGAACCTGTGGGAGCTGTCGCGGCTCTCCGGACAAGATGCGACCGACGCGGCGTCAGCCGTCACCGCCGCGCGCGCTTTCGGCAAGCCCATGCTGGTCACCTCGGTCCCCGGCCGCGATCCGGAGATCGGCGCGCTTTGGGTCGATGACACGACGGCGACGGCGGTGTTCCACCCACGCTTGGACGGCGTACCGCGCGGCACGGGCGACCTGATCGCGGCCCTGTTCGCGGCCCAGCGCGTCGGCGGTCGCCCGCCGGCCGAGGCCTGCGTCCAGGCGGTGCGCGCAACCGCAGAGGCGGTTCAGGCCGCCGTTGACTGGCGCGCGCCGGAGCTTCCGATCGTGGCGCTAGGCGATCGGCTGGTGCGTCCCGACGCGCGTGTGCGTATAGAGAGCTTCTCCTAAGACGACCGTGGGCTCATCCATGACCGACATCCAGGCCCCCGGGACCCTCGACATCCAGGGCAGTGCCCCGGCGAAATTCGCCCGCGTGAAGGACGCCTTCGCCGCCAACTTCGCCGAGGGCGCCGAACTCGGCGCGCGCTTTACCGTCTGCATCGACGGCGAGCCGGTGGTGGATCTTTGGGCCGGCCACGCCGACCGCCAGCGCACCCGGCCGTGGGAGGCCAACACGCTCGCCCCGATCTATTCGACCGGCAAGGCGATCATGGCGCTGATGATGGCCACGCTGGTCGAGCGCGGAAAGCTCGATTACGACCAGCGCATGGCCGAGGTCTGGCCCGCCTTCGGTCAGAACGGGAAGGACCGCGTCACCATCGCCCAGGCCCTGTCGCATCAGGCGGGGCTCGCGGGCTTCATGCCCGAACAGGACCCGACCATCTGGTTCGACCGCGAGGCGGTGCTGCGCACGCTGTGCGCCCAGGCTCCGATGTGGCCGCCGGGATCGGCGTCGGGCTATCACCCGGTGACCATCGGCTATCTGATGGGCGAGGTGTTCCGCCGCGTTGACGGCCGCAGCATGGGCCAGGCGATCCGCGAAGACTTCGCCCAACCGTTCAACCTCGACTACTGGCTCGGCCTGCCCGATGCGGAACACGCGCGCGTCTGCGACATCCAGAAGCCGTCGTCGCCGCCGGACCTCGGCGAGATCACCCCTATCAAGCGCGCCGCCTTCCTCGACCGCGGCTCGGTCGCGGGCGGCCGCGGCGCCGCGGAATGGCGCAAGCTCGAGATCCCGTCCGCCAACGGCCACGCGACGTCGCTCGCCCTCGCGCGCCTGCTCAGCGTCATCGCCACCGGCGGCCGGCTCGACGGCAAGCACATCCTGTCGGCGGGAACCGTCGCCCAGGCCACGCGCGAGCGCATCTTCGGCCCGGACCTGGTCTTGCCGTTCAAGCTGTCCTGGGGCGCGGGCTTCCTGCGCAACCGCGAGATCAAGGTCTACGGCCCCGGCGCGTTCGCGGTGGGGCACTCCGGCTGGGGCGGCTCCTGCGCCTTCGCCGATCCCGAGACGCGGCTGTCCGGCGCCTATGTGATGAACAAGCAGTCGCCCCATCTGATCGGCGACCCCCGTTCCCTGCGTCTGATCGAGGCGGTCTACGCGGCGCTGTGACCTTTCGGTTTGCGCGAAGTACGGCTAAGCTTCGAGCAAGACGCGAGCAAATGGGGCCGGCATGCGCAAACACATCATCCTTGATTTGACGGCGTTGGTCGCCGGTTTGACGCTCGTGGCCGGCGTCGCGTGCGCTTCCGGCGCCGGGCAGACCGCGCAGCCGATCGGCGGTCCAGGAACGAAGTATTACCCGACGACCGAGACGCTGAGACCGGGGCCGCTGACCGGGCGATCCAACCCGGCAGAGGACTACCGCAAAGGCGTGATCGCGTTCAAAGCAGGGAACTACCGCGAAGCCATTGCGAACTTTAACATCGCGCTCGGCCTGGCCCCCAAGGACTCGAACACCTGGACGATGCTGGGGCTCGCCAAAGAGGGCGACGGCGACCTGAACGGCGCTCGCGACGCCTACGCAAAGGCGGTTGGATATAACGGCGGCAATATCGCCGCCCGTCAGCGACTGGGTGTGACCGGGGCAATGCTCGGAAAGACGGAGCAGTCGAAAGCTGAGCTCGCTGACCTTCAGAAGCGGGCCGGGGCCTGCGGCGACGGCTGCTCCGACGCGGCCCGGCTCAAGGCCGCCGTCGCCGCTGTTGAAGAGGCGCTCGCCAAGGCGCCGGCTGCGGCGAGGCCGAAGGGTTGATCCACGGGGCGTAGCCGCTTTCAAAGACAACTTTCGCAGAATGTCCATCGCCGCGTGCGATCGTTGTCCGATCGCGCCTGTTCGCGATGTCGCTCAGGACCGAGATCGATCGGGGAGACCGCCAGGCGCGGGTGCATATCGCGGAATGGATCGCGTCGTCGTCGACGCTGGAGAAGACGTTGACGCGCGATCGGGCGCGTTCGTTGTTCAACCCGCGGCGGCTCGGCCGGCGAGCGGCGCCGGCAACCGCCGCGTCTTTTGCCAGGCGGCCCAGGCGAAGATCGCAACGCCCGCCCAGATGAAGGCGAAGGACGCCAGTCGCAGGGGTGTCAGCGATTCACCCTCCTCCGCGCCGATGACGAAGCTGAGCGTCGGTGCGATGAACTGCAAAAACCCCATGGTCGATAGCGGCGTGCGCCGCGCGGCCCAGGCGAACAGTGCTAGCGGCGCCGCAGTCACCGGCCCCGCGGCCAGCAACAGCAACCCCGACGTCGGATTGCTCAGCATGTGGCCGTGGCCGCTCGCTTCCAGCCAGCCGATGTAGCCGAAGGCGGGGATCGCCAGCACCAGGCACTCGACCAAAAGACCGGCCTGCGCGTCGGCGTTCACGCGCTTGCGGATGATGCCGTAGCCGCCCCACATGATCGCCAGCACCAGCGAGGCGAGCGGAACATGGCCGAGCGCCACGCCCTGCAGCACGATGCCGACGGCGGCGACGCCGATGGCGATCTTGGCCGCGAGCCCGATGCGCTCGTGAAACAGCAACGCACCCGCGCCAACGTTGATCAGCGGCACCAGATAGTAACCGAGGCTCGCGTCCAACGTTTTCTGGTTGGTGACCGCCCAGATATAGATCACCCAGTTCACCGCGATCAGCGCTGCGGAGATTGCAAGCAGGCCGAGCGTCTTGGGCGAGCGAAAAATCTTCGCGACCTGCGAACTCTGTTTCGCGAACAGCACCAGCACCCAGGCCGCCAGCGAGCCCCAGGCGATGCGGTGCGCCAGAATCTCCCACGGTCCCGCGCCGAAGTCGGCGATGGCCTGGAAGAACAGCGGCACGAAGCCCCAGACGACGTAGCAAACCGTGCCGGCGATCACGCCGGCCTTGGCCTCGCCTGTCGCGGCGCTCACGCCAGGACGGGCGCCAGCACGCCCCTTTCGTCGAGCAGTTGCGCGATCTGCACCGCGTTCAAGGCCGCGCCCTTGCGCAGATTGTCCGACACGACCCACAGCGACAGGCCGTTCTTCACCGTGGGATCCTTGCGGATGCGGCTGACGAAGACGCCGAACTCGCCCTGGGCCTCCTTGGGCGTGACATAGCCGGTAGGCTCGTGCTTATCGACCACCACCACGCCCGGCGCCGAGCGCAGGATGTCGCGCGCCTCGTCCTCGTCGATCTCCTCGTGGAATTCGAGGTTGACCGATTCCGAGTGGCCCACGAACACCGGCACGCGCACGCAGGTGACGGTCAAGGCGATCGACGGATCGATGATCTTGTGCGTCTCGTTCCACATCTTAGCTTCCTCGTCGGTGTAGCCGTTGTCGAGGAACTTGCCGATGTACGGAATGACGTTGAAGGCGATCTGCTTGGGGAATTTCTTCGGCTCGGTGGCGCCCAGCACAAAGACGCCCTTGGTCTGTTCCCACAGTTCGTCGACCCCGGCCTTGCCGGCGCCGGACACCGATTGATAGGTCGAGACGACACAGCGCTTGATCTTCGCCACGTCGTGGAGCGGCTTCAGCGCCACAACCAGCTGCGCGGTCGAGCAGTTGGGGTTGGCGACGATGTTCTTCTTGCGCGCGTCCATGGCCGCGTCGGGGTTCACCTCCGGCACGATCAGCGGCACGTCCGGGTCCATGCGCCAGGCCGACGAATTGTCGATGACGATCGGGCCTTGCTTGCCGATCTTCTCCGACCAAGCGCGCGAAACCTCGCCGCCGGCGCTCATCAGCACCAGGTCCACGGTGGAGAAGTCGAACTGTTCCAGGTCCACGCACTTCAGGGTGCGCTCGCCAAAGCTGACCTCCATGCCCATCGACTTGCGTGAGGCGATGGCGTGGATCTCGTCGACCGGGAATTCGAGCTCGTGAAGCATCTCGAGCATCTCGCGGCCCACGGCGCCGGTGGCGCCAACGACGGCGACGCGATAACCCATGACTTTCAAGCTCCAAGAGAGAATGCGCCGCAGCCCGGCGCGACCGTCCATTTAGTCCTTTGCGCCGCACCGCGAAAGGCTCGGCGCCCTCAAGATTTGCTAAAGGATGCTTCAGCAACGCTCAGGGGCGCGGCGAAGGCGGTGCGCGCTGAAGCGTCGGCGAATGGGAACACGAAGGCCACAAAGGCCACTAAGAACACGAAGAAGAATCAAGGCGGCTTCGCCGCGGAAGCGCCGCGCCGCAGGCGCAGTAAATCCAATTCGACCGGCCTTCAGGCGTTCCCTTTCTTCCCTCCTTTGTGCCCTTCGTGGCCTTAGTGGCCTTCGTGTTCCCCTACTCGACCGTCGGACCACGCGCCGCCGCCCACCCCATGAGCGAGCCGGCTTTCAAACCGTCACCGGGCGCGTTAACCGGGGCCTATGCCCCAGGCGACTCGACAGGCCTACAAGCGGCTCCTGAAAGAGGGCCAGATCAAACCCGACCCCGGCCAGGCCAGGGCGGTCGAGGCCCTGTCGCGGCTGGAGGGCGAGCTCGGGCGGCTGAAGGACCCGGCGCTCCCTTTTCTGGGTCCGCCCGCGCCGCCGCGGGGGCTCTACCTCTGGGGGCCTCCCGGCCGGGGCAAGTCCATGCTGATGGACCTGTTCTTCGACGCGGCCCAGGTCGCGAAGAAACAGCGCTACCACTTCCAGGTCTTCATGGCCGAGGTCCACGGTCTCATCGGCGAGTGGCGCGAGGGCGACGCGGCCGCGCGCAAGGCGCGCTTCGGCACGCATAAGGGTGACGACCCGATCCGGCCGGTGGCCGAGCTGATCTCGAAGAAGGCGCGGCTGCTCTGCTTCGACGAGCTGCAGGTCACCGACATCGCCGACGCCATGATCCTGGGCCGGCTGTTCGAGGCGCTGTTCGATTTGCGCGTCGTGCTGGTCGCGACGTCGAACCGGCCGCCGGACGATCTCTACAAGGACGGCATCAACCGCCAGCTGTTCACCCCCTTCATCGAGCTGATCAAGCGCCGATGCCAGGTGGTCGAGATGGACGGCCCCTGCGACTTCCGCCTCGACCGGTTGCGCGGCGCCAAGGTTTGGTTCACCCCGCTCACCCCCGACAACGCGGAGGCCTTCGATGCGCTGTGGCGCGACATGACCAGCGTGACGCGCGAGATCGGCGCCCACGTCGAGGTTTTGGGCCGCACCCTGTTTTTCCCGCGCGCGGCGGGCGGCATGCTGCGCGCCAGCTTCCGCGACCTCTGCGTCGAACCGCTCGGCCCGCAGGACTATCTCGCGATCGCCGGGCGTTTCCCGACACTCTTCCTGGAAGGCGTACCGCGCATGGACACCTCGCAACGCAACGAGGCGCGGCGCCTCGTCACCCTGATCGACGCCCTGTACGAAGCCCAGACCAAGCTGGTGGTCCTGGCCGACGGCGAACCGGACGATCTCTATCCCGCCGGCGACGGCGCCTTCGAGTTCGAACGCACCGCGTCGCGGCTTCAGGAAATGCGCGCGCAGGACTATGTGGAGCGGGCGAGAACCTAGCGGTAGTGAGGAAGCATGGACGCCGAAACGCTCAGGGCGAACCTGGATCATGTTCTCGCCGAGGCGACGATTCCGGAACTGCCCGGACATTACGTCGGCAAGGTGCGCGACAACTACGACCTCCCGGACGGGCGGCGGGTGCTGATCGCTACCGACCGCATCAGCGCCTTCGACCAGTCGCTCGGCGCCATTCCGTTCAAAGGCCAGGTGCTGACCCAGATCGCGCGGTTCTGGTTCGAGAGAACCAAGGACATCTGTCCAAACCACGTCCTGGCCTATCCCGACCCGAACGTCCTGATCGGCCGTCGCCTCGACATGCTGCCGGTCGAGATCGTGGTGCGCGGCTATCTCGCCGGAACCACCTCCACCTCGCTTCTGACCCTCTATCAGGCGGGTGAGCGCGAAATGTACGGCCATCGCTTCGCCGACGGCCTGCGCGCCAATGAGCGTCTCCCCGAAGCCATCATCACGCCGACGACCAAGGCGGACCATGGCGGTCACGACGAACCCATCACCGCGGCGGATATTTTGCAACGCGGGCTGCTGACCTCCGCGCAGTGGGATGAGATCAGCGAGATCGCGCTCGCGCTTTTCGCGCGCGGTCAGGCGCTCGCCGCCGCGCGCGGGCTGATCCTTGCGGACACCAAGTACGAGTTCGGCGTGAACGGAGAAGGCGCCATCGTGCTGGCCGACGAAATCCATACGCCCGACAGCAGCCGGTATTGGAAGAGCGACGAATACGAAACGCGTCTGGCGGCGGGACAGCCGCAGGCCAGTTTCGACAAAGACTTCGTCCGGCGCTGGGTGCTGACCCAGTGCGATCCGTACCGCGATCCGATTCCGGAGTTGCCTGCCGAGGTGGTTGGCGATGCCGCAGCGATCTACATCGAAGCCTACGAGTCGATTACCGGCGAAGCGTTTATCTTCGGCGATCTGTCCGAAGCGCCGCTTCCGCGCATCCGGCGCAACCTCGCGTCACTCTTCTGACGCGCGCGAGTGAGGGACTGGTTGGGAATTGAGTCATGGATATCCACAAGCCGAAAGCCGCGGCCAACTGGCGCGAGTTCGCTATCGAGATCGGAACGATCATCTGCGGCATCCTGATCGCTCTGACGCTGGAACAACTGATCGAGCTCATTCACTGGCGTCACGAAGTCGCTGAAGCGCGTGAGGGCCTCTCGGTCGAACTGGGCACAGTCATGGCCCAGGCCGAACAGCGCGCGAGGAACAGCGTCTGCGTCCAGCGGCGGCTCGACGAACTCGCAACCGTTGTCGATGAAGCGGCGCGGACCGGAACGCTGCGGCCGATGAGCGTGCCGAACACCCCGATGCTCTTCATCTGGGGGGCGGGGGTTTGGCAAAGCGCCGTGAGCAACCAGACCGTGACGCATTTCCGCCGCGGCGAGCTGATGGGCTATTCCGAGACCTATAAGTTCCTGCGCCAGGTGGACGAGGCGAACGAGGAAGAACAGAAGGTCTGGACGACGCTTTACGGCCTCGCCGGCCCCGGCCGCCGCTTCGAGCCCGCCGAAGCTGCGACCTACCGCCAGGCGATCGCCCAGGCGCGTCATCTCGACGGCTATATCGGCGGCATGGGCGTGCGAGCGCACCAATCGCTCGACGCCTACCACATCGGGTTCGACAACCGCCGCTACCAGAAGGTCATGACGCGCCGTATCCAGGACCTGCCTATCTGCAAACCCATGACCGGCGCTCCGCCGCTCCACTACGGCGCCGCGCCGTCGGTGGATTTCGCCGAGAGGGCCCGCGCGAACCCACTGCGCCCGGCGCTACAGGATGGGGAACAATAGCGTTCCGCCGTTCTTGACGGCGGCGGCGGCCGATTTTCGCTAGTCTTTGCTGCAATCATCAGGAGCCTCCCATGTCCCGATCCTTCGGCCTCCCCGACAACGTTCGCGACTATGTGCAGAGGTTCGGCGCGCGGGAGCACCCTGCGCTTGCGCGGTGCCGCGAGGAAACCCATCGCGATCTCGGCTCGCGCGCGGGCATGCAGATCAGTCCCGAACAAGGCGCCTTGATGCAGGTGCTGGCGCACGCGATCCGCGCGCGCCGCGCGGTCGAGGTGGGTGTGTTCACCGGTTATTCTTCCACCGCCGTGGCGCTGGCGATGCAGGCCATGCACGGTCCCGACGCCTTGCTGGTCGCGTGCGACATCTCCGATGAGTTCGTCGCCCGTGCGCGAAGCTATTGGGCCCAGGCCGGGGTCGAGCGGGTGATCGCACCGCGCATCGGCGCGGCGGACCAGAGCCTGAGGGACCTGGTGGAGGAGGGGCTGTCGAACAGTTTCGACCTCGCCTTCATCGACGCCGACAAGACCGGTTACGACGCCTACTACGAGCTCTGCCTGACGCTGCTCCGCCCGGGCGGGATGATCCTGATCGACAACATGCTCTGGAGCGGGAAGGTGGCCGATCCGGCCGACACCGACCCCGACACCCGGGCGCTGCGGGCGCTGGCGGCCAAGATCCATGCCGACGGGCGGGTGGAAATGACCCTGGCGGGGGTCGGCGACGGGCTCTCGGTGGTCGTGAAGCGCTGACGGCCGGGCCGACTTGGGGTAAAAAGACCGCCGTTAGGGGATTTTCGGGAAGTGAAACCCATGCCCGCGCCGGCAGCAGCCCCGGTGCGCGATTGACCGGGCCCGGGGCGGCATGACACCGTCATCCCAAGACACCGGTATCCCAGGGCGGCGCCGGAATCCAAGGGTCGGAGGGGATCATGACTCGGTTCGGCATCTTCGGCGCGGCGGCGGTCGCGGCGCTCATTCTGGCGGCCGGCTCGTCGGCGCAGGCCAAGCCCGTCCCCGACGGCGGCCTGACCGTCTCGGAGGTGGTCGCCTGGCTCCAGGGCAACGGCTACAAGGCCGAGATCAAGTCGCTGCAAAGCGGCGAGAAATACGTCGACAGCGCCGCCGAAGGCGTGAACTTCGACATTTACATGTACGACTGCAAGGCCGAGCGCTGCGCCTCGATGCAGCTCGTCGCCGGCTTCAACATGACCAAGCCGGGGTTGGCGGGCGGCGCCACCAAGATCAACGAGTGGAACACCACCAAGCGCTACATCAAGGCCTATGTGGACGCCGACAACGATCCGTGGGCCCAGTACGACGTGAACCTCAGCCCAGGCGAGAGCTACGAAGCGCTCGACGACGATTTCAAGAACGTCTGGATTTCCAGCCTGCCTGACTTCAAGAAGTTCATCGGCTGGTAGCCCATCTTCGCAACGCGAAATGGCGCAACAAAAATCTTCTTCGCGGCGCGAAGACGCTCGATGGAAAGTTTGGCGTCAGCTGCCGCTGAAACCGCTTCAGCCGATCGGCTTGGGTTCGACGGCTCGCGCCAGACTCCGATAGCTGTCCGCCACGATGGAAGCGCCCAATCGCTCACGGTCCGACCGGGCGCCCTGGGCGCGTAGATCCCACTCCTTGGCCTTCGTGAGGTAGTGGAGAGGGGTGTCCGTCCGGTTGATGCGCATCGCCATCAGCGTCAATCCCGTTTCACACAAACCCTGCGCGCAACGGCGCAGCATCGCATTAACATAGGTTTGCCCCTCGCCCTGGCGCGGTTCTTGGGACGCGGTTGTGGGAACCAAGCTTCTCGTCCGCCCATTGGATTTCGGGTGGAGGAAGGATGGCCCAAAGCCGCTTCAATTCAGCGACTGCGAACCGTGAAGCTGAACGGCTTGAAACGCTGGCGGCGGGCACGGCCAGTCCGATCTTGAGAGACGACTATCTCCGACTGGCGCGGCAGTGGCGCGAGTTCGCCGACAATCAGGACTCCAAGCGCACCCGCCCGCATCCGCCGCTCCGGCCGGGCGCGCGGCCGGCGGTGAAATAGGCTCACGCGGAGCGCTTCGCCGCGCCCGCCGCTTCGAGGGTCTGTTCCGCCTCTTCCAGATGCAGCCGTTCGACCATGCGTCCCTGCACGCGCAACACGCCGCGGTCGGCGTTGTCGGGACGCGCGAAGGCCTCGACCACCGCCCGCGCCCAGGCGATCTCGTCCGCGGTCGGCGCGAAGACGCGGTTGGCGGCGTCGATCTGGTTCGGGTGCAGCAGGCACTTGCCGTCGAAACCGAGCGCGCGGCCCTCGACGCACTCGCGTTCGAGCCCTTGCAGATCGTCGAGGTCGTTGTAGACGCCGTCGAGCACATTCAGCCCGTTCGCGCGCGCGGCTGTGACACTGAGGTGGAGCGCGGTCATCAAGGGCGCGCGGTCTTTCGAGGCGGGACGTCGCATATCCTTCGACAGGTCGTTGACGCCGACCACCAGGGTCGACAGCCGACCGCCCGCGGCGGCGATCTCGCGCAGGTTCATCACCCCCTGGCAGGTCTCGATCATCGCCCACAGGCGCGTGCGTTGCGGCGCCTGCGCGATGCGCAGGTGCAGCGCCTCCACCGCGTCCGCATCGCCGATCTTCGGCGCCAGGATCGCGTCGGGCGCCACGCCGGCGGCGGCGATCAGGTCTTCTTCGCCCCACTCGGTGTCGAGGCCGTTGACCCGCACCGCCAGGGTGCGCGCCATGAAGCCGCCCGCGTGCAGCGCCTCGACCATGGCCGCTCGCGCGTCGCGTTTCTGTTCGGGGGCCACAGCGTCCTCGAGGTCGAGCACCACCGCGTCGCAGTCGAGGGAGCGCGCCTTTTCGAGGGCGCGCGCGTTGGAGGCGGGGAGGAACAGGACCGAACGCAGGGGGCGGATCATCGCAGCGTGTACTCCCTCTCCAGATCGTAGCGCGAGCCGTCGCTCGACGGCCACGACGAATAGAGTCCAAAGGCGGTCGCCCGGATCGGCGGCGACTTCAACAAGTTATGCCCCTGGATCCAGGCGGCCACGCGCGCGGGTTCGGCGCGGCGCAGATAGGCCAGGGTCACGTGCGGCCGGTAGGGCCGGCCCTCGGCCTTCAACCCGGCGCGGCGCGCGGCGGTTTCGCAACGGGCGGCGAGGCGGTTCAGCGCCGCGTTCTCCTCCACCCCCGCCCAGACCGCACGCACGTCCTCGCCCTCGCCGAACGAGCCCACGCCGGACAGCACATAGTCGAACGGCTCGACGCGGATCTGGTCGAGCTCGAGGTCGAGATCGGCGGCCTTGTCCTCGGGGATCGCGTCGAAGAAGCGGAGCGTCACATGCAGGGAATCGAGCGGCCGCCAGCGCGCGCCGGGCAGGCCTTGCTGGCGCCGCGCCAGGGTCTCGGCGATGTCGTCGGGGATCGCCAGGGCGGCGAACAATCGGATCATCCGTGCGCCTTCAGCGCGCGGCCCACCACCGGCGCGAGGCCGCGCGCAATGATCAGCACGCCGGCCGCGTTCGGATGCAGGCCGTCGGATTGGGTGAAACCCCGCACATTGGCCACGCCCTTGCGCAGGTCGGGGTAGAAGGCGACGCGCTCGGCCTTGGCGACGGCGGGAAACACGGCGTCGTAGTCGTGGGCGTAGTGCTTGCCGATCGCGTCGGGGGCGGTCAGGCCGCACAGGACCACGCCGATGCGGCGCTGTTTCAGCCGCTCGACGATCCTGGTCAGGTTCGCCTGCATGGCGCGGGGGTCGAGCCCCTGCAGCAGGTCGTTGCCGCCCAGCGCGACCACACAGACGGCGGTGTCGTTCTGGACGCTGAAGTCGAGCCGCTGCAGGCCGCCGGCCGTCGTATCTCCCGACACGCCGGCGCCGCGCACGATCGCATGGATCCCGAGCCTCGCCAGCGCCGCCTGCAACCGCGCCGGCAGGGCGTCGGCCTGCGCCAGGCCCAGGCCCGCGGTGATCGAGTCGCCGAGAATGGTCACCACCGGCGCACGGCCAGCGGCCAGGACGGGGGTTGCGCCCAAGGCCAGGGCGCCCGCGATCAGGCCGCGCCGACTGATGCGTGGGGAGGATGTCTTCGCCATGCGGTCTATGTAGCGCTTGAACGGGCGCGCTCAACCGGGACGGCTACGGCGCGCCGGGCAGGCCCATGCTGACCAGGGTGAAGGGGCCCCAGTAGAAGGGGTCGGCGTTGGCGTCCGAGGCGATGGAGGCGACCTGGGCCTTCTGCAGGGCGGCGCTGGGGCTGTCGCCGTTCTTCAGGGCGCCCGTGAACAGGGTCATGAAGGTCGCCGCATAGGCGTCGCTCAGAGGCCAGTGGGTGACCACCACATTGCGCGCGCCGGCGTAGAGGAAGGCGCGGGCGAAGCCGCTCAAGGCGTCGCCGCCCGACGGCAGGCCGGTCTGGCCCGGATCGACCGCCACCGGCTGGCCGGTGTCGCAGGCCGACAGCACCACGAGATTGGCGTCGAGGCGCAGGTTCAGCACCGCGGCGGTGTCGAGGAACATGTCGCCCGGCGCCGACGGCGCGCTGGTCACCAGGGCGGCTTCCGGCAGGCAGGTGGACTCGGCCGCGTCGCGCTCGACGCCGCGGAACACGCCGTGGGTCGCCAACAGAACGACGCCCGCGTTCGAGAGGCTGTCGTCCTTGATCATGGTTTCGGGGCGGAAGTCCGCGCCCATGTGGACCTCGCCGCCCAGGTTGCCGTGCGCGGCGTCCAGTTCGTACCTGGTGTTCTCCAGCGGCGGCAGGTCCGCGATCATGGTCAGCAGCGCGATGCGGCAGGTGTCGGACGGCAGGCCGCGCGCCTTCACGATCCAGTCCACCTGCTGCAACTTGCCGGCGCCTTCGCGCAGCGGGGTGAAATCGCCGTAGCCGACAAAGGCCGTGCCCGGCTTGCCGGTGGATTTCAGGCCGCGCAGGCCCGCGCTGTCGATGATCTGATAGCGTTTGCCGAGCCAGGACGCAGTGGCGAAATTCGCGGCGTCGCCCGAGGGTTGGGTGACCAGCACCGCCAACGGAACCGCCGCCAACGGTCCCTGCACGTCGACGATCAGGCGCGCCTTGGACGTGTCGGCCAGCAATGCGGGTCCGGCATTGGCGAACACCGCCTGGTACAGCTGGCTGGAGGCGGCAAGATCGAAGGTCCCCGGCTGGCGCGCCGACTCCTTCACCTTGCGCACCAGGTCGGTGATTTCCGCCGCGCCGGCGTCGATGCGGAAGGGAGTCACCCCGGCCTTGGTGATCAACAGGCCCGCGCCGCCGTTTCCGCCCACCAGAAGCCGGGCCACCACGTCCTCGTCGGTCAGCGCCGCGCGCACTTCGTCGAGCGCGACGGGTCCCTTGGCCAGGGTCGCGTAGTTGGGATCGCGGTCGTAGACCTCGCGCGCCAGGACGTCGGCGGCGGCGTTGGCGGCTTTCAGAGCCTCGGCGGCCCCGGCGCGATCGGCGGCCGACGCCTTGGCGTCGGCGGAGACGCGGTTCACCTCGATGCGCGCGCTCAGCGCCGCGCGCTGGGCGTCCTGCCATTTGCGCACCAGCATGCGGTCCTGCGGATCGCCAAGACGCGCGGCCGCAGCGGCGGCGGTCTGCTGCACCGAGGTGCGCGACACCGATTCGAACAGGGCGAAATATTCGGCCGCACGAGGATCGTCGAAGCCGATGGTGTCGCCGCCCTTGCCGGTTTCCAGCGCCTCGAAATAGCCGACCGCCTCGTCGGCGGTGGCGCCGGACGCTTCGCCCGCGTGACCCAACAGATCGAAGGCCGCGCGATATTCGCTCAGGGCCTCGGCGTTTTGTCCGCCGGCCGCATGCACGCGCGCGAGTTCGATCTTCAGCGCGCTTTCCACCCGCGTGCCGGGGCTGGTCTTGTCGAGCCGTTCGATGGCGGCGTTCAGTGTCGCGATCGCCTGCTCCGGATGGTGTTGCGACACCTGCAGCACGGCGATGTCGCGCGCGGTGAGCGCGCGCAGCCAGTCGGCGTTGCTCTGCTCCACCTGGTCCAGCGCGGTCATGGCCGTGTCCAGGTCGGCCTGCACGCGCGCCGGATCGCCCTCGGAAACGCGCGCGGCGGCGCGCCAGAGCAAGGCGCGCAGGACGTTCAGCCGCTCGGCCTCGAGCAACGGGCGGTCGCCCTGTTTCTGCGCGGTGTCGAGCAGAGCCTGGGCCTGGGCGACCAGGTCCGCCGCCCGCTTCACCCGGTCGCGGTCGCCTTCGTCGTTCAGCGCGTCCTCGGCCTCGTATAGGCGCAGCTTGGCGCCGGCGGCGGGATCGCGGTCGAGGACCGGCTGCAGGTCGCGGAAGATCTTGCGCGCTTCGCCGAAGCGGCCCTGGTCGCTGAGATTCAGCGCCAGTTCGAGTCTCAGGTCGCCTTCGCCCATCTTGTCGTCGGGCCAGAAGGTGCGGTGCGCGGCGACCGCCTCGCTGAAAAAGGACTCGGCCTGGGCGTAGAGCGCCAAGGTATTGCTGTCGTTGCCGGCCGCCACCAGGGTCTGGAAATCCTGCGGCGACACGCCCGAGACCGGCCCGCCGAGCGCGCTGGTCAGCGAGGTGAGCAGCGGCGACGTCGCGGTGGCGGCGGCGACGTCAGGCCCTGGCTTGGCGACGCCCAGCAGAATGCGCATGGCGCTCTGGATCGCGGGCGCCGCCGGCGGCGCCGCGGTTCCCGCGACGATCAGGCCGCCCGAAGACGCCGACAGGCGCGCCTCCGCCGGTCGCGTTCCACCGCGGCAGAGCGAGGCGTGCGGCTCATTCACGTCGGCTTGCGGCCAATCCAGCGGACGCGCGTCGGTGCAGACGCTCAGGCTCGCGCGCCAGGCGTCGAGCCGTCCCGGACCGTCGAGCAGATACACGCGGCCGACCGGATCGTCCTCCGCGCCGCAATAGAGATCGTACGCGCGCTCGCGTTCGCCGTGGATCAGCGGGTCGCCATAGATCCGCACCGCCGAACAGGCCTGGCCCGCCACGTCATGCGCCAAGGCGAAGCGCAGCGACGGCGCCTCGGTCGATTGCGCACAGGCGGCGCCGGCCGCGAACAGCACGGTGGTGGCGACGGCGGCGGCGAGACGGCGGCGGAGGTCCGCTGAGCGAAGGCTTGGCGCGCGCATCAGTGCTTGCCCTCCGGCCAGTGGTCCTCGTTGCCCATGCCGGACACGGTGGCCTTTCCGCCCTTGTTCTTTCCATTGCGGTGGCGCCGGCCGTCCTCGCCGTCGTTGCGATCGCCGTCGTCACGGTCGCCGCCCAGAGGCAGGGCGCTCGGCGCCACGACGATCGGACCGAAGCTCGATCCGACGCCGTCGATGCCCGGGCCGAAGCCGGTCCCGTTGGCGGTGATGGTGATCGGCGAAGCGCCCGCATAAACGCCGGCTGTCGGCGCGTAGAGCGGCGGGACGAAGCCGGTGATCGGAACCTCGATGGTCGCCTGACAGTCGGCGCCGCCGAACAGACAGCCGTTGAAGCGATAGGGCCCGACCGCGGCGCCGCCATAGGAGATCACGATCAGATCCGGCGAAGTCGAGGCGATGGGACCGTAGAGGATCACGCCGTTCGCGCCCGGCAGCTGGCCGAACAGGTTTACCTCGGTCGGGTCGCCCTCGATGGTCAGCGAGCCGGTGATGTGCATCCCGTCGCCGCGCGGCGAGGTGTCCTGGCCCACGATCACGCCCGGCGAATACAGCGTCACGTCGCCGGCGGAGATGAACTCGTGCCCGTCCTCGACGCCGCCGAGGCCCTCGACCCAACCGCTGGGGGCCGTGCCGTTGCCGACCTCCTGGGCAAAGGTCTGCGAGCCGATCACGATGCTGTACGTGGCGCTGATTTCCACGTGGCCGAACGGATTGCTCGCCGTGCCGATCGCGCCCGACACGATGACGTGCGCGGGGGCATAGTCATAATACTTGAAGCCGTAGTGTCCGGGCAGGTTCGGCCCGATTATGAGCGTCGGGTTTCCGACGCCGCTCACCGTGCCCTCGACCGAGATCGTCTGGCCTTGCGAGGTCAAATACTTCGCTTCCGAATAGTGACCGGCGCCGAAGGCAACCTGCGGCGTCTTGGCGGCGTCGATGGTCAGGTCGCCGATGCGCATGTCGGCGGTGCGGTTGAAGTCGAGCACATAGACCTGATCGGCCTTCAGTTCGCCGAACTCGCTGTTCGACATCTCGAAGCCCGAAGGGCTCGACAGGTTGTCGCCGATGTTCACGCCATCGGGATTATCGGCCTCGATGATGATGCGGCCCGTGCCGCCCGCGTCGATGGCGGTGATCGGCGCTTGGAGGTCCACGTCGCCGGCGTGGATGACCACTTCGCCGTTCGAGGCGTTGTACAACGACGGTCCATAGTTGCTCGTCTCCGTCGCGGTAACGGTGATCGGCGCCTCGTTGCGGAAGGTTCCCGTGGCGATGAAGGTGGCTTCATTTACGCTCACGGCGCCGGTGATCGTGATGTCGGCCGGCGCCGAGCTATAGGAATAGAAGGAACCGGCTCTCAAGAACGCACCGCCCGAGGTGATGCCGCCGATAGTCATGTCGCCGCCCGAGTACAGCGACACGTATGATCCGGCGGAAAGGGCGCCGGTTTCGAGCGTTCCGACGCGCGCGTTCATGTTGATGTTGTAACCGGCGGTGACCGCGCCGGTCGTGATGTTCGAATAGGCGTTCACGAACACGCTGCCCGACGAGGCGATGTCGCCGGTGGCGACCGAGCCGTAATAGCTCACGATATTCACGAAGGTCGGATCGATGGCGCTCGTATGAATGTCGCCGCCGGCGGTGAGGATGACCGCGTACTCCGCAGTGACATTGCCCACCAGGATCGTATCGCCGGCATATCGCCCGGCATGGATGGTGGCGCTCGACGCGTCGATGTCGCCGGTCTTCACGCTGCCGTAGGAGTGGATGTACAGGCCGGAGCCGCCGCCGGTCGCATCCACCGTCCCGATCTGAACGTCGCCTGCGGCGGTGATGGTGGCGGACGGCGCTTCGAGATTACCGGTGGTGACCGCGCCGGCGGCGCCGATGACGATGCTGTAGGTCGCCGTTATGTCGCCGGTGTCGACCGCGCCGTAAAAGCTTTCGAGGGTCACGGACGCCGGATTGATCGCGCCGGTTCGGATGTCGCCGCCGCCGGTGAACACCACCGTGTACGCCGCGGTGACATTGCCGACCAGGATCGTATCGGCGGCCCCGTCTCCGGCGTAGATCGTGGCGCTCGACGCGTCGATGTCGCCGGTCTTCACGCTGCCGGACGTCTTGACGTACAAGCCGGAACCGTCGCCGGTCGCGTCCACGGCGCCCACCTGCACATCGCTGGCGGCGCTGATGGTCGTCGTCGGCGCCGCGAGGTTGCCGGTGGTGACCTTGTCGCCAGCATCGATGGTGATGCTGTCGCTCGCTGTGACGTCGCCGGCGGTGACCGAGCCGTAGGTGCTGTCGAGAGTCACCGTGGCTGGGTCGATGGCGCCGGTGCGGATGTCACCGCCGGCGGTGAATACGACGGCGCTTTGCGCCGTGACATTACCCGTGGAGATCGTATCGCCGGCCGCCTGTCCGGCGTTGATCGTGGCTTGACGCGCCTCGATGTCGCCGGCGGTGACATTGCCGAGCGAGTGGATGTAAAGGCCGAAGCCGTCGCCGTAGGCGACGACCGCGCCGACCCTGACGTCGCCGCCCGCGTCGATGCCGATCGTCGGCGCCGCGAGGTTGCCGGCGGTCACGCCGTAGTTAGCGTCGATGTTGATGCTGTTCGCGGTGACGTTGCCAACGGCCAGATTGCCCTGGTTCTCTTCGATGTTGACCGCGCCGCCGGTGATATCGGTGCGCAGGTCGCCCGGGTTAGTCAGGTCTGCCTGGACGATCGCATGGATCAGCGTCTGACCGGCGACGTCGAAGGTCGTCATATAGCCGCCGTGGGTGTTCAGCTCCACGTGGTCGCCGCTGATATAGAGGCCGCCGGCTGACGTCAGGGTGGTGGGCGGCGTCGTGTTGCCGAGCGAGCCGATGGTGACGGTCGTCTGGTCCAGATACTGGCCGCCGACCGGCGCGCCATTG
>DASZMV010000038.1:0-53333 GCA_035551675.1 Caulobacteraceae bacterium | reverse complement strand
CATCGGCGGCGGCGGCGGCAACGGCGGCCTGAACGTCACCGGCGGCCTGGCCGCGACCAAGGGACCCAATGCGGGCGCCGCGATCGGCATCGGCGGGTTCGGCGGCGACGGCGGCAGCGCCGGCAACGTCACCCTGATCGTCAGCGGCGACGTGCGCGCGCTGGGTTCAGCCGGCTACTACACCTACACGCCCACGGATGGCGCGGCCTACATCAAGACGCCGCACGGTTCGAACGGCATCGTCGCGCAATCGGTCGGCGGCGGCGGCGGCAACGGCGGCATCAACATCTCGGGCCAGCTCGACCTGTCGACGCCGAACAACTCCAGCTCGTCGTCGAACGGCTTCACCCTGGGCGTCGGCGGCTTCGGCGGCGCAGGCGGTGACGCCGGCAACGTGCACCTGACCGTGAGCGGCGAGTACTCGGCGCTCGCCGAAGTGGTCGCCACCGGCGACAACATGTCGGCTGTGATCGCGCAGTCGATCGGCGGCGGCGGCGGCGACGGCGCCATCAACGTCTCCGGCGGGCTGTCCATGGACGGCCAGCTGACCATCGGCGTCGGCGGCTTCGGCGCCAACGGCGGCACGGGCGGTAACGTCTATGCCACGGTCGACGCCAACCTCTACGCCGACGGCCGCTTCGCGCGCGGCCTGCTGGTGCAGTCGGTGGGCGGCGGCGGCGGCAGCGGCGGCATCGACATCGCCGGCGGCGTCAGCGCCAACACCCAGGGCGACCAACCCAGTATCGTCTTCGGCCTCGGCGGCTTCGGCGGCGCCGGCGCGACCAGCGGTAACGTTGTGGCCACCCAGTACGGCCAGGTCGAAGTCGCGGGCTTCGACTCCATCGGCGTCCTGGTGCAGAGCGTCGCCGGCGGCGGCGGCTCGGGCGGGCTCAATGTCGCGGCGGACGTGAACGACCAGAAGGCCACCTCCAAGACCACCGGCATCGGCATCGCAGTCGGCATCGGCGGTTCGGGCGGCGACGGCGCCAATGCGGGCAACGCCACCCTCTACAGCAACGGCTTCATCTTCACCGACGACACCCAGGGCAACACCCAGACCGGATCGGGCATTCCGACCGCGGCGTCACCGGCGACGCGCTTCAACGGCGGCGCCGGCGTCATGGTCGAGTCCATCGGCGGCGGCGGCGGCGTGGGCGGCATCGACGCCACCGGCGTGATCGCGGCCCAGGGCAGCCCGATGCTGCTGGGCGTGGGGGGAACCGGCGGCGACGGCGGCAACGCCGGCAATGTCGTGGTGGTGCGCGGCTATAACGTCTCGGGCGGCGTGCTGACCGCCAACCCGACCGAAATCATCACCGAAGGCGACTCGACCGACGGCCTCGTGGCCCAGTCGATCGGCGGCGGCGGCGGCAACGCGGGCATGAACTTCACCCTCGGTCTGTCGGTCACCGGCAACCAAACCGACAAGTCCGCAGTGCTGATCAACGTCGGCGGCGGCGGCGGCGACGCCGGTATGGCCGGCAACGTCACCGTGCACGACGACGAGGGGATCTTCACCTACGGCGTTGCGTCCACCGGCCTGCTCGCCCAATCGATCGGCGGCGGCGGCGGCAATGCGGCGCTGAACCTCGGCGCCGGCCTCACCAAGGTGCAGAACGCCTTCACCCTGACCGTCGGCGGCGGCACCGGCGACGGCGGCGACGGCGGCGACGTCAGCGTCAACCACACCGGCGACATCGTCACCCACGGCGACAACGCCTTCGGCATCGAAGCCGAGAGCATCGGCGGCGGCGGCGGCAGCACGGTCATGGACCTGGGCCTGGCGATCCTCGCCAAGAACCAGGTGAACATCACCATCGGTCGCGACGGCGGAACCGGCGGCACGGGCGGCCATGTCTACGTTAATTCGAACGGGATCATCGAGACCGCCGGCGACAGCGCCATCGGCATCCTCGCCCAATCGATCGGCGGCGGCGGCGGCGCGTCGAGCGCCTCGAGCTTCGGCGTCTCGACCACCAGTTCGTCGAACGCCGACGACACCACCAACGTGGGCATCGCCATCGGCCTGCAGGGCGGCTACGGCGCCACCGGCGGCGAGGTGCAGGTCTATGCCGAGGACGAAATCGTCACCGCCGGCAAGGACGCCGACGGCATCCTGGCGCAGTCGATCGGCGGCGGCGGCGGCACGGGCGGGTCGGCCACCCACACCGACATCTTGACCAAAACGTCCGTGGGCCTGGCCCTCGGCGGAACCGGCGGGACCGGCGCAACGGGCGGCTACGTCGAAGTGGACAGCTCCGCGATCATCGCCACCTCCGGCGAAAACGCGGACGGCATCCTGGCGCAGTCCATCGGCGGCGGCGGCGGATTGGGCGGCATGGCCCGCCAGATTCAGGCCGACGCGGGCAAATCGTCCAACACCAACGACACCTCGGTGTCGCTGGCGATCGGCGGTTCGGGCGGCTACGGCGCGGACGGCGGCAACGTCACCGTCATCAACTCGGGGATGATCTTCACCTCGGGCGAAAGCGCCTACGGCATCGGCGCCCAGTCGATCGGCGGCGGCGGCGGTGTCGGCGGCGCGGTGGTCGACCTCAGCGCGGTGGTCAACCGTTCGAACAATAACCTGGGCGTCAACGTCGGCGGCTCGGGCGGCCACGGCGGCGACGGCGGCGTCGTCCTCGTCACCAACAACGGCCTGATCCAGACCTACGGCCAGAACGCGGTCGGCCTGGAAGCCGAATCCATCGGTGGCGGCGGCGGCAACGCCGGCCTGGTGCTGATCGCCAACCTCGGCGGCACCCAGGGTGACAAGAACACCTCGAACAACTTCACCTTCAACTTCGGCGGCACGGGCGGCTACGGCGGCACGGGCGGCGACGTGACGGTGAACAACGAGCCGGTTTCCGGCATGCAGTTCTCCGGCGACATCATCACCCACGGCCAAGGCGCCTACGGCATCCTGGCTCAGTCGATCGGCGGCGGCGGCGGCAACGGCTCCGACGTCGTCAACCTGCTGGCGGAGATCACCAACAAGGACAGCGTCAGCTTCTCGCTCAACGTCGGCGGCGACGGCGGGCAAGGCGGCGACGCCGGCAACGTCACCGTCAACAATGGCGGCGTGATCGAAACCTACGGCGACGGCGCCCATGGCATCGTGGCGCAGTCGATCGGCGGCGGCGGCGGCGACAGCGGCCTGGCCCTGTCGCTTTCGGCTCAGGTCGGCTCCAAGGCCGGCGCGATCCGCGCACCGCAGATCACCGTCGGCGGCTTTGGCGGCGACGGCGGCAACGGCGGTACGGTGACGGTCACCAACACCGGCGAGATCATCACCAACGGCAAGGACGCCGACGGCATTCTGGCCGAAAGCATCGGCGGCGGCGGCGGCAACGCCAACGTCGGCCTCAGCCTTGACCCGAACGCGATCAGCATGGTGCTGTCGAACTCGCTCTCCGCCCTGATCGGCGGCGTGGGCGGCGGCGCCGGCGGGCTCGGCGGTCAGGTGACGGTGAACCAGTCGGGCGACATCACCGTCCTCGGCCAAGGCTCGCAAGCCATCGACGCCGAGAGCATCAATGGCGGCGGCGGCACGATCGACCTCAGCTTCCAGGGCCTGATCAGCCTGCCCGGCGTCACCGCCATCGGCTCCAACACGCCGAACAATCCGCCCGATCCGCTGGTCTCGGCCGCGGCCGGCGCGGCGGACGCCACGGGCTCCAGCGGCGGCAACGTCACCATCAACATGACCGGGACGACCGGGGCTGCGGGCGCGGACAGCGTCGGCATGCTCGAGCAGTCCATCGGCGGCGGCGGCGGCACCATCCGCATGAACGCGGTCATGGGCAACGCGACCGACGACGCCTACGACGGTCCGGTGAGCGGCGTGGGCTTCTCCGCCTCGCTCGGCGGCTCCGACGGGTCGCACAACAACGGCGGCGATATCCAGTCGAACCAGGCGGGCATGATCCTGACCTCCGGGGCCAACTCGCCCGGCGCCCTGATCCAGTCGATCGGCGGCGGCGGCGGTCGCGCGGTGATGGACATCTACGTCCCGACCGGCGCGACGGTCGATCCGATCACCTTCAACCTGGGCGGAACCAACGGCTCCTACGAGTCGGGCGGCAACATCGTCTTCACCCACGACGGCGCCATCGAAACCGGCGGCGTGCTTTCCACCGGCGAGATCATCCAGTCGGTGGGCGGCGGCGGCGGCCAGGCCAGCCTGTACCTCCACGGCGCGGGCGCGGATCAGACCGCGGTCAGCGTTACGATGGGCTCGGTCGGCGGCTCCAACCTGAATGGCGGCGACATCGACGCCACCTTCAGCGGCGGAGTGATGACCGAAGGCGCTCACGCCAACGGCCTGTTCATCCAGTCGGTCGGCGGCGGCGGCGGCGAAGCGCAAATCCAGGGCGCGGGCTCGCTCGACGTGAACCTCGGCGGCGGCTCCGGCGACGGCGGCAATGTCAGCCTGACCAATCTGGGCGGCGTCTACACCTTCGGCGACGGCTCGAACGGCGTGTTCCTGCAGTCGATCGGCGGCGGCGGCGGCGCGGTCATGATCGGCATCGATCCGCCGGACGTGACCCTGTCTGGCGGCGGCATCGGCAACGGCGGCGACATCAGCTTCACCCAGACCGGCGATATCGACGTGATGGGCGCCGACTCCATCGGCATCATCGCCCAGTCCATTGGCGGCGGCGGCGGCTATGTGGAAGGCGCCTTCCACGGCACGGCCGGCGGCGTCGGCCAGGGCGGCTCCATCGACCTCACCGTCGACGGCAAGATCATGGCGCTGGAGGCGAACTCCACCGGCATCTTCGCCGAGAGCACCGGCTCGCTCGGCGGCGGCGACATCACCATCACCGCCGAGGACGCCATCCGCGGCGGCTCGGGAACCGGCATGGGCATCTATGTCGACGGCGGCGCCGACAACGTGATCAATACCGAAAATTCGCTGTCTTCGGTGTCGGGCAATGCGATCACCACCACCGTCGGCAACGACACGGTGAACAACACCGGCCTGGTGGTCGGCGACGTGAACCTCGGCGGCGGAGTCAACGCCTTCAACAACGAGTTCGGCTCGACCTTCATCGCGTTCCACACCATCGCGCTGCAGGATGCGTCGGCCGGATCGTCGGGCGTCTTCACCAACAGCGGCGAGTTCCAGATGGGCCTCTCCGCGCCGCTGGTTCCGATCGATCTTTTGAACGGCGCCACTTTCGCCAATCTCGATCTCGACGGCGACCCGCGCTTCAACCTGCTCTACGGCGCGCGCGTCATCGAGACGGTAAATCTGACCGGCAACTTCGTGCAGACCTCGACCGGCCACCTCGACTTCGACGTGGCGTTCGGGCCCTATCCGTCCGACCTGGTGAACGTGAGCGGCAACACCACCGTCGCGGGCACGGGCAACGTCATCCTCACCTGGCTGCAGGACAACCATCCGGTCACCCTGTTCGCCACCAAGGGCACGGCGACCGATAACGGCCTTAAGATCGCGCCGACCATCGCGATCGACTACGGCGTCATCGCCAACTCGACCGGCATCCAGCTGACCATCGCCACCAACTTCGGTCAGCCGTTCCTGACGCCGAACGAACAGCGTCTCGGCCACCACATGGATTCCGCGGTCGAGGTCGGCGGGTCGGCGGGCATCGGGCGTCTCCTGGCCTATCTCGGCAACATGACGTCGAGCCAGCAGGCGCTCTACGCCCAGGTGTTCGACCAGCTGAATCCCGAGCCGCTGGTTTCGCCGCTGCGCGCGCAGATGCTCGAGGCCAACAGCTTCAGCGACGACCTGTTCGGATGCCTGTCGACCACCACCCGGGCGGTCGACAAGGACTGCGTCTGGCTGAAGGGCGACGAGTTCACCGAGCGCGGCAATTCGGAAGGCGGCTACTGGCCCACCACCCAGACCGGCTCCGACGTCCGCGGCGGCTGGCAGCGTCCGATCGACGGCGAGTGGTCGATGGCGGCGTCGGCCGGCGCCGAAACGGTCACCAGCCTGTCGATGAACAACGGCCGCGCTCGCGGTTCGGGCCAGGGCGGCGACCTGGGCCTGGGCTTCCAGCGCCGCACGCCGGACGGTCTGGCGCTCAGCTTCGGCGTGACCGGCGGCTGGACCTCGCTCGACATCGCCCGCCAGGTCGATGTGTTCCAACCGGGCGTCGGCCGTTCCAACATCCAGACCGGCTACGTCCAGGCGCAGGCGAACGCATCGAAGCTCTACACGAGCGGCAAGTGGTTCGTGCGGCCGGAGATCGGCGTCACCTCCACCATGCTGCGCACCAACAGCTTCGCCGAAACGGGGCTGGCGGGCATCGGGGTGAAGAGCGACGGCGACACCCACTTCCAGGAGGCGGCCCAACCCGACGTCGCCTTCGGCCGGGTGCTCTACGACGGCGATGCGCAGCGGGCTGAACTGACCTTCAAGGTCGGCGGACGCTTCTCCACCGACAACGACCTGTTCCTGCCGATCAGCTTCATCGGCGCGGGCCAGGGCGCGCGGCCGGCGTTCATCCAGACGCCGTACAACGCCGCCGCCGGCGTCGCCTCGGTGGACCTGAACGTGTTCGGAAACGGGCCGTTGTCGGTCAGCGTCGACTACACCACCGAGTTCGGCAAGGCGTCCTCGAGCCAGCACGGCAGCGTGGACTTCAAGTACAAGTTCTGAGGCCGCGGCTTACCTGAACCAAGACGGCCCGCGGGGTTCTCGCGGGCCGTTTTCTTTTGGCGCCTTGTCCGCCGTTTGTGGCCCGGGCCCCCCGGCGTATAAAGGGCCTTCTGGGGGAGATCAGGATGGCGCGACCGGCCGTCACCGTCGTGGTTACGCCACGCGAGCAATTCAGCAAGGCGAGGATGACGCTCGACAGCATCTTCGCCCACACCGCTGAGCCCTACGACCTCATCTATATCGACGGAAAGTCGCCCGAACCGCTCCGAGGCGAGCTGCGCGCCCTGGCTTTGGAACGCGGCTTCGACCTGATCCGGGAAGAGCGCCTGCTGCCGGCCAACGTGGCGCGCAACCTCGCCGCGCCGCGGATCAGGACCAAGTACGCCGTCTTCATCGACAACGACGTGGAAGTGACGCCGGGCTGGCTCGAGCCGCTCGTCGCCTGCGCCGAGGCGACCGACGCCTGGGTGGTGGGCCCGCTCTACTGCGTGCGCGAGAACCGTGAGCTCATCATCCACACCATCGGCGCCGAGCACGGCGTCGACGAGGTCGCGGGCGTGCGCCGGTGGCGCGAGCGGCATCTGTTCTGCGGCGAAAAGGTCTCCGACGTGCGCGGCCAGCTGCGCCGGCGGCCCATCGACCTGGTGGAGTTCCACTGCCTTCTGATGCGCACCGACGCGATCGAAAAGCTCGGGCCGTTCGATCCGCAGCTGCTGTCGTACTTCGACCACAACGATTTTTGCCTGCAGGTCCGCGCCGCGGGCGGCGGCATCTTTCACGAACCGGCGTCCACGGTGATCTATCACGCACCACCGCCGTTCGAGGCGTCGGATATTCCCTATTTCCTCTTGCGCTGGAGCAATCGCTGGATCCGGACCAGCGTGACGCGGTTCGCGAACAAGCACGGCATTTCGCCCAAGGACCGGGTCTTCGACGATCACTACGAATATCAACAGGCGCAGCGCGCGCGCCTGACGCGCCACCCGCGACAGCTGTTGCGGCGCATGATCGGCAAGCGCGGTCTCAACCTGGTCGAAGATGTGATCGACGCCCTGTTGCGCGTCACCCTGGCAGCCGACCCGCGCGCAGCCGAGGCGGGCGGGCGCAGGCCGTCGTGACGGACTTCGACTATGTGATCGTGGGCGCGGGCTCCGCGGGCTGTGTCCTCGCCTATCGCCTGTCGGAAAATCCTGCGACGCGCGTCCTGTTGATCGAAGCCGGCCCCCGCGACGACGATCCCGCGATCCACAGGCCCAAGGGTTATCTGACCAGCCACGGCGACGCGCGCATCACCTGGCGCTTCCCCACCGACCTCGGCGATGGCCAGTGGCGCGGCGCCCTGATCGCGGGCAAGACCCTGGGCGGCACCAGCGCGATCAACAGCCTGCTCTATGTGCGCGGCCAAGCGCAGGACTATGACGATTGGGCCGCGAACGGCGCCGCCGGTTGGGCGTGGCGCGACATCGAGCCGTGCTTCCGCGCGGTAGAGGATTACGCGGCGGGTTCCAGCGGCGGCCATGGCGGTCCGCTGCACGTTTCAGCCTGGACGCCGCACGACGCGCTCAGCGACGCCATCGTTGCGGCGGGCGCCGAGATGGGCGTCGAGGCGAAGGATGACCTGAACGCCGGAGAGCCCGCGGGCATCGGCTATTTCCCGGTCACGATTCGCGACGGCCGCCGGGTGACCGCGGCCGACGCGTTCCTGAAGCCCGTCCGCCAGCGGCGCAATCTCACCGTGCTCACCGACACGGCGGTGCGGCGCATCGTGTTCGAGGGGCGGCGCGCGACCGGCGTCGTCTGCGCCGGCCCGCGTGGGGAGGAGACCTTCGCCGCTCATCGCGAGGTCCTTGTCGCCGCCGGCGCCTTGCAGTCGCCGAAGCTGTTGCAACTTTCCGGCGTCGGCCCGGCGGCGCACCTCAACGCACACGGCGTGACGGTGGTCCACGACAGCCCCGGCGTGGGCGCCAACCTCATCGAGCGCTGGTCCCTGCGCATCCAGCACCGGCTGACGCGCCGGCTGGGCCAGAATCATCAGTTGCGCGGCGCGGGTCTTCGCATCAGCCGCCTGCGCTATGCCTTGGGCCTGGGCGGAATCATGGCCACGGCGAGCACCGAGATCGGCGGCTTCGTCTGCGCGCGCGCCGGCGAGACGCGACCGGACCTCGAGCTCCAGGTCGCGGGCGGATCGACGGCGCCGGATGCGGCGCGGCAATTCGAACGCGCGCCGGGCCTGCGTTGCGTCGTCTCGCCGCTCCGGCCTGAAAGCCGCGGCGCGGTGTTCATCCGCTCGCCCGATCCCGAGGCGGCGCCGGCGGTGGATCTCAACGTGCTGGCCACGGCGGACGATCGACGCCGGCTGGTCGATGGCGCGGCGTTCGCGCGCAAGCTGCTCAGTCAACCCGCGCTCCGCCCCTATCTTGGCGCCGAGACCACGCCGGGCCCGGACTGCCGCACGCCCGAAGACCTCATCGCGCACGCACGGCGGTACGGATCGCCGAAGTCGCACTTCTGCGGGACCTGCCGCCTGGGCGCGGACGCCGCGGCGCCGCTCGACCTGCGGCTCAAGGTGCGCGGCGTGGAGAACCTGCGCGTGGTGGATGCCTCGGTCATGCCGAGCCTGGTGTCGGGCAACACCAACGGCGCGGTCATCGCCATGGCCTGGCGCGCCGCGGACCTGATCCTTGAGGACGCGGCGGTCTAGGGCGCCGCTCTGATTGAATCAGAGCGGCGCCCTGGATTGTTGCTTTGTCGCGGTTTCTGACGGCGAACCGGTTTCCACTTCGCCGGAAACCGCTCCAGGTCTGCGCCGTCACTGTTTGGCGTCGAGCTCCTTGGCCAGGAACGCCGCCGTCGCGCTATCGGCGCGCAGCCACGAGTCGTAACGGAGAAATCCGTGGATCTCGTTGGGGATGACCATTTCCTCGAAATAGGTGTGCTGGTCTTCGAGGCGCCGGGCGAGGTCGACGGTTTCGTGGAAGTCCACGTTGCGGTCGTCGTCGCCCTGAATCAGCAGCACCGGCGACGTCCACTTCCCCACGTCCGCATCGGGCGAAGACGCCCACGCGGTGGCCATGGCCGCGTCGTGATCGCCCTTCTCATAGCGATGCGCGACGTCGGGCAGGTGCGGACCGATGGTGTGCGACCAGTCGTGCACGCCGTGGAAGTCGACGCCCGCCTTGAAGGTGTCGGAGTTGCGCGCCAGCGCCAGCGCGGTCAGCAGCCCGCCGTAGGATCCGCCCCAGATGCCGATGCGGTTCGGATCGACGCCGGGCAGATGCTGCAGATAGTGCGCGCCGGCCAGCACGTCCTGGTACTCCGACGATCCGGCCGGTCCGGAGTGTTCCGGATGCTGGAAATCGTAGCCGTAGCCGATGCCCAGGCGATAGTTCACCGCCAACACGGTAAAACCGTGCGCGGCGAGATACTGGTTCACCGCATAGCCGTTGGAATAATAGTCCATGTAGTGCCAGCCCAGCATCATCTGCCGCGGCGGCCCGCCGTGGACGAAGATCATCCCCGGCTTGTCACCGCCGCCCGCCCGCTGGAACAGGTCGGCGTGCACCACCGTGCCGTCCGGCGCGGTATAGGTCACCGGCTTCGGAATGATGAAGTCCTGCCACGGATAACCGGCGGGCGTGTCGTTGGCGCTGATGTTGCGCAGGCCCTTGCCGTCGAGCCCCACGATCTCGGCTTGCGGCGGATGGCGTCCGTCGTTGCCGATGAAGGCCACGCGGTCGTTCGACGCCATGAATGGCGACCACTCCAGCGTCGTGCCGCCGGTCAGTTCTTCCGGCGCGGCGCGATCGACCGGCACGCGGAACAGGTGGCGGCGCTCGAGATCGTTCGCCGTCGATCCGGTGTTGGCGTCATAGACCATGTATTTGCCGTCGCGGCTCTCGGCGACATGCTCGACCATGAAGGCGCCGGGCGTGAGCAGCATCGCGTCGCCGCCCGCGGCGGGCACGGAATAGAGATGCGGCCAGTTGTCGAGTTCGGCGGTGAACGCCAGACGGTCGCCCGCCGCCCAACTGAGGTTCGCGCCGCCCGCGGTTCCGGGATAGGAGCCGTGCAGGGTGTCGGGACCTTGCCACGCCTTGTGGCCTTCGCCGGTGGTCGCGTCCGCGACCCAGATCGACCAGGGGTCCGGCGTCTCTTTCAACAGCGGCGCGGGCGGGCCGCCGTTGCCGCGGCGGCGCGTGAACGCGATGCGCGCGCCGTCCTTCGACCAGCGCGGCGACTCGTCGATGTTGGTGGTAGGCGCCAGATAGATGAGCGGTTTGTCCTTCGCCGTGAACACGCCGATGAAGGCGTGGTCGCCGCGCTCGGACTCGAAGGCGAGGCGCGACCCGTCGGGCGACCATTGCAGGTCGCCGTCATGACCACGGTCGAAGAACAGCGTTTCGGGTTTGCCCTTGCCGTCGAGCGTCGTGGTCCAGACCTGGTCGTTCACCAGATAGGCGAGCTGGCCTCGAGACGAGATTGTCGGCGCGTCGCCCTCGGCGATCTTGGTGAGCGCGCCGTCGGTCTGGCTCACGCCCCAGATGGTGACCTTGGGCTGCACCGGCGAGCTGTCGGGGTCGGGATCGAGTTTGCCCGCCGCCGGCCAGTTCTCGTCGTGGTCTCCGCCGCGCACGAACACCAGTTGAGCGCCGTCCGGCGAGAAGGTGAGCTGGGTGATCTCCTGGCCGTCGTCGGCGGTGTAGTGGGTCAGCGGGCGGCCGACGAAGTCGGGGCCTTCGGCGATCCAGACGTTGCGCACGCCCTTGTAGTCGCGGACCCAGGCGACCCGGTCGCCGTGCTCCGGCGAGGCCATCTCTTGCGGGTAGGGATAGCTCAGCACCTGCTCCATGCTGAACCCTGTGTCCGCGGCCTGGGCGGCGGGCGCTGAAACCATCAGCGCGGCCACGGCGGCGCTACAAAACAAGGCCTTGAGACTACCCATTATGCGATCCCCGATGCTGACGCGGGCCCATGATTGGGCGCGTATACGGTTTCTGGCAATGGGCTTTCGCGACTGAATTCGTATCACATTTCGACTTTAACCTTTCGTTCGGTATGGTGGAGGTTGGGGTGAGCGGGCATCGGGGGCGACCGATGAAGATCATCTGTTTTTTCGGACTGAAGGGCGGCGTCGGAAAGACGTCGCTGGCCGGCGCGGTCGCCACCGCGGCGCAGGAAGCCGGATTCTCCACGGCGGTCCTGGACCTGGACGGTTCGGGAACCGGCCTCGACTCGTTTGTCGCCCGCCGCCGCGCCGCCGGTCTGCTCGCGCCGCAGTCGATCACTACCCCCACCCGATCCTTCCTCAGCGCCGCCAACAGCCGCCGCGCCACCGAGGAGATGGACGGCGCCATCGATCAGGCGCGCCTGCGCGGCGCCGACTGCCTGGTAGTGGACTCCAGTTCGGGCCGTGACGCGCTGTGGATGAACGCGGCGGCGATTCTGGCCTGCCACGTGCTGGTCACGCCGCTGACCGACAGCCCGCTCGACCTGCAGATGCTGCTCGGCAAGGGCGCGGCGCAGAGCGTGGCGGATTTCGTCGAGGCCGCCGCCGGCTATCGCGGGCGACAGACCTTTCGCTGGATCGTGGTGCGCAACCGCCGCGGCCACCTGCACACCAAGCTGGCGGATCGCATCACCACCGATCTGGACGAGGCGGCCGAACGCTTCGGCTTCGAGATTGTCGAGGGCCTGCGCGAACGTGTCGGCTATCGCGAGATGTTCGAGGACGGCCGCTCGCCGCTCGACCCGCCGCGCACCAACGCGCCCTTGGCCATGAGCGCGCTGTCGGCGCGTACCGAAATGCGCATGCTGCTGTCCTCGCTCGAACTGCACAAGCCGGTCACGCCCGCGTGGCTGACCGCGGGCGCGCTGGAACCGGAAGTCGCCGAGATCGACGCGGCCTAGCTCTGGGGCCTAGCTCTTTGGCGCGTCCTTGTACTTGTCGAACCACGCCAGGATCGCCGCCGCTTCCGCCGCCTCCTGCGAGGGCCGCGCTTCGAAACCGCCGTGCGAGGCGTCGGGGACCTTGATCAGGGCCGTCGGCACGCCGCGCAGCTGCAGCGCGGCGTAGAACTGTTCGGCCTCGCTGTCGGGCGTGCGGTGATCGGCTTCGCCGACCATCACCATGGTCGGCGTCGTGATGTTGCCGACGAGCGACAGCGGCGACCGGCGCCAGTAGTTCACCGGGTCCTCCCACGGCATCTTGCCGAACCAGTACTTGGCCATGAAGTTGTAGCCGTCGGTGGTCAGGACCTCGCTCGCCCAGTCGATCACCGGCTTCTGCGACACCGCCGCCTTGAAGCGGTTGGTCTTGCCCACGATCCACGCGGTCAGGCAGCCGCCGCCGGAGCCGCCGGTGACGAACAGCTCATTCGGATCGACCGAACCCTTGGCGATCGCCGCGTCCACCACGCTCATCAGGTCGTCGTAGTCGTGGCCGGGATAGTTCATGTCGATCTCGTTGGCGAAGCCTTCGCCATAGGAGGTCGACCCGCGCGGGTTGGAATAGACCACGATGTAGCCCGCCGAGGCGTAGAGCTGCAGTTCCGACGTGAAGGTCGGGCCGTAGGCGCCGAACGGGCCACCGTGGATCTCGAGGATCAGCGGGTATTTCTTCGCCGGATCGAAGTTGGGCGGCAGGATCATCCAGGCGTCGATCGGTTTCTTGTCGTAGGACGATGACACGGAAAGGTGTTCGACCTTGCCCAGCGTCTTGTCGGCGAACAGGTCGGCGTTGAGGTGCGTCAGTCTGCGCACGCCGCCGCCCTTGGCGACCGAGAGCTCCGGCGGATGCGTCGCATCGCCGGAAGTGAACGCGACCACGCCGTTGCCCGACGCGCTGAATTCGCCGCCGGCGTAGGGCCGGTCCATCTCGCCGCCGGAAAGGCCGTCCGCCACCGTCTGCATGCGGCCGTCGAGCGTGACGCGCGCGACCTTGGTCGCGCCATGATCGGCGTACTGGACGAAGATCGACTTGCCGTCGCCGGACCAGCTCGGACCGCCGACCGAATTGTCGAAGCTCGCGGTGAGCGAGCGCGCATGACCGCCCTCGCGGTCCATCACATAGAGTTGGCTGTTCTGATAGCCTTTGATCTTGTCATCGAAGCCGGTGAAGGCGATCAGCTTGCCGTCCGGCGAAATCACCGCCTCCTGATCCGGCCCTTCGCGGTGGGTGAGCGCGGTGACCGTCCCGTCCGCGAGCGTCAGCTGATAGACCTCGGTGTTGAGCGGATCGCGCTCCCAGTTGGCGTTGCGGTTGGAGCCGAACACCAGGCTTCGTCCATCCGGCGACCACGACAGCGGCCCGCCGTCGTTGAACGCGCCGAAGGTCACTTGCCTGGGCGAACCGCCATCGGCGTCCACCAGAAAGATATGATTGAATCCCGGCCGCAGTTCGCCGGCGCCGTCGGCGCGATAAAACACCTGGCTCACGACCTTCAACGGCGCCGCCCACTTGGCGCCGTCGGGCTTGGCGAGCGGCGAGCCCAGGGTCAGGCCGTCATCGGGAATGAACATGGTGAAGGCAAGCGTGCGCCCGTTCGGAGACCAGGCGAGGTCGCCGGGACCTTCGGGCAGGTCGGCGATCTTGGCCGTCGCGCCCGTCGCCATCCAGCGCACATAGAGCTCGGGCCGGCCGTTCTCGACGGTGGAGACATAGGCGAGGCGCTTACCGTCCGGCGACCAACGCGGACTGAAATAGGCGCCGGAACCGGTGACCAGCGGCGCGATCTCGCCGCTGTCCGGATTGGCCGTCCAGATCGCGTTGCGCGCGTTGTCGATCATGATGTCGTAGCTCGATCGCACGAAGGCGATCTGGCCGCCGTCGGGCCGCACTTGCGGATCGCCAGCGTATTCCAGCGCGAACAGATCCCTCGCCTGGAAGGTGCGCGTCGGTCCCTCGGGCGGGCCGGCAAGTGCGGGTGTTGCGAGGCACGTGGTAAGCGCCAGAGCGGCGATCAACGAACGCATGTTTTATTCCCCTAGCTCGACTCGAATTCGCCCTTCTCCCGGAGGGAGAAGGTGGTCCGAAGGACCGGATGAGGGTTTACGCGGCGCGCCGAGACGACGCCTTCATTGACCGCGCACTCAATTCTGCACCGTCCCTCTCCCTCATCCGGTGCTTCGCGCCACCTTCTCCCGACCGGGAGAAGGCGAGCGTAAGACCAGATGTCGAAGAAGGGAGCCGCATCAGACGTTGTGACCCGCGATCGGATCGTACTTGCGCCAGAAGTCCACGCCCGAGAAGTTCAGGCGGTGGGTCTGGCCGTTGATCTCGCCGTCGAACTGCACGCGTTCGCACCCGGCCGGATCGGGACCCAGGCGATAGACGCCGTCGCCCAGCGGAACCAGCGGGGTGCCGTCGTCGGCGTAGAGACCGTCGGGCCGAGCGACGACGCGCATTGAGCCGAGCCACGGATCGTCGTTGTCGTAACGGCCGGCCTTGCCCGCATACTCGGGCGGAATGGCCTGGGCGATGTTGTGGTCGCCGCGGCCGATCAGCAAATCGCCGTGCCAGACGCCGACGACCTGGCCGTTCTGGCGGACGAAGACGAGCGGATGCACCGACCACTCGGCCTTGCGCACCATGAACAGGTCCTCGCCCTTCATCTGCAGGCGACCGACGCCGGAACCATCGACGAGCTCGAGGCCGCCGTCGCGCGCACGGATGCTGAAGGCGGGACCGTTCTTGTAATGATAATCGCCCACGTAGTCGGCGGCCTTCTCCACCGTATCGCCGAGCGTGATGGCGCGCGGCGCGGGCGGCGGCGTTCCTTCACGCAGCGTGCGGAACAGGTGACAGGCATAGGCGGTGACGTCGCGCGGACGATAGCCTTCGATGTTGGTGTTGGTGCTGGCGAAACAGGCGACCCCGGCCGGCGCGTCCACGTGGAAGGACGAGGAGAAGGCGATCATGCCGCCGGTGTGGTGGATCAAGGACCGCCCCCCGTTCTGCACCACCGCGACGCCCAGCGCGTATTGCGCGCCGGGCCCGAACTCGAGCGCCGGCGACACCGGCGTGACGAACGCCTTGGCGGCGGCGTCGCTGAGCAAGGGCGCGCCCTTGCCGTTTCCGGCCTCGATGAGAAAGCGCATGTACCGCGCCATGTCGCGCGCCGGCGCGGCGACCGAACCCGACGCCATGCAGAAATCCACCCAGGGCGCGGCCTTCAGCGGGCCTGGCCAGGCGCAGGGACGGTCGGCCTGGACGGGCTGGTGACCCACCGCGTAGCGGTCGAAATCGCTGGTGGCGATCAACGGCCGCGCGTCCTTCATGCCCAGCTTGTCGAAGATCGTCTGGATCGTCTCGGTGTACGGACGCCCGTGCACCTGTTCGAGGACCATGCCGAGCAGGCGGAAGCCGAGGTTGCTGTAGGACCAGTTGGTCGTCGGCTTGAAACCGAGCCACAGGCCGTCGATGCCGCGCGGGAACGGCGGCGGATCGTCGGGCAGGCCCGAGACGTGGCTCAGCACCTGACGCACGGTGATCGGCTCGGCCGGCAGCGGCACGTGCGGCAGGTGCGACTTCACCGTCGAGTCGAGATCGAGCTTGCCGGCCTCCGCCGCCTGCAGGATCGCGATGGCGGTGAACGACTTGGAAATGGAGCCGATCTGGAACAGGTGATCGGGCGAGACCGGAACCTTGCGCGCGATGTCGGACAGGCCGACCTGGAACTCGGCCATGAAGCCGTCGCGGTCGACCACGGTCACGGTCAGGCCGGCGAGGCCGTAACTCGACACATGCAGATCGGCGTAGGCGCGCAGTTTCGCCAGCGCCCCCGCATAGTCCTTGCCCGCAAGACCCGCACCGCGGACCTGGGCCTTCGCGACCCCCGCCTGCGCGGCCAGATCCAGGGCGGCGGCAGCCACGGCCGCCCCCTTCAATACGCTTCGCCGATCCATTCTGAGAGGCCCTCGCCCGTCGTCGTCCCGTTCCCTTAAGCGGGACCATGCAACGGCGAAGACGCCCCCGCAACTTATCCTTTGTTCATCAGGACTTGGGCAGCTGCGCCGTGGTCCACCCGCCGCCCAGCGCCTCGATCAGCGAGACCGCGGCGGTCAGTTGGCTCTGTTCGACGCCGACCAGGTTGATGCGCGCACTGAGCGCCGTGTTCTCGGCGGTCACCACGTCGGTCGCCGAGGCCTGGCCCGCGCGATACTGGTTCAACACGATCTTCTCGTTCTCGTCCGCGGCGGCCGAAGCTTCGGCGCGGAAGCGCTGTTGCTGTTCCAAGTACTTGCCTGCGGCGAGCTCGTCTTCCACTTGCTGGAAGGCGGTGAGCACGGTCTGGCGGTACTCCGCGACGTTCTGATCGTAGGTCGCCCGCGCCTCGGCCACCCGCGCCTTGCGCGCCCCGCCGTCGAACAGGATCTGGGTCGCGTCGCCGCCCAGCGTCCAGGTGAAGGCCGAGCTGGAGAACAGCTTGCTCAGCGAGCTCGACGCGAAACCAAGCGAAGGCGTGAGCGTGATGGTCGGATAATAGGCCGCCACCTGCACGCCGATCTGTTCGTTGGCGTTCTTGGCGCGCCGCTCGGCGGCGGCGACATCGGGCCGGCGTTCGAGCAATTCCGACGGCAGGCCGACGGGCACGCCCGGGAT
This sequence comes from Caulobacteraceae bacterium, assembly GCA_035551675.1. Lineage (GTDB taxonomy): Bacteria > Pseudomonadota > Alphaproteobacteria > Caulobacterales > Caulobacteraceae > JAFECT01. The sequence continues at coordinate 36,096 of DASZMV010000038.1, read as the reverse complement.
GGACGGTGTGAATTGCGAGCGCGGTTCGATGGCGAGCGCCGCCGGCGGCTGGCCGGTCAGGACCGCGATGGCGTGTTCAAGCGTGGCGCGCGCCTGCACCGTCTGTTCGGTCTGCGCCTGGGCGTCCAGGAGGGTCGTTTCGGCGGTCAGCACGTCGCTCTTGGCGGCGACCCCCTGGGCGTAGCGGTTCTTCGCCACCTGCAAGGCGCGCTGGTAGGCGTCGGCCGTGGTCTGCAGCAGGCGGATCTGTTCGTCGTCGGCGCGCAGCTGCAGATAGTCGGTGGCGAGTTCGGTCTGCGCCGACAACTTTGCGTTGGCGACGTCCGCAGCGGTCGCTTGCGCATTGGCCTTGGCGCCGGCGATGGCGCGCCGCACCCTGCCCCAGATGTCGGGCGCCCAGGTCGCGCCCACGCTGACCTGATAGCGCTGCACCGTGCCGCGGGTGACGGTGGTCCCCGTGCCGGTTCCGCCCGTGCCCGTACCGCCTGTCCCCGTACCGCCTGTGCCTGTTCCGCCTGTTCCCGTGTTGATCGTGCTCGACCCGGCGCCGCCGCCGCCGCTGACATTGGCCGAGCCGCTGAGGTCGACGGTCGGGAACAGGGCCGCGCGCTGTTCGGCGACCATGGCGTGGGCGTTGCGATAGGCGGCCTCGGCGGCGGCGAGGTTCTGGTTCGACACCGCGACCTTGGCTTCGAGGTCGTTCAGCAGCGGATCGTTGAACAGCGTCCACCAGTCGCCGCGATCGAGCGCATCCGACGGCGCGGCGGTCTTCCAGCCGGCGAGCTCCTTGAACGCGGGCGTCGAGGCGACCGCCGGCCGCTTATAGTTCGGGCCGACCATGCAGGCGCTGAGCGCGGCCGCGAGCACGGCCAGAGCCGGAACGACGAGATGGCGCGAACGAATGATGGCCATGGTGTCCTCCTTCATTCCGCGGGCGCCGGGAAGGGCGCGGGTCCGCCGCCGCTGTGGCGGCTGAGACGCGCTTCGTCGGGCGAACGCTTACGGAAACGGTCGAGATAAAGATAAACCACCGGCGTGGTGAGCAGGGTCAGGACCTGGCTGACCAAAAGGCCGCCGATGATGGTGATGCCGAGCGGACGGCGCAGCTCCGCACCCTCGCCCCAGCCGATGGCAAGCGGCAGCGCGCCCAGCGCGGCGGCGCAGGTGGTCATCAGGATCGGGCGGAAACGCAGCAGGCAGGCCTTGTAGACCGCATCGCGCGACGACAGGCCTTCGGTGCGTTCGGCCTCGAGCGCGAAGTCGATGATCAGGATGGCGTTCTTTTTCACGATGCCGATCAACAGCACGATGCCGATCATGGCGATGATGCTGAACTCGGAATGGAAAATGATCAGCGCAAGCACCGCCCCCAGGCCGGCCGACGGCAGCGTCGACAACACCGTCCACGGATGGATGTAGCTCTCGTATAGGATGCCCAGCACGATGTAGACGGCCAGGATCGCGAACAGGATCAGCATCGGCTCGTTCGCAAGGCTCTGCTGATAGACCTTGGCGGTGCCCTGGAAGCTGCCGTGCACGGTCACCGGCATGGAGATGGCGTCCTCGGCCGCGGCGATGGATTTCGTCGCGTCGCTCAGCGACTTGCCGGGCGCGAGATTGAACGAAATGGTGATGGCCGGGCTGATGTCCTGGTGGCGCACCGAGGTGGGCGATGCGGTCGAGGTCCAGTGCGCGAAGGCCGACAGCGGCACCATGCGCTCGGGCGATCCTGAAATCGCCACGCCCTGGGATGCGGCGCGGGTGGGCGGGGCGGCCGGACCGCTCGGCTGCGGCGTTGCGCTGGTCGTGCCCGTGGAGGACAAGGGCTGGCCCGGCGTGGTCGTCGCGGTACTGGCGCCGGCGACTGTCGAGGGCGTGCCGGACTGGCCGGTGGACGTGACCGGCAAAATCACCGCGGCGGTCGTGGTTGGCGACGTGGCGGGACCGGTCACCGGCACGTAGATCTGGCCGAGCGCCGAGGGCTCCTGGATGAACTGCGGCGCGCCCTCCATGACCACGTGGTACTGGTTCAGCGGATTGTAGATCACCGCCGCCTGGCGCTGGCCGAACACGTCGTAGAGGATGTTGTCGATCTGGGTGGCGCTCAGCCCCAGCCGGTTGGCGGTGTCCCGGTCGACGGTGACGTAGCTCGACAGGCCGTGGTCCTGGGAGTCGGAGTTCACGTCGGTGAGGTCGGGATCGGTCTTCAGCTGTTCGGTCAGCTTGTCTGACCAGGTCTTCAGCGCGTTCTGGTCATCGGCCTCGAGCGTGTACTGGTATGTCGCGTTGCTCTGGCGACCGCCCACGCGCAGGTCCTGCACCGGGTTCAGGAACAGGGTCGCGCCCGGCACCCGAGCGAGCTGGGGCCGCAGGCGGTTGATCACATCCTCGCTGGAATCGCCGCCGCGCTTGTTCCTGGGCTTCAGCGCCATATAGACGAAGCCGCCTGCCGAGCGGCTGCCGCCCTCGAAACCGACCACGGTGTCCACGGCCGGATCGCGCGCAACGATGTTCACGAAGCGGCGCATGCGCTGCTGCGAGAGCTGGAACGACGAGTCCTGGTCGGACTGCATGCCTCCGGTGACCTGGCCGGTGTCCTGGGTCGGAAAGAAGCCCTTGGGCACGATGGTAAACAGGTAGACGTTGAGCCCGATGGCGCAGATCAGGCTGGCCAGAATGATCGGGGCGTTGTCGAGCGCCCAGACCAGGGACTTGCGATAGGTTTCGGTCACCCAGTCGAAGAAGCCCTTCGACCCGCGCGCCAGGAGGTTCTCCTTCTTATCCCGCGGCTTCTCGCCCATCAGGAAGGCGCACATCATCGGCGTGGTGGTCAGCGAGATCGCCAGTGAGACGATGATCGCGGTCGACAGGGTGATGGCGAACTCGTGGAACAGGCGCCCGACGATCCCGCCCATCAGCAGGATGGGGATGAACACCGCCACCAGCGACACGCTGATCGAGAGCACGGTGAAGCCGACCTCGCTCGCGCCCAGCACCGCCGCCTTGAACCGCGGCATGCCCGCTTCCACGTGGCGCGCGATGTTCTCCATCACCACGATGGCGTCGTCGACCACGAAGCCGGTCGCAACCGTCAGCGACATCAGCGAGAGATTGTCCAGGCTGAATTTCAGCAGGTACATCACGCCGAGCGTGCCGAGCAGCGACACCGTGACCGCGACCGCCGGGATAAGCGTCGAGCGTGCGCTGCGCAGGAACACGAACACCACCGCCACCACCAGCAGGATGGCGATCAGCAGGGTGCGCTCCACCTCGTTCAGCGACGCGCGGATGGTGATGGTGCGGTCGATGGCGACGTCGAGGTTGATGTCGGACGGCAGATCCGCCTTCAACTCGGGCAGCACCGCCTTGATACCGTCGACGGTCTGGATGATGTTCGCGCCGGGCTGGCGACTGATCACCACCGCGATCGACGGGCGGGCCACGCTGTTGGCCACGGCCGGCGCTTCCGCGCCGCCTGCTTCCGCGAGCTGCTCCTTGGCGTTCACAGTCGCCGCGTCGGGTTGAGCCTGGGCCGCGGCAGGGCCCGCAGCGGCCTGGCTCGGTGCGCCTGTCGAAGTCCCTGCGCCTTGCGCATCGGATTGGCCTTGGGCGCCGGCGCCCTGGCGGTGTCGATGATGGCCGCCGCCTTGACCCTGCCCTGCGCTCGCGGGACCGCCCGGCGCTGCGCCCGCGGTTTGACCTTGCGGCGGCGCGCCTTGGGCTGCGCCTGCGCGATGTCCGCTCCAGCCGTGACCGCCGCGATGATGACCGCGCGCCGCGGCGCCGGAGGTCGACGCCGTCGTGTTCGGGGTCTGACCTGCCGCTGGTGCGTTGCCACCGCCCGCGTTCGCCGCCGCGGCGGCCGGAGCGCCGTGGCCGCGACCCTTGCCGCCGCGACCGGTATAGCCGCGCGGGTTCTTCGAGTTGTCGACGCAGTTGGGCAGCTTTGGATCGGAGCAGGCGTAGAGGCCGAGGTTGTGGATGTCCTCGGGTCCGTCGAGCACGTCGGCGACGTCGCTCAGCCGCACGGCCGAGCCGTTGCGAAAGGCGACGATGATCCCTTTGAAGTCGGCGGCCACCTTGCCTTGGTCGTTGGTGTAGATCTGCCAGCGGCTCAGGTCGCCGTCGATCAGGCCTTTGGGGCGGTTGGCGTCCGCCGAGGACAGGGCCGCGCGCACGTCCTCGGGACTGATCTGGTACTTGGCGAGCGCGACGGGATTCATTTCGACCCGCACCGCCGGCAGTGAGCCGCCGCCGATGGTGACGTCCCCCACGCCGTGCACATGCAAGAGGCGCTGCTGCACGATGGTCGCCGCCGCGTCGTAGATCTGCGGCGGCGTCTTGGTGTCCGACGTCATCGCCAGGATCATGATCGGCGCGTCGGCCGGGTTCACCTTGCGATAGGTCGGGTTGCTGCGCAGCGTCGCCGGCAGGTCCACGCGCGAGGCGTTGATCGCCGCCTGCACGTCGCGCGCGGCGCCGTCGATGTCGCGATCGAGCCCGAACTGCAAGGTGATGTTGGCCGAGCCGGTCGAGCTCGACGAGGTCATCTCGCTGACGTCGGCGATGTGGCCGAGGCGTTTTTCCAGCGGCGTCGCCACGCTCGACGCCATGATCTCGGGCGAGGCGCCCGGCAGCGACGCCTGGACGCTGATGGTCGGAATGTCCACCTGCGGCAGCGGCGAGACGGGCAGGTTGAAGAAGGCGCCCGCGCCGGCGATGGCGATGCCGAGCGTCAGCAAGGTGGTGCCGATCGGCCGCTTCAGAAAGGGTGCGGAGAGGTTCACGTCGCCGCGGGACTCGGTTCGGGCCCGCCCTCCGGTTCACTGCCGTCCCGATCGACGTCGGGGCGGATGTCGGCGCGGCGCGCCAGGCGGTCGAAGGCGAGGTAGATCACCGGCGTGGTGAACAGGGTGAGCAGTTGGCTGACGATCAGGCCGCCGACGATGGAGATGCCGAGCGGGTGACGCAGCTCCGATCCCTCGCCCCAACCCAGCATCAGCGGCAAGGCGCCGAACAGGGCGGCGAGCGTGGTCATGATGATCGGGCGGAAGCGCAGCAGCGCGGCCTGGTGGATCGCCTCGCGCGGGCTCTTGCCCTCCTGGCGTTCGGCGTCGAGCGCGAAGTCGATCATCATGATCGCGTTCTTCTTCACGATGCCGATCAGCAAAATGATGCCGATGATGCCGATGACGCCGAGCGACTGGCCCGCGATCATCAGGGCGAGCAACGCGCCGACGCCGGCCGACGGAAGCGTCGACAGGATCGTCACCGGATGCACGAAGCTCTCGTAGAGCACGCCCAGCACGATGTAGACGACGACGATGGCGGCCAGGATCAGCCACAGCTCGTTGTTCAGCGACGCCTGGAACGCCTGGGCGGCGCCCAGGAACACCGTGGTGATCGAGGCCGGCACGCCGACGGTCTTTTCAGCCGAGTTGATCGCCTTCACCGCTTCGCCGAGCGACACGCCCGGCGCGGTATCGAAGGAGACGTTCACCGCCGGGAACTGTCCCACGTGGTCGATCTGCAGCGGCTCGTTCCTCTCGGTCACCGTGGCGATGGCGCCTAGGGGCGTCGCGCCGCCGCTGGACGCTGGCAGGTAGAGCTTGTTCAGCCCCTGCGGATTGGTGACCACGTTGGGCTGCGCCTCGAGGATCACCCGGTACTGGTTCGACTGGGTGAAGATGGTCGAGACGATGCGCTGGCCGAACGCGTCGTAGAGAATCTCGTCGAGCGACGCGGGCGTGATGGCGAGCCGCGCGGCGGTGTCGCGGTCGACGTTGACGAAGGCGGAGAGACCGGCGGCCTGCGCGTCGGTCGAAGGATTGCGAATTTCCTTCATCGTCTTCAACTGGTCGACGAGCTTTTGCGACCAGGTGTTCAACGCGACCTGGTCCACACCCTGCATCGAGAGCTGGTATTGGGTCTTGCCGACCTGGGCGTCGATGGTGAGGTCCTGCACCGGCTGGAGATAGAGCTGCATGCCGGCGACGTCGCGCGCGCGCTGGCTCAGCCGGTCCATCACCTGCGGCAGCGAACCCTGGCGTTGGTCCTTGGGCTTCAGGTTGATCTGAATGCGGCCGGCGTTCAGCGTGGTGTTGGTGCCGTCGACGCCGATGAAGGACGATAGGCTGTCGACTGCTGGATCGGCCAGGATACTCTTGCTGAGCGCCACCTGCTGGTCGGCCATGCGGCTGTAGGAAATAGTCTGGCCGGCTTCGGTGTAGCCCTGCACCAGGCCGGTGTCCTGGGTCGGGAACAAGCCCTTGGGAATGATGATGTAGAGGACGACGGTCAGCACCAGGGTCGCGGCCGCGACGATCAGGGTCGGGCCCTGGCGATCGAGCACCCAGGTCAGCGCCTTGTCATAGCGCGCCAGCACACTGTCGAAGGTGCGTTTGGTGTAGCGACCGAGCCGCGACTCCTCCTCGGGCTTCTCGCGCTTCAGCCAGCGCGCCGACAGCGTCGGCACCAGCGTCAGCGACACGATCGCCGAGATCACGATGGTCACCGCCAGGGTCACCGCGAACTCGCGGAACAGCCGGCCGACCACGTCGCCCATGAACAAGAGCGGGATCAGCACCGCGATCAGTGACACGGTCAAGGACACGATGGTGAAGCCGATCTGCTCGGCCCCCTTCAGCGCGGCCTCGAACGGCTTCTCACCCTCTTCGATGTAGCGCGAGATGTTCTCGATCATCACGATCGCGTCGTCGACCACGAAGCCGGTCGCGATGGTGAGCGCCATCAGGCTGAGGTTGTTCAGGCTGAAATGCAGCAGGTACATCACGCCGAACGTGCCGACCAGCGACAGCGGCACCGAGACCGAGGCGATGAAGGTCGCCTGCACGCTGCGCAGGAACAGGAAGATCACCAGCACCACGAGCAGCACCGACAGCACCAGCTCGAACTCCACGTCGTGCACCGAGGCGCGGATGCCGGTGGTGCGGTCGGTCAAGAGGTCGACGCGGACGTTGGGCGGAAGCTGCGCCTCGAGGTCCGGCAGCATCTTCTTGATCTGGTCGACCGTGGCGATCACGTTGGCGCCGGGCTGGCGTTGCACGTTCAGAATGATCGCGGGATTGATCTGGGCCGACCGCTGTTGCGTCTGTTTGTTGTCGGCGAAGACGCCTTCCCAGGCGCCGAGCTTGGTGTTTTCCGCGCTGTTGACCACCTGGGCCACGTCGCTCAGCCGCACCGGCGCGCCGGTGGAGGCGTTGGTCGACACGATCATTTTCTTGTAGTCGTCGACGGTATAGAGCGCGTCGTTGGAGTCGATAGCGTAGGCCTCGGTCGGGCCGTCAAAGGTGCCCTTGGCGCCGTTGGCGTTGGCCGCCGCGATGGCGTTGCGCAGGGTCTCCATGGTCAGGCCGTAGGCGGCGAGCGCCTGGGTGTTGGCCTGGATGCGCACGGCGGGCCGCTGGCCGCCGCTCAGCGACACGAGACCGACGCCGGGAAGCTGCGAGATCTTCTGGCCGAGGATCGAGTCGGAATAGTCCTCGACCTGGGTCATCGGCACGGTGTCGGAGGTCACCGCCAGCGTCATCACCGGCGCGTCGGCGGGGTTCACCTTGGCGTAGATCGGCGGTCCGGGCAGGTCCGCGGGCAACAGGTTGCCCGCCGCGTTGATCGCCGCCTGCACCTCCTGCTCGGCGACGTCGAGGCTGAGCTCGAGATTGAACTGCAGGGTGATCACCGAGGCGCCGGCCGAACTGGTCGACGACATGCGCTTCAGGTCGGTCATCTGGCCGAACTGGCGCTCGAGCGGCGCGGTGACCTGCGAGGTCATCACGTCCGGCGACGCGCCCGGATAGAAGGTCTGCACCTGGATAGTCGGATAGTCGACCTCGGGCAGGGCCGACAGCGGCAGGAACTTGAAGCTCACGATGCCGGCGAGAAGAATCGCCAGCATCAGCAGCGACGTCGCCACCGGACGCATGATGAAGGGCCGCGACGGACTCAAGCGCTCAGCTCCGAGTCAAAAAGTGCGCGCGTTCTGGTCGCAAAACCGGAATCCACTTTTGCGGAACGTGCTGGGGATCGGGCAACGACAGACTCATCCGCCGCCACCCCCGCCGCCCCCTCCACCGCCGCCGCGGCGATGACCACCGCGTCCGCCGCCCGCGCCCGACCGCTGAGGCTTGTCGCCCGGCAGCATGACCGGCGCCTTGTCCTTCAGGCGATCGCCGCCGGCGGTGACCACCACGTCGCCCACGTTCACGCCCGACTGGATCGAGGTCGAATCGCCGGTGGCGGGTCCGACCTTCACGGGCCGCATGAGCGCGATGTGACGCCCGTTCTGTGTGGCCACGATATAGACGAAGTCGCCCGGCGCGCCGTGGCGCACGGCCGTGGTCGGCACGATCACCGCGTTCTGCAAGGTGTCGACGAGCAGGTGCGCGTTGACGAACTGGCTGCCGAACAGGGCGCCGTCGATGTTGGCGAAGCGGGCCTTCACCTTCACCGTGCCGGTGGTCGGATCGATCAGGTTGTCGACCGCGATCAGCGAACCCTGCGCCAACTGCAGCGTGTCGGAGCGATCATAGACCGTCACCGGCAGGCTGGCGCCGGCGCCCAGGCGCTGGGTCACCTGCGGCAGGGCGTCTTCGGGCAGGGTGAACACCACGTCGATCGGACTGATCTGGGTGACGCTGACGATGCCGTTGGTCTGGCCCGGCGTGACGTAGTTGCCCGGGTCCACATGGCGCAGGCCGACGCGGCCGGCGACCGGCGAGGCAATATAGCAGTAGGCCAGGTTCAGCTTGGCGCTGTTGACGTTGGCCTCGTCGGCGATGACCGTGCCTTCGTCCTGTTTCACCAGAGCCGCCTGGGTGTCGTACTGCTGGCGCGCGATGGAGTCCTGTTTCACCAGGGTGGCGTAGCGTTCGAGATCGAGCTTGGCGTTGGCGAGCAACGCCTCGTCCCTGGCGAGCTGGCCCTGGGCCTGCTGCACGGCGACCTGATAGGAGCGCGGGTCGATGACCGCCAGCCGCTGGCCGACCCTGACTACTTGGCCCTCATGGAAGTCGACGCTGTCCAGGGTGCCGGCGATGCGCGACTGCACGGTCACATTGGCGACCGGAGTCACGGTGCCGAGCGCCTCGAGGATGATCGGGATACTGCCCTGGGTCGCGGTCGCCGTGCCGACGGTCACCTGCGGCCGCCTGGGCCCCGTCGCGCCGCCCTTGCCGGCGAGCTTTGTCACGCCCCAGCCGACCAGGAGCGCCAGGATGATCACGCCCACGATCCCGGCGATCACCAGGGGCGTCGACATGCGTTTCCGCGCCGGCGCGCGACCGTAGATGGGGTGATCGTAGGTTCCACCCTCGAGGGTGCTGGCGGTGCTGTTCGGCCCGGCAGGCGTTTCGTCGTCTGAACGGGACGGCATGTCTTCAGGCACCTCAGAGTGAAATGGCCACGCGAACAACGCGCAAGCCAAGCGTAGCCGACTCCGCCGTAAACGGCGAACCTCGACGCCTGGATGCGCTGTTCAACGCATATTTGCGGACGAACCGTCGATTTCCCAGCGGATTATCAAAAGTTACGGCGCCGGAACCACAGTCCCGGCGCCGCCCAGTTTCGTTGAACGCGGTTCAGCGAATATTAGGGTCAGGGGTTGGGGTCAGTGACTGGCCCCGAAGTGGTAGCGCAGCTCGACCCCGTACATCCGCGGCTCGGCGTATTCGGCGGCCTGGATATTGGCCAGGCCGGTCAAGTCCTCGCCGTTCGTCAGGTGCCGGTCGTTGGTGACGTTCTTCCCATAGACCGCCAGGTCCACCGGAGAGCCGCCGACGTTGCGCCAATCGAGGCGCAGGTCGAGGTTGGTGAAGGCCGCCTCGGGCAGCAGGGACGAGCTTTCGACGTTCGAGCTCTGTCTGCCCTGGTGGTACAGGAACGCGCCGAACACCGGCTTACCCCATCGATCGGGCATGTCCGGCGCCCAGGTGAAGGTCAGGCCCTCGGTGTTCGGAACGATGCCCGAGATCGACTGGCCGTGCAGGTTCACCGGGAAGAACGGATTGCTCCGGTCGACGAACTGATCGTACTTGCCCTGGGCGTAGGCGTAGTAGCCGGTGATGGTCACGCCGCGCACCGGAATGATCGTTACCTCGGCTTCGACGCCTTCCATGGTCGCCTTGTTCGCCGCACCCGTGACGGGATCCTTGTTGATGATCAGCAGCTGCGGAATCGGGCCGGAGAAGTCTTCGAAGTCGGCTTGGATGTCGGTGTAGTCGCCGCGATAGATGGCGATGTTGGTGCGCACCGGCATGCCCACATACCAATCGGCCTTCACGCCGACTTCGACGTCCTTCAACTCTTCCGGCGCGTAGGACACGAGCGCGGGGCTGCTGGACGCGAAGTTGAAGCCGCCGGCCTTATAGCCCTTGCGCGTAGCGACATAGAGCAGGACGTGATCGGTCGCCTGCCAGTTCAGGCTGACGTTGTAGTTGTCATCGCTCCAGTGCGCCGACTGGCTGCGCGTGCAGGTCGCCGGATCCGCGGCGATGCCGAAGATCAGCAGCGCGCAGTCGGTGCCGAAGCCGAACGGCGGCGGCGCCGCGGCGGCGGGAGCGAGGCGCGTGTCGGTGAAGGACTTGTGGTCCCAGGTATAGCGATAGCCGGCCGTAAGGCTCAGGCCCTTGACCCAATCGCCGAAATCCCAGGTGCCCTGCGCGAACAGCGCGCTCGAGGTGGACGGTTGGATGTCGTGCACCAGCACTTCGCCGAGCGGATTGCCCGGGAAGTCGAGCTGGTGCAGGTCCTGCGACTCGTTGGAACGGAAGTCCGAATAGTAGGCGCCCACAATCCAGTTCAGCCGGTTGTCGAAAGACTTGCCGAGCAACTGCAGTTCGTCGGACCAGAAATGGTTGTTCTGGATGTCGGTCTGGTCGACGAGCGGCGCGTTGGTGCCGTCGAGATCGGTGACGATGTCATAGGCCGACCAGTCGCCGTGTGCGATATTGCGCAGCATCAAGCCGTCGCCGAACTTGAACTGAGCGATGTCGGTGACGCCATCGTAGTCGACGTCGAAAGGAAGCGGCGTCGCGTTGACGGTCTTATCCTTGCCGAGCGTCTGTTGCTGGGCGAACTCCTGGCCGATGTCGACGGTGCCGAGGCCGAGCGTCGCGGGGAACTCAAAATAGCATTCTCCGAGACCCGTGGGGAAACCCGCGGGGCTGGGTGGCGGGCAGCTCGTGTTCAGTCCGATGACCAGCGGCGTGTTGTTCTGCTGGCGCACGCGATAGGTCGTTACCGACAGATAGTTGTCGAACCACTCGGTGGGCTTCCACTCCATTTCGGCGCGGAAGGAGTCGTGGTTGCGGTTGTCGTACTTCAGACCGCTGTTCACACTCTCGACCGTGCCGTCGCGCTGTTCCCACTCGCCGGAGATGCGGAACGCCAGGGTGTCGTTGACCGGCAGGTTGATGGCGCCGGTGAACTCACGGTCGTTGTAGTTGCCAAATCGCGCGTCGAGCCAGCCGCCGAACTCATTGCCCGGATGGGTCGGCTGCAGCAGCAGCGCGCCGCCGGTGGAGTTCTTGCCGAACAGGGTGCCTTGCGGGCCCTTCAGCACCTGCACCGAATCCAGATCGTAGAACTGATAGGCGAAGTTGCGCGGATCCTGCACGACACCGTCGACGTAGCTGACCACGGACGGGTCGGCGAGGATCGAGGTGGAGAGTCCGCGAATGGTGAAGCTGGGCGCCGCGTCGCCGCCAAGCTGGCTCGGCTGAATGACGAAGTTCGGAACGTCCTTCTGAATTTCGGTGACCTCGGTGGTCGTGTCGAGGCGAAGGATGTCCTTGTTGATCGCAGTGACCGCCACCGGCGTCTTCTGCTGGTCTTCGGTCACGCGCCGGGCCTGGACCAGAACCTCCGGCAGGGTGGTCGTACCGTTTGAATCGGCCGGCGCCGCGGCCTGGGCGGCCATGGGCGCGAGCCACACAGTCACGGCCGCAGCCGCGCAGGTCGCGAGCAATCTCGAATGCATCACAGCTAATCCCCTCTTGGCCGCCCGGTGCGTCACTCGCCCGGCCGTGTTTGCTGAAGCCTTGTATCGTAAAGACCAGAGTTTTCTAAAGCCGGGTTACCGGCGAAGTCGTCGGAAAAGGCCGCGGGCGACACCGGCGCCACACTCGCCTCTCCTGTAAGTTTCGGGTCAGGCGTGGCCGGAGCGGCGGCCGGCGGGTCGTCGAAGTCGGGGAGCGCCCGTTCCTTGCCGCCGAGGTCCCCCTCGATCTCACTCTGACGGTTCTGCAGATAGACCGAGCGGAGGGTGGCGTAGGGGTCGGTGGCGGTTTCCATAAGGGCCTGCAGGTCCACGTCCGCCCGGGCCCTTGTGTCGAGGCCACTGGCGAGGGTCTTGGCGCTGGTGATCGCCACCCGGTTCGCATAGCGCGCCCAGGTGAAGGGATCGGCGAAGCCGTCCACCACGTCCCCGGTCAGGTCCCTGACGGTCGAAGGACCCAGCACCGGCAGATAGAGATAAGGCCCCGCCGGAACTCCATAGTGGCCCATGGTCGTGCCGAAGCCGTTCGCGTGATGCTCGGCCCCGTCGCGGGCGGCGACATCGAAGACGCCCAGCACCCCGACCGTCGAATTGGTGGTGAAGCGAAAGGCGGTCACCGCCGCGCGGGTAAAATGCAGCTGGAGCACGTCGTTGGCGAAAACCACCGGTTCCGACAGGTTGTTCAGAATGTTGCGGAGCGCGCGGCGCAGCCGGCCGGGCATGTGATGCTGGTAACCCAGCGCGGTGGGCCGCACGACGCGCGCGTCCAGCCGCTCGTTCCATTTGAAAAACTTACGGTTTTGTTGCTCCCACGGGTCGGCGCGGGCGAAGTCGATGTCGGGGGCGGCCGCCATGGAGGGCGCGGCCGGGGTCTCCAGCGCGATTGCCTCCGCCGGCGCGGTGTCGGACGGACCCAGGCCCCCTGCGTGGGCGGCGACGGGCAAGGCCGCCAGGATCACGGCTGCCGCCGCGGACCGAAGCATGGGTCTCTCCACCCTTCCTTGGCCGAACTTAGCCCCCAAATCCTTGAGGAGACAAACAACCTCCCTTATCAGCCGAGGCTCCGGCCGGGCTCGCCGCCGAGTTCGCGGCTGGGGCGTTGATTTCGTAAGTTTGCGATTCGCGCGTGGGCTTCCCGGCTCCCGCAGGCGTTCTGGGGCAAGGGCCAGCGAGGACCGATGAGCGCGACGGCGAGATGGATCGGCGCCCTGGTCGAGTTTTGCAGCCGGCGCGCCTGGCTGGTTGCGGTCCTGGCGCTGCTGATTGCGTTCGCCGCCGGCTGGTTCGCGGTCACCCACTTCAAGATGACCAGCGACACCGGCGAGCTGATTTCCGACAAGCTGCCCTGGCGCCAACGTGAAATCGCCTTCGGCAGGGCGTTCCCGCAGAACGGCAATTCCATCGTCGCCGTGGTCGACGGCCAGACGCCGGAACTCGCCGCGCTCGGCGCTTCGAAACTCACCCAGGAAGTCGAAGCGCATCCGAACCTGTTCACAAGCGTCAGCCGCCCGGACGGCGGCGCCTTCTTCGAACAGAACGGATTGCTGTTCCTGTCCACAACAAAGGTGAAGGACGCGACCGCGCAACTGATCAAGGCGCAGCCTTTCATGGGCACGCTGGCGGCCGACCCCAGCCTGCGCGGCGTGTCGTCGTCGCTGTCCATCGCGTTGACCGGCGTGAAGACCGACCAGGCGCAACTCGCCGACCTCGACCGTCCGATCCGCGCCTTCACCGACGTATTCAGCAAGGTCGAACAGCACCAGCGCGTCTTCTTCTCGTGGCGCACCCTGATCTCGGGCAAGCCGCCGGAGCATCGCGAGCTGCGTCAGCTCGTGGTCATCCATCCCAAGCTCGATTTCGGACGGCTGGAGCCGGGCGCCGCCGCCTCCGACTGGATTCGGGCGAAGGCCAAGGCGATCGGGCTGGACGCGGCGCACGGCATCCGCGTGCGCCTGACCGGCGACATCCCGCTGGAGGACGAGGAGTTCGGCAGTCTCGCCCAGAACGCGGGCCTAATCGGCTCGATCATGCTGGGCGCGATTCTTCTGATGCTGTGGCTGGCGGTGCGGTCGAAGAGGATCGTCGCCTGCATCCTGGTGACCACCTTCGCGGGCCTTGCCATCGCGGCGGCGATCGGACTGCTCGTCTTCCATCGCTTCAACGTGATCTCGGTGGCGTTCATTCCGCTGTTCGTGGGCCTGGGCGTCGACTTCGGCATTCAGTTCAGCGTGCGCTACCGCGCCGAGCAACTCGACCACGACTCGATCAGCGGCGCACTGGTCGCCGCGGGTCAGGGCGTGGGACGCTCGCTCGCGCTCGCCGCCACCGCCATCGCCGTCGGATTCCTTGCCTTCCTGCCGACGCCCTATCGCGGCGTGTCCGAACTCGGCGCCATCGCGGGGCTCGGCATGTGGGTCGGCCTGTTGCTGAACCTCACCCTGTTGCCCGCGCTGTTGCAGCTGGTGCGGCCGAGCGGACGGTTGGCGGAGGTCGGCTATCGCGAGCTGGAGCCGGTGAATGAATGGCTCGTGCGCCATCGCCGCGGCGTCCTGATCGGCGGCTTCGCAGCCTCGGCGCTCGGCATCGCGCTGATCCCCTTGGTGCGCTTCGACTTTAACCCGCTGCACCTGCGCAGTCCCAAGGTCGAGTCGATGGCCACCTTGAACGACCTGTTCAAGGATCCCGATCAGTCGCCCAACACCGCGAGCCTGCTTCGCCCCAACCTCGCCGCCGCCAACGCCGAGGCGGCGCGACTGGCCAAGCTGCCGGAAGTGTCGGACGCGATCACGCTCTCGAGCTTCGTGCCCAGCGACCAGGCCGCCAAGCTGGCGATGATCACCGACGCCTCGACTCTGCTCGACCTGACCCTCAATCCCATCGCCACCGACCCGGCGCCGACCGACGCGGAAAATGTCCAGGCGCTGCTGACCACCGCCCAGGACCTGCGCGACGCTGCCGCGCATCAGCCGGGCCCCGCGGCGAACGACGCGCTCAAGCTCGCCCAGGTCATGACCACGCTCGCCCACGCCTCGCCGGCGGTGCGCCAGCGCGCCAGTGACGCCGTGATTCCCGGTCTCAACGTCCTGCTCGATCAGTTGCGCAAGTCGCTGACCGCGCAACCGGTCACCCTGGAAAATCTACCAAAGGAAATCGTCAGCGACTGGATCACCGCCAAAGGTCAAGCGCGTATCTCTGTGCTGCCACGGGGCGATTCCAACAACAACAAGGTGCTGACCCGGTTCACCGATGCGGTGCTGAAGGTCGCGCCCGACGCGTCCGGTACGCCGATCGCGGTGCAGAAAGCCGGCGAGACTGTGACCGGCGCCTTCCTGGAAGCGGGCATACTGTCGTTCGTGGCGATCACGCTTCTGCTGTTCTGGATTCTGCGCAAGGCGCAGGACGTCGCCTACACCATGACGCCGATCATCCTGACCGCGGCCCTGACGCTCGGCACCTGCGTGGTGATCAACCAACCGCTCAACTACGCCAACATCATCGCCTTCCCGCTGCTATTCGGCATCGGCGTCGCCTTCCATATCTATTTCATCATGGCCTGGCGTTCCGGCGGCTCCCACCTGCTGGAATCGAGCCTCGCCCGCGCGGTCTTCTTCAGCGCCATGACCACCGCCACCGGCTTCGGCAGCCTCTGGGCCTCAAGCCATCCGGGCACCGCCAGCATGGGCAAAATCCTGATGATCTCATTGATCTGGACCTTGGTTGCGGCGCTGATCTTCCAGCCGGCGCTGATGGGGGAGCCGCGCAAGGAAACGGCGGAGATTTAAAGAAAGAGAGTCCACGGACCACACGGAAAACACGGACGAGGCTCATATCCGGCGCGAAGCGCCATCAGGTTTGAAAGCGCCTTCGGCACGGACTTTCGACTCCGCACGCTGACGCACCCTGTTTCCGTGGTTTCCGTGTGGTCCGTGGACTCGCTTCTCTTACTTCGCGAGCTTTTCCGACAGCGCGTTCAGGTGTTCCACCAACGCCGGCTCGCCGCCTTTCGCCAATGTTGCGGAAAAATCCGAGCGTCGCGTCGTCAGTTCGCTGACCGAGCCCTGGTAATAGACGTCGATGACTTTCCAGGTCGGACCCGACTGGCGCATGCGGTAGGTCAGGTTCACCGCCTTGCCGCTCGGTTGCACGAGCTTGACGTGCACCAGCTTGTCGACGCCGCGCGTGTCGACGGCGCCGACTTCGAACTTTTCGCCGCTGTAGCCGTCGAAGTTGTGCGCATAGGTCGAGACGATCATGCGGGTGAAGGCGGCGACCAGCGCCTGGTGCTGCGCCTCGGTCATGGTCGACCAGGCCGGCCCCACGGCGAAGCGGGTCATCACCGGCAGGTCGAGCGCCTGTTCGAGGAACGGCTTCATTCGGGTGTAGCGGCCGTGGAAGCCCAGGCTCTTGCCCTCCTTCATCACCGAGAGCGTGTGGGCCTCCAGGGTCTCGATCTGGCTCGCCGCCGGATCGCTGGCCGCCATGACGGGGACCGCCGCTGCCAAGACCAGCGCCGCCGCAGCCGCGACGCCGAGAACCGTCCTGAGACCGTGCGAGACCATCTGTCGCCTTCCCTGGCTTGAGCCCAGACGAGATACGGGGCGAGCATATCGGCATCGCCGCTGTCCCGCCAACCAACCCTTAACGCGCCAAGCGCCGTATCGGGCGATTGGATCGGCGCCCGATGCGCCTATATGCTCGAGGTTGAAGGAGCCCCGCCCTCCCATGGCCCTGCTGGATATCGAGGCGCTCGCCCGCACCCCCCTCGAGCACGAACCCTATGAGCACCTGGTGGTGCGCGATTTCGTGCCGCGCGAGAACATGCAGGCGGTGTTCGCGAGCTATCCCGAGATCGGCCTGCCCGGCTCCTTCCCCCTGACCACCCTGAAGTACGGCGGCGTGTTCGCCGACCTGATCGCCGAGCTCGATTCACCCGCCTTCCGCGAACCGCTGGAAGAGAAGTTCGGCGTCGAGCTGGCCGGCAAACCCACCATGTTCACCGCCCGCGGCCAGTGCCGCAGCGACGACGGCAAGATCCACACCGATTCCAAGACCAAGATCCTGACCGTGCTGCTGTACCTGAACGACGACTGGATGACCGACGGCGGGCGTCTGCGCCTGCTCACCAGCGGCGAAGACATCGACGCGGTGGCGAAGGAGATCCCGCCGGACTTCGGCACCCTCCTGGTGTTCAAGCGCTCCGAAAAATCCTGGCACGGCCACCTGCCCTACGAAGGCCCCCGCCGCGCCATCCAGATGAACTGGGTGACGTCCGGGCGCGTAAAGGCGTGGGAACAGTTCCGCCACAAGGTGTCGGCGGCGGTCAAACGGGGCGCGGCAGCTTAGTGTACGGCGCGCTTGGCGGAGTCCGCTTTCGACCCATTGCGGACCTTGAGAGAGTCCGCCTACGGTCACGATTGGTGATCCGGGGGCGGCATGGACATACACAAACCCAAGCCATGGCGCGGCGTCCGCGAGTTCCTGAAGGAGTACCTGATCATCGTCGTGGGCGTACTCACGGCGCTGGCGGCGGAGCAGACGGTGGAGTGGCTACACTGGAAGGAACGGGTGAACGCAGCTGAAAGTCGGCTCAAGCGGGAGTTGAGCGGCGACTATCTGATTGCGCTCGAACGCTCAATGATTGTCCCCTGTCTGGACCGTCGCTTGGCCGGGCTCAAGACGGCATTGCTGTCCGGCGAGGGGGAATGGACGCCGTTGCCGCCGATGCATGGCCGCTCGCAGGGCTACAAGGTTTTCTTTGTCCCCAACCGGATCTTCGAGGATCAGGCATGGAAGAGTGTGGAAGCCGATGGGACGGCCAGCCACATCCCGCCCTCGGCGAACGCTCTCTATGGCCGGGCGTACTCGACAGCCGCCGTCTTCGCTGGCTCTGCGGCGGACGAGGTCGTGGAGGTGGCCACGCTTAACCTGCTCTCGAATGTGACGAGGTTGCCGCTGCCGGAGCGGCTGGCGCTGATCTCAAAGATCGAACAGGAACAGGTCCGCAACACGATCGCCGGCTATCAATCGAAGCAGGTGATGGCCAGGATCAAGGCGACGACCCGCATCGACGAGGGCCGGGCGCAGGCGTGGGTCTTGACGAGGTCCAACGCCTACAACGCCTGCTCGGAACTGGGCCTCCTCGGCGCAGATGCGCCGATGCCCCGGCTGGTGGCGGACCCCGCCGCGGCGGCGAGCATGATGCCCGATATGAGCCTTCACTGAACGGGGGATGGGGCGACGGAGTAGACTTCAACGTCCGCCTTCCACCCATTGCAGGCGTTGCATTGGTGGCGGCGACCATCCTATTTGGCTGGAATGCGGTCACCTGCCCAGCAGCCGCCTTCGACAACCTGCTTCGCCGACGACACCAGAAACACGTCATAGCGTGCGTGGCGGTCGGGGGTGCGGTCGATTTCGCCGAGTGCGGTGACGTTGTTGAAGCATTGGCCGAGCATGGGCAGGGTCAGGCGTCGTTTCAGGTCGAGGACGACGCCGGGCTTTGAGAGGTCCGCGGTTGGCGGGTGGCTGAGGATGGCGTAGCGGTCGCGTTCGCCGATTTCGATGACCGGCGCTTTCACTGTGTGCGGCAGGGACAGTTGCGCCGCTTCGCCGTAGCTCACCGTGCCGATCCAGGCGGCGCCGCGTTGCGCGCTCAGCACGTCGAGCCGCTTGCCGAAGTCGGACCAGCCGCGCACCGCTTCCGCCGGATCGCCCTTGCCGCTTTCGAGCGGCAGCATGGCGTAGAGCAAGGCCGCGGTCGCGATCCCCATGCCTACGATGGGAACGGTCCAGCGCAGGCGGGCGAGCCAGCCGCCGGGCTTGAGGTGTTCCGCCGCCAGCGCCGCGCAGATGGCGAGGCCCGGATAGAGCGGCGAGGGCCAGTGCGCCTGCACCCGGTCATGCAGGCTGTGCAGCAGCAGATAGGCGAAGAACGGCGCGCTGAAGGCGGCGAATAACCAGGCGCCGTCGAGATCGAACCAGCGCGGTTTGCGCAACAGCGCGCGCACCGCGAAGATCGCGATCAGCGGATTGAGCAGCAGCAACTGCCCGGCGACGAACTCGAGGATGAAGTTGGCGGTGAGGCGATGCGGCGCCGCGCGGCCGAACTGTTTCACGAACGACAGCCAGTGATGCTGCGCGTTCCACTCGAGGTTCAGGCCGAAGATCGCCGCCGCGATCACGCAGGCAAGCCACGGCCACGGCGACTTCAGCTGCGCGCGACCGCGCGACGTGAGCGCAAGCACCAACAGCACGCCCGGCGCCAGGAACAGGCCGGAGTATTTCGAGATGCAGGCGAGCCCCGCCGCGGCGCCTGCCGCGATCCACCAGGCCCAGACTTTCTCGCCCCAAATCTTTTCGTTTCTTTGGGCGCGCAGAACACTCCAGACGGTGAGCTGCCAGAACAGGCTGGCGGGCGCGTCGGGGATGGCGAGCATGGCGCCCAGCGCGGTCAGCAGGGTCGCGTTGAACCAGACGCCGGCGCGGGCGGCGGCGCGATCCGTGGCGCCCGCAAGCCGGGCCAGGTCGAAGACAATCAGGCTGGTGGCGGCGCTCGACAGCACCGGCAGGAGCCGCACGCCCAGCGAATCATCGCCCGCGAGGTGGCGGCCGAGCCAGATCCACCAGGCGATCATCGGCGGGTGGTCGAAATAGCCGAAGGCCGGGCTCAGCGACCAGATCCGGTAGTAGGCCTCGTCCTCGGTCAGGTGGATCAGGCCGGCGGCCAGCAGGCGGAACACCAGCACGCAACCGGTGACAATCAGCAGGACCTTGAAGTCGAGACGCCCCCCAATCTTGACGCCCGCTTGGGGCGCGACTTCACCAGACGGCGAGGGCGGTGGAGACATAGTTCCAGACCGCGCCGGCGCCGACGCCGGCGGCCGTGGCGAGAAGATCGTTGTGGGGCAGGAAGTGGCGCACGGCGGCGCCGACGCCGAGGTTCACCACCAGGCCGAAACTGCACGCCATGCAGAACTGCAGGTAGCCGGTGAGCATTTTCCATCCGCGCTTGCGCCGATCGGCGTAGGTGAGGAAGTTGTTGAGCAGATAGTTGGTGGTCATCGCCGTCAGCGCGCCGATGGCGTCGCGGAACAGGAACGCCAAGCCGAACAGGGTCAGCGCTTCGGAACCGAAGTGCGGCGCCAACACGCCGAGCAGCTTGGTCACACCGTACTGCACGACAAAACCGCTCGCGCCGACGAGGCCGAACATGATGAAGCGCGGCGACACCAGATCGTTGGTCGCCTTGGTGATCAACAGGCCGAGGTATTCGATCACCACCCGCTGATCGAGCTTGCTCTCGCCCTCTTCCCGCTCGCGAAACTCGTACGGCAGTTCCAGGATCCGCAAGGGTTTGCGGGTGGTCGCGATGATGTCGAACAGGATTTTGAAGCCTTCGGTCGACAGGCGCGGCGCCGCCTCTTCCACCACCTCGCGGCGGATCATGAAAAAGCCCGACACCGGGTCGCTGACACGCGCACGCAGAATGTGTCCGCCCAGCCAGTTGGCGAGACGGCTGCCGGCCGCACGCGTCCTGGTGAAGCCGCCGGTCTCGCCGCCGCCGGCGACGTAGCGCGAGGCGACCACCAAGTCCGCTTCATTGGCTTCGAGCTTGTTCAGCATGTCGGGCAGCAGGCTTTCGTCGTGCTGCAGATCGCCGTCGATGACACCGACAAACGGCGCCGCGCTGGCCAGCGCGCCCTCGATCACCGCTCCGGCGAGTCCGCGACGGCCGACGCGGCGGATGCAGTGCACGCGCGGATCCTTCGCGGCGATGTCCTTCACCAGTTGCGCGGTGCCGTCGGGCGAATCGTCGTCGACGAAGATGGCTTCCCAGGTCACGCCCTTCAGCGCCGCGTCGAGCAACTCGAGCAGGCGCTGGACATTGCCGCGTTCGTTGAAGGTCGGCACCACCACCGTCAGTCGCGGCGCGGCCTGGCCCTCGACGCGCCGGATCGGCGTAACCCCTGGCCGGATGTCCTCGACGCTCGACAAGGTTGAAATTCCACGTGGACGGTGAAGTCCGGCGGGTCTCGCACGGAACGCCGGGCTTTAGAAGGGGTGAGGGTCGACCCTGCGTCGCGGCGCCGCTATGAGACGGCAAGCCTTTGGAGCCGCAAGCGTTTGCCCACACCGCCCGTCATCCCGGTCTACCTCTCCGGCGGCGGCGGATCGCGCCTGTGGCCCCTGTCACGGGGCGAGCGGCCCAAGCAGTTTCTGCGTCTGGCCGGGGACCTGACCCTGTTCCAGCAGGCGATCCTTCGAACCGCCGACCGGTCCCGCTTCGCCGAACCCATCGTGGTCGGGAGCGCCGCGCACGCCGCGATCATCCGCGAACAACTCGGGGAAATCGGTGAGAAGGCGCGCCTGATCCTGGAGCCGTTCGGGCGCGACACGGCGCCGGCGGTGGCGGCGGCGCTGCTGGAATGTCTCGATACGGACGAAAGCGCCATCGCCTTCGTCATGCCGACCGATCACGCCATCGGCGACGAGGATGCGTTCGCGCACGCGGCGGTGAGGGCTGCGCTGTTGGCGCGCAACGATCGTCTCGGCCTGTTCGGCTTGAAACCGAGCGGTCCCGCGACCGGCTACGGCTATATCCGCGCGGGCGCGGCCATCGCCGGCGTCACCGACGCGTTCGAGGTGGAAAGCTTTGTGGAGAAGCCGGATGCGGCGGAGGCGGAACGGCTGATCGCGCAGGGCTGTCTGTGGAACAGCGGCATGTTCATGATGCCTGCGCGTTCTGCGCTCGACGAGATCCTGGATCGCGCGCCGCAGGTCTATGCCGGCGCCGAACAGGCGTGGGCGCACGCGAAGCGCCACGCCGACGCGCGCGAACTCAACGCCGACTATTTCGGGCATGCGCCGGCGATCTCGATCGACCGCGCGCTGGTGGAAAAGACCGGGCGCGCCGCCGTGGTCGCCGCCGATCTTCAGTGGGCGGATTTAGGCACTTGGTCGGCGCTTTGGGCCGCGGGCGACAAGGACGCGGACGGCGCCCTGCTGTCCGGCGACGTGGCCGCGCGCGACGTGAAGAACGTGCTGGTGCGCGCCGAGGGTCTGCCGGTGGCGGCGATCGGGGTCGAGGACCTGGTCATCGTGGCGACGCCCGAGGGCGTGCTGGTCTGCCGCCGCGGGCGCGAGGAGGAGGTGAAGGACCTCGCCTCGGAAATCGCGCGACTGACAAAGGACGAGCAATGACCGGGCCCAATTCGCGCGGAAAAGTCGCGTGGGCCGTCACCACCGGCGCGACCGGCATGCGCACCCAGGCGCGCGGCCTGGCCGAAGCCGTCGCCGATACGGTGATCGAGAAAACCGTGGGCGTGCGCTTTCCCTGGAGCCTGTTGCCTGGGGCCTGGGCGCGATCACCCAGGGCGGTGATCGATCCGGACCCGGAGCTCGACCAGCTCGAGCCGCCCTGGCCCGACCTGATCGTGACCTGCGGGCGCAAGTCGGCGGCCGCGGCGGTGGCGGTGAAGCACGCCAGCGGCGGGCGGACCGTCGCGGTGCATGTGCAGGACCCGCTGACCGATCCCAAAGCTTTCGACCTCGTCGTCGCCATGCCGCACGATCGCGCCAGGGGCGAGAATGTGCTGACCGTGCCGACCGCGCTGCACGACCTGACGCCGGCGAAACTGCAGGCCGCCGCCGACAAGTGGCGCGAACGGTTCGCGCCGCTGGGTCATCCCCTGATCGGCGTGGTGCTGGGCGGATCTACGCGCAATTACGACTTCGATCCGGCGGCGGGCGAGCGCCTGATTACGCTGCTGCGCAAGGCAAAGGATGCGAGCGGCGCGGGACTCGCGATCACGCCGTCACCGCGCACGCCGCAGCACCTGATCGGCGCGTTCGGATCGGCGTTCCTCGGCGATCCGCGTGTGTTCCTGTGGGACCGCGATGGTACAAACCCTTACCACGGCATTCTCGCGCTGGCGGATCGCCTGGTGGTCACCAGCGACAGCGTCTCGATGATGAGCGAAGCGATCTCTTCGCCGCACCCCGTGGAGGTGTTCGACCTGGGCGGCGAGCGCCACGCCCCGATCCTCGACCGGCTGATCGAAGAAGGCTTGGTCGCGCGCTTCGAGGGCGCGGCAAAACCGGCGGCTACAACCGGGCCGCTGAACTCGACGATGGTGGCGGCGGAGCGGGTTCGCGCGATAATGGACGCGCGGGCGTAGCGCGCAGCGACGCTTCAAGGTCGCGCCTGCTGGGTCCTCGATGCCGAGGAGCTCACGCTCCCCGTCATCAAGGATGACGAACAATAATTATATGAAGAAGCCCGTCATCCTTGACGGCGCGCGACGGTCAGCCGCGTGACGGCGAGGATCCAGCAAGCGCAACGTTAACGCCGCCGCTGCAGCGTCACTTCACCGGCGTCGTCGGGTAGGCGAGCTGTTCGCGCGCGCGCCAGTCGTCGGTGACGTAGTTCATGATCACCGACTTGCGCACGCCCTTGATCTCGCGGCGCTCGAAGCCGTGCCAAGTGTTGTCGCCGGGCACGAAGATCAGCGCGGTGTTGGGCGTGAACGCCGGGCGCTTGGCCCAGGTCTCGTGGTCGCGGTAAATGTCGGTGCCGAGATCGTCCTGATCCGGACCATTGCCCAGATAGATCAGCATGGTGAACTTCTTCACCCCGAGGTCGGTGTGCGGTTCGAGCCAGAAGCCGTCGATGTCCTGGGCGTATTCTAGACGCACATAGGTCCGGCGCAGGTCCGCGCCGGTGTGACGCTCGATCGCCTCGACCACCTCGCGCGATTGGAACGCATCGGCCACCGCGCCGCACTCGTCGTAGCGGACGTTGTTCTGGGCGTCGAAATAGAGCCGGGTGTCGTTGTGCAGCTCGCGCTTGCCCGACACGCCGTGCAGGTCGGCGGTGGGGAAGGGAAGGCTGAACAGGGTGTCCGGCATGCCCGCCGGGAAGACGTTGGAGACGATCCAGTGGCGATAGGGGTCGTCGTTGCGGGCGCCGTTGGCGAAGGAGGCGCAGAGGCTCGCCTTCACCTGCTCGGTCAGGCTGTTGGTCCCGATGGTCGCCGCTTCCGCCAAGCCGCCCGCTCCCAGATCCATAATCGCAAAACCTTCGCCATTGCACGACCCGCCGGCCGTGCGCGCAAGCTTTTTCGCCTGGCGCACCCCCTGCGGGACGCGGGGCGATAGCACAGGGATTGCGGCTTAGGTTTGACTGCGATCCCTGTCCAGATGGCCCAAGGCCGCATCCGGCTACGCCGCCTGCGACACCCGGCGCCTAACTGTGTCGTGTCCACGACCTTTATTTAGGTTTAAGACAGACGGGCTCGCGGGGGCTGGACCGATCATGGCCAAGGACCGCCAGGAAGAGGACGCAAGGGACGATATCGCCCGGGCCCTCGGCCGCGTCTCGGCCGACTATATGCTTCGAAGTCTCGGCCTGATCCGCACCGCCACCGGCGGCAGCCTGCTGGACGCCCTGATCTGCCTGGCCGTGGTGCGCGGCAACCTCGCCCAGTTCCTCGGCGACGAGGCGTTCGAGCGGATGTACGGCGGGATCGACACCGTGCCGCCCGACGAAGTGCGCCGGCCGGTGACCATCCGCGGCCTGGCGGAGTTCCTCGACCTTCCCTACGAGACCGTGCGCCGCAACGTCCTGCGCCTGGCCAGCACCGGCCTCCTGGAAAAGCGGGCCGGCGGCTATGTGGTGCCGGTGCACGTGGCCCGGCTGGAGGCCTGGAACGAGATCATCCGCGCCAATTCCATCAATGTGGAGCGCCTGGTCCGCGCCTATCAGCGGTTGGTCGAACTGAAGACGCCCCAAGCCAACCTCACCATCCCGAGCTGAGTAAGCCGAGCTCAGCCGGAGCCTCTTGCCAGCGCGCGTCGCGGCTGGAAAAGGGTGCGCATGAGCTCCTCCCACGCCCCCGCCAAGATCCGCATCTTAAATCCCCAGGCCGTCGCCCAGTGCCTGCCCCTGCCCGCCTGCATCGAACTGATGCGCAGCGCCTTCCGCCAGGTGTCGGAGGGGCGAACCGCCCAGCCGATCCGCGCCATGGTGAAAACCCGCGACCAGTCCGGCTTCATGGGCTGGATGCCGGGCTATGTGGACGACCCCAAGCGCCTGGGCATCAAGACGGTGACCATCTTTCCCAACGTGCGGGACATCAAATCCCACCAGGGCCTGGTGCAGTTGTTCGACGGCGAGACCGGGGCGCTACTGGGCGCCATGGACGCATCGGAGATCACCGGCATCCGCACCGCAGCCGCGACGGCGGCCGCCACCGACGCGCTGGCGCGTAAAGACGCGAAGACGCTTTCGATCTTCGGCCTGGGCGAACAGGCCTCGACCCACCTGAAAGCCCTGGCGCTGGTCCGCAAGTTCGAGCGGTGCCTGGTCTGGGGCCGCGACGCCGCCAAGACCCGGGCTTTCATCCAGGAGCACCAGGGCGGCTGCGCCTTCCCGCTCGAGGCGGTCAGCTCGCCCGAGGCGGCGGCAGGGTCGGACGTGCTCTGCACTGTGTCCGCCGCGCCGGATCCCTTCTTCAAGGGCGCCTGGCTGAAGCCGGGCCAGCACATCAATGTGGTGGGATCCTCCATCCCATCGACCGCCGAGGTGGACCACGACACGGTCGCCCGCTCGCGCGTGTTCGTGGACTTCAGGGACAGCGCCCTGGCCCTGGCCGGCGAGCTGCGCCGCGCCTTCGAGGCCGGGGTGGTGACGCCCGACCACATCGCGGGCGAGGTCGGCGAGGTCCTGATCGGCAAGGTCCCAGGCCGCCGCAGCCCCGAGGACATCACCATGTTCAAGTCGCTGGGCATGGTCTCCGAGGACGTTCTCTCGGCGGACTTCATCCTGCGCGAGGCCGAGCGGACCGGGGCGGGGGTCGTGATCGACTGGTAAGCTTGGCTGAATGTCTAGTTACCCACTATGGGTACTCGCCTCTTTTCTGACACACTTAAGTCGCGGTTTGGTCACCGCCGCCGCGCCTAAGGCGCCCTCTTCCGCGCGCGCCCCTTGGACGCACTGCGCACGCGGCTCCTCCCTCGCATTCGGGGCGTCCCTAATTCTTTGAGTTTTACCGCGATGGCAGATTCATCGGGCGGGCCCCTGCGCTCGCACGAACCGGCGACTGCGCGCGGCGCGGTCGTCGACGTCGAGATCGAGGCGGCGCTTGCGCTGGCTCGGGCCTCGGCGCGAACCGTCCGGGCGCTTTCGGACGAAGCGAATGAGTTGTTCAAGCTTTTCCTGCAACGCGAAATCGACCGCCTGAAGCTGGCGGGACCGGGTTCTCCCGACCTGGTCATCATGCGGCTTCGGGAGTTCACGCGAGACTGACGCAGGACCCAGTTCGGCATCGTCCCCCCGATGCCGAAACACGAGTACGCGTACCTGTAGGCTTACCAGTACCCCCAGTAACCGTAGGCTTAGCGTAAAAGTCGCGTACCGCTTGAGGGACGGCGTTCTCACCGGGCTTGCAGGCCAAGGCTTGCAGACTTGCGTGGGGACGCCGTTTCCATTAGGAAGCCCCGCTTTGGAGCCGCCGGGCCTTTGCCATGCCTGGGCGGCTTATCATGCTTTGAGAAGGACGGGTTTTAGGACCCGCAGCGAAATGGCGAAGTACAAGCTGAAGACCAAGTCCGGCGCCAAAAAGCGCTTCAAATTCACCGCCACGGGCAAGCTGAAGGCCGGCGTCGCCGGCAAGCGGCACCGCCTGATCAGCCATAACGGCAAGTACATCCGCCAGAACCGCGGCACCGAGGTCCTCTCGGACGCCGATACGCGGATCGTCAAATCCTACATGCCCTACGGCGACTGAGATCGAGGTGAATTGAAATGGCTCGCGTCAAACGGGGCGTCACGTCCCACGCCAAACACAAGAAGGTTCTCAAGCAGGCCAAGGGTTTCTACGGCCGCCGCAAGAACACCATCCGCACGGCCAAGGCCGCGGTCGATCGCGCGGGGCAGTACGCCTATCGCGACCGCCGCAACAAGAAGCGCAATTTCCGAGCGCTGTGGATCCAGCGGATCAACGCCGCCGTCCGCGAGGCCGGCATGACCTATTCCCAGTTCATCCATGGCCTGGACAAGGCGGGGATCGAACTCGACCGCAAGGTCCTGGCCGACATGGCCGGGGCGGACCCGGTCGCCTTTAAGGCGGTCGCCGACAAGGTGCGCGCGGCGCTCGCGGCCTGATCCGGCAAAAAATCTGAGTTAGAGAGCGCCCTTCCCGCCCCGCGGGGAGGGCGTTTTCGTTTCCGCCGACCAACCGACCCGCTACACGACCCCCACACCCGAGAACACCCCCCAGACCTGGACCGCCGATGACCGACCTCGCCCAGATGGAAAAAGACCTGATCGCCGCCGTGGCCGACTGCACGGACCTGGCGTCTCTGGACGCGGTCAGGGTCGCGGCGCTGGGGAAGCAGGGGACGATCACCGCCCTGTTGAAGGGCCTGGGCTCCATGAGCCCGGACGAACGCAAGATTCAGGGGCCCCAGATCAACGGCCTGCGCGACCGGGTGGCGCAGGCTCTGGCCGCGCGGTCGAGCGACCTCGAGGCCGCGGCGCTGGAAGCCAGGCTGATGGCGGACAAGGTCGACCTGACCCTGCCGGCGCCGCCACGCCGCAAGGGCTCGGTGCATCCGACCATGCAGGTGATGGACGAGCTGATCGCGGTCCTGGCCGAGATGGGTTTCTCCGTCGCCGAAGGGCCCGACATCGAGGACGACTGGCATAATTTCACCGCGCTGAACTTCCCGCCGAAACATCCGGCGCGGGACATGCACGACACCTTCTTCCTGAAGCCGGACGCAAAGGGTGAGCGCAAGCTGCTGCGCACCCACACGAGCCCGGTGCAGATCCGCACCATGATGGCGCAGAAGCCGCCCTATCGCTTGGTCGCACCGGGCCGGGTGTTCCGCTGTGACAGCGACCAGACACACACGCCGATGTTCCACCAGCTCGAAGGCCTGGTCATCGACAAGAACATCCACATGGGTCACCTGAAGTGGACGCTGGAGACCTTCGTCGGCCGCTTCTTCGAGACCAGCGACGTGACCGTGCGCTTCCGTCCGCACCATTTCCCCTTCACCGAACCCTCGGCGGAGATGGATGTGCGCTGCGACCGCTCCGGGGGCGAGGTGAAGATCGGCCAGGGCGACGACTGGCTGGAGATTCTGGGCTGCGGCATGGTGCATCCCAATGTGCTGCGCCAGTGCGGCATCGATCCGGACGAATGGCAGGGCTTTGCCTGGGGTCTCGGCGTCGATCGCATGGCCATGCTGAAGTACGGCGTGCCGGACCTGCGCGACATGTTCGCGTCGGACACGCGCTGGCTCACGCACTACGGCTTCTCGGCGTTCCAGGCGCCCAATCCGGCGAGCGGGTTGAGTTGATGGCGCCCCACCTGCTCGGCGCGCCCCTGAAGGCGCACAAGCGCAGCGCCTACGGCGAGGCGCTGGTCGCGTTCTTCGGGTCGAAGCGCGCGGTGATCGAGTATTTCGTGAAGAACCTCGACCGCCTGACCAACAAGTCGATCGGCGTGATGACCGCGGACTCGGTGTTCGCCGCGATCGCGTTGTTCCTGTCCGAGCACAAAAGCCTGGGCGTGCTCAGCCTGATCGCGCTGGTCGCCCTGTTGCTCGCCGTCAGCCTGTGCTGTTCGAACCTGGTTTCGACCTCGTCGGGCCTCGCCAGCGCGAGCGTGACCGACGACGAGATTTTGCAGCACGGCCTGAAGGCCAACATGTCGCGCACCATCCGTTTCACCCTGGCGCTTTATTTTTCGGGCGCCGGCTTTCTTCTCATTCTCGTGCAGGCCCTGCTCGAAACCTTCTCCCGGATGACGTCATGAAGTTCACCCTCTCCTGGCTGAAGGACCACCTCGACACCGACGCGGGCATCGACCGCGTGGCGGACGCCATGACCATGGCCGGTCTCGAGGTCGAGGAGGTCATCGACAACGGCTCGAAACTCGGCGTGTTCACCGTCGCCAAGGTGATCGAGGCCGTGCAGCATCCCAACGCCGACCGCCTGCGCGTCTGCCAGGTCGACACCGTCGACGGGCGCAAGGAGATCGTCTGCGGCGCGCCCAACGCGCGCGCGGGCCTGACCACCATCTATGCGCCGCTGGGCGCCTATATTCCGGGCACGGGCATCACGCTGGAGGCGCGGCCGGTGCGCGGCGTGGTGTCGAACGGCATGCTGTGTTCGGGCGCCGAGCTGGAGCTGACCACCGACGCGGACGGCATTCTCGAGCTCGACGACAGCTGGGCGGTGGGCGCGCCCGCGGCGCAGGTGTTCGCGACCGAGCCGGCCATCGACTTCGAAGTGACCCCCAACCGGCCCGACTGGCTGGGCGTGGTCGGCATCGCGCGCGATCTTTCGGCGGCGGGCGTCGGACGCCTGAAGGACACGGCGATCGCGCCGATCGCCGGCAAGTTCAAAAATCCGATCGAGATCCGCCTGTCGTCGCCGGAAGCCTGTCCCACCTTCGCCGGACGCCTGATCCGCGGCGTGAAGAACGGGCCGTCGCCCAAGTGGCTGCAGGACCGGCTGAAGGCGATCGGCATGAACCCGAAGTCCATGCTGGTGGACGTGACCAACTATGTCTCCTTCGACCGCGCGCGGCCGCTGCACGTCTATGACGCCGACAAACTGACCGGCGGCTTCGTCGAAGCGCGCCTGGGCCGCGCCGGCGACAAGTTCCTGGCGTTGAACGGCGAGGAATACGAGATCACCAGCGAGATGTGCGCCATCGTCGACGGCTCCGGCGCCATTGGCCTGGGCGGCGTGATGGGCGGCGAGAGCACGGGTTCGTCCGAAGCGACCACCGACGTGTTTCTCGAAAGCGCCTGGTTCGATCCGCTGCGCACGGCGCAGACGTCGCGGGCGACGGGAATCAATTCCGACGCGGCCTATCGTTTCGCGCGCGGCGTCGATCCGCAGTCGCTGGTCGACGGCATTGAGCTGGCCACGCGGCTGATCCTGGAGGTGTGCGGCGGTGAACCGTCGGAGGTGACCCTGGCGGGAGCGCCGCCCGCGCCGCCGCAAGCGTTCGAGTTCGATCCCGGCTATGTGCACCAACTCGCCGGGCTTTCCATCGGCCGCGAGGGCGTGGTCGAGATTCTCAATCACCTCGGTTTCAAGACCGAAGCGCACGGCGCGAAGCTGAAGGTGACGCCGCCGTCGTGGCGCCGCGACGTCGAGGGCAAGGCCGACCTGGTGGAAGAGGTGGCGCGCATCGCGGGCTATGACTCACTGCCGTCCACGCCCCTGCCCGATCTGGCCGCGAAGCCCGCGGGCGTGCTCAATCCGTTGCAGACGCGCGTGCGTGCGGCGCGGCGTTCGCTGGGGAGCAAGGGCTGGCAGGAGGCGGTGACCTGGTCGTTCACCTCGCGCGCCTTCGCGGAAACCTTCGGCGGCGGCGCCGAGGCGCTGGTGCTGGAGAACCCGATCGCGGCGGAGCTCGACTGCATGCGCCCGTCGATCCTGCCGAATCTGATCAAGGCGGCGGCGCGCAATGCGTCGCGCGGCTTCCCCGACGCGGCCCTGTTCGAGATCGGCCCGATCTACTTGGGTGACGGTCCGGCGGACCAGCGCACCGCGATCACCGCTCTGGCGGCGCCCAAACCCGCGCGCCGGTGGGATGGCGTCAGCGAGGACCCGCTGTTCGCGCTGAAAGCCGACCTCTATGCGTTGCTGGACGAACTCGGCGCGCCGACCGCGGCGCTGCAGGTGAACCAGACCGCGACCTCGCCCTGGTGGCGTCCGGGCCGCTCCGCGCGGCTGCAGCTTGGACCGAAACAGGTGATGGCCGAGTTCGGCGAGCTGCATCCCTCGGTGCTGAAGGCGCTCGATGCGCCCGCGCCCATGCTCGGTTTCGAACTGATCCTGGACGCCCTGCCGGAATCCAAGCGCAAGGCGACCAAGACGCGCCCCGCCGTCGAACTCGCCGCGTTGATGCCGCTGTCGCGCGACTTCGCCTTCGTGGTGAAGGACGACGTGACCGCCGGCGATCTCGTGCGCGCGGTCGGCGGCGCCGACAAGCAGCTGATTTCGGAAGTGCGCGTGTTCGACCTCTATCGCGGCGCAGGCGTGCCCGAGGGATCGAAGTCGCTCGCAGTCGAGGTGCGCCTGCAACCGCGCGACAAGACGCTCACCGACGCGGAGATCGAAGCGGTCTCGTCGAAGATCGTCGCCGCGGCGCAGAAACTGGGCGCGATGTTACGGTCGTAGCCCTCGACTTGCGCGAGATTTCGCCTAACGTGCTAGTTGTGAAAAGCAGCTTGGCCCGGTGACTTAAATGTTTCGCACCGACGGAAACATTATATATTTCAACGGTGAACAGAAAGGCGGCGTTACCGGTGACACTTTAAAAGTGCTCGCCGCTTTGCATGGGATCGTAAAAAAACAGGGATACGAGGACGTCACGCTCGACTTCTCCCACGCTGGCTTCATCCAGCCTTCATTCCTGGTTCCTCTCGCCACGGTCTGTCGCGCATATCGAAAAGAGAAGATTGACTTCGACTTGGTTATGCCAGCCGAAGCCAAGACCGCGGCTCTTATGAGCAACGCCAACTGGGCTCACCTTATAAGCCCCGAAAAGTACGTCGCGAGAGACGAATTCAACAAACATCATTTGTCGGCCCTTCAGTTCATGAGCGCCGAGGAACATCACGCGGCCGTCGACCGGTGTGTCGCGCTATTGCTCCAAACGCTTGTGGGAATTGATCGGAAGAGAATTAAAGCGCTCGAATGGGCGCTGAACGAGATCACAGACAACGTCTTGAATCACGCGGAGTCACACGTCGGCGGTGTCGTTCAAGTCGTCAACAATGCAAGGCATCACTGCGTAGAGCTGCA
This sequence comes from Caulobacteraceae bacterium, assembly GCA_035551675.1. Lineage (GTDB taxonomy): Bacteria > Pseudomonadota > Alphaproteobacteria > Caulobacterales > Caulobacteraceae > JAFECT01. The sequence goes on along the minus strand of DASZMV010000038.1, from coordinate 4,249 downwards.
TGTTTGCGATGCAGGGATAACCATTCCTAGGAGTCTGCGCACTGGCCGGCCCGACCTCACGGACGATACCAGTGCACTCCGCGCCGCGATCGAAGAGGGGGTGACCAAGAACACGAAGACCAACCAAGGAAACGGTCTGTTTGGAACGTTCAAATGCTGCGAAGTTAGCGGGGGCGAATTCGAAGTTATGTCCGGGCGTAGCGGCTTGATTTTCCGACCGGGCGATTTGCGCGTCTTGCAAAACGCGATCCCTTTTCCCGGGACATATGTACGCGCGTCGATCAAATACGACTATGAACGCCTCTTGGAGGATGCGTTGGTATTCAAGGGTCGAGTGCACGATCCGCAGTTCGACTATGTGGAGCGCACATATTTTGGTGAAAATGAGGAGATCGAATTCGCCGTTGCAAAAGAACTTAATGCGTTTGGCAGTCGCGAAGCTGGCCGCGTCGCTCGTACCAAAATTGAAAACCTAATGGACAGAGGCAAAGCCCGCATCGCGTTCGACTTCGAAGATATTCACCTCATTTCGAGCAGCTTCGCCGATGAAGTATTTGGCAAGCTCTTCGCTCAATTAGGTCCCGTAAAATTCAACGATCTCTGTCGTTTCAGGAATGTCGATTCTACCGTCCGAGGACTGATAGACCGCGCGATCATGCAGCGCCTGAGCTTAAGCGCCTAAGGCTTAGAACGGCACCCAATGGCGTTTGCGCGAGTAGGCGATGTAGCCGACGTTGGCGCCCAGCCGCAGGCCGACGCCGGCGCGGATCGGAGCCAGCGTGATGTCGTCGGCGCGCTGGTAGGTGACGCCGAGGCCGCCCACGAAATAGGCGGAGCCTTCGACGCCTGGGAACCGCTGGAACAGTTGATCCGGGTCGTCGAGACCGTAGCAGAGGGTGAACACCCGGCCCGCATTACCGCCGGCGTCGAAGCCGATGGACGGGCCTTGCCAGAAGCACGACCGCGGCTCACCGCCTTTCATGTAGAGCGAGCCCTTGCCGTAGCGCAGGCCCACGGCCCAGGCGCCCGAGGTTTCGGTGCCGGCGATGTAGCCGGTGGGACGATCGCCGTAGTCCTTGAAGATGTGCTCGACCGCGCCGCCGAGCGCCTCGGCGGTGACGCCGAGGAAGCGCGAACCCTCGTGGATGACCTCGTCGCCGGTATAGGAGCCGGGGCTGCGGTGTTCGTGACGATCGTCGTCGCGGTGATCGTCGTCGTGACGGTCGGCCGGACGATCGTCCTGGGCCCAGGCCGAGAGCGGCGCGAGGAGCGGCGTTGCGGCGGCGGCGGCGAGGCTGGAAACGATGAGGCTGCGGCGGCGCATTGGCCCTCCCGAAGAGCGAATCAAGGCTTCGATTAGCCCCGTCGAGTTTGACCCATTTGCGGCCTTTCCGCACCGACCGGCGTTACCTTTCCAGGCTTTCGGCGCGCGCCGGTCGCTGAAGGCCCAAAACCCTTTGAGCCAGCGGCTTTTCCCCGCCTTGGCGCTGGGACGGTCGCGTGTTACGGCCCGCCGCCATGGCGATCCCCCTCGAGCGCATCCGTAACTTTTCCATCGTGGCCCACATCGACCACGGCAAGTCGACCCTGTCGGATCGCCTGATCCAGCAGACCGGGGCGCTGACCGCGCGCGAGATGAAAGAACAGGTGCTCGACTCGATGGATATCGAGCGCGAGCGCGGCATCACCATCAAGGCCCAGACCGTGCGCCTGGAATACCGGGCCAAGGACGGCAAGGACTACATCCTCAATCTCATGGACACGCCGGGGCACGTGGACTTCGCCTACGAAGTGTCGCGCTCGCTGGCGGCGTGCGAGGGCTCGATCCTGGTGGTGGACGCGTCGCAAGGCGTCGAGGCCCAGACCCTGGCCAATGTCTATCAGGCGCTGGAGAACAACCACGAGATCGTGCCGGTCCTGAACAAGATCGACCTGCCCGCCGCCGAACCGGATCGCGTGCGCGAGCAGATCGAGGATGTGATCGGCATCGACGCGTCGAACGCCATCGAATGTTCCGCCAAGTCCGGCGTCGGCATCGACGACCTGCTGGAAGCGATCGTGCTTCGCTTGCCGGCGCCCAAGGGCGACGAGAACGCGCCGCTGAAAGCGCTGGTGGTCGACGCCTGGTACGACGCCTATCTCGGCGTGGTCGTGCTGGTGCGCGTGTTCGACGGACGCCTGCGCGTGCACCAGAAGGTGCGCATGATGCAGACCGGTTCGTCGCACCAGATCGACAAGGTCGGCGTGTTTCGGCCGAAGGCGGTCGACATCGACTCCATCGGTCCGGGTGAAATCGGCTTCATCACCGCCTCGATCAAGGAGGTGTCGCAGGCGGCGGTCGGCGACACCTTGACCGACGAACGCAATCCGGCGCCGCAGGCGCTGACCGGCTTTAAAGAAGTGCAGTCGGTGGTGTTCTGCGGCCTGTTCCCGGTGGACGCCGCCCAGTTCGAAGACCTGCGCGCGGCGATCTCGCGGCTGAAGCTGAACGACGCGTCCTTCACCTACGAGATGGAGACGTCGGCGGCGCTGGGCTTTGGATTCCGTTGTGGGTTCCTGGGCTTGCTGCACCTGGAGATCATCCAGGAGCGGTTGTCGCGCGAGTTCAACCTCGACCTGATCGCGACCGCGCCCTCGGTGGTCTATCGCATTAAGCTGACCAACGGCGACGAGATCGAGCTGCACAATCCCGCGGACATGCCCGACCCGGTGAAGGTCGACACCATCGCCGAACCGTGGATCAAGGCGACCATCTTCACGCCGGACGACTATCTCGGCTCGGTGATTAAACTCTGTCAGGACCGGCGCGGCGAACAGCGCGACCTGAGCTATGTCGGCTCGCGCGCCATGGTCGTCTACGACCTGCCGCTGAACGAGGTGGTGTTCGATTTCTACGATCGGCTGAAGTCGATCTCGAAAGGCTATGCGTCGTTCGATTACGAGATGGTCGGCTATCGGCTAGGCGACCTGGTGAAGATGCAGATCCTGGTCAACAGCGAACCGGTGGACGCCCTATCCATGCTGGTGCATCGCGACCGCGCTGAAACGCGCGGCCGCGCCATGTGCGAGAAGATGAAGGAACTGATCCCGCCGCATCTGTTCGTGATTCCGATTCAGGCGGCGCTGGGCGGCAAGATCATCGCGCGCGAAACCGTGCGCGCGCTGCGCAAGGATGTGACAGCGAAGTGCTACGGCGGCGACGCCACCCGCAAACGCAAACTTCTGGACAAGCAGAAGGAAGGCAAGAAGCGGATGCGTCAGTTCGGCAAGGTCGAGATCCCGCAGGAAGCGTTCATTGCCGCTTTGAAGATGGACGAAGACTGACGTCTTCCCATGGGCCGCCTTGAAGATGGACGAAGACCAGCGCCCTCGCCTCTCCCTTACTGCTGCGGGCCGACCGTCGAGCCCGGCAGGTGCGCGGTCGAGATGGTTTCCGACGGCGGCGTCTTGGGCGGCGGCGTCGAGACCTTCGCCGGCGTCGGTTGAACCGCGACGGGCTTGGCGTCGGCGGCAGGCGGCGGCGTGACCACGATCGGCATGGAGGCCGAAACCTTGGGCGGGGCGGACGCCGCGATTCCGGCCTGCGCCGTTCCCGCCTGAGCGGGTTGCGAGGCGGTGTCGGACGCGGCCGGCAGGGACGGGTCGAGGATGGTCGACGGAATCTGCGGCGCGGCGGCGGCCGGCGCCCTTGCCCGACCCGCGTGCGGCGCAAGCGAGGCGGCGGCGGTCTTCACCGGTGCAGGGACCGATGACGGTGTTGCGGCCGGAACGGTCGCCTGGGCTGTCGGCGCATTGGCCGCGAAGGGATCGGGCGCCTTGCTGATGGTCAGCGGCGCGGGCGGCTGGACGCTCTGCGCGGCGAGCGCGTCGACGGCGCTCGGGCGATGCGCCCAGGGCTTGAGCACCACGACCGCGCCGACGGCGGCGATGCCAGCCAGCACGATCAGACTCGCGGCGAGGAGGCCCTTGGGCAGCGAACGGTGGGCGCGGCGACCGCCGAGGCTGCTGCGTTCGAGGGTAGAGAAGCCGCCCATCGGGAGGGCGGTCGGGGACAGGGGCGCGGGCGCGGGGCGTACGGGCGCCGGCGTCTCGCGTTTCGCCTCGACCTTCGGAGCGGACACGGGAGCCGGACGCGGCGCGGGTTTGGGCGCCGGTTCCGACCGGGCAAAGGGCGCGAGCGGCGAGGCGGGGGCAACGGTCGGCTGCGGCTTCGGCGCTTCGGAACGGGCGAAGGGCGCCGCGCCGCTGA